>NZ_CP031843.2:644166-1288333 GCF_003606325.2 Bartonella kosoyi
CCAGGGACTGATTTAACCGTTGGTTTAGCAGATGACCATGAATGGCATGGTGGTGCATCCATTGCTCAAAATGGTGTTGTTTGCAATCCTAATATTCCGACAGAAGAAGTTTTCACGACACCTCATGCTCATAAGGTTGAAGGCTTCGTTCGCTCAACAAAACCCCTTTCCTATCAAGGAACACTGATTGATAATATTGAAGTACGTTTTGAAGCGGGGCGCATTGTTGAGGCCAGAGCATCAACAGGCGAGGCAGTTTTTCAGCAAGTTTTACAAAATGATGAGGGTGCAAGTCGATTAGGCGAAGTTGCTCTTGTCCCTCATTCTTCACCAATTTCTAAGAGTGATCTTCTTTTTTATAATACCTTGTTTGATGAAAATGCAGCCTGCCATATTGCTTTAGGGCAGTGTTATTCCAAATGCTTTTTAGATGGAGCCTCCTTGACATCAGAAGAGATTGCAGCACGTGGTGGTAATAAAAGCATTATTCATATTGATTGGATGATTGGTTCTGGTGAAATTGACATAGATGGTATTACGCAGGCAAGTGTAAGAGTTCCTATCTTTCGTAAGGGAGAATGGACTTCTTAATCCTGTTATACCGTAAAAGTAAAACACGTCATTTGAGGTGGGGTAAGTCTCCTTGACAGGGGAAGTGTTTTTAGAGTACGCGAATGAATATTCAAGATAGAGCTTGATCGTGTAATACCTTTCGTTAAATGAGTGACATGAATATGAAGCCAAGGAAAGCCCACTCGACAGGAATCACCGTTATTTACAGAGCAGATGGGATGAAAATTTTTATTCTTTAAGGGTGAGGAAGAGATCAATTGATCAGTGATATGCTTGGATAAGTGCATAATTATTAAAGAGGAGTGATGCCTGAGCTTCCTGAAGTAGAGACGGTTCGTCGTGGACTTGAGTCTGTTGTCACTGATGCAAAGATAGTATCTGTCCAACTTAATCGTAGAGATTTGCGTTTTCCTTTTTCTGAGGCTTTTTCTGAACGGCTTATTGGCAGAAAAATTCTAGAACTTGGTCGGCGTGCGAAATATTTATTATTTCATCTGTCTCAAGATGAAACGATTTTAAGTCATTTAGGAATGTCTGGCTCATGGCGTATAGAAAATGCTCTTTTAAGAAAAGCTTTTTCAACGACTAATAAATTAGTTAAGCATGATCATTTTATCATGGATATTCAGACAAGGAATGGTGAAGTTTATCATCTTATTTATAATGATGTGCGTCGCTTTGGGTTTATGCTGTTAGTTGATACGGACAAGCTTTATAAACACCCGCTTTTAAATAAGCTAGGGCTTGAACCTATGAGTCATGCATTTTCTGGTCGTTATTTACAAAAGGCTTTTGTTAATAAAAAAATGTCTCTCAAGGGTGTTTTACTTGATCAGTCTATCGTTGCGGGTCTTGGGAATATTTATGTTTGCGAGGCACTTTGGCGGAGTCGTTTGTCTCCACAGCGTGGTGCATTTACATTGGCATCAAAAACGGTACATGCACGTGAACTTGCAGATTCTTTAGCGCAGAATATACGCAATGTAATTTCTGAAGCTATTTTATCTGGCGGGTCTTCTTTACGTGATTATATGCATGTGGATGGCTCTCTTGGTTATTTTCAACATGCTTTTTCGGTTTACGGACGAGAAGGCAAGGAATGTTTGGAATGCGGAACGCCTATTATACGTATTTTACAGGCTGGACGTTCAAGTTTTTACTGCTCACAGTGTCAAAAATGAATAAGATGTCTTGCAAAATCCTACAAGAGGCTTAAAGTCAGGTTCTTACATTATACGAATATATGAGGCTTGAGAGGTTTTTTGTATGCTGAATAAAGTACTAACACATCTTGATGGAAATATAGAAAAGAGCCTTGAACGCCTTTTTTCTTTTTTACGTTTTCAATCGATTTCTACAGACTCGGCTTATAAGGACGCATGTCGTCAAGCAGCTGATTGGTTAGTAGAGGATTTAAAAAGCATTGGTTTTGAGGCTTCACGACGTGATACACCGGGTCATCCAATGGTTGTTGGGCATCATCCAGGTCCTTCAGATGATTGTTTACATGTGTTGTTTTATGGACATTATGACGTTCAACCTGTTGATCCATTGAGTTTATGGGAGGATGATCCATTTACACCTTCTTTAAAAGAGAGAGATGGAGAGAAAGTTATTTGTGCTCGCGGTGCTTCAGATGATAAAGGTCAGTTGATGACATTTATTGAAGCATGTCGTGCTTATAAGAAAGAAACAGGACAGCTTCCTGTTAAAGTGACTATTTTATGTGAAGGTGAGGAAGAATGTGCTTCTCCTTCCCTTATTCCTTTTTTGAAAGCAAATAAAGATGAACTTAAGGCTGATTACGCATTGGTTTGTGATACGTCGATGTGGGATGCGAATACACCCTCTATTGCTCTTTCTCTTCGAGGAATTATGGCGGAAGAGATTATTATCACAGCAGCAAATCGTGATTTGCATTCTGGTTATTTTGGGGGTGTAGCCGCTAATCCCATTCGTATTTTAGCTAAAATTTTGGCAGGACTTCACGATGAAAATAATAAGGTGACGCTTCCTGGTTTTTATGATGGCGTAGAAGAAACACCTCCACATATTTTACAATCATGGAATGCGCTTAATTGTACTGCTGAAAATTTGCTTGGTCCGATCGGTCTTTCCGTTCCAGCAGGTGAAAAAGGACGGAGCGTTTTAGAGCTTGTATGGGCACGTCCTACCATGGAATTTAATGGTATTAGTGGAGGCTATGAAGGGGAAGGGATGAAAACGGTTATTGCTTCTCAGGCGAGTACAAAAGTATCCTGTCGTCTAGTTCATAAGCAAGATCCAGAGAAAATACGCCAAGCGTTGCGTGATTATGTCCGTAGCTCAATTCCTGCTGATTGTACGGTTGAATTTAAGAATCATGGTTCTTCTCCAGCGCTTCAGTTATCTGATGATTCATCTTTTATCAAGGAGGCGAAGGATGCTTTATCACAAGAGTGGGAAGTTCCTGCTGTCTTAACAGCCATGGGGGGGTCGATTCCAATTGTTGCCGATTTTCGGTCAATTCTTGGTATGGAAACTCTTTTGGTTGGTTTTGGATTGGCTGATGATCGTATTCATTCGCCTAATGAAAAGTATAATCTAAAATCATTTCATAAGGGGCAGAGGTCTTGGGCGCGCATTCTTACCGCTTTAGCAAAGAGGAGGGTGAATGGCTGAGATTCGTGTTCATCAAGGTGATTTACCAAACTTAGACAATTATAAAACTGATGCCGTTGCGATTGATACTGAGACTTTAGGATTACAGCCACATCGTGATCGTTTGTGTGTTGTTCAGATTTCTCCTGGCGATGGAACTGCTGATATTATACAAATTGCTAAAGGACAAAAGAGTGCTCCCAATTTGGTCAAGCTTCTTAAAGATAACGCTGTCACCAAAATATTCCATTTTGGGCGTTTTGATCTTGCTATTTTAGCGCATACATTTAGTGTTATGCCAGAGGCTGTTTTTTGTACAAAGATCGCTTCAAAACTCACGCGTACCTATACGGATCGTCATGGATTGAAAGAAATTTGTAATGAATTGCTGAATGTGAATATTTCTAAACAACAACAATCTTCGGATTGGGCGGCAGAAACGTTATCACAGGCACAAATTGAATATGCTGCATCGGATGTGTTATATTTGCATCGTTTAAAGGTTATATTTGAAGAACGTTTAAGACGCGAAGAGCGAGAAAGTGTTGCAAAGGCGTGCTTTCAATTTTTGCCTATGAGAGCTAAGCTAGATCTTTTAGGATGGTCGGAAGTTGATATTTTTGCGCATAGCTAACTTTAAAAATTGTCTTTTAATGGAGCAAATTATTGATGCAAGAGGACAAAATGCCTATAATGCAGGCATTCTGTCCTTTCATTTTTTCAGAAGAATTATACAGAAGTGTTCTTTGATTTGAATTTTAGGCAGTAAAAATCTATTTACGAATTCATATTTTTTATGTTTATAGCAGCCTTTATTTGAAAAAAAAGCTATTTTGAGGAGAGGTTAGAAACATAAGGTGAGAGGGCTTAAATCTCTGAAATTGGTATACAGACTAATTGGGGGAGAATATGAAGACAGCAATATAAAAAACAATTCCCATCCTTACCATCATTTTTAATTCTTCTTTATCATTTTCAGAAGTATCTAAAAGCGATATCCGTTAAGTAATGCAGATGACGTATTGCTTTACGCTTTTATTTTTCACATTCTTTAGCGGAGCTACGCTTCTCATGCAAAATAAAACACCCTAAACGGGATATATTTGGATTGCTCATTTATATGCTTTTTTAAGAAATCTTTCTTAAGGTACCCGAGCCCATTATACGGCGGCGCTTATGAATGGTATAGCAATAAAGCCCCTCAATATGATATAAAACCTATTAAGCACGCCCATTTTTACGCTTATGGAAGAGTAACAAGCCGCTAACATCACACATTTTGCCAACACCCAATTTTGTAACAGTCCTTCTCACTGGAGACGTTTCATAAAAGGCATTTTTAGTCCTTTATTGCACCGTTTCACTCCACATAGGTTTCTCCACTTGTAATGTACAAACAAATGGTGTTGGTTGACTCAACATAAGAGAGATTTGGAATAAGAGAATTTTATGGCATTCGGGGTTCTAATTTAATATGAATAACACTATATTATCATTATAAATCAAAATGTTGGAGGCTTAATATATAAAGATTGACCACGATTACACTGGACAATACAAAGAATGACACCTAGAAAGTGACCTAGAAATAAGCTAGCAGGAGCATGCTTGTGACGAAGTCAAAATGTGATAATAACTTTAGTATTTAAATGGGTTTATTAAGAAAAAAACGCCTTTTCCCCCGAGTTTTATCCATATATCAACTTCATTTATGATAAGTAAGCGGATAATTTTGCTTAAGTGTATCATGAACAAATTTGAAGATAATCTTATGATACGGAGAGCACGCATTAAATAGGAAAAACTATATAAATCAATATATTAATATGACATTTGTGTAGTTTGTCGTCCCCATACGATACTTCGTGCTTTTATTCATTGCTAAACAAGCGATTTCTGTGTTGGTAGAGCAGGATAATTTGTATTTATTTTAAAATTAAAATGCCCAAAAGCTTTGTTTGTTTTTGAGGATTCTCACTTTTTATCTATAAACATGCTATTTTTTCTGGAAATTTGCAATGAAGACACTAGGTAAAATCCATTATGGATATTACACGAGGTTAAATTTATGAATATAAAATATTTTATTACGGCTTTTGCTACTTTTTCTTCAATCTCTTTTGCTCAGGGAGCTTCTTTTTTGTCTTCTCAAAAGTTCATAGAGGGCATATTTGCGGTTGTTCCTCCCAGAGATCTTTTTTCTAGTGAGCAGTTGAGCAAGATCTTATCTGAAGTTGTCCAAATGGAACTTTCTTGCACAAATAACAGCCAATGCATGACAGCAGTTAATTTAGTACCTGTATCACATTCTGGCAAAAAGCTTAAAAAAGGACCAGGAAAGAGAAAACGACCAGGCTTATTTGCACGAAGTCCAATGAGTTTTTAAAAAGTAAGAAAACAACATCAAGAGTTCTGAGGTATGATCGGGAATTGAAGAAGGGGATATTTTTTATCACTTGAAAACAGGGGGGCGCTATTTGTTTGCGAAGGGTATTAAATTATGTGCCGGGTTATGAATGGTACTGTTCGGAAAAGATAAGGGAAAGGAGATTTCGATGAAAGAATATACTGTATAATGACGGTTCCTCGTTATAAACTTATATAACGTGTAGATTTTGGATTACTGTATTATGTCTGTGGCAAATTCCCTCATTTGAGGTTTGGTTATATAAGCCATAGAGATCTCCCTTATTTAAGTGTTTTTAGAATACGTGGGGGATCAAGGATAGGGCTTGGTCTAAAAAAAACTTCAGTTAAGGAAATCACATGAGCGGGAAATAAAGACAAACCCGCTCAAGAAGAATTTGGGCTGTTTGCATACAGGATCTGATGAGGACCACTTCCTCAAAATCGAGGAGGAGGTGTGTGGTCAAGTATAAAAATATTAGACTTTCGATTTTTTTTTGGGGTATGTTTCGATTATAAATAAAATATTCTTTATTTATCTATGCGTTAAAATGAAATATATTCTCTGCCAAACTCATGATTTTAAAAGCAAGATTTTGTCTGAAAATTTTAAGAAAGATTTCTCATTTTTTCAGCTTTAGGGAGAGTTTTTAGATAAGTTTCGATGTTTATCATACCAGTTGTTTGTCATGCGTTGTTTTTTTAATTTATTTTATAAAAGAGTATGAAATAGAGCAAGAGCACTTACAAAGAAGGCTGAAGCTTTGAAAAAGACTTTCTATGAGGTTGAGGTAAAAAATGGTCAATCTTTCAAAAACAATAAGTGCCTAAAGTAAAAACAAAAAGCAGGTAAGTTGAATGTAATTTTGTTGCAATCCATGAAGCCTTCGAAACTTTTTTATGTGCGATACACATCCTTTACAGTAAAAAATAATCTAAAGAGCTATGTACGCATTTGGTCTTACAAAAGATGAAGCTAAAAACATTATTTTTATGAATTTAAATGGAACGGTTGCATTTGGCTTGTTTTCAGTATTGTAATAGTTCTCGCTATCCTTGATATTGAGAGATTTCATAAGAGGCATTTTAGTCTTTTCTTAAACGGTTTCATTCATTTTCTTGTTTGTAAAGGGTAGGCGGATGATTTTGGTTACTTTAAATAAAATGATTTAGGATGAGAGCATCTTTAATATTACAGACGAAAAGATAATTTTTGCATTATAATTAATATGCCATCTTTGCCATAGCCAATAGCAAATGCTTTATACAGGGGAATGTCGCGGTTTTTTTGCAAAATTCATAAATGAAGAGAAAATGTGAGGAGAGGAACTCATTTATGCATGAGCATTGTTTAGTTCTCATTGACTACAGATCAAGCAATGAAGGGTGCTTTGATTGGATTTTTGTTTTTTTTATGAGTGTATCATTTTTGCTACAGATATCTGAAGTTGCGGCTCTATATGACATGACGTGTTCAAGTAAATATTTCAGCTATGGAGAGAAAATATGAATATGAAATGGTTAATAACAGCTTCTGCTTTCGCTTTTGTTTCAGTTTCAGCGGCGCAAGCAGCAGATGTTATTGTTCCCCCGAGTCCAACACCTGTTGCTCCCGTTATTGTTGCCCCAACTTTTTCTTGGACAGGTTTCTACTTTGGTGGGCAGATTGGTGGTTTTTCGGGTAAAACGAAGATGGATATTCTCGCTAAAGGACAAAAGATTCCAGTAAGTGATGATTATTTGCCAAAACTATCTGGTTTCATGGGTGGTCTTTACGCAGGTTCCAATATTGATCTCGGCAATGGCCTTATTTTAGGTGTCGATACAGATATTATGTGGTCTAATAAAGATGACACAAAGACAGGAAAAACATATGTCATTGCCCCAGAACACATCAATTATATTAACAAGCTCTTAAAAGACGCTTCAATTAATATTGATAAAGATGCACTTAAGCCCAGTTCTAAACGAACACACAGTTTTACTTTTAAAGAAAAGTGGGCTGGTGCAACACGTGTACGTATTGGTTTTGCTGCTGAACGCATTATGCCTTATGTTGCTGGTGGTATCGCTTATACACAGCTTCAAGATACAGCATCGATTTCAATAACAGAGAAAGATTCAGACAAAGCCATCGCTTCTGGTATTCTGTCTGATGAAACAAAGACTCTTGTTGGTTACACCCTTGGTGCGGGCGTTGATTTAGCAATGACCAATAATATTATTGTCCGTGCGGAATATCGTTACTCAGATTTTGGTAAAAAGAAATTCTCAAATGATAAATATGAGACTTCCTACAAAACCAATGATTTCCGTGTTGGTGTTGCTTACAAATTTTAACAGATGGTAAGTTAAATAACAAAGAGGCTCTATCCTTGATAGAGCCTCTATTATTTTCTGTTGCTATATTATCACACATTATATATTTTATAGTGGATGTGGAAAAGCATTATTCAGATTTTATTTAAAATTTTTTTATAAACAATAAAAATAATTACCTTTAAAATCAATAATTTATTTATATATACAGTTTGTAGTTTGTCGTACAAAACTAAGCTATGAAGCGATTTCGTCTGGGATGTGCCCTCCATTTTCTGTGACTGTATCATTTTTACTACAGCTTTTCTCTGTGTAATCTTGTAGCACTGTGTTCATAAATAAATTAGGAGCAAAATTTATGAATATAAAATCTTTAGTAACAACTTCTGTGATCGCTATGGCAGCAGCTTCTGCGGCACAAGCTGCTGATGTTATCATCCCTCATGAAGTGGCACCAGTTATCACTGCCCCTAGCTTTTCTTGGACAGGTTTTTATATTGGAGGTCAGATTGGTGGTTTTTCAAGTAAAATTGACCTAAAAGATAAGGATAAAGATACTTCAGTTTTTAAAGACTTGTCACCTAAACTTTCAGGTTTGATTGGTGGTTTTTATGCAGGATCCAACTTTGATCTTGGCAACGGTATTATTTTGGGTGTTGAAACAGATGTGATCTGGTCTGGCAAAAAAGATGTACGGTTAGCCACTAAAACTAAAACTCCTCCAACTGGTAGTGAAACTACTCAAACTGGTAGTGAAACTACTCAAACAAAGAAACTAAGTGCTAAAAATGCAAGTGACTCAGAGGTTGTGGACGTATCAGAAGGTGTTGGTTTTAAACAGAAATGGGCTGGAGCTACGCGCGTACGTGTTGGTTTTGCTGCTGCTGACCGCATTATGCCTTATGTTGCTGGGGGTGTTGCCTATACACAGCTAGAAGCTGCTCATGGACAAGTGAAGGTAGCTGATAAAACTTTTTCTGCAAGCTCATCTGATGAAACAGCAACGATGGTTGGTTTCACTATTGGTGGCGGTATTGATTTTGCAATGACTGATAATGTTCTATTGCGTGCAGAATACCGTTATTCAGATTATGGTAAAAAGAAATTTTTTGCAAAAGAAAAAGAATATAATTTCAAAACCAATGATTTCCGTGTAGGTGTCGCATACAAATTCTAATTTCATAAAAATGAGATTATAAGCAAAAAAAGTATAAAGGCCTCGTTTAACGAGGCTTTTAGTTTATTAGCTTTCTATTTTCTCTCTTAATGTCTTTTATTTCATTATCGTATTTTGTATTATAAGAATTTAGAGGAAAAATTTTTATATTATAGAAGGCAAATAGATATTATAATCTGTTTTATAATGACTATAAAATCTTATAGCGCTATTGTTTTTCTACGAACAAGAAAAAAGCATTCAGTTAACCTCAGAAATTAAGAAAAGATCATACAATGATCAACTTTATTTTTCTTTTATAGGCCAAGTGAGAGCAATCGTATTACGTATATCTGTTGGATTAATCTCTGAAAGGGAAATACAGTCTCTCATTGGAGAAGAATATAAAGTTATAAAAATAGAAATTATTTTCCAACCTTACTATCTCATTTTAATTCGGCTTTGCAGCTTTTAAAAGCATTTAGAACAATGTCCTTTAAATAATAAACATGACGCATTGTCTTGTTTTTTTGTTTATGCATTTTTTAATGGGATTACACTCCTCATACAAAACAGAATATACTTGTTATTTTATATTCAGACGCTTGTTTTACGATACATTTCTCAATGTTTTTTCCCATTTCGGGGCTGTGTTTGTGAATGGTGTAGAGGCAAATTTCCTATGAAATAATATAAAATCTCTTAAGCACTATTACCTTTACGCTTAATAAAACAAGAGTGAACTGACAATATTACACACTTTGTTAGCCAGCAATGTTGTGGACAGATATCTTGAAGAGCGTTCATAAGAAGCGTTTAATCCTTTCTTTAATGTTTTATTCACACGCTCATCCTATTTGTGGCATACAAAAGCATGGTTTTGATTGCTTCAACATGGAACAGGTTTCAAATGAGAAAATCCTACAATATTAGTTTTTTTATTAAACATACAAAATAAAAAATTGCCCTTATAGGTCAAAGTAACGTGGTACGATGAAAATATTTATGCAAAGAATCTAAAAATTTTTTTTGCGAATGTTTGATTTAATGGAACTTTGAGGATGCTTGGCTTGAAAAAAGGCAATGATTGGTTTCGTGGCTTTCGCTGGCATTGATTTTGCAATAACAGACGATATTCTGTTGTGCGCAGAATATCGTTATCTAGATTTCAATAAAAGAAATTTATAAAAAATTTTATCATTAACAGTTGCGCAAAAATTTAATGAAAATGAATCCAACTTTAAGACACATAATTTTAGTATGATTGAGTTGATAAATTCTCATTGTCTAAAAAATTAAAGAGTTAAGAAGCCTTATTTTCAAAATTTCTTTATTTTTTTGTGAGTGTGTCATTTTTGCTACAGATCTTTCAAAAAAGATGCTCTATATACACTTCATTTTGGATATTTGGAGAGATTTTATGAACACGAAACGTTTAATAACAGCGTCTATTTTTTCTTTAATTTCAGCGTCTACAGCACTCGCTGCTGATGTACTGATTCCTCATCAGCCAGCATCATCGACTTCTTCTTCTGCCATTGTTGCGCCTACTTTTTCATGGACGGGTCTTTATTTAGGTGTCCAGGCTGGGGGCTTTTCGAGCAAGGCTGATTTGGCTCTTGTTGGTCAAGAAAAGAGTTTCCCATTGGATAAAGAATTCTCTCCTAAACTTTCAGGTTTTGCGGGTGGTTTTTATGCAGGGTCTAATATTGATCTCGGTGACAGCTTTATTTTTGGTATCGATACAGATTTAATGTTGTCTGGAAAAAAACACACAAAGACCATTACTATAGGTGCAGCTGATAACATTACAGTAGAAAATGCAGTAGGAAGGTCCCGCAGATCAGCAGAAACGCCCCTTCCAAACTCACAAGCAGGAATATCAGCAGTAACACAAAGAGCCACTTCAGAACAAGCTGTACCAAAAGTACCAGATTCAGGATCTGCAGCATCAGGACCTGCACCAGCACAAACTGGACAAGTAAGTCCAGTTTCACAGTCAAATGCAGGAGCTGGACAATCAAATCAGTTAGCTACAACTGGCAATTCTGGTAATGTTAATTCTACACCAACATCAGGTGTACAAGCTCTATCAGCGGCAGGTGCAGGAGCTACACCGGCAGGAGGTGCAGCAACACAATCCAATCAAGCACAAGTTAGATCAGTAAGTTTAGTTCGACAATTACAAGGGCGATCAGATCAATCAACAACAAATGTATTAAAGCTGCCTGCACCTAAATCAGTGTCCTCTACCACAGAAGCAAACTCACTAGAGCGGACAATACCCTCATCGGCGAAATCAGATACAGGAAAGCAATCATCAGGAGCAGGGGCAAGTGAATCAGGATCAGTAGTTGCAAAACAAGTGTCAGTAGAATCTGCCGTACCTGCAACACAGCCAGCAGCGGCGGTGGCGTCTGTAAAGGTGGTTGCAGAAAAAGCAGCATCCTCTGCCTCATCGGCACAACCATCAGCAGAGGAAAGAACAGTGCCAGCGGGACCACTCGTACTCGCGAGATCAGGATCATCCTCTGGGTCAGTGACAAAAGCCTCCAACGGAACAAAAGCCTCCAACGGAATAAGTGGAGCACAGCACGGGGGGCATTACAGTGCTCATGGTAGTGGACAATCTAATCCGCATGGTGCGTCTCACCCAGGTGGGCATGCCTCTGGTGCTAACCCACACAGTTCACATGGTGTTCATCCACATGCTTCTCGTTCTCACGGTGCACAAAGTACACAAGCGGCGGATAAGAATGAATCCAGTGTATATGGTATAGAACAAATGAGAAGGATGGCTTCTGAACTTGGTCTTGAACAAGGAGATGAAGTTGAGACTTTAGATCATACTTTTAAGCAAAATTGGGGTGGTGCTACGCGGGTGCGTATCGGTTTTGCTGCTGATCGCTTTATGCCTTATCTTGCGGGTGGTATTGCTTATGGGCAGTTTCAAGACACTATATCAATATCCGTTAAGGATGAGGAGGGAACAGTTGTTTCTTCTAAGAACTTAACTGATGAAACAAAAACTATGATTGGTTACACTCTTGGTGGTGGTGTTGATTTCTCGGTGCTCGATAATGTAATTGTACGTGCAGAATATCGTTATTCCGATTTTGGTAAAAAGAAATTTGTGAAGGAAAAACTTGAAGTTAACTACAAAACCAATGATTTCCGTGTTGGTGTAGCTTATAAATTCTAATCTTTTTTTTAACTAAATTTTTAAGAGGCTCCACTATCGGTGGAGCCTTTATTTTTTTTAAGATCATTTTTTGGTTTCTTTTCTTGTGAATTTCATGATAAAGCCCATAGAGTGTGATGATATATTTTCTTGATCGCTGCTTAATACGAATGATAAGCTCGGCTTTCCCTATAGATAAAAACCAGAGTTGCAGGATTCAGGGAAGTTATGCAAAAATGAAATCGTAAAAGTGGACAGGAATATTTCACAATGACTGTGAAAAATGAAACAATAGATTATTCAAAAACTCTTTATCTCCCACAGACAAATTTTCCTATGCGTGCAGGGCTTCCGCAAAAAGAGCTTGAGTTAATGGCGCGGTGGGAAAATATAGGGCTTTATGCGCAATTGCGCCAACAAGCAAAAGATCGTCCATTTTATATTCTTCATGACGGCCCACCTTATGCAAATGGCCATATTCATATCGGGCATGCTTTAAATAAAGTTCTAAAGGATGTGGTTGTCCGTTCATTTCAAATGCGGGGGTTTAATGCAAATTATGTTCCTGGTTGGGATTGCCATGGGCTTCCAATTGAATGGAAAATTGAAGAAAAATATCGCGCACAAGGAAAAAACAAAGACGAAGTCCCTCTTAACGAGTTTCGTCAGGAATGCCGTGAATTTGCACAACATTGGGTAACCGTTCAAAGTGAAGAATTTAAACGTCTTGGTGTCGTGGGAGATTTTAAGGCACCTTACACCACAATGGCTTTTCAAGCAGAAGCACGCATTGCGAGCGAATTGATAAAATTTGCGATGTCAGATCAGATTTATCGTGGTTCTAAGCCGGTGATGTGGTCTGTTGTGGAGCGTACAGCTTTGGCAGAGGCAGAGATTGAATATCATGATCATGAATCAGAGGTGATTTGGGTTAAGTTTCCTATTTTTGAAGCAAGTTCTGATGATTTATATGGTGCTTATGTCGTCATTTGGACAACAACACCATGGACAATTCCAGGCAATCGTGCAGTGAGTTATTCTTCGCAGATTTCTTATGGTTTTTACGAAGTTGAAAGTGCTGAAAATGATTTTGGTCCTCAAGTGGGAGAAAGGCTTCTTTTTGCAGATGCTTTAGCGATGAGTTGTGCAGAAAAAGCCAAACTTGTTTTGAAACGTTTACGTACTGTTTCTGCTGACGAATTGAAAGCTCTTATTCTTTCTCATCCATTGAAAGGTTTGGCTGGAGCGTATAATTATAAGATTGCGCTACTTGAGGGCGCCCATGTGACAGAGAGTGCGGGGACAGGTTTTGTGCATACAGCACCAAGCCATGGGCGTGAGGACTTTGAAATTTGGAATGATTATAAGCTTTTATTAGAGCAAATGGGGATTGATTCATCAATACCGTTTCCTGTTGATGATGCGGGTTTCTATACAAAAGATGTTCCAGGTTTGGGACCGGATCGTGAAGGGGGGCCGGCACGTGTTATTGACGATAATGGAAAAATGGGTGATGCCAATAAAGAGGTCATTAATGCTTTAATTAAAGCAAATCGATTGTTTGCACGCGGGCGTTTAAAGCATTCCTATCCCCATAGTTGGCGTTCGAAAAAACCAGTTATTTTTCGCAATACACCGCAATGGTTTATTTCAATGGATAAAGATTTTGGGGATGGTTCAACTTTACGCAGTCGGGCTTTGGAAGCTATTTCAAAAACGCGTTTTGTGCCATCTTCTGGACAAAACCGCCTAGCTTCTATGATAGAGGATCGTCCTGATTGGGTTCTTTCTCGTCAACGTTCTTGGGGTGTTCCTATTTGTATTTTTGCCAATGAGGATGGTGTTGTTTTAAAAGATGAAGGCGTGAACGAGCGTATTTTACGAGCTTTTGAAGTAGAAGGGGCAGATGCATGGTTTGCTGAAGGAGCGCGTGAGCGTTTTTTAGGTGAGCGTGCCCATGAGTCTTGGATGCAGGTTTATGATATTCTGGATGTTTGGTTTGATTCTGGAGCAAGCCATAGTTTTGTATTAGAAGATCGGGCTGATTTAAAGTGGCCTGCAGATGTTTATTTTGAAGGCTCAGATCAACATCGTGGATGGTTCCAATCTTCTCTTTTGGAAAGCTGCGGTACGCGTGCTTGTTCTCCCTATAAGACAGTGATCACACATGGTTTTACTTTGGATGAGAATGGTAAGAAAATGTCTAAGTCTTTAGGCAATACGGTTGTTCCGCAGGAGATTATTAAAACATCTGGTGCTGATATTTTTCGTCTCTGGGTCATGACAACTGATTATTGGGAAGATCAGCGTTTAGGTAAAAAAATCCTTCAAACAAATGTGGATTCATATCGTAAACTACGCAATGCAATTCGTTGGATGCTTGGAACTTTAGCGTATGATGAAGGAGAAGAAATATCTTATAGCGCCCTGCCAGATCTTGAAAAATTTATATTACATCGGCTTTTTGAACTTGATCAATTGATTAATCACGCTTACGATGAATTTGATTTTAAAAAAATTATGCGTGCATTATTAGATTTTTCAATCATTGAGTTATCGGCATTTTATTTTGATATCCGTAAGGATTCTCTTTATTGCGATGCGCCTTCATCACAAAAACGTAAAGCTTCTTTGCAGGTTGTTCGTGAGATTTTTGAACGAATGGTGATATGGCTTGCTCCGATGTTGCCTTTTACGATGGAAGAAGCTTGGTTAGAGCGTTATCCAGAAAGCCAATCGGTTCATTTAGAACAATTTCGCTCTGTACCAGAAGAATGGCAAAACCAATCTTTGGCTGAGCGTTGGAAAAAAATTCGGCAGGTCCGTAAAGTTGTGACAGGTGCTTTAGAGCTTGAACGGGCTGATAAGCGTATTGGATCTTCGTTAGAAGCAGCTCCTATCGTTTTTATTTCCAATCCAGTTTTACGAGAAGCATTAGAAAATGTAGATATGGCGGAAATCTGTATCACCAGTGCTCTTACAATGACGCAGGATACAATGCCTTCCGATGCTTTTACTTTGAATGATGTTGAAGGTGTTGGTGTATATCCAGAGAAGGCGTTGGGGAAAAAATGTGCTAGATCATGGCGTTATACACAAGATGTTGGGAGTGATCCAGCTTATCCGGATGTCTCTGCTCGTGATGCAGCTGCTTTGCGAGAATTAAAAATTCTTGGCAAGATTTAAAATTTTACATCAAAGGAAAGAAATGCAAGTAGATTTCTGATATTGATGAATATCGTTTTTTGTGGTACGAGGTAAATTCCGTTATTTTATCTGCAGGGGGGAAATTTGTGTATGGACTGTTCTCTCATAAATAGCGGGAATATTGATCAGCCGTATGCTTGGGAAATGGAATAAGCAGTGAGAAAACGTGAAGTAAAAATATTTCCAACAGGAATTTTAGGTATATGCTTTGTTTTAACGGGATGTAGTTTATCTGCTCCTACCTATGGGACAAATAAACCGGTTTCGATACAGTTTTTTGAAGATGTTGCTAATATTGCTTCATTAACACCAGTAAATAACAGCAGTCAGATCGTTATAAAGCCTCGCCCAGAACTTGTGATACCAAGTGCTAGCGCACGCCGATTTTTGCCGCTGCCACAACAGGATAGATCTATCAATAAAGGAGTAGCATCAAAACAGCATCAAGGAAATGCTCCTTTTCCTCACAAAGGGTCCTCAGTTAATGGCGTTAGTTCAGAAAATCCTTCACAGTTAAATGCAAAACAACGACAAGAATATTTACGTCGTCAAAGAGCACAAGTTGGAAGTCCAAAATATCGTCGCTATCTCACGGAACCGCCTTTAAGTTATCGCCAACCGGCAAAGACTGCTCCTATTGGTCGCTAGAGAAAAGAAAAAATATTAAAGAATTAAAGTATGTGAGGTGTTCTTCCTATTACTTATAATATCAAGTTCTCCTCCATTCAGAGTTTTCCCTTTGTGGCAAGGGGGGATTTTCATGAAATAGCAATATGGCAATAGCATCAAAAAGTGGTGCTGTATTTCCCTCACAAGAAAGATCTATCAAGGTTTTCAGACTCATTTCACAGTGTCGCTCATTTAGAGAAGATAACGTAAAATCCATTGTGCTTTGCCATCTATATGCTTTATGAAGAGAACAGGTTGGTATCATCATTGTATTTACAAGCCTTTAATGTTGCGATAGCCTTTGCGTTTGAATATCTTTATAAGGGATATTTTTAGTCTTTTCTAAATTGTTTTTTATCCAGATGGTACTCACACTTTGTGATGTGCAAGAAAGAGGTTTTTATTGATTCACCATAAACAGATTTGAAATGAGCGTATTCTACGATAGTTTGAACTTTATATTTTATAGATAAAACAATGAATTATTCTTCATAAATGAATGAATCAATCTAATAGAAACAATATGCAGTTTTAAAAGAGTGTTAGAGGGAAAAATCTTTGAAATAACTTTCGCTATTTAAAGGGTTAATACTCTTTTTAAAGGAATAGGATAGTTTCTAAAGAGTGAAAATTATGGATAAAGAATTGTTTTTAGCATCGCTTTTGGATAAAAAAATCTTTCAGTAATTGAGCAGCTTCTTTTTCTTTAAAACCAGAATAAATTTCAGGTTTGTGATGACAGGTTGGTTGCTGATAAAAACGTGGGCCATTTTCTATAGCTCCTCCTTTAGGATCATTTGTTGCATAATAGAGACGTCGTATGCGTGCAAATGAAATGGCAGCAGCACACATGGCACAAGGCTCAAGTGTCACATAAAGATCACAATCCGGAAGCCTTTCACTTTGTAATGTTTCACAAGCCATACGAATTACGCGTACTTCTGCATGTCCTGTAGGATCATATGCAGATTTTATCAAGTTACCAGCGCGTGCAATGATAGCTTTTCCGCGTGTAATGACAGCACCTACAGGTACCTCATCTTTTTGTGCAGCCCATTGTGCTTCTAAAAGGGCTATTTCCATGGGCGTCAAAGTCATAATATTCTTTCTAACAAAGGCATAGAGAATTTAAAGATTTTTGGATAAGTAATGTTATGGAATGAATAATTTATACGCTTTTATAATGGAAGGAATATCTCTATTTTTAAAGTGTTTAAAACAAACTTGCAAATCAATAAATACATTACTGTCTTTAAAGGATAGAAAATAAGAAATGATTATGCTACGTCCTCTTTCAGGATAAGCAGTATGGTGCATGTGAATAATTTTCTGAACATACTGACAAAGATTGGTTTGAAACGCAAATGAATGAAAATAATGAGAGTGAACGGATTGCTAAAAGGTTAGCGCGTGCTGGTGTTGCCTCACGTCGAGATGCGGAAATGATGATTGTTGCAGGTCGTGTTTCCGTGAATGGTACAGTTGTTAAAACGCCTGCTTTTAATGTGAGCCGCTCTGATGTTATTAAAGTTGATGGTAAACCTTTACCTCCTATAGAACGAACGCGTTTATGGCTTTACCACAAGCCAGCAGGGCTTGTCACCACGAACCGTGATCCTGAAGGTAGACCTACGGTATTTAGTCATTTGCCAAAAGGAATGCCGCGCGTTCTTTCCGTTGGAAGGCTTGACATTAACACGGAGGGGCTTTTGCTCTTAACCAATGATGGTGGCTTAGCGCGCGTATTAGAGCTTCCTGTAACGGGGTGGGTTCGCAAATATCGTGTTCGTGCTCATGGAAGAGTAAAGCAGAGTGCACTGGATAACCTTAAAAATGGTATTGCGATTAATGGTATTTTTTATGGTTCGATTGAAGCCTCAATTGAACGCGAACAAGGATCTAACATATGGCTTTCTGTTGCTTTGCGAGAAGGAAAAAATCGTGAAATAAAGAATGTTTTAGGGGCATTGGGATTATCGGTTAATCGTTTAATACGTGTATCTTATGGTCCATTTCATCTCTCTGATTTAAAAGAAGGAGCCGTGCAAGAATTAAAAGGTCGGATGTTACGAGATCAGTTGGGAGAGCGTTTGATTATGCAAGTCAATGCAGATTTTGATGCTCCTATTTTGAAACCCTTTTCAAATTCTCCAGTTATTGCGGAAAAGAAAAGCCAGAAGGATGTATCTGTTGCAAATGATGGTTGGGTTTTCTCAAGCGAAACGGCAATACGGCGTAGAGCGAAAGATGGGGCTGTTGAGCATGATCGCGCACGATTAAGAGCAAAGTCTCATGAGAATGTGAATAAGGGGAAAAGTGAAGAAGGAAAAGCAGAGCGTTTTCTACCACGTTCTCGTCGTGCGAATGTTTGGATGGCTCCTGGTGCACGTCCGCAGAGTGCGAGGAGGAAGCTTTCCTATAATGAGGAGAAATCGCATGATCATAAGGGCGATACGGCTGATAAAAAATCCTTTTATGGGAGCAAGGAAAAACGACAAGACAATCACTTTCAGAAAGGGAAGAAGGGAAGTTTTGTTCAAAAACGTGGCAAAGCACCTTATGAAGAGACGCATACCTTTGGTAAGAAAGATCGCTTTTTAAAGGATAAAGAGACAATGATAAAAGGGGGTCGTGATGAGCGTTCTTTTGAGAGAAAGGACAAGATAAAATCGTTTAGTGGTGCTATGAAAAAATCTAAACCACATCGTGATGGTGCAAAAACTTCGAAGCGATTTGGAGGTCCACGTGCGGATCATCGGCGGTAAATTTGCTGGGCGTGTTTTGTTTTCTCCTATTGATCAGTCGATTCGTCCGACGAGTGATCGTACGCGTGAAAGCCTTTTTAATATTCTTTCTAGCCGTGAAGAACAGTTTTGGACCAATAAACGCATCCTTGATCTGTTTGCTGGTACTGGTGCTTTAGGCATCGAAGCACTTTCACGTGGCGCAAAGGCGGCTGTTTTTGTTGAAAACTCGGTTGAGGGGCGTGGATTGCTTCAAAAAAATATCGAAGCCTTTGAATTACAGTCTATTGGGAGGATTTTGCGTCGTGATGCAACCAAACTTGGCAATATTGGAACAATGCTTCCATTTGATGTTATCTGTGCTGATCCTCCCTATAGCCGTTGTTTAGGTGAACGTGCTTTTGTAGAAGCTTTACGAGGGGGGTGGGCAAAAGCGGATACACTCTTCGTACTTGAAGAAAAGAAAGATACAATCATTCATTTACCTGACGTGTTTTATCTCGATGATGAGCGTTTTTATGGTGAGACAGCAATACGCCTTTATAAATTACGATCGCTGACATCTTGAGAAAGCTCTTTTTTATCCGGTAGGAGGAAAAAACGCTTCTTTACAGTTTCCTTTATTTTATATGGTTTCTTTAAAGGTTAAGAAGAAAATCAATAAAAGATTCTCATGTTAAAAAAAATTGATGCATTTTAATTTTATTATGCTTTTTGTCCCAATTCCTCTATTTTTTGAAGCTTTTTTATAACTCCAAGAGTAAATCTTTTACATTATAATAGAGAGAGAGGTTCTCTAATCTTCTATTCAGTCAAAAATTGCTTTGAGGTAGATACTATTACACCCGAATGGGCAATATGTGTTGCTGCTAATTTTTGTAAGTTATGTGCTGATTTGTTAATTTCAGCGACATTAAAAGCGAAACAGATTGCCAAAGCTTTCGTATATTATGAGCTTTACTACCGCTGAATGTTTCTTCTCGAATAGGATATATATTTCACGACAACAGTTATGATACCCTTTTGTCTCATTTCTTTCGGTAGAACATTAATCATAAACATTTTATCAACAGTGGACAACTTTAATTTATGTAGTCTACATTTATATCTTAAATGGTGTGTAAATTCTATCTTTGTTATTGTATGAAATTAAAAAACAGATATTTTTATTTAAGGTAGACAATAATATTCATTTACAGTGAAAATTTATTTATGTGTTTATTTTGTAATATCGCTTGTTGATTTAATCATTACCTATTAAATACACTTGAGAATATTAAATATCTTATCGTTGTGCAGCTTTAAGGGTAATTGATATATTACTTCTTGTCACTAAAGATAAGTGATTTTGTAAAAAGGGGAGATTATCATGTTTAAATGGACACACAGCGAAGAAATTAGTACAGAAGCAAGTGCAGAGCAGATTTGGTCTATGTGGGAAGACGTAGCAACATGGCCTTGCTGGGATCATGAACTTGAGTGGGTAGAACTTTCTGGTGCTTTCAAAGAAGGCACTGTAGGGCGCATGAAACCTAAAAAAGGACCGAAAGTAACTTTTATGCTTGATAAAGTGATAAAAAACGTTTGTTTTTCTGATTATGCCAAACTTCCTTTTACACGTATGCGTTTTGATCATGAATATATTTGTTCAAAAGAATCTGCTTCTTCAAATAATAAAATTCGTCATACTGTAACGATGTCTGGTTTACTTTCTCCTTTCTTTGGAATAATTATTGGATCGAAAATTAAATTACATCTTCGCGATGCAATGATTGAAATGAGCAGACGTGCTCTTATTGGAAATAAAACTATCTGATGTGTATTCATAAAGAAGTTGATCTTTTAAAAAGCTGCAGAAACTAAACTCATATTAGAAAAAATCAGTTGTGAATATATGACAAGTCGATGAACTACGGAATATTTTTAGTTAGTCATTGAAATTGTACCAAATCATCTTACGAGCTTAATTTTTTTCTAAGGATCTTATAAATTTATTGAATTTTATTTTTATATAAAAACTTATAAGGTGCTTTATGGATAGATTTTTAATGGAAAGAATTTTATGACATTCAGCTCTTTTATGCAAATAACAAAACAGTAAATTATTTTTGTAAATCAAATATTTGATTGAAAAACTATAAGAGCATTTTTTTGATCACTTTTCTAGAGAGTATAGCTCTAAAAGATTCTAGAAGATAAAATAAGCATACACTTTATTCCCGTAAAAATAAATCATGTATCTATATGTTTGGTTCAAATGTTTTAAAAACTGAATTTTTAAAATATTAATAGATATCCCCGCTTCGACAAATTTTTTATATCTGTTAAGACAATTATAAGCGATAAATTTGCCAAAACTAATTGAGCGAATGTGCTTATTGCAAACTTAATTAAGGCATAGATACAATGTTGAGTTTCGTACAAAACTTTTATTGATTATCACTTTCTGACAATATCACGCTTCTTCATTTTTTAATGGAGGGATGAGAAGGAGAATACTAAATCAAAATCTATCCCG
The DNA here is from genome assembly GCF_003606325.2 of Bartonella kosoyi. NCBI lineage: Bacteria > Pseudomonadati > Pseudomonadota > Alphaproteobacteria > Hyphomicrobiales > Bartonellaceae > Bartonella > Bartonella kosoyi. The sequence continues at coordinate 665,580 of NZ_CP031843.2, forward strand.
TGTCTAGAGATTTTTGTTTCAAGGAAAAAAGAATTTCGTCAAATTATGCTTGGCTCAATAACAAAGTAAACAATCAAGGATGATGAAGAAGAAAAGATGAATGGCTTTCTACTAGACGCACTAAACCTGAGAAAAAATGTTACGATTATAACTTATTTTTACAATTATAAAAAAGGCGTTTTCTATGACATTACTGATTATGGAGATAAAGAAGGTTATGATAATTCATTTTGTTGAAATCATTAAATGAAAGGAAATATTTTCTACGCTGTTGATGTTTTATTTCATTGACACGATTGCTTTTCTCTTATGAGAGAGCTTGTAGAAGTAAGAAGTGTTCAAAAAGAGAAGTCGTTTTCTTGGTTTTTGCTTGAGAATTAAAGAATGCTATAGGAATGAGGGACGTTATTTGACACTCCAGAGGACAAAAGGTGTGTGGTTTAGGTCGTTTTATGCTTTTTGAATTTTTGAGGATTTTTGCTTAAATCCAAGTGTTATCGCTAAGCCTTCTATTGATCTGATTGCAGGGCTGATTTGGCTTTTAAAATGATAAGAGCTCATGAGAAATCTTGAAACTAAAGAGATTTTACGACATATTGCGTCTTTTCATAAAGAAGCTAAAAGGGAAGTAACTTGGTGCATTAAAAGAAAAAGAATGCATGAGATATACGTAATCCTATGAATAAACAGATAAGAGTTATATTCTGATTTGTATAAATTTTTCAGAGTGCTTATCAATATAAATAATAAAATATTTTAGGGAGTCTATAATGACTGACAAGAACCAGATTGAGAAAGCGGTTTCGTTGGTTGAAGCGGCAAGGCGTTCTGGGGCGGATGCTGCTGATGCGGTTATTGTTCATACACATTCCACCAGCGTATCTGTTCGTTTTGGAAAAGTCGAATCGACAGAAGCAGCCGAGAGCAATGATTTTACTCTAAGGGTTTTTGTTGGAAAGAAAGTGGCAAGTGTTTCTGCTAATTTAGCGTCTTATCCACAAGAACTCGCAGAACGTGCTGTTGCAATGGCTAAAGCTTCTCCCGATAGTTTATTTGAAGGTTTGGCAGATAAAGAGTGTTTGGTTAAACATCCTAAAGATCTTGATCTTTTTGATGATTTTGTACCAAGCAGCCATTTTTTAACAGAAGATGCTTTAAAAATAGAAGCAGCAGCTCTTGATGTTAAAGGCATAAGCAATTCTGGTGGCGCTGCAACAGCTTATGGCCGTAGTGGGTTTATTCTTGTGACCAGCGATGGTTTTTGTGGAGCCTATCGCTCCAGTTGCTTTTCGCGTTCTTGCAGCGCTCTTGCGGGTGAAGGGACACAGATGGAGCGGGATTATGATTATACAACAGCCTTACATTTTTCTGATTTAGAGGCCGCAGAAACTGTAGGAAAGAATGCAGGTCTTGGTGCTGTTCGACGTTTGGGGGCAGTTCGTGCGGCGACAGGAGGTATTGATGTTATTTTTAATCCGCGTACGGCACGCACAATTGCAGGGCATATCGCATCGATGGTCAATGGAGCTTCTGTGGTTCGTAAAACGAGTCTTTTACAGAATCTCTTAGGCAAGGCAGTGATGAAGCCGGATGTTAATGTAACCGATCACCCTTTGCGATTACGCGGAAATGCTTCTCATCCTTTTGATGGAGAAGGGGTAGAGGGGCAACCACTCAATATTATTGAAAATGGTATTTTAAAAAATTGGTTTCTTTCGTCATCTACAGCACGTGAATTGGGGCTTAAAACAAATGGGCGTGGTGTGCGTTCGGGGTCATTAGTGCAGCCGACAAGTACAAATTTTGCTATTGAACCGGGTTTAATATCGCCTTGCGATATGATAAAAAATTTACGAAGTGGATTTTATGTGACAGAATTATTCGGCCATGGCATCGATTTCATTACGGGTCAATATAGTCGGGGTGCTTCGGGTTTTTGGATTGAAAATGGTGAAATTTCTTATCCGGTGAGTGAAGTAACGCTAGGTTCTGATTTGCTTCATATGTTAGCACATTTAACACCTGCCAATGATATTGATCGGCGTTATGGAACAGCGGCTCCAACATTATTAATTGAAGGGATGACACTTGCAGGAACATAACACGCATCATTTTTCTGATTTAAATCTTTTGCGTAACGTTTGTCGCGAGGCAGGAGATTTAGCAATGCGGTATTTTGGAGGCACGTTGGATGTTTGGATGAAAGAGGGGAATTCACCGGTGAGTGAGGCAGATTTTGCTGTTGATCATTTTTTGAAAGAGAAGCTTCTTGGGGCGCGTCCAAATTATGGGTGGATTTCAGAAGAAACAAAAGATAATCGAGAACAACGAGATTATGAACGCTCCTTTGTGGTTGATCCTATTGATGGAACACGAGGTTTTCTTTCTGGCAGTCCTTATTGGTGTATTTCGGTTGCCATTATTGAGCATGGGCGCCCTATTGTGGGCGTTTTACAGTGTCCAGCTCAAGGAGATGTTTATGCAGCGGTCACGGGTGGAGGGGCAACATTAAATGGGATAAAACTTCCTCGTTTAGCCTTTCAGGTTCATCGAAAATATAAAATCTCGCTTGATAAATCGCTCGCACAAAAATTACCAGATGATTTTCGCAATCGCGTCAGTCTTTACCATTATCTTCCTTCTCTTGCTTATCGTCTTGTTCTTGTTGCTCAAGATGAGATCGATATCGTATTAGTTCGTCCGAATTGTCATGAATGGGATATTGCCGCGGCTGATCTTATTTTGCAGGAGTGTGGAGGGTGCTTTTTATCGCTTGATGCCCCTTTACTATCTTACGGAACTGAACCTTATCAATATGGACTTTTAATTGCTGGTAAAAATAATTGCTGTCAAGATATGATCGATATTGTTCATCAAGCAAAGTTAGTTTAATCACATAAAAGCGTGCTAGAATTATCTGAGGATATGGAGACACATATGACTGAAAACAACGAAAAAAAACAATATTTACATCTTGTATTTGGCGGTGAATTAAAAAATCTTAAGAGCAATCAATTTAAGAATCCTGATGATTTAGATGTAGTTGGTATTTTTTCAAATTATCAATCCGCTCAAGAAGCATGGCAGGCAAAAGCACAAAGCAGTGTCGATAATGCATTACAACGTTATTACATCGTGGATTTGCATCAATTTCTTGATGCTGAAACAGATGATGCAGAGTAAAGCTTGAATATTTGGTCATTATATCCGCTACCTCACGCTTGTTTATCGTGCTCTCTCATAAGCGTGTTCTTTTAAAGAATAGAACGCCATAGAACAAAATGCTATTGTTGTTATAAATTCATAGACGTTCTTAAGAAAATATTTCTCAAGATATCCAATTCATTTCATAATGGTGTTCGCGCAAGATCAAGCCATTATTGCATCATCATCTTTACACTTAAAATATTAATAAAAATGCAGGCTTACATTATTATGCACTGTTGCTAGCCCAAGGTATGAGGATAAACTTTAGCGCTTGAGATAGAGCATAAGAGGCATTTTTACTCCTTTTTTCAGTATTTTTTTATATACCTCCTATCCACCAGTTGTGCGTAAGCAAAAAGTTTTGATTGCTTCAACATGAGAAAGTTTTATGCTATGCAAGGGCAAGTTACGCAATGGGAAATAATTATACATCAATATATTGCCTCATTATGCGAATATAGTGTGATCAAGTTTCTGAATTTTATGTCAGAGTGAGTAAAAAAGTTCAAAAAGACGGTATATTTTTAAGCACCTTTGGTAAAATAAGGAGCATTTACTAGCGACAGGTGGTTTGCGCAAGTGTTTGTTGTGAAAGCAAAGGGGTATGCCCTTTTATTTATAAGATAAATTTAGATGACAATTGCAAAGGCACGAAGGAACTTATAATTCATTTATTATTATCGTTTTTTTTCATAAGGAGTATTTTCTTTGTTCTCAAAGTGAGGAAGTTGTTCCTCTATTTTTCTTGGTTGTGCAAAAATAAATATGGAGTTTACAAAACAGTGTGAGCATAACGTGATTGTGATTGGAATGGAATAATGTCTAGTATATCACGTTCATAAAAAAATTCAGTATTATTAACATTTGAAATACCTTTAAATCTGAAAAAATATGGCTATGAATTTGGATATTGCATATGAAATAGTAGAGAAAGCTGTAACAGAGCCATTGTATAGTCAATGATCTATTTCTATTATTCTATTGTATCTATGCTATTTTTATAGGAAAGTTTAAAAAGATAGGGGTAAAATTATATTTCTTTTTCTTTAGTGCCTTCAATTTTCCCATGGGAGAAATATTCTTTATCCAAAATACGAGTGGTATTAAAAAAAATCTGGATACAACCAATAGTATTGATAAATTTCTTAACGAAATAAGCCTATAGATATCTCAAAACAGCTAATGAGGTGATTTTAAATGGTAGAATTAAAGGCACATGCGGCTCTTTTAACCTATCGGATGATTGGCTTTTTCTTATATCCTGTTATCCCTTTTTACTTGTTTTTTCGTGCTATCCGTGGAAAAGAAGAGTGGTGTCGCAAAAAAGAGCGTTTAGGTAAAAGCTCCCTTCGACGTCCGCAAGGTTCGTTAGTTTGGTTGCATGCAGCAAGTGTTGGAGAAACACTTGCGCTTGTTCCTCTTATAAATCATATTTTATCATTAAAAATCAATGTTTTATTGACAACAGGGACGGTGACCTCTTCCTCTCTTGTGAAAAAACATTTTGGTCATCGGTTGATTCATCAATATGCTCCTTTGGATTTGGATTTTGTTGTGCGGCGTTTTATTCGTCGTTGGAAGCCTGATCTCGTTTTGATTTGTGAATCGGAAATTTGGCCTCTTCGTATTAAAGAACTTGCTAAAATGGATATTCCACAGATTTTGGTTAATGCTCATATGTCTGAACGTTCTTTTAAAGCTTGGAAAAAACGGCACATTCTTGCTAAACATATTTTTAAGGATATTGATTTGGCGATTAGTCAAAACGAAAGAGATGTTATTTATTATCATACACTTGGCGTAAAATCTGTAACGTTTTCTGGTAATCTCAAGGCTGATGTTTTTTTGGTTGAAGATCAAGCATTGCTTGCACGTTATCGTAATGCTATTGGCAATCGCCCAGTTTGGGCCGCTGTTTCAACGCATGAAGGGGAAGAGGAGATTGCTTTTGAGGTTCATAAGATTGTTAAAAATTATTTGCCAGATTTATTAACAATTATTGTGCCTCGACATCCTGAACGTTTAGAAGATCTTATCAAAAAATGTGACAATCAGAGTTTACGTTTTATTCGGAGAAGCAGAAATACTCTTCCAGATATGAATACCGACATTTTATGGGGCGATACGATTGGAGAAATGGGACTTTTTCTTCGTTTATCCAAAGTTTCTTTCGTTGGTAAGTCGTTATGTGGAAAGGGAGGACATAATCCATTAGAATTGGCATTACTCGGCTCTGCTATTTTAACGGGGCCTCATGTTTCAAATTTTCAAGAGATGTTTGAACAATTTTTAATGCGTGATGCAGCATATATGGTTCAAGATACAAAACAGCTTGCGATTCAGGTGTATAAACTTTTAACCAATGAAACACTGCGACAAGAAATGGTTGCTAAGGCCCATGAGGTTGCAACAGATATGGCAGGAGCACTTGAGCGCACGTTAAAGATTTTAGACCCGTTTTTACAACCCCTTGTCATACAAACAGGTTTACATCAGCGTCAGGGTGGATATGCATATTAGTGCCCCTCATTTTTGGTGGAAAAATAAAAGCTTTTTACGTTTTTTATTAGCTCCAATTTCATGGGGGTATGGCTATTTTTCATGTCGTTTTATGGCAAGACAGCCTCCCGTAATTGATCTTCCGGTTTTATGTATTGGGAATTTTACATGCGGTGGTACGGGTAAAACGCCGGTTGTTATTGCTTTTGCCAAAGTGGCGAAAGAACTTGGTTTCATTCCTGGTGTTGTATCACGGGGTTATGGTGGAGCAGTTAAAGGAGTGCATCTTGTAAATGAAAAATATGACACCGCGCGCGATGTTGGAGATGAGGCTCTTTTACTGGCACAGCATGCTTTTGTTGCTGTATCGGCTAATCGTTATGCAGCAGCACAACGGCTGAAAAAAGAGGGATGTAATCTTATTCTAATGGATGATGGCTTTCAAAGCCGCCGCCTTTATATGGATTATACGCTACTTGTTGTTGATGCGATGCGTGGTTTTGGCAATGGAGCTGTCTTTCCAGCAGGACCTTTGCGTGTACCATTAAAAACGCAATTTTCTTTTATGGATAGTGTTTTATTGATTGGTCACTCAGATGTGTGTGATAATGTTTCTTTTCTTATTGCGCGTACTGGAAAGCCTTTGCATCGTGCTCATCTTAAGGCAAGGGCCTCTGATGAGGTTGCAGGCAAATCATTTTTAGCATTTGCGGGTATTGGTAATCCAGACAAATTTTTTCAATCCATTAAAGAATTGTCTGGTCATGTGGTGCAAACTTATACCTATCCAGATCACTATTTTTTTACCGATAAAAATTTAATAAGCCTTGTACAAAAGGCTCAAATGTACAATTTATGGTTAGCAACAACAGCTAAAGATTATATTCGTATACAGACAATTCATGAGCGAAAAGATTTGAAAAATCTTATTGTTTTTGATGTGGATGTCGATTTTGTTCAAAAAGATTTCTGTCATATGCTCCTTGAGGAGGTTATAACCCGCTTTAGAAAACGTTCCTGTGAATTTTCTTGTGCGAAAGGCAAAGGTTAAATTTATAGCTTTTAAGGGGCTATTCTTCTTGTGTTTTTAACAATTGTTTGAGATATGGATTGCATTCAAGTTCGCGATGATAGGAGATTTCACAACTAGCATAGGCTTCTTGGCGATGATGATTCCAATATTTTAAATCATCTATAGGGATTTTTTGTCCGCTAACGGCACAAATGGTATAGGTTCCATATTCCACAATGTCATATCCGTTATTAGAATAACGAACTTTTGCTTCGCGTTCATCATTAGAAAACATTTTCTACATTTCCTTTTTACTTGACATTATTATTCAAAAAAATGCCATAAGATATATTATACAGTCCAGAATTAATTTAAAAATATTTTTCTGGTCTAAAAGAGTTAAACGTTTATTTTCTGCCAAAAAGCCGTTCTATATCTGTTAATTTAAGTTCAATATAAGTAGGGCGTCCATGATTACATGTACTTGTATTGGGCGTTGCTTCCATTTGTCGTAACAGAGTGTTCATTTCTTCGGGTCGTAAAAGGCGCCCTGATCGTATAGAGCCGTGACAAGCCATTGTTGCTGCAACATAATCAAGCATTTCTTTTAAATTATTTGTTGTATCATGCTCAGCAGCTTCATCGGCGAGATCTTTAATAAGGGCTTGCACGTTGATCTCTCCTAACATGGAAGGCGTCTCGCGTACAAGAATTGCACCAGGTCCAAATGGTTCTATGCTCAATCCAAATTTTTGCAAAGCATCTTTGTGTGTTAAAAGGCATGTTGCGTCTTCTTCAGAGAGTTCTACAATTTCAGGAATGAGTAACAATTGTGAAGGAAGTGGTTTGGCATAAAGTGCATTTTTGAGTGCTTCATAAACCAATCGTTCGTGCGCAGCATGCTGATCGACAATGATCAAACTATCTTGAGTTTGGGCGATAATATAGTTTTTATGAATTTGTGCTCTGGCCGCACCTAGAGGATAAGATAACTCTTCTGATGAAGGTGTAGTGCTTGGAATATATGCATCTCCACTTGGTGTATTTAAGCCTTCCATAATAGGCGTGGCATCTTCTTTCAAACCAAAAGAGTTGGTACTATCCAACGGTTTGTGAACCATTGAAGCGGTGGCAAAATGATGAGATTGCGGACTGTAAGAAGAGAATTGGTGAGCATTTTTAAAATTACCCAAAGATTGTTGTGTCAATGGTTTTTGTGTTTGAAATGCAGCGAGCATTGCTTCAGAACGGGTTGAAGTAGGGCGAATACCAGATTGCTGCAATGCTTCACGAATTGCTCCAACGATTAAACCACGAATTAATCCTGGATCACGGAATCGTACATCAGCTTTGGCAGGGTGAACATTAACATCGACTTCAGCAGGAGGAAGATCAATAAAAAGAATAGCGACAGGATAACGATCCCGTGTCATGACATCAGCATAAGCGCCTCGGATTGCACCCCATAGAAATTTATCACGAACAGGACGCCCATTAACATAAGCAAATTGATGAAGGCTGTTATTTCGGTTAAAAGATGGCAAACAAGCAAACCCCGTTAAGCGTACGCATTCGCGTTCAGCATCCAATGCAATGCTGTTAGGGGCGAATTCTTTTCCCATAATTTGGGTAATACGTTGTAATTGTCCTTGCGTATTATTTTCTGTCGCAGACAGTTCCATAGATGTTCTGTCTAGTCCTGAAAGAGAAAAGCGGATATGTGGAAATGCAATAGCAATTCGTTTAATCATATCACTAATAGCATTTGTTTCAGCCCGATCAGTTTTCATAAATTTTAATCGTGCTGGTGTGACAAAGAAAAGGTCACGAACTTCAACAATTGTTCCCAAATTTGCAGCAGCGGGCTTGGGACCTACAATTTTTCCTGCAGTTACGGAAATTTCAGCAGCATTCTCAGCCTCTTTTGTTCGTGAAATGAGTTTGAGTTTGGCAACAGAACCAATAGAAGGGAGAGCTTCTCCTCTAAACCCAAGGAAGCATATATTGTGTACATCATCGGTGATCTTTGAGGTACAATGGCGAGAAACGGCTAAGGTTAACTGATCTGCCGGAATCCCACAACCATTATCACTTACCTTTATAAAATTTTTTCCACCATTCGCTGTAATAATTTCAATGCGCGTTGCACCAGCATCAATAGCATTTTCAACAAGTTCTTTGACAACATTTGCTGGCCGTTCAATAACTTCACCAGCGGCGATTTGATTAATAATATTTTCGCTAAGATGGCGTATAATCATCATAAATTCTAACAGGGTTCTTAAGGGGTTTATGGAAAATTATGATAACATTATTTGTGCAACATTCAAGAATAAGAGGGTATGAGAGATCTTATTTCTAAATGTTTCTCATTTTTTTGAGAACGTATTATACTAAATGTTCTTCATTATTCGCAATATTAACAAATTACTTGAAAAAAATAGAAAAAATAATTTTTATCATCCTAAAATAGCTTGCACCGATTTATCATCTAGGTCAAAAAAGAAACAGTGTAAAAAGGGAAGGCAACATATATGGCGCGTATAAGCGGTATTTTAGCAGATAGTGATATACAAGCTTTGATTGATAATAACTTTCTGAAAGCTCTGTATCCGTTTAATAGATCTCAAATACAACCAGCAAGCCTTGATCTTCGTTTAGGAGAGAAAGCTTATCGTATACGAGCTTCCTTTATGCCGGGTCTTGAGGCAAAAGTTTTGGATAAACTTGAACGGTTAAAGTTACATGAGTTTGATTTACGAGATGGCGCTGTTTTGGAAACGGGCTGTGTTTATATTGTTCCACTTTTGGAAAATTTGTCCTTACCAGAATTTTTATCTGCTATTGCCAATCCCAAAAGCTCTACGGGACGATTAGATATTTTTACACGAGTTATTACGGACAATGCTCAAGAGTTTGATAAAATTTGTGCTGGTTATCATGGTCCCCTTTATCTGGAAATTAGCCCACGAACATTTCCAATTTTGGTGCGTACAGGCTCGCATTTATCACAGCTTCGATTTAGAAAAGGGCAAAGTTATTTAAATGAAATTGAACTGTATGCTTTGCAAAGGCAAGAAACGCTGATATCGGATGACCTTCCTAATATTAGCGCTGGTGGTATTGGACTTTCCATTAATTTAAAAGGAGATGAAAACGGGTTTATAGGTTATCGTGGAAAACATCATACAAGTGTTATTGATATTGATAAACGTGCTGTTGCTCACGTTTTAGATTTTTGGGAACCTCTTTTTGATCGTGGACAAAGGGAGCTGGTTCTTGATCCTGATGAGTTTTATATTTTAGTTTCACGAGAGTTTGTTCATGTACCTCCACTTTATGCCGCAGAAATGACACCTTTTGATCCTTTAGTGGGTGAGTTTAGGGTGCATTATGCAGGCTTTTTTGATCCAGGATTTGGACATAAAGAGGCCGGTGGTAAGGGGGCAAGAGCAGTTTTAGAAGTGCGGAGCCATGAAGTTCCTTTTATCTTAGAGCATGGCCAAATTATTGGCCGTTTGGTCTATGAGCATATGCTTAATCGGCCATCAGCCCTTTATGGAAACGATGTTAGATCACATTATCAAGCACAGGGTTTAAAGTTATCCAAGCATTTTAAATGAGCTAAAAACGACAAATTTTGATAAAATGTATGCAGGAAATATCTTTTAAGTAAGAAATTTGTTCTTCATAAAATCGGCATTATGCACTCTATTTTCAGTTTTACAAGTTATGATTGCCTTTGCATTTTGAGGATATGAGAGGCATTTTTACTTCTTTTTAAAGAGTTTTTATTCATACGAGTTCTGTTTATGAAGAGAAAAAGAATAGTTTCAATTGTTTCATCGTGAAAAGAGCTGAAATGAAAGATTTTTATTGTATTTAATTCTTATTCAATATGTCATGCATATGTATTATGATAATAAATCAATAGGTTATTTGTTTTTCAAAAAAACGTGTAAGACGGGGTGTTGCTATTCACTACATTTTAATAACAATTTTTTTAATGAAGAGTGTTCTAATTTTAGTAACCCATTTATAGCCTCAGGATATAATACCGCCAGAAAATTATTCAACTAAAGGTGAATAATTTCTATGATAATGAACATTAAAAATTTTTTTTATGCTCTATGTGAATGAGATATTGTATATTTTTATGAACTCTCATGAATAAGTAAAATATCTCATTTTTGAATGAGAATATTTCTGGACATACGTGACAGCTTTGTTTCCAGTATTAATTAAATTTTTTTCTCTCTTTTGGAGGAGATTATGGGTTATACTCAATGACAAGAGACTCTATATTCTTATAAATGATAATGTAAGGATTCTTTGGAGGAAGAGATGACTTTAAATTGCAACTAACTTAATTGGTGGAGCAATCGCTTTCGAATATGTATTCATTTAAAATAGAATATAATAATTTCAATTGCCATGAACAATGTGTGAGTGGATACGTTATGGATACTGCTCCATACTGTGGATTTTTATATTTGGAAAAGAGAAAGAAGACATTGTTTTTATCAATTAGTTTTTTTAGAAAGTTGCAATCCCTGTTATCTCTATTTATTCAATGGAGCATTTTGTGAGGATATCAAATAGGAGGTACAGGGAGCTCTTATGCGTTTTAGGGTGTTTTCCCTTTTCATTTAGGAACAATGGTGTCATCAATGATTATTGCTTCAACATTTGATTATAGGAAGGCAGCAAAACGTCGGCTTCCACCTTTCCTTTTTCACTATATTGATGGTGGAGCTTATGCTGAAGAAACATTGCGACGTAATTGTAGCGATCTTCAAGCACTTGCACTGCGTCAAAGGATTCTAAGGCAAGTTGGTGGTGTTGATCTTTCAATAAAGCTCTTTAATCGGACACTTGATTTACCAATTGTTCTTGCCCCTGTTGGGCTCACGGGCATGTATGCACGCCGTGGTGAAGTACAAGCTGCGCATGCCGCAACAGCAAAAGGGATTCCTTTTACTCTATCTTCTGTTTCAGTTTGTCCCATTGCAGAAGTGCAAGAAGCGGTTGGAGATGCATTTTGGTTTCAACTTTACGTTCTCAAAGATCGCGGCTTCATGCGTGATGTATTAGAGCGGGCTTGGGCATCTGGTGTCCGCACGTTGGTTTTTACAGTTGATATGCCAGTTCCAGGTGCCCGTTACCGTGATGCACATTCGGGGATGTCTGGCCCTTATGCTGGATTACGCCGTTTTTTACAAGCTTTTACGCATCCACATTGGGCTTGGAATGTGGGTATTATGGGGCGCCCCCATGATCTTGGAAATGTTTCCACCTATCTCAAAAAGGAGATTGCATTGGATGATTATGTTGGTTGGCTTGGGGAAAATTTTGATCCATCAATTGGTTGGCATGATCTACAATGGATTCGCGATTTTTGGAAAGGGAAAATGATTCTAAAAGGTATTCTTGATCCAGAAGATGCACGAGAAGCAGTACAATTTGGTGCTGATGGTATCGTTGTTTCTAATCATGGCGGACGCCAACTCGATGGCGTCTTATCAACGGCGCGGGCATTACCAGCAATTGCCGAGGCTGTAAAGAATGATTTGGTTATTTTAGCGGATTCTGGTGTGCGTTCTGGACTTGATGTTGTACGCATGATCGCACAAGGTGCGGATGCCGTTATGATTGGTCGTGCTTTTGTTTATGCACTTGCAGCAGCAGGTGAGAAAGGTGTTGCTCACCTGCTTGATCTTTTTGCCAATGAAATGCGGGTCGCTATGACACTGACTGGTGCTCAGACACTCAAAGAGATTACACACAAAAGTTTAGTGAATACAGATGTTTTTAAGCAATGAAAGTTATTTTTTTATATTGCTTTTAGAAAAAGAAATTTTTTTATAGAAGAGCATCATTGTCTACTTTACAGATATGTTGATAGTTAACGTTGAAGAAAAAGGTTAAAAATCTCTTCTATAAAATGACAATAAATAACCAATAACTATAATGATAATAAAAAAATCTTAATAACAATCAAATCAAAAAAATTACAAATAACACTTCATAAATCTATTATTCACCTTGTTAAAGTGCGTTCTAGGGATAAAAAGGAACAAGCGCTGCCAACAAAGGCATAACAACTGTTGAAAAAGAAAAAATAGATATAAATAATGCTGTGAGCATTTTTCCTCTCCTATTTATAAAAAATATAATATATTAATCATGTTTTTAATATTAAATTAATACATATAGTATATAATTAATTTTATTCAAAAAATCAATATGTATTATTAGTGTGTATAAATTATAAAAAAATGGAGATATATTCTATAATATCTATATTATTTATGCTGATTTTAATGAATAATATATTATATGGACATGATATTGTTTTTTATAGAATATATTTTTAAATAATAAAAAACAGTATAGTATCTTTTAAAAAACGCTTTCATTAGAAAGCAAGACAACGCGATTTAATGTGCTTATCAGTTTCTTTTTTTGCATCCTCAATGATTTATGATGATTTAAAGTGGGCGAGCATATTAAGATGCAGTTTCATGTTTTTTGTATCTTATATCGTTGCTAACACAGTTTTTTTATATCTTCTCGACTTATTTTATAACTTGCCAAACCAATCCCATTGGCTTCCATTATAGATTGGCTCATCCGGTATTTATAGTGATACGAATTTACAGACGATATTTTGTTCCATGAGTAATCTTGCTATTTCTTCTCTAAGCCTCCATTAATTCTCTTCACAAATAACGATAGATCTGTGAGATTTGCAAAATTCTAATATAGATGCATCATCTAAAGATCGGATTGTTGGTACACTGACAACTGTTGGGATAATTTTATATTTTTGAAGTGCTTCAGGCACATTAAGATAAATCTAGACAATTTTTCCTGTGGCAAATAGGAGAATATTTTTCTCCTTTTTGATAACAGAAGCTTTGCTGATATCGATATTTGCAGTACTCTTATGAATATTTATAACAAGGTGCTTTCCTAGGGAGATATAAACGTGCATAGGATTGTTTAATGTTGAGAGAATTGTAGATTTTATTTCTTTTTTTATTATCTGCAGAAGCAATAATACTGTATGTTAGGAATGGTGCGAAACGAAGCAAAATCGGAAGTAGTATAATGGTATCTTCAGGATTCATAGCTAATACCCGCACTAATGTCAATTAAGCGAACGGGATTTTCACAATAAGCAGGTATCTACCTTTATTTGTTAAGGGCACGTGTTATCAAAAAACAAGCTTGCAAAACAACAAAGAACTTTTTTCACATGAAGTAAGACCAGCAGCAATACCTATCAAATCTTATTCAGTACTTCCAACTTCTACAATACATGTCGGATAAAGTTTTGCGAATTGAGCAATCTTTCCAGATATTCGTGAAGCCACCATTTGTCTCTCGAGAACAAACTATTTTAAAACAGCAAAGCAATACTTTTAAAGAAATTGCACGGGCATCTTTTGAAAGCAAAAAAGCTGAGTAAAAAAATGAAGGTAAAAATAGGGGCCGGTTTTCTCCACTGAAATTGCATGTTATTTCACACATAGAGAGCATACCTATAGAAAAATTAACAGTCAATATTATTCGCAATATTCTTGCGCCACTTCAGCATAAAAAGCAGATATAATGCGAAAGTATTTACTTTATATTCAAGAACATTACAGTAAAAAGCTGAAAAAACTTCATTAATAAATCCCCTAAAAAGTTAATATCTCTTTATAATTTTGTGGGTTTATTTTCTTAAATATGAATAGATCTCTAAAAATAATTTTTACTAAAGACATATCATCAGATCTTTGAAAGGCAATAAAAGGGCAATCTACGAAATCCTTCCTTCTCTTGTTTGGTTAGGATAACAGGAACACCCCTAAAATATCTCAATATATTCAATCATTTTACGAAAATATAACCAGTTAAATCCTTTGATTTTAAGTCAAACTCCCCCTTGTCACTCTAATGAAATTAAATCGCTCCAAGTAAATCAAGGAGACTATCAAAGTGTTTTAATCCTTTAAGGGTTTCTGTTTTTAATTTAAATGGATTCACCTCTTTCAAATTTTTTCGTTGATGAATGTTTCAGAAGAATGGCATTTTTATTATTTCACTTCTCTTGTATATTTCCAGCCACATACACGCTGACCTTGTTCGTTATGTTTGAGAATCTCTCTTGCTAACTCTGGACTAATGACACTGATGTCTTGTCTATTCAAATAAATTGGAAGCCATCCAATACAAGAAGTTCGTTCATTCATCGCGCATCCAGTTAGAAAGCTTATTGCGCACATCAGCATCACTTTTCTTGTTAATTTCATTTTCTACCTCAAGCCGTGTTTTCGCTGTATTAAAAGCTTCCTTTGTTTGTTTTTGCTTCTCAACTCTTTTTCCAAGGAAAAAGGCCTTCACTAAAGCTATAAAAAAAGCTGCTATGATTGCTGACGTCGTCGTCAGATATTTTTTTATCCATAAGATCATAGGCGGTGTTCCTGAAAACGTTTAGCAATATATACCATAGCTGTAAAAGCAGCTAAAACCATAATGCCTGCTAAAGCCCACTGGACAGGACCATTTCCTGCAAAAAGTCCTCCAAGCCCTGAAAAAGAGCCTATAATTGGTGCAAGAGCCTCTATTTTGCAAATCCCCGTTACGCCTTCTGATTCTACAACATGATAATTAGGCGCAACACGAGCTCCCTTTGCCCATAATCCTGCTTCGGCTGCTCGACGATTGACAAGACCTTGGATACGCTTTCCGCCTACTCTTGTCCATTTTTGCAATTCAGTTGGTACCGCTTCATATTCACCGTTATTGAGCTTTTTTAAAAGCGTAGATTTGCAAAAAGCTGTTATTCCTACATTATAGGAAAACGACACCAAAGCTGCGAATTGTTCATCGTTTAAAGGAACGGTAACAGCTTTTTCAACAACGGCTTCACACTCCCTCAAGTCCTGGCAAAGGATTTCTTCAGCTTCTTTTTCAGTAATTTGCATGTCTTTATTGACACTTGGAGCGCCAGCTGCACTTGTATGCCCATAACCAATTGTCCATATTCCACCAGAATCCTCATAGGACTTTAAACGTAAACCCTCCCATTGCTTAATCAGTGCAAGCCCTTCCGTTGATATTTTTCGCATTATTCTTAATCCTATAAAAAACCTACACAAAGCAGGACATAAATTCAAAACTTACATCTACTCAATTTTAAAGAACGAAACAGTGAAAGGGGTTAATTGAGATAAAACTATCTTAACGAATTTTATTAAACCCCATATTATTTTTATTAGAGAAAAATCACGTTAAATACTATTCATTTTGTAGCAATTAACTTCCTCTTGAACCTAAATACAACAATTTTTAATAAACCAATTTATAAATTTATAATCAGATATTTCATCTATAAATACAATTGATCTAGAATGATTTAGATAAAATTTACTTGAAATACTCCAATAATTTAGAGAAAAATATCTTTTCAAGAAAAAGTAATAAATATAATAATTAACGAAATAATAGGTATTGATTCTCAAATAATCTCAGAATCCATAACCTACACTATATAAACTTTTATAAAAACAAAAAGAGATATTGCGATTAAACATTTTTATCCACCAATTATCTTAGAATCAAAAGATCGAATACATAACGTATTATACATGTTTAATCAAAAAAGCTATAGTTAATTTAATTGTTCTTTATTTTTTCCTCTAATTTCTTAATTGCATTAAAAACATACCTTCATGAAGGGTTTGAAATAAACTGTTACATAAATTTTTTTTATAAATAAAATATATTTACATGAAAACATAATGGATATTTTATTTTTCTCTTATAGCCTGTTTCCAACTGAAACAGTATATCAGAGGAGCGTATTTAATCTGTCGATCAATGATATTTAATAATTTTTAAAAGAATATTGTACTGTAAGAAACTTGAGCGGCAGCTTGGTTATGTTTTTTATTCATATGAATAACGCTTTCTTTTCTTCATATGAAGCGTTTTGGCAATGGCATTATCTTGTCTAGTGTTTATTGGCTACGTTTCCAGTAGCATCTTAAATACATCAGTTCAGCTTGTGAAATCTTTTGAGGGGTAATAACACAAGGGATATAAAAGATTTTGATAAAAGCTGCTTGAAGTTAGGAAGGGAAATTTCTCTTTTCAGAATCTTCACCCATTTATGGAGTATAAAATGAGATGCTTTGTGATAATGGTGGTAGATATGTTTCTTCCATGAATGTGCACCGCTTTTTAGTGTATCCACAACAATGATTCATACTTGGAGGCTTCAAAGCGCTACTTCTAGAGTCATATAAGTGAGATAGAGTCATGAAATGGAGAAAAAAGAGATGCTATCTTTTACTCAAAAAATACGGAGAAAATAACAATAAACTAAGTAATTATATAAGTCACAAGAGGTAGACTAAAAGGTGATCTAAAAATAGAAAATAAAGAAAAAATCTATATATTTAAACATTCTAAACACACAAATCGGTGCCGCATGCCGGATTCGAACCAGCGACCCCATCATTACGAATGATGTGCTCTACCAACTGAGCTAATGCGGCATAGGTTTGTAAGTCAATGAAACAAAACTAATTTGAGGGTAATAGCTAAAAGTATGTATAAAAGCAAGTATGCATTTTTTTCAATAATTTATAAGATGTGATAATAATTGAAGGAGAAAACTGCACAAGAGTCATGGAGGCAGTATTCTTGTGATTGTAATGCTATAAAATGCTTACCGGTTTATGATAGTGTTCAAATTAAGAAGCTGGAAGCCTCTCTCTTTAGGATAGAAAATGGTGTTAAGAGATCTTAGCAAAGATAAAAATATTTTCTGATTCTAAGACATGGAAGAAATTTGTTGAATAAGTGCTCAGAAAATTAAAATTTATCATAAATCTTATATAATTTGAAAATGAGGCGAGTAAAATTAGTTGAAGTTTCTTTTCAACTTTATAAGAAGAAAAAGAGGACGGGTTATTAAACTTAATCACGGTTTTTACTTAAGAGGAAGTCGGATCATGTCGGAGAAAATCGGCTGGTAGAACTAGAAACGAAGCTCGCTTACCAAGAAAAATTCATTGAGGAGCTTTCTCGTGTGGTCACTGATCAATGGAAAAGTTTGGAGAAGATATCTGAAAAGTTGATGTTTTAGCGAGATGCTTGGCAGATTCAGGAGAGAACAGCCTTAATGAAGCTGTTATTTTGCCATTTTCTCAATAAAGCAACAGGCTGATCTATAATATTTATCATTATTCAACTTGAATTAAAATCTTTCATACCGCAAGATTCTCTCATTTCAAATCTCTCTCATGTTTAATTAAGTAAAAACCATGTCTTTTGCACGCTACAAGCGGAAGGAGCCCGTGTGGATAAAAACTATTAAGAAAGGGCTAAAAATACTTCTTATGAATCATCTCAAGTACCAAGGGCTGTTGCAACATTTTAGGGCTGGTTGGCAAAGTATGTGATGGTGTTTGCTTGTTCCTTTACAAGCATAAAGATGGAGGTGCTGAATGGATTGAACATTATATCATTCATGGTTGACGTCGCGAATTGAGCTTGGGCATATTGAGAGATATTTTTTTAAACAAGCGCATAAATGTGCAACCCAATGGCATTCTATTTTACGAGAGGGGCGTGAACCTGTGAAGATATTTTTTCAACAATTAATAATAGCCTCTTGATTTTTTTAGAGGTGATAGGGTGAATATTTCAATAGGAAGAAACTGTGAAAAGTTCTTTATCACGATTTTACGTTATTTACAGACTAGTTTTTATTGAATGTATTTTTTAGCATGTAAAACAGTTTTTATAAATTTTTGAAAACGTCTCTTATTAATTTCAAGAAGTTTCAATCTTATAAGGAATACTGATATTGGAAGACAATTTTTATATATGATTTTTAGTACTAAAATTAAGAAAGGTTTTTGTAGAGTATAAAAAAGCTGCCACAAAAAAAATCGAGAGACTTCAATGTATTTCAATTTTTCGGTACAGAGTTTTCTTATAGGCAGCAGGGATTAAATTTATTCGCTAATTTCTTTAAATTGATGCAAATGAAATGATGTTATCGTTTAAAAATCATCATTGAATATATATTTATTATAATAAAGCGTTTTAATCCGTTTTTGTGATCAAATGATTTTTAGTTGTGTTGATAGGGTGAGGAAACTTTAGGCTGCATCGGTTGTGTATAGTACAGTGAGTTTTATAAATCTTTTTCAGGTTTAAATGTTTTTTCCATTATATGTATATGATATTTTTTTGAAAAGGCCTTTGTTTTTCGTAAGTTAAGATACAAAATATGATTGCTAAAGCAGCAAAGATAATCCATGCTGGTAGATAAGTGAAAGTAATGCAAATGAAGGATAAAAAATCAGGCATTATCTTGCATAAAGATTGATTAAGATTATAGATATCTGTTTGCAGAAGATTTACGAGAATTCTATTAAGGGGGGTTATTGTCCAATGTGATGTGATGACGGAGTGTGCATTATCAATAACCAACGCTATAATTGTTAGTGTAACAAAAATGAAAGCCATTAATTTGAATAAAAAGCGAAGCATATTTCTTCCTGTATTTTCAATGGAACATTCGCATAATGCACAGAAAGACAAGGAGTTGCATTATGACAAAAAAATAGATTTATGTTCTCTTTTATAATTTCTGTTAAAAAAATATGTCGAAGATATCATCAACCCTTCGTGTAAAAATTACAATCAATATTAAGGGGAGTGAAGAGTAATGCTTAAGAATGCGGATAATGGATTGAAGCGTAATCTTCAAAATCGCCACATTCAAATGATTGCTTTGGGTGGCGTTATAGGGACGGGGCTTTTTTATGGATCGACAGAGGCAATTCAATTGGCTGGTCCTTCGGCTATTCTAGCTTATCTTTTCGGGGGACTTATTATTTATTTCATTATGCGAATGCTTGGTGAAATGTCTGTAGAAGAACCAACATCGGGTGCTTTTAGTTTTTTTGCTTATAAATATTGGGGGAGTTTAGCAGGTTTCATAACAGGTTGGAATTATTGGTTTCTTTATATCCTCGTCAGTATGACTGAACTTACAGTGATTGGATTTTATCTAGATCATTGGATTTTGATTGATCATTGGAAGTCATCCTTTATTGTACTTTTGTTTGTCACACTCGTTAATTTATCGAATGTTCGTTTTTATGGAGAATTTGAATTTGGTTGTGCTTTAATCAAAGTTACTGCTGTTATTGGTATGATTATTTTTGGGATTTTTCTCATTGTTTCTGGAATAGGAGAAAATCAAGCGAGTATCCATTATCTTTGGGATCACGGCGGTTTTTTTCCTTATGGAATTATAGGGGTTATTTTGGCAACTTCTGTCGTCATGTTTTCTTTTGGAGGAACCGAGCTTATTGGTGTTGCTGCTGGAGAGGCATCTAATCCACAAAAGACAATTCCGGCGGCTATTCGTCAAGTTATGTGGAGAATTATAATTTTTTATATTGGTTCTATCAGCGTTATTATGATAATAAGCCCATGGGATATGAGTGGGAAAAATGGTAGTCCTTTTGTGACAATTTTTGAAACTGTAGGAATTCCCGCTGCGGGTCATATTTTGAATTTTGTGGTTATTATGGCGGCTATTTCTGTTTACAATAGTGGCATTTATTCGAATGGTCGTATGCTTTATAGTTTAGCAATACAAAAAAATGCACCACATATTTTCAGTAAACTGAATGCTGCTCGTGTTCCTTATGTTGCTATCCTTTTTTCATCGTTATGTACGGCAATAATCGTTGTTATTAATGCTCTCGTTCCTGATAATAGTTTTATGCGAATTATGGCTCTCGCAACTGCTGCGGCGCTTATTACGTGGGCTATTATTGTTATTGTTCATTTAAAATTTCGAAAGGCGCATAAGAACAGAAAAGGAAACTTTATTTATGCGTTTGGTTTATATCCTTACGCGAACTATCTTTGCTTATGCTTTCTTGTTTTATTATTTTGTATAATGCTTATAAGTGGTTTTGGGAAAAATGGATTAATGGCTCGACTTTTGGATATGGTAGGAATAAGAATACCTTTTCTTGAAACATATATTCCTGTACAGATGCCTGATATGAGTTTGGCAGTTATTATTATTCCTCTATGGTGCTTATTTTTACTTTTAGGCTATAAGCTTAAGCGATAACAATAGAAGGGGTAATATAAAGGGTTTGATTGGAATAAACCTTGGGAATTATAAAATTTGATAAGGTGACACAAGTCTTTGGTGAGTTGTGTGTTTTAAGGAATATTACTGTACAACTTACCGAAAGACGCATCGCCGTTATTGGGGCGAATGGTTCTGGAAAAAGTACATTTGTGCGTCTTATTAATGGGCTTCAATTACCATCTCATGGTTTTGTAAGTGTTGATGGCCTTGATACAAAGCGTGATGCAAAGGCGGTAAAGCGTAAAGTAGGATTTGTTTTTCAAAATCCTGACAACCAAATTGTTTTACCCTTAGTGGAAGAAGATTTATCCTTTGGTCTTAAAAATTTGAAGCTGAGTAAGGACGAAATTAAGAAGCGTGTAGATGAAATTTTACAGCGCTATGAGCTTCAAGATTTCAGAAATCACGCTGTTCATTTATTAAGTGGTGGGCAAAAACAACTCGTTGCTATTTCCAGTGTCATTGCAATGAAACCAGATTACATTATTTTTGATGAGCCAACAACATTACTTGATTTGCGAAATAAGCATCGTGTTACGCAAGTGATAGAAGAATTACCACAAACGGCAATAGTTGTATCGCATGATTTGGAGTTTTTGAAAAAGTTTGATAGAGTACTGGTTTTTGATAAGGGGGAAATAGCAATTGATGATGTACCTTTTGTTGCTGTTAAGGAATATATAAGAAGAATGTCATGATCGGTTTATATATTCCAAGGGATACATTTATTCATAGGTTAAGTCCTGGAGTTAAGTTATTATTTCTTACGGTATGTGGAACTTTTATAATAATGGTTTCATCTATACCACTTCTTGGACTCTTTTTATTATTTGTTGCCTTATTCTATAGAGCTGCCAAGGTTCCTTTTAGCACTGTGATAAAGCAGTTTAAATCGATGGGATTGCTTTTAGTTCTTCTCTTTGTATTTCAAACTATTTGTAGTGGTTGGCTTACGGGAGTTGAGGTCATATTACGTCTTGTTATTCTCTTTTCTTTATCATCCCTTGTTTCATTCACAACAAAAGTTTCAGATATGGTGGATGGAATTAAAGCAGGGCTTCAGCCCTTTCGTTGTTTGGGTATAAATCCGTCAAAAGTGAGTATGGTCATCTCTATGGCGGTCAGGTTTATTCCTCTTTTGAGTGAAAAGTTTAATGAAGTCTATGAAGCACAGCAAGCACGGGGAATGAATACGAACATCGTTGCTCTTGCAATACCTTTAATTATACGAACTATAAGAATGGCTTCAGAAGTAGCTGAAGCATTGGAAGCACGTTCTTATGATGCTGATAATATTGATACAGTATCGCATCAATAATGCAAGTTTTTGATAGAGAAAGAAGAATCAAATGAATACAAAAGATTTAGTCTATATTGCTTTATTCGCAGCTATTTATGCTGTTTTAAGCCTCTTCCCTCCTGTTTATCTTCCTTTTCTTCTAGGAGTGCCTATTACAGCTCAGTCGATGGGACCAATGTTAGCAGGATCTATACTTGGGTCCAAGAGGGGAGCTCTCGCATCACTTCTTTTTCTTACTCTTGTTGCGATTGGATTGCCTCTATTGCCTGGTGGTCGTGGTGGAATGAGTGTTTTTTCAGGAGTTACGAGTGGTTATCTCATTAGTTTCCCTTTTGCAGCATTTTTTATTGGCTTACTGGTTGAGTTATTTTGGAAGCACTTAAATTTTATACTCATATTTTTGATCAATACTGTGGGTGGTATAGGTGTTGTCTATGCTTTTGGTATTCCATGGACAGCCTATATGACACAAGTGCCTTTGCTGACAGTTTTAATAAGTTCATTAGGTTTTTTAATTGGTGGTTTTTTGAAAGTGCTCATTGCATCCTTTGTTGCGCTTACCATAAAAAAAACCGTCCCTCTCATTCATCCCAAGAAAGGATAGTTCTGATTCTTAGAATGGGGTCATGCCCCTGATGTAAAACAGAATGCCATTGCATTGCCAATTCATGAGCTTGTTTTAAAGAAACATCTCTCAAGATACTTAAGCCCATTTCGCAACGACACCCGTAAAGGGTATAAAGATTAATCCATTGAGCACCACCTTCTTTACGCTTTTGAAGAAGCAATTCGGATAGGCACTATCGTTATATTTGTCAGCCCTAAAATATTACAACAATCCTTAGCACTTGAGACTCTTCATAAGAGACATTTTAGTTCTTTCTTGTATAGTTTTTATCCTCATATCCATCCCGCTTATGGTGTGCAAGCAAATGATTTTGATTGATTCAACATAAAAGAGATTGGAAGTAAGAGAAAATCTTACGATATTTGGGGGAGCTGATTCAAGTTAAGTGATGCTAAATTATCATTAAAAGTCAATGTATTAACTTAGTAAGCTGTTGTATTGTATGGCATAAAAAGCTTGAATACAAATAGTAATAAGACAAAGTATTTTTTATCTTAATTTTGTATTTTAATAAAAAAGAATATTTAGAAAAGAGAATTTTATTATATTTTTATTATAAATTTAAATTTGTTTTATAAAATATATCTTAGAAATAATTTATAAATAATATAATCAAAAATATTATTAAAAAAATAATACAACTTATTTTTAATAAGTGATATAAATATAATGAATTATAAATTAATTTTAAAAAAAATTTCAGATAAAAAATAATATTTTTTCATGTTTTAATTTTTATATTAAATATAATATAGACAAAAAAATATAATTATGTTAATTTCATTATGAATATTTATTAATGGAGTTAAATGACAAAATGACTATAAAATATTTCTTTTTGATATGTGCTATATTATTAATTTTTTTATCTGTTATAAAAGCATCTGAATATAAAGATTTTCAATTAGATACATCTTTTAATACTTCTTATACTTTTTCTGAATCAAATTTATTTTTTAGTAAGCAGAGCGATAATTTATTAAATAAAGTTATTTTACCATCTCATCCTGGTAATCATAATGTATTTTGGGAAAATATGATATTTCTTTTTCAAATAGTAAAACGCGTATATACTAATTTAGGAATGTATTTATATTCTTCAATATTTTCCATATTTAATTGGTAGATTATTTAATTTTTTAATAATAAAACAATTTTATTATCAATATAATAAAGTAAAATATCTATAAATAATAAAAAATTATGTATATGATATTTAAATAATTTATGTATTGTAGCAATGTTACAGTATATAATTGTTCAAGACCAAATTAATAAATTTTATAATCGGCTTTAAAAAATACTAATATTTTTGAAAGAAGATTTATAAGTCTTTTAATTTTTAAAAGATGGATGAATAGCAATTTCATAAAGTTTTTAAAGAAAATGTGTGTGGTAGGTGCAAAGCGATCAATCGCTTGATCATCTCCTTTTAATTTGGCTTTCCGACTTTCAAAAGCACCGACATCAATATTTTTTTAATAATGGAAATTACGCATTGCTTTATGCTTTTATGTTTCACGTTCTTTAATAGAGTGATGTCCCTCACTCAAAAAGAGAACAGCTCAAACGCGAATAGCTATTGTTGTTAATTTACGAGTTTGTTTTCAACAGGGCATTTTTAAGGCACGTCATACCTATGTCGTGACGATACTTGTGAATGGTATAAAGCCTCCACGAATAATATATGAGGATACCTGCTGTTTTACAGTTATGAAGGAGCAAGTCGATACCATTATAAATTTTTGCCAGTTCCAAGATTGCCATAGCTCTTGGTTCTGACAATATGGCGCATATCATCAAAAATTTTTAGGTCCCAATTAACGTTGCATTATAATAATTGTAATGAAATTCGAGAGATTCTTTAAAGATTTATCTTATTAAAAACGAAAGTATTTTAAGTGCTGAAATTAACGGATATATTTCAAGAAGAAGTATTGACTCACAATAATTAAGAGACATGTTGTAAAATTCTATTCTCTCACTTAAAAAACATTCGTAAAAATAGTAAATTATTAGCAATAAAAAAGAGAGTGGTGCCCGGAAGAGGCGAATCAGTATTTATTAGCAAGATTCAAATTATGTAAATATGTGCAAGAGCTATTGATGTCTATAATTTTTTTATGTTCCAATAAAAAATTAAGAATTAAAGAAAAAATCTCAAATCAAAAAATTAAGGTGGTCTAAAAGGTGGACCCAAAAAGGTGGACGAGAAGGGAAATTAAGTGAGGGGGATTCATCGATTATCAGCAGCGTTCGTAAAGACATCTCCTCAAGGTAAATATTGTGACGGGGCAGGGTTGTGGCTGAATGTTCGAAAAGACAATACACGTTCTTGGTTCTTTCGTTATACATACCATAACAAACGCCGTGAAATGGGGCTTGGTCCAGTTGCACAACTTTCTCTAAAAGAAGCGCGCGAACTTGCCAAGCATTATAGTGCTATTCTCAGAGAAGGCAATGACCCTATTGTCTTTCGAGAACAAACCGTCTTAAAACAGCAAAGCAACATATTCAGTGAGATTGCAACAGCGGCTTTTGAAAGTAAAAAAGCAGAGTTAAAAAATGAAGGCAAAAATGGGCGCTGGTTTTCTCCGCTGGAATTGCATGTTATTCCACACATAGGCGGCCTCTCTATAGAAAAATTAACGGCTAATATCATTCGCAATGTTCTTGCTCCTCTTTGGCATGAAAAAGCAGACACAGCACGAAAAGCACTTAATCGTATTAACATTTGTTTGAAATATGCTGCGGCTCTTGGTTTGGACGTTGATCTACAAGCTTGTATGAAAGCACGCGCCCTTTTAGGAAAACCCCGTGCAACATCAACAAATATCCCTGCTATGCCATGGCAAGAAGTTCCGGCATTTTATCAAAGCTTGGATGATAAGATTCTTTCAAATTTAGCACTGAAGTTGCTTATTTTGACTGGAGTACGGTCGTATCCATTACGCTATTTGCGTCTTGAACAAATTGATAAAGATATATGGACGATACCCAAAGAAAATATGAAGGGTATTGTGGGAAAGGTTTCAGACTTTCGCGTGCCATTGAGTGATGAAGCTTTAAAAGTGATTGAAAAATCTCTCCCTTTTGAGAAAAAAGGTTTTTTATTTGCTGGGAGTTCTGGAAAGCCTATATCTGATGTAACACTTTCTAAATTCATGAAAGACAAAGGTTTTGATTATAGACCCCATGGTTTCAGATCTAGTCTTCGTGATTGGATAGCAGAGACAACGTCAACACCCTTTGAGATCGCAGAAACTGTTCTTGCGCATTCAGTTGGGAGTTCAGTGACAAAAGCTTATATGCGAACCGATTTTTTGAAACAACGCCATGCTCTCTTGGAACAGTGGGCTGCATTTATAATAGGAGAAACTTGACAGGCTTATAACAATGTGTCTATTGTCAAATCAGGTGCCTAGAAAACACCTTAGACACATAGCGGATAGATTGCCGATACAATCTTTTCTCCGCATATTAAAGCCTTTGACTCATTGTACGTTACACACATATAATGATTTTGTCGGGTGTGGTTATGCTATACAATACCCTTTTGGGGAAGGCATAACGACGGGCTATGTGCCGTGTTTTCTAGCACCCGGCGCTCTTCTAGAGTGTCAATAGAAGACATTTAAACACATAGGAGTTCGTTATGAACACACTTATAGAAATTAAAGAACAAATCATTGATCAGGAAACTGTTCAGACAGTAAACGCACGCGAATTGCATACGTTTTTGGCAATAGGAAAACGTTTTGCTACTTGGATTACGAACCGCATTAATCAGTATGCATTTGAAGAGGGAAAGGACTATATTTTAACGCTTCCCAAAATTGGGAAACGTAAAAATGTTATCAGCAAAGAATATCACCTTACTCTAGACATGGCCAAAGAACTCTCAATGGTTGAACGCAATGAGAAAGGTAGGCAGGCTCGTCGTTACTTTATTGAGTGTGAGAAAAAGTTAAAAAGCCAATCTATTGATTATGATAATGATACACGCTTTGACTTGCCAAGCTATTGAGAGGGTATGAGTGCTGGTGAAAAAGCTTTGTATCTTTTAGGTCCAATCCATATGCGTCTTATTGATGCTTTCAGAGTAGATGAAGAGAATAGAAAATATAAAGCCCTCATTAAAGAAGCTAAGCGGGTTTTAGCAAGATCTGTTACGAAAGCTGCTTAAGTTTAAAAGCATGGCCATCTCCCCGTTTTAAAAGCGGGGAGGGGATTATTGGATAAATCTCTTGACATGAGTCTTAAATGTAGTACACTGTAATACAAATAAATAGGAGATTGAGGCAAATGGGTAAAATTCAAGCACGCATCCCTGATGAAGTTCAGGAAGTTGCAAGCGCAGTTATTAAATCCGCGGGCTTAACTGTATCAGATGCGGTCCGTATGTTTATGACCCGTATTGCTAGAGATAGAGCATTGCCACTTGATCTATTTCAACCTAATCCGGAAACATTGCAGGCTATTGAGGATGCTGAAATGGGACGTGTTGAACGTACGTCATTGGATGGTTTGCGCGCCATGATTCGTGATGATAAAGCCGAAGTATGTAAGTCTGAAAAGTGACTTTGGCTAGCGATGCCGGAAATTATTTATACTAAATCTTTTCGGCGTGATCTGAAACGTGAAAGTAAAGGGCGATATGCTGATACATTAGAGACAGATTTGCTGGTTGTGATCAAAGCATTAGCGGAAAACGAACCCTTAAAAATGCAGTGGAGAGATCACGCACTAACAGGGCAATGGCGAAACTGTCGTGATTGCCATATTAAACCAGATCTCGTTTTGATCTATCGAAAGCCTGATGATGAAACTTTAGAACTTTTACGGCTTGGTTCACATTCTGAACTGCGTTTATGATAATTTTTCAAGTTTTTGAAAACTATTGTTTTAAATCTTTAATGTAGAAATAAATGCTTCATTCCTTAATTTTGCATCCGCCACTAAATCACTCCACTCTATTATTTCAACGGATCCTCGAAAATCACCTTGTAGAGGATTAGTTCTCCCTCGCCCATTAGCTGTTTTCTGCCATGTTGACGTTTGCGTTTTAAGTTCACCTTCTATATCAGCAATAATATAACAATAAAAAACACACTGCTCTGAAATATTTATTTTTTTATTATCCAATGTCTTTATACTTTTTCCTTTAAGTTCATTGAGGTATTTGTTTATTTGATTCATGGGGGAGTAACCCGCTTTATATTTTTTCTGACCTGGTCTTTTAAACTCCACCAACATTAACTTATCCAGATCTGCATCAAGACGACCTTCAAGTCCTAAAGCATATAATTGATCATAACATAATAAATCAGGACGACCTTTTTCTGTACTATTCTTTGCGATTTTTTTGATAGGCATATCCGAAGCGAAGTATCTTGTAAATGTTAATCGCTCATCAATAATCCATAAATCATGCGTTAAATTTTCTTGAGATTTAGGATCATCCCCCCTAACACGCATTGGACAAATAAGTTCATGCAACGTTTTCTCTAAATGCGGTACGTCTTGACCGTTAACATTTTTCTTAACCTCTATTACTAATTCTCCTAAAATATCAAGTATAACTTTACGACGGATAACATACTCTGCTAATTGTCTTGTTTCTTCATCTTTAACTTCTTTTGCAAGTTCAGAAACTTTCTCGGAAAAGCTATATGTATTGGTATTCCCTTCAGTAATTTCACGGTATATTTTTTCAATTCTCAAATTTTGCTTTTTTTCTCTCCTAAGCTTATGAATAGCCAGTGTCTTAACAAAGTCTTCTGTATCCTTTGCAGATTTGGGAAGTTTTTCTAATAATTTTTCATAACTATCAAAACAATACGAAGGGTGTGTTCTACAAAATTCTTTTAATTTATTTAAACGTTTTTCTTCGTAGTCTTTATTTTCTGGAGCAAGAACGCTATTTACAATATTATTAGCAACGGAACGTAAAATATCTTTCAATATTTTATCCTTAAAGGAAAAATGCGTTCTTTCTTGATTAACTCTATCATCTAAATACTGACCACTTATACAACCATGATACACCAACCCCTGATCTCCAAATTTTCCGAAACCAATAAGGTTATCTATACTTTCAGTAGTAACAGTACGGTCATGTGCGAAAAGATGCAGATAGTGGTTCTTCCCTTTAAAGTTACGGTTAGCATCTGCCATGCAAATAAAATTACGAATTTTTAATAAACCAAAATCTGCGGTTTCAAGTGTAGTATCTCCTCTATTTTCTACTAAATATTTTTTAACTTTCTGTGCTAAATCAACAGACATCTGATCATCACAAAAAGTTATTTTAGGAAGTTGTTCTAAAATTAAATCTGAAAAAAAATGTGCCCCAATATGATCGATAATTGCTTCAGTTTCACGTGGAAAGTGTTTTTGATACGCAGAATCTCTTAAACCAGTAAAAATAATTTCTGTTCCCGTTATCTCTTGATTAATAAGAGGTATTTTTGAATGATCAATAATTTGGTTTTCTTCATCTAAACAAAACTTAAAGCTTCTTTGGTAAAGCTGATCTTTTTCGAAGAATACACTGTTAACCCGTATTTCATGAAAGGCATCCAACCATAGCAGCCGTCCAACCCCTTTTCCTCCTTTTTTAAATTTAAAATTAGTATCCACAGTACGAAAAGCTTGAAAGTGCTCATCATCCAACCCTATACCATTGTCTTTAATTATAATTTCAAGTGATTCATTATCCTCTATATCGTTGATTTTTATATCTATATTACCTGCGCTTCTGTAATCCTCTTGCTTAGAATCTTCAAGCGCATGAATAGCGTTGCTTACCGCTTCAAAAACAGGCTGCAAAGCTTCCATTTCAGTGGATGGTTTAGGAAAACGACAAACCCTTCCAGCAAGATTTTCTTTCATAGAAAACTTTTCAGTTTTATTTTTTTCTTGTTTTTGAACTGAAACACTTCTCATAATTATTTCCACTTTTTTAGCTAATAATACTAAGAAATATGCCTATTAAACGCACCTAAATTAATAATTTGTTATTATAGAGCAAATTGTTAATTTTTTGAAAACCACTGTTTGAGATGTGCAAAGATATTGTCTATGGATCCATTAGACGCGCGAAATTGATAATTCATTTGCTAAACAGTTTTGCACATTTCAGAGTGTATTTAGAGTCGGATATTTGGTTTTTGTGTAAAAATATTTTCTACAGCATCTATAAGACGTGAAAAATCAAGTGCTAATAAGAGTATAATGAGTACAATCCATTTCGTATAACGTGACATCACTTTTATACTTTTGTAGGTCATGATGATTTCTTGAAGGATTTCTTTTTCTCCTTCTGTAAGCTCTATATCGTCTTGTGTTCTTTTCCTAGCCATGTTTCCACCCACATACACGTTCGCCCTGCTTGTTATGCTTTAAGATCTCTCTTGCTAAGCTCGAACTGATGACGTTGACATCTTTTCTCTCTAAATAAATTGGTAACCAACCAACACAAGAGACATACTTATTTGTTACGCAACCAGCGAGAGAGAGCAGCACGCACATCAGCATCACTTTTCTGATTAACTTCATTTTCCACCTCCAGCCGTGTTGTTGCTGCCTTTAAGGTTTTTTCTGTTTGCTTTTGCTGTTCTGCCTTTTTCCCAAGGGTGAAAGCTTTGGCTAAAGCTATAAAAAAAGCGGCTAGAGCCGCGCCTGTTAATAGCAGATTTCTTTTCATCCATAAGATCATAGGCGGTGTTCCTGAAAACGTTTAGCAACAAAGAAAAGACCAACACCTGCAGCTAAAACCATGATAGTGGCGAGCGCCCATTGCACTGGACCATTGCCTGCTAATAAGCCTCCAAGCCCAGAAAAAGAACCAATGACTGGAGCAAGGGCTTCGGCTTTGAAAATCCCGGTTTGCGCTTGCGTTTCTACGGTTTGGTAATTCGAGGAAACATAAGCACCTTTCGCCCATAATCCTGCTTCTGCTGCACGTCGGTGTACAAGACCTTGCAAACGTTTACCACCCGCTTTGGTCCATTTCTGTAATTCGGTTGGAATTGCTTCATATTCACCGTTATTGAGTTTTTTTAATAGGGTCGAATTGCAAAACGCTGTTGTTCCTACATTATAGCAAAACGACACTAACGCCGCGAATTGTTCATCTGTTAATGAAACCGTAACAGCGCGTTCAACAGCATTCTCAAATTGTCTTAAGTCTTGGCAAAGAAGTTCTTCTGCTTGCTTTTCAGTGATTGTCATGCCTTCGTAAATAAAAGGCTTTCCAGCACTGTTTGTATGTCCATAACCGATTGTCCACACCCCAATGGCGTCTTTATAGGCATTGAGACGCAAACCTTCCCATTGTTTAATCAGTGCTAGTCCTTCTGATGATATTTTTCGCATATGCTTCTCCATAAAAAAAGCTCCGCAAAAAGCAGAGCTGGATTAAAAAATTGATATTTTTCCCATTTGAAAGGATGGCTTGTTAAAACCTATGTAGCTTGTTCATTGGAACAAAAGAATGTATTTGACATTATCTATTATGTAGCATATAAACTACAAATGTTTATTGTTAAAAAAACACACTATTTTACAGAGTGGTTAGACTCGTTAAAAGACAAACAAGTGCAAAAGAAAATTGCTGCACGTATTTTCCGCCTTGAATATGGGCTTCTAGGAGACGTGAAATATTTCCGTGGCATTGGTGAACTAAAAATAAATTATGGACCAGGCTATAGGATTTATTTTGTAAAACAAGGGAAACAAATCATTTTGTTATTAAATGCTGGTGATAAATCCACACAACAAAAAGATATCGAAAAAGCCCTTCAATTAGTAAAGGAAATGAAACATGGAAATTACTAAATTTGATGTAAGTGAATATTTTAATACACCTGAAGACTTTAAGATCTTATTAGATGATGCTTTAGAAACCAAAAATAGTGGCTATATTGCACATGTATTAGGTATTATTGCGCGTAAACAAGGAATGACAACTGTTTCTCAAGAGACAGGACTAAATCGCGAGTCTCTTTATCGTTCTTTAAGCGATAAAGGTGATCCACGCCTTTCTACTTTTCTTAGTGTGTTAAGTGCATTAGATTTACAAATGAGTTTAACGCCTATCCAAAAGAATAGTAAAGAGCAAACAGCTTTAGAAGAAGCCTCTTAATCCCCTCCCCATTTTTGAGAACGAGGAGGGAGTATATATTTACTTAAGCAACCTTTTTAATGGGGTTATCTAAATCTGGATTATAAGTGCGCAATAAAGAATCCATGCTATGCGGTAACTCTGAAGCTCCAAAATCTGTAAGAATTGCTAAAATCTTTGTAATATTGGGTAGTTCATTTTGAAGTTTTAAAACTAAAACTTTTTCTATCAATTCCATAACTTCAACTATGGCATTACAATTTTCATCTCCAATGCCTCGATGATTGGAAAATTTAAACAGTGCCAACCACAAATCGCACAAGAAGTTGGTATCTATCTTCATTGTACACCTCCATGGATTTGTTCTCTCAAACATGCCAATCCTCTGGATGTGATTTTCGTTGAAGGGAGTACCTTTTCTGTACCATCCGGTCTTTGAATGGTGATAGCAGGACAATCCATGAATCCTTTCTTGATTTTATCCTGATAAGGTAATAGAGGCGCCCCTGGAGCCCGTCGATAGACCCAATCATTTTTACGCAAGTAATCTGTTAAATCCTTTGGTCGCACCTCTAACATTTTTGCTGCTTCGATTAAACCAAACAAACCATCAGAACGTTTTAAACCTTCTAAAGCTTCTGCTTTTGGAGTTAGTTCTGCAATAACATGGTCTTTTTGCTCGATTTGGCTTTGTAAGTGATTCAAGACACCCAGTAAGGCTTGGGGAGTTGAGTAATCGATTTGTGGTGTTGCTACTTTTTTCAAAAGCTGTTCACATTTG
This sequence comes from Bartonella kosoyi, assembly GCF_003606325.2. Lineage (NCBI taxonomy): Bacteria > Pseudomonadati > Pseudomonadota > Alphaproteobacteria > Hyphomicrobiales > Bartonellaceae > Bartonella > Bartonella kosoyi. Next base: position 698,325 of record NZ_CP031843.2, read on the forward strand.
ATAAAGTATTGACGTGCTTCATGTCCTTTATCATTACGCTCGATCATCGAAAGGTGTTTAGCCATGTCTAAGGTTAAGTAATATTCTTTACTGATAATATTTTTACGTTTCTCATTTTTGAGAAGGGTAAAAATGAAGTCACGATTTTCTCGAAAATTACATTCTTTAATACGACGAATAATCCAATCTGCAAATTTAGAATTAATCTCTAAAAATGCATGCAAATCACGTGCGTTAACAGTTTGAACAGTTTCTTGATCAATAACTTGTTCTTTAATTTCTATAAGAGTGTTCATGTGAACTCCTATGCAGTTAGACGTTTCTTAATGACACTCAAAAAGAGTGCCGGGTGCTAAGAAACACGGTGCATAGTCCGTCGTCACGCTTTTCCCAAAAGGGTATTTTATGGCACAGCCACACCCGACAAAACCATTATATGCGTGTAACATATAACGAGTCAAAGTTTTTAATCGGCGGAGAAAAGATTGTATCGGCAATCTATCCGCTGTGTATTTAAAGTGTTTCTTAGGCACCTGATTCGATTATTCATATTTTCGCCATATTGTCAAGCGGCTTTCGAGATTTTTTACATTTTTGCTAATTTGGCTTATCTATCTTCCTCGTCCATATGGATAACGCCTTCGCCTTCATCACATGCGTTAGGTGGGGCGTTTGGATCAAGGGTATCATCTTTATCTGGTGTGGTATTGGCTACGTTTTTTGCAGCGTCTTCTTGGGTTTCATCAAAAAGTTCACAATCTATTTTTGTGGTGTAACCACCTGTTTTATCAAGCTTGTGTTTGACGCTTTTGATGCGCCATTCTGCTGGAATATAGGGGCGGAAAGGGGGCTCATGAACAAGCTTTGCTTCTGCTTGCACAAAGGGATCACCACCAATATCACATGAGAAAGAAGATTTCCCACGTGATGATTTGTTGCGATAAGCAGCAATAGCCGCAACAGCTTCTGATTGATTGTGGTAGGTGTATTTGAGTTCATGAAACGGTGCTTGACCAACCTTGACTTCCTTTTTTTCACCAGTGCGGATATCATGATAGGTGGCAAGTACACCGCCCTTTTTCTCTTCTTCTTGCTCTTGATTTTCAGGTGTTTTGGCTTCCGTCTCTGCTTTAGGCAAATTGGGGGCGTCACTTTTATCCATATGGATCACATCTTCGCTGTCATCAACTTCTTCTGGTTCTCGTGCATCAGCGGCGGCTTTTTGGTCATCTCCTGCATCTGTTGCTAAGCCATTGGCGGCACCTGCTTCATCGCGTGCACTGTATTTAAAATCCCAAGAGGTACATTGTTTTTCATGGATGACAACGACGGGCAGTGTTTCACCAGTGATGGCTTTGCCTTCACCCCGTTTAGCCAAAACAAGCTTGCCATCAACGGGTTTTGCTACCGCATCATAGTCTTCTGCAAGGCGTGTGGCAAAAGCCATATCGCTCTCAGAAGTTTGATCAATGTGACGCACAACAATTTTTGCAAGAGCAGGATCAACTTTGGGGGTATAGCCATTGCGCTGTGCTATCTCTTGAATGATATTGCCAAGGGTTTGCTGGTGATAGGATTGGCTTTTGGGTGTTCTATAAGACGTGTTCATGGAGGCGGCGCGTCCTGTCACGCTTAAGCTTTGTGGGGGGCTGCTTACAGAGATTTCATCAATCAGATAGGCTCCCATATCCCGATTTTTACCGCCTTCATAGCCAAGTGTGACAGAAATGATTGTTCCGATGAGAGGAATATCAAGAAAGCCATTGTCGCTCTCACGCGCGCGGTCATCAAGTTCTATGGTGATGCGGTCGCTTTTATCTTCTGCTTCATCCGTAATTTCAATCGACAAAACATAGTCCATAAGTATGCGTGTAATATCTTCTCCATTTGCCATTACTGTGCAAAAAGGTTTCATGATTGGCTGCCCCAAATTCTAATCACCGGTGTGGCTTTGGGATAGGGGAGGATTGGCAAAACGATTGTGATGCCTGCTTTTAAAATCGGTCCATAGTCTGCAAGACCAAAATTTGCTGCATAAACGTGTTCAACAGCAAGAGCTTGTTGACCCTTGGCATAATATCTCCAGCAAATGGCATCAACCATATCGCCTTCTTTTGTCACGTAAAGATCACTCATAGCTCTTCACCATATTCTCTCAATTTTATTGTAAATTCTTGTTTTTTTGGGGTCCCATTTTGGTGAAAAATGCTTTGCTTTTCTTCTACAGAAAGAATGACAAACTTTCCTAAAATTTTTCCCTGACCCGTCACAAGAATATGAGGACCATTATGTGCCATTTGTCGCAAATATTCCAGTTGTCTATAACCGCCTTTAAAATCTGGATAGATCACACCGGTTAAAGAAAATTCCGCATTTGCAACGGCAGGCAATTGAAGTGCTGCTTTGCGCCCCAAACGCCCTTGCTCGACCCATGGAACACCATAAGACATGTCAAGGGTTTGATAAGCGGCCGTTTCAATGGAAAAGATAAAACTACCCAAAGCTAACATCATGATGTTTAATCCGAAAGGCTAGAGGCTATAGCCAAGCGTTGCTGTTTGGCATAGCGTTCAAGGGCTTGGTTAACGGCGGCGCGGATTTCATCTTTAAGACCATTGGGGACGGAAATATTTAAATTTGAAATCATCACGCGGGCATCGATTTCTATCGGCTTATGAACGGTAATGGGCTTGGGAGCTTTGAGGGAACCCACTTTTGCATTTGGAGCTTCCATATGCCTTGTTTCAACGCCCCCTGTATTAAAACCACTCTTGCGTTTTTCAGGGGGGGTATTTGTAACCACGGCTGTATCAAGCATTCTTTTGACAGGGGCTTTGGTTTGATTGGTAAAGGTTTTAATGGTCTTCGTTGAAGTTTTGTCGATTGTAGCCTTAAATTCTGATTTTTTTCCTCCAAAGCCAGGTATCCAACTGGTTAATTTTTGGGTCTGGTTGCTAAACCAGTCAGACAGAGCATTCCATTTGCTTTTTATGCCATCCCATAATCCCCCAATCAGATTGGAGCCTGCTTCCATTAAATCGACACCGAACAGCCATTCAATGAGTTCATTGATTTTTTTCGAAATCCAAGAGAGTGGTGAAAAGTTTTTAAAGAGCGCCAAGAGGTTATTAAAAACATTACTACATAAGCTCGCAAAAGAATCCCATAACTTGCTTATAAAGCTTATGACTGTGTCCCAATTTTTATAAAGCAGATATCCAATTCCAATAAGGGCTGCAATGCCAGCCATTATCCAGCCAATAGGTGTGGTCATGATAGCAACACCAAGCGATATAAAAGCAGAACCAACGGCGGTTATTGCTGGAATAAGTGAAGTTACAAGAGATACCGCAAGACCCGCAACTGCGGAAGCAGCCGGGACCATTGCTGCAATGAATGATCCGATAAGAATTGTTCCAACTACAGCTAAAGATGCTGCTATCCAGCCATTGAGTTTATCCCAATATTTATAGAGTACAGCAAGTGTTGCAATACCGCCAATGAGCCAACCGATAGGGGTGGTCATCATAGCATAGCCAAGGCTAACAAATGCGGCTCCCACGGCTGCTAATGCGGTAATGAGTGGACCAAAAATGAAGGAACCAAGAGCGACAAGTCCCACCTTGAAAAGAGTTATTTCACCAATCAGAGGTTCTAGCCATTGGAACCAGCCTTTAATCCTCTCTGTAAGATCACTGATGCCCTTTCTTAAATCTGAGGTAGGATTAAGCAAATCTTGGAAGACTTTTCTTAAGGTTTTAGCCCAGCTCGCAACGGTTGTTTGAATGAGGTCACGGTTTTCATCAATCAACTTTGAAAAACCGTCAACCATATCATTGATCACGGGCATAAAGCGTGCGCCAATAAAGCTCGCGATACCACCTATTTTTTTCTTAAAGGCACCAAGCTTATCACTTAAATCTGCGGCATAGCGTGCAACATCGGCACCTATCAGCCATTTTCCTTTTCTCGCCTTTGCAAACAGCTCTTTAATGGGTGCCATGCCTTGTGAGAGCATGGATGCCATCTCTTTACCATCTCCACCAAACAGTAAGGCAGCAATGTGCTGTCTTTGTGCTTGATTTTTCATCTTACTCATCTTGTCGGTAATTTCTTCTAGTAAGAGAGAATTTGATTTGAGTTTGCCAGAAGCATTTTTGACAGAAATACCAAGCGCTTCAAAGCCCATCATGCCTCTTTTTTGTCCGGCATATGCTTGTGCCGAACGCCTATTTAAAACCGCTAAGGATTGTTGAAAAAGCTCGGCAGAAGTGCCTGAATTATCGGCTGCATCCCCCCATAATTGAAGTGATGCAACACTCATACCTAAATGGTGTGAGGCATGGTAAAGACTATCCCCCAGATGCATGGTTTTCATGGTGAGGGCGGTTACACTTGCCACAAGCCCCCCACCAGCAAGCCCTAAGACACCGGTAAAGACCGAAGCACGGCTTGCCGCTGTACCAAGAGCACTTTGAACACCATGAAGACTTTTTGTCATGTTTTTTACAGCAGCAGAAAAGCGCGGAATACCCAAACTATGGGATAATTTTTTTGACAACGTATCGAATTGCTTTTGTACACGTTTAAGAGGCGCGGTGAGTTCGTCTTCAAGAGACAATCTCACCTTTGCGTCGGCAACTTTTTCACTCATTTTGTCTTATACCTTTCTGCTGCTTGTTTTCGCCAGAATATGAGTTCTTGTGGTTCCATTTCCATCATCTCTGAAAGGGACCAATGGAACACAATGGCGATATCGGCTATGAGTTTTGCGGCGGTTTCCCAGTCAAGGTATCCCGCCGTTTGATAAAAGACTCCAAGATCTCTCCAATGCTTGACAAATCATTGATATCAAGTTCACTGATAGCTTCATGCGGCCATCCAGAAAGGCGTGCGATCATAGCGATTGTTTGCTCTACACCTTCTTTTTTATCAATGGCTTGCAAATCTTTTGTTTTGGGGCGCTGTAAGGTAATTGTGGTGTGCTCTTTTCCTTCAAAGGTAATAGGGATAAGCAATTGATGGGTAACACTTTGTTGTATAGTCATTTTATAATCCTATGTTTTCTCTGTGGCCTGCGAGTTGATTGACGCCATTGAATTTTCTGATGAGGTTGAGAACGTCTATCTCAACGATTTCAACGTCTTTCTGGACATATTTGAAATATTGCAATGTGAATGTTGCTGTAGAAGTTGCTTTGCCTCCCGGTTGCCATTCTGCCATTTCAAAGCCTTTGCAAAGTCCTCTCATGGTCATGACAACACCTTCTGCGGGTGTGCCTTGTGCTTGCATTGAACTGCGCAATGAGATGTCGACATCTGTGCGTCCCAACAGTGCCATTAATTCTGGAGAGCAATCAGAAATGGTCATGCTAAGCGTGAGGGTTTCAAGACCAAGATCAACCTCAATGGAGCTATCCATGCCACCGCCGCGATAACTCTCAACGACCAAACTCAAATTCGGTAGGGTGACACTTTCACATTTTGCTTGATAGGGAATGCCGTCGACAAAAATGTTAAAATATTTCAAAACTCTTGGTAATACGGGGACTGTCATTAAAAGATCTCCTCTAGGTAATCATTGATGATTTGTGAACGGAACGTGATGTGTTCTGCGGGTGTTGTCGGGGTAAATTCCACATTGAAATAGACTCTGCCGCTTTCAATGGCGCTTGCTGTATTAAGCTCTAGATCAGGCGTACAGCGCCCACCAAGAATAGCGCCTTGTGCTTTCAAATCACGCAAATAAGCATTGACGCTTTCACTCACATCATGCATGTACGTTTTTTTGATATTGCGGTCGACAGCCCATAGGTGTCCGCGCAAAATAGCATCATTGATCATATCTGCGGTGCGCACCACGGATAAAAAAGCAAATTTTGTATCGCTTGAGAGTGTGCGATTGCCCCAGAGACGATAGCCATTTTCGCGAATAATGGTTGTGATGTTTTGTTCATTGAGAAGGTTGGCACGGCTTGATCTGTCACCAATGGAAAAATCAATGGGGCGCGCAGTTCCCACAATTCCATTGATCACTTTATTAGAAGGGGAATGCCAAAAGCCATGAGTAAAATCATTTTTGGCAATGACACCAGCAACCACTGCACTCGCGGGCTGTTCTATGATTTTGCCATCACGATTTATCTTTACAAACGGGTCAATGAGAATAGCGCGTTTTGAATCAAAATCCTTTGCTGTGCTAAGGGCTGCTTCATCTGTTGTGTTTGGAGCATCAAGCACCACAATAGCGCGCAAACGCTCTGCAATGCCAATCAGTTCTGCTGCGACGGGGTTGGCAGTCGCATCAGTTTCATCATTTTCAGTATTCACACTGGAAGGGCGTTGATGTGTAAAGCCTGGAGCAATCAGAATACGTGGTGTTTGTCCTACAATGGATTGTGCTCCAATGAAAGCATGAACGCCTTCATAAGCACCATTTGCGTTTACACCACCTAGAATATTGGTGAGTGTTGCATTTTCGTTGTCACCTTCTTGCACACGGATGACAACGACAATTGCTCCTACTTGTTTAAAAATGAGATCAAGGGCATTGGGTAATGTACCTTGACGCTTACCCGTTTTATCGAGTTTTGCGGCTTGTGAAAGAGAGCCTGCGACCAAAACCGGTGTGTTGAGGGGGAATGCTTGTTCATCAGCATCGGGTGCTGTGCCAACAATTCCGATAACGGCAGACTGAACCGCACGAAGGGGGCGGGTGCCGTCGTCAACCTCAACGACTTCAACACCGTGTAAAAAACCTGTTGCCATTTTATACTCCTTTAAAATATTGGTTAATGAAATGAATGGAAAAACGAAGGGGATGATTGCTGTGTTTGTTAAACTGGCATTACGATAAAAAATTATCGAAAATATCTTGACATTATTTCTGCAATGTGTATTTTCAAATCAGGTGCCTGAAAAACGCCTTAAATACACAGCGGACAAACTACCGACATAGTTTATTTTCCGCACATTAAAGACTTTGACTCATTATATGCTACATGCGTATAATAGATTTGTCGGGTGTAGTTGCGCTATACAATACCCTTATGGGGAAAGCATAACGACGGACTGTGTACCGTGTTTTTCAGCACCCGGCACTCTTCTGGAGTGTCAATGAAAAACGTTTAATTACACAGGAGCCAAATCATGGCGCAATATTTAATCGACATACACAAAGCTACGATTGATGGTGATATCGTTCAGACCGTTAATGCACGTGAATTACATACATTTTTGGAAGTAGGTAAAAAGTTTGCGGATTGGATTACTGAACGTATCAACAAATATAATTTAGTAGAAAATCAAGACTTTGTTTGCTTCCCTATTTTGGGAAGCAAAGGCAGGGGTGGTCACAATCGTAAAGACTATCACCTTACCTTAAGCGTAGCTAAAGAGCTTTCTATGCTTGAAAATAATAAGAAAGGTAGAGAAGCTCGTTTATACTTTATCGAATGTGAAAGACGGTTAAAACAAGTAGCAACACCACAGATAGTCGCTCCACAAGTTGATTACTCCAAACCCGAAGCATTACTTGGTGTCTTAAATCATCTACAAAGACAAATCGAGAAGAAGGATAACACCATTGCTGAATTGACTCCAAAAGCAGAGGCTTTAGAAGGCTTAAAACGTTCTGATGGTTTGTTTGGTCTTATCGAAGCAGCGAAGATGTTGGAGGTGCGACCAAAGGACTTAACCGATTACTTGCGTAAACATGATTGGGTCTATCGTCGTGCTCCAGGGGCGCCTTTGTTACCTTATCAGGATAAAATCAAAAAAGGCTTCATGGATTGCCCTGCTATCACCATTCAAAGACCGGATGGTACAGAAAAGGTACTCCCTTCAACGAAAATCACATCCAGAGGATTGGCATGTTTGAGAGAGCAAATCCATGGAGGTGTACAATGAAGATAGATACCAACTTCTTGTGCGATTTATGGATGGCATTATCTCAATTTTCTAGACATGGAAATATGAATGATAAAGATTGTACAGCTCTGGTTGATACTATGAGTGTCATAGAAAAAGCTTTGATTTTAAAACTACAAGATGAGATGCCAAGTATGCTTAAAATCTTAACAGTTCTAACAGATTTCGGAGATTCAGAATTACCGCATAGCATGGATTCTTTATTGCGCGCTTACGAACCAAATTTCGAGAGCCCCATTAAAAAAGTTGCTTAAGTAAAAAACATGACTCATCTCCCCGTCTTTAGGGCGGGGAGAAGGTTACGAATGGCTATGTTCCATTTGCGCATTCATTTCTCTAGCTGTTAGTGTTGGAACTTTGCTAACATCTGTTTCCCGTTCTGCATGCCAAGCATCATAATTGGCTTGCATACGTAACCATATGGCAGCTCCATCACCAAACATTTTTCCAAGGCAAGCAGAAATAGCAGGAGAAACAGGCTTTTTTGCCTTCAGGATATCATAAAGATGTTGGCGTGATATACCGAGCATCTGTGCAATTTCTAATTTTGTTTTGCCTGTCTCAGGAATAATATCTGCTAAAACTTTTCCTGGATGAGTAGGGCAGCGGTTTTTATCTCTTTGTGCAGGAATGTCATTCATAACTGTATCCTTAGTGATATTGTTCAAGATCAACACGGTAAGCATTACATGAGTCAAATTCAAAAGTAATACACCATGGTCCGTTAACGTGGACAGTGTAACGAGTGGGTGAATATCCAATCAAAGAATGAAAGTTAAATCCTGGAAGATTCATATCTTCTGGTTTTTCAGAAAAATCTAAACGATCAAGGCGAACCATGATACGTTTTACAAGTCTCTTATCAATCTTGGATGAATTTCCCGTTTTGAATAATTCTGCCAATGTTTTGCTTTTAAACGTTTTAATCATTCCTTTATATAGCGTGAAAGACTATAAATGTCAACAAATAGCTTACATTGCATGTGCTAAAAAAGCCCTATCTCTTAAGTTTTTTTATTTAAGGTGGGGGGAGAAGATCAAATTTTGATACTAGATTTTCAGAAATTCGCTTAAGGGTCTTCAAAGGTCATTTAAAGACCCTTTAATATATATTATTTTTCGTTTTAGAACTCACAATTGGTGATGATAAGCTCTTTAGCGGGAATTGCATTATTTGAGGCGTTACACGAATAAAACGTGTTTATTTTTTTTAAGGTAAATTGACTGAAGGTTTTTCGAACTTCTGGCACATCATTGAGAGACAAAAGAAACTTCCCTTTTAATTGTGCGAGCAGTATAGCCATCCTCTGATAATCCTCCCGCTTAAACAAATCTTTTCCGTAATAATCCTCAACACCCCAATAAGGCGGGTCGAGGTAAAACAAGGTGTTTGGACGATCATAACGCACAATAAAATCAGTCCAGTCTAAATGTTCAATGGTAACACCCGCTAAACGGCGATAAATAAGCTTTAATAAGTCCTCAAGTTTCAAAGCATTAAACCGGGCACCACGGTCTGTTTCAACTCCAAACGTACGATTGGCGACCTGACCACTAAAGCTTAACCGCTGTAAATATAAAAACCTTGAAGCCCGTTCTAAATCCGTAAGCGTTTCTGGATTTTGTGACCGTAATCGTTGAAATTCCTCACGGCTGCTTATTTGAAACTCCAAAAACTCTATAAACGGGTGATAATGGCGTTGTAACACCCGAAAAAAATTCACCACATCTCCTAAACGGTCATTAATAATTTCAGTAGGGGGTATCAATTTTCTCCTAAAGAATATTCCACCCATTCCAACGAAAGGTTCGGCATAAATGCTATGAGGGATGTCTTCGATAATTTTGATAATGGTTTTGGCTAATCTTCTTTTGCCTCCAATATAAGCAGCAGCTGGTGAGATAGGATCAACAGATTTTAATTTTTCTTTACAAAGTGTATCCATCATTTTTTAACACTCTTCCATCTATATTAGCCATCTTCTCACTGTTTCCAAGTGAGAAGAAGTGGCTGCGATGTTAAGTTGTGTTACATCGAACGGGTTTGTCGCTAAACTTCTCCCGTTGGCTGGACAACCAGCCCAGCCTCTATTTTTTGTTCCGTTCTCCTTGTTTTTGAGTTTTTAGGATAATTTCTGTGGTGTCCCCGCTATGTTTTCTCATAGCGATAGGTTATTAGAGCGGCTTGCCAAGAGCCGTTAATCTCTTTACAAAACTTTTGGAATAGAAGAGGTGGCACGCCGTGATTTCGGGGTTTCTTCTAAAAATAAAGAATGATTTTGCTATAGCGCGGATAGACTATTTACTTTTGTTACCATTTTGCTCTCCAAATCAATGGAGAGACCATAACAACAAGAGCTCCCTTTCATAAGTCTGACACTGTCAGTCAAAAAAAACCTTTAAAAGGGCTTTGAAAGATCAATAAAAAGCTTTAAAAACTTATACAAAAACCTTTAATTTAACTGCACCATCTCCACCCCGTCCAGCACCACTTGCTGTTCCATCCTCGCCATCTCGATACCCGCCGCCACCGCCACCGCCTTTGCCTAATTCAGCGCCGTTTCCTCCATTGCCACCATACTGGCTTTTTCCACCATTCCCTCCATTATTAGGTACACGACCATCACCTCCACTACCACCTCCACCTGCACCACCATAGCTACTATCCCCCCCATTGCCACCACGACCATTATTGGTACCACCGCCACCGCCTCCTCCTCCATGCCATGCATGGCTTTTTCCTGAAAAACCACTCTCGTTGTTGGACATAGAGCCACTACCACCTGAAACACCACCGCCACTATTCCCACCAATATAACCGTTATTTCCCTTGCCCCCGCGAGCTGTAAGAACAGACCCCACTAATGTATTGCCACCATTAGCACCATCTCCATATCCGCCTTTTCCTATCGTTATCACGTCATTATTCTGCAATTGGCGTTTTTGAATTTTTAGAGTAACACATTCACCGCCACCACCACCTCCACGTTGACCACCGCTACCGCCAGCTCCCCAAGCCGTAATTTCAATTTCCGTATCATCTGAGACACCGTCAGGCCAGGGAATATTGCCACTCTGCAGCATGGTAATTTCAACGTATTCTTCTTTACGTTTTTTGATTAAAGAATCTAATAAAGCATCTACTTGCGCTTTCGTATAAACAAGATCACCATCGACCCTCAAAGGTCCTTTTAATGTGCTTCCATTTGTGCTTAAACTTGTCACCGTTTCACCATTATGAATAAGGCTAAACGGCGAATTACCCAAAAGTTCTAAGCCACCACTCATTGTGACTTTGCTGGTAAATTTATTATAACTTTGCCATTCATTGGGGCTTGTAAGGCGACCGTAGCTTGTGAGATCTTGATTGATCTTGGCTCTAAAATCATCAAGCCCCACGATATCTTCGGTTTTATGTTGGTGCGCACCTAACAGTGAGACAGCACTGCCAAAAGTAAAATTATTGTTACTTGATTTGTAGAGCACATAATTGTTGGCGGCATCTTTGGCGCCCTCGATATCGCTTAAATCGGCAAAAGTGAAGGTTTTATCCGCTGCCATCTTGCCATTGAGGACACTTTCTAGATCTGTGATTTCACTTATGGTATGCGTGTGGTGCAAAGGCGCTTTTTCGTCTACCTTTTCCTCAACAACCACAAGCGCTTGATCAAGTTTATTGAGGTTTTCGCGCAAGATTGGGAATTCAGAACTGATAAAACGCCCTTCTTGTGGCAATTCCATGTCGAGTTTTTTGGTTTTAGTCATCTCTTATTCTCCCCTCATAATATACCGGCGCCAAAATCACACACCATGGAACGCGCCGCAGGCCCACCGGTAAGCGTGATTTTAAGGCGTGCTTGTCGTGCTGTTTTGTCACCACTGATAAATTTGCGCTCTGTCCAGAGAGGCTCCGATAACTGTTCTGTTTCATCGAGTTTCAAAGGGACAAACGCCCCATCATCCAGTTGCATCTCGAGGGTGAAAGAGGAACCGCCCGGCAAGAAGGTTTTGATATAGCTGGTCAACCTTGCCTTTTCCCCAAAGGAAAAAGCCCGTGTGATATAAGTTGCTGTTTTATGAATCTTTCCTGCAATCAACTGAACCGGGGCAAATAACACCGGAGAAAGCTTCTCTGTGCCTTTAAGAATGGCGCGAAGCTTGACCTTTTCACTGATATATTCGCTAAGGCTTAGCAATTGAAAGGGTAGCAGTTGGTAAACCGTGCCGTTGTTGCGTTCAATTTCAAAGATGACAGAGCAATCGCTTGAAGGCAATTCGACAGCTGCACGCACTTGCAAATCAGAACAATCCACAAGATCAAAGGTGCCTAAATCAACCCTCTTTTCTGTTTGCCTGTAGCGTGCAGCCAACACCCGAAAGGCTAATGCTTCATCTTGATGGGCGCTCCAGCTTTGTGCATTGACAGAAGAAAAGCGCGGCCCCGTCACATAGGGGTGGCTTGAGACATATCTTTGGCTGTCTTTATCAAAATCCCCAAGTTTAGCCAGTGATACGGAATGATCCGCATCATCTGTTTTAATGACAAAGGCGGTGAGACGGTCATCAGGAACGGTTAAGGGTACATCATAGCGTGCGCCAGCCCAGCCGGTTTTGGCGCCCTTCATGGAATAGGAGGTTTGGGCTTGAATATCGGCGGTAGGATAACCGTTTTCGGTAGTGACCAAATCAATCACCAGATCATGGGCTTGATTGCCAATTTTACAAAGATGGAAATCAATGCCAGTGATTTGCCGTGTTTCATCGGGGGTAAAGACTTGGGCTTGCGGGTCGACTTGTGTCCAGATTTTCACCGTTGTGGTGCGCCGCATCACCTTTACATCAATCACCCCTTGACCGGTAAAAAGCCCTGTTGCAACGGTGCCCCCTCTGCCTCGTGCAATCACATTCTTTGTACCAGCCGTAATATTCGCAGGAATGCTAAAGATGCCTTCAAGGGTGCCTTTGCTATCGGCAACAAGGCGGCTGTGTGGTAAGACATCCACACCATCAAAGGTAAGACTGTCCAAGATTTCTCCACTGCCAAAGCCTTCAATCTTAAAATTCAGCTTAATTTGTCTTAAAAAGTCGATTTGCTCCCTTGTTGTATTCACCAAATCATCACGGATTTCTGTCTTAACGATGCTTCTTCCACGGTTCTGCCCCATATTGAGTTGATTGGTCACACCAGAGAGCCAATCAGTGCGCTCAACATGCCAAAAGTCTGTCGCGGGGGTAAGGGTGACTGTACCAGGGAGAGGCGCAAAATTTTGATAAGGATTGATCTTTTCACAAGCGGTTGTCAATTCTTGCGCAATGATCACTTCATTGGTCCAGTCAAGCGTGACAGGGGCATTTAGGGGGGCGGTGTAAAAAGTTGGATCAATAGCAAGCTGTAAAATACCGTTGCCGACAGCACCCGTTTGTTCAAAACCTTCATCGCGATAAGAGTCATCGAGAAAAGGGTCGGCAAACATGCCTTTTTTGGCAACAGGCTCTTTAGAGTCAACATTACTTTTAATACGCTCTAATTGCATCAGGCGGTCAAGGGAGAGCACCCGTTGAAAATAGCGCCACATCTCATCATAAGGCGCAACACGTGTGCCATCATTTTTCACATGCGGTATATCAAGCCAGTTATTGGTAATGGTGGCAAGAGAGAGCACATCATCCGGGACACTGGGAGCCATGGGTTGGTCTGCCGAGACGCCTTTGATATAGACGACATTGCCTCCTGTGTTGAGACCAATACGGTCAATGCGGGGGAGTTTATAAGTGTAGCTTACAATGATATCACCTCCCTCAGCCCCTCCTGAGACGGTGATTTCCTGCGCTGTTACTTTATCGGCTTTTATGCTCGCGCGATATCGATAGGTTACTTTATAACTACTGCCAGGGAGTGGTTCATCGCCCATGGGCGCCCAATCAATGGTGTCTCCGGTTTTTTTAAAGTCCTTGCCCTCTTTAAATTCTTTGTTCCCTTGCACAATTTTAAGAAAAGCGGTGATGCTTTTGTCCGCCACCCCATCACGCCCGGAGGCAACTGCACCGCGGGTGATTGTCACGGTTTTTTCTTTCGTCAACAAAAGGGAATGAACAGCAGCAATGGGAGCGTAATAGGTTTTAAAGGTAAAGCTTGTTTTGCCCTTTGGAGGTGCAAAAATATGAGTTTCACTAGGAACGGCACTTGTCGAAAAGTCCTCGAGTTCTTCATAGCGCAAAGCGGCCAAGCGCTTGCGTTTGAAACCATTGATATTGGCTTCTCCCTCTTGAATACTGAACACTTGCTTTTGTCCCTCTTGCCCCAAAGCTGTGACACGGCATCCCCCCACGATATAGTGTCCATGGGCGCGATCATACGTCGCAATGGCTTGCATAGCGGGTTCAAGCAGTGAGGGGGATTTTTGATCAATCAAAACGCCATCTTGCAAAATGTAAACGGGGAAAAACGTGCCTTGCTGGTCATCATCTTTGAGAGCCCAGACAAGTTTTGCGACCTCGCGTGCCGCACCTCCTTCTCCTTCTGCCAAGGAGCCTGGAACTTGTCCTAAGAGTTCTGGATCATCCTCATAGGTCACCCATTTCTTTTGCAACTTTACACCGATTTCCACGCGCCCCATCATGGAAATATTCGTGAGAACAGCATTTGAGACGGGAAAGATATCGCCTGCGATATAAATCTTGCCCTCTGTTAAGGTAACGGTTTTTGTGTCTTTATTGACAAAGGCATCTGCTCGTTCAACGCGGTCTCCTTCTTGTGCCACAAGGCGCCCCAAACGGTCATGGCGCCCCCTTATGATGGTTTGAACTTCATTGAGTTCACCCGCTTGAAGAAAAGGGCGCTGTCCATAAAACACAACGCTTTGTTGTTCATCTTTGCCGCGAGAGCGATCAATTGCAAAGGGTAGTCCGCTTTCATGTTTCATGTTAAAACCTCAATAAAATCTTGAATTGTTCGCGAACATCAGCACGCAAAGGAATGTTGATAGGTGTTTTAAGGATCTCCATTCCACCACGCAGTTCATCAGCCCCTAACCAAAGTTTACCAGGAGGTGTTTGTTCTACGAGAGAGCCATGAACGAGGAGGGAAACAGAGGCAGCTTGTTTGTTCTCAACATCCTCAAAATCTGTGCGGGCTGCAAGAAACAGCATGGTGCCAGTTGGGGAAGGATTAAATCTGTTGCCACAATGGCTGTAAACACCCTCGACCGCTTGTTCGACAGGCTGTACAGCATAGCATCTGCGATAGCCAATCAGAGTGTTATCGAGATCTCTTAAAGCCAAATAAAGGGGACGGTTTTGGAACCACTTTGCCATGAGTATATCGCGTTCGTGTTTTTTGACCGAACACCAGGGGAAATTTGCCAACTCCCAAGGGTAATCGATTTGGTTCCAGCTTAACTCCTCATCCACATCATCAATCCAGTTGCCAATGCGTTTGCCTTCTTCTTTTGTGAGTGTGAGTGTGTGTTTGATTTGTGTTGTGCGTCCAAAGGAAAACAGAGTGTCACGAGCTGTTAAGCGCACGCCACTTTCAAAATCCAGCATGCTGTCATCAAGGTGTGACATATCGCCTTCTGTGGCTTCCACATCATAACCATAGGTGCTACGGCGAAAATCAGAGCGCAAACTTTTGGAAAGGTCGACAATGGCTTCAATGGCTTCAAGGCTGCTTTGTTCAGGCAATTGATCAAAATCAAGTTGAAAGGAATTCCACCATGCACGCCCTGACCATGCGGGTGTAAAGCGTGCAGAAAGCTCTAACCATTTAAGTCCCAATTCAATGGCTGCAACAGAGCCACGCAAGCGCTGCCATGCAAGCCCTTGGTCAATCAAATCATAGAGGTTTGGAACATAAGGTGTGAGTTCACCAAGTCCATATTCTTCAATCAACCATGGCAAAAAGCGGGGAGGGCGTGTGATCAGTTTTGCACGTGAAATCCCTAAAACAGCTCCATCAACATCTTGATGAAAGTCGCAAGCATCGGCAAGGCGTTTCTCAAATTCTGTTGCATGTGAGGGGAGAAGCGAGCCAACCATTAGCGCGTCCGTCCTTTAAAGTTTAAGGTGATTTTGCCAATCGATAAGATTTCTTCATCACAAACCACACTGTCCTTTGTTGGTGTCATGGCAATCACTTTCTGGACACCAGGAATCATTAGTTTTGAAACCCACCACGAGAGGCTTAATTCGCGACCAATGGCTTGTTCTTGTTTCCAAGCCGTGCGTAAATTTGCCTCCATTGTCGTGAGAATTTTCAAAGATGCTTCTGGAAGCAGCCAAACATCGGCTTCTAAGTCCAGCACTTTTTTGACAGCAGCATGCACAATGATGGTATCATTGGTCATGATGATATTTTTTCTGTGAAGAGCTTGTGAAACTGTTTGTAAGAGATCTTCAGAGGCTGTTCCTTCTTCATTGTTGCCAAAAATAGCAACATAGATGGTTGGATCTTTGCCTTTGCGGTAAATAATGGCATCTTTCACACGACTATCGGCTGTTAAGGCGATAAGCTTGTAATAGGGTTCTGTTCCACTTCCATTTCCCCCACGGGCATGAAGCTGTATGCGTTCACGATACCTCTCATCACTCTCACCCTCTAAGCGGGCAATACCATGCCAGTTTCCCAAAGCATCAAGGGATTCACCGGTGGCAAAATCAAGAATATTATTGCGTGCCGCCTCATTGATACGCTGTCTTAAAAGCAGTTCTCGATAGCTAAAAGCCTCTATGACTTTTACAGCTGGATCACTTTCCAAAAATGTATATTCGGGTAAAAGCTCTTTTAAATGGGTAAGAACAGCAGCGCGGATTTCCTCAAAAGAAAGTTCTGTAATAATTTCCGGTTTTGCAAGCGCTCTACTCATTGTATCAATAATCCTTCCATGGTAATGGGCTTTCCTGATGGCAAATACATGCCCTCAAAGGACAGAGAAACTTGTCCGGTTCCAAGCATTTTAAAATCAATCTTTTGGAGCTTAAAACGTGGTTTCCATTTGTCTAAAGCCTCAGCAATGGCGGCATAAAGAGCAACGGAAAAGCTGCTGTTAACCGGTGCATCAATGAGTTCTGCAATACGTGAACCATAATCACGTCGCATCACACGCGTGCCAATGCGTGTTGACAAGATATCAATAATCGACTGCCGCAAATGTTCTATGCCAACCAATGGCTTTCCTGTTGTACGGTCCATTCCACTGTTCAATTCGGACCTCCTGTCATGGAACCACCAGGGAAAACACCTCCATGAACATGGGTTGCTCCGACATTGGTGCTGTTATGCTTTAATTCCCTTGAATTGATGGAAACCTCATTGTCTGAATGAAGAGAAACTCCATTTTGTGAATGGAGTGAAATGTTCCCCTCTGCTTTTACAGAAATGTTGCCCTTTGCTTTTAAACTCAGATCACTTTCTGAAGTGATTTTGATGCCTTCTGGTGCACTAAGCTCTAGCTTACCAGCTTCTCCTTTGAGTGATACGCCATCAGAGATGGTTAGGATAAACTTTCCTCCCGATTTTATATTAAGGGCATAGGTGTTTTGTTCATCATCATATTCAAGGCTGGTGCCATCAGGATAAAGTGTTTTATGAATATTACCTTTATCGGCTACTTGGTTCACATCGGTATGAATAGAGCCTACAATGACCCCTTGTGATAAATCGCCTGATGATGAAACAACAATGACTTGTTCTCCAACATCGCGCCCTTCATAAGAGCGTGTTTTACCGGCGCGGGCTTGGGTATCTGGAATCCAATCACTGATAAGATTTCCACTTTTTACTCGATAGCGTGCGTTTTTATGGTCAACATGGCTAATTTTCCCTACCACAACCATATTGGCTACGCGTCTT
Organism: Bartonella kosoyi; assembly: GCF_003606325.2. NCBI lineage: Bacteria > Pseudomonadati > Pseudomonadota > Alphaproteobacteria > Hyphomicrobiales > Bartonellaceae > Bartonella > Bartonella kosoyi. Next base: position 716,103 of record NZ_CP031843.2, read on the forward strand.
TTTAAATCGGTGATCTCTTTATCGCGTCGCTCTAACATGGTCACCTTTAATTTTATGGTATTTGTCTTTGTTTCCCATACCTGTTTCGGGTTTAAAACCGACAAGGGGTTCAACAACTCCTACGGTTGCATTTCCTTCATCAGGGTAGGGGATATTGGTTACGTAAGTCACGTCAAAGGTTAAAATTGCACCGTGGAGCGCTAGGGCACCATTATCACCAAAGGCAAAAGCAATATTTTGCAGGCGGCATGTCTCAACAGTGTTGTTAAGATTGGGATTGGCATAGAAAATTTCTTCAACTTCCCATGCTAATTGGTCAACAAAGCGTGCGCCATCTTCACATGTTGCATAGCATTCAACATCCACCGTTAAAACACGCCGCCTTAAGCCAAAATCATGTCCATCTTCAATGGTTTCACTTTGCGTTGAGATATTAATAGCTGGCATTGTCTCAATAAATAAGTTGAAGTCACGCATATTGAAAACATTGTCACCAGCCACTGTTTTTGCTGCCTTTATCAATGCAACAAATGTTTCTCTTATCGTCTCACGGGGATGCATAAATGTTTCTGTCATTCAATATTTATCCTTTTCTTTAAACTAGTATCATGTTACGATACATAAAAGAACGAATAGAGGTGATTTGGTGATTGAATCTTTTGTGGATAAGCGGTGTAAAGATCTTTTAGAAGGCAAGACGCCCAAAGGTTTTCCTGCAACATTGGTACGCATAGCACAAAGAAAATTGTTTATGCTCGATAAAGCAGTTGATCTTAAAGATTTGCGCAGTCCTCCAGGAAATCATTTAGAAGCATTGAAAGGAGAGCGTAAAGGTCAATATTCTATTCGTATTAATAACCAGTTTCGTCTTTGTTTTGAATGGCGTACTAATGGTGCCTATGAAGTTGAAATTGTAGATTATCATTGATCTATAGGAGGTCGAGATGAAAAATTATATTGCAATACATCCTGGAGAAATTTTACGGGAGGAATATTTAAAAGAATATGCTCTTTCTGCTTATGCCCTTGCAAAAGCATTGAATGTTCCACGCACGAGGATAGAACGTATTGTTGCGGAAAATAGTCCAATAACTCCTGATACGGCTCTCAGACTGGCTTCTTTTTTTGATACGACAGCTGAATTTTGGCTTAATATGCAAGCTGCTTATGATGTTCATATTTTACAAGCCGAAAAAGCAGATGAATTTGCCAAAATTAATAAATTTGAATGTACAATTTAACCACCTCCCCACCTTTGAAGTGGGGGAGATGAGTCATGTTTTTTAATTAAGCAACCTTTTTAATGGGGCTATCGAGATTTGGTTCATAAGCGCACAATAAAGAATCCATGCTATGCGGTAATTCTGAATCGCCAAAATCTGTGAGAACTGTTAAGATTTTAAGTATACTTGGCATCTCATCTTGGAGTTTTGAAATTAAAGCTTTTTCTATGACACTCATAGTATCAACCAGAGCTGTACAATCTTTATCATTCATATTTCCATGTCTAGAAAATTGAGATAATGCCATCCATAAATCGCACAAGAAGTTGGTATCTATCTTCATTGTACACCTCCATGGATTTGCTCTCTCAAACATGCCAATCCTCTGGATGTGATTTTCGTTGAAGGGAGTACCTTTTCTGTACCATCCGGTCTTTGAATGGTGATAGCAGGACAGTCCATAAAGCCTTTCTTGATCTTGTCCTGATAAGGCAACAAAGGCGCCCCTGGAGCCCGTCGATAGACCCAATCATGTTTACGCAAGTAATCCGTTAAATCCTTTGGTCGCACCTCTAACATCTTCGCAGCTTCGATAAGACCAAACAAACCATCAGAACGTTTTAAACCTTCCAAAGCCTCTGCTTTTGGAGCCAATTCGGCAATGGTGTTATCCTTCTGCTCGATTTGATTTTGTAAGTGATTTAAAACACCAAGTAATGCTTCGGGTTTGGAATAATCAACTTGTGGTGTTGCTACTTGCTTTTCCAATTCTTGCCAACGGTCAATAATCTTTGCTCGTAAAGTAGTGTTATAACCAGAAACAAGAATTAGACATTCACGCTTTGGAAGGTTGTAACAAGGAAGTGTACGCCCTGTTGAGTCTTTGTATAATCCTGAAAAATCACTCACCCCAAATTTGGGGGCAGTACTTTCAGAGTTTAATTCTCCTAACATTTGTTTAATGTCACGCATGACATGGTCATGTCTTTTACCGCACAACTCAGCAATTTCGCGACTAGACATAGTCTGAGTGGTAGCACTATTAGCAGTGCTTTCTTTAATTTCTATAAGTGTGTTCATAATGAACTCCTTGGTAATAGACGTTTTTGATTGACACTCTAAAAGAGTGCCGGGTGCTCAAAAACACGGTACCAAGTCCGTCGTTATGCTTTCCCTGCGAAGGTATTTTATAGCACAACCACACCCGACAAGATCTTTATATGCTACCACATATAATGAGTCAAAATCTTTAATGTTCAGAAGATTGATTATTTCGGCAATCAATCCGCTTGGTATTTTAAGGTGTTTTTGAGGCACCTGATTCGATTATTCATATTGTCGCCACATTGTCAAGTGGGAACGTAATATTTTTATAACAATAATCAAAACAGCTTGCTAGACAAAGGTGCCTTATTGTTTCTGTTCTCGTAAGATAAGCTTGTACATGCCGGATTCAGAGGCTTGGACATCTGTGACCACGAAGTGCTCTTGAGAAGAGGGGGATTTATTGTTTTCAGGTGAGATGATCACAATACTATCTTGAGGTTTTGGTGGTATTCCCCCGATATCATTGATACAAAGGTCAAGTTCCTTTTTTGCGATTGTGGTGGGGATTCTGCCACCAGCCTCCGATTCCGAATGTTTAATGGTGTAAATCGCTGTAATTTGAAACGATTGTTGATTATCCTTTCGCGTGTAGATGACGGGTTGCCCAAAGGTGTTGCGCACATCTTGAATCATTTTATGAAGCAACCCGTGCCATCGCATGTTATTTTCCTCCACTAACCGCTTTAAAGAGCATTTCAGGGCGTGTGCAGATGTAAAGCGGATAGCTATAGACCTCTGGTTTTACCCATGCATTACGGTCGTGATCAACGATCAGCATGGTGTAGAGAGGTTTTCCAACCGTGTTGGCAAAATCCAAACTTTCTCCTGGTGCAAAGGTTTTTTGAAACACTCCCGGCGCATTGGCAGGCAAGAATTGACATTCATCAGGCTTAATGCCTATGGCGCGCTTTGTCCCAGCCTTCGCACTCACATTATAGTTGTGAATACTCCGGTAATTAATGAAAGTAACGCCCGCAAAGTCAAAACTGCCAAAGCTCCCAGAGCCAATCGAACTTGGTGTTGCAACACCTCCAGCACTATTTAAAGTTTGTGCAAGAGCTGTGTTGAGATAGGTTTCACGAATTGTTTTATGGTTTTTCAATTTGGAGAAAAATTCATTTCCACAAAGCCCAATAATGCGTGAACGATCAGAAAACGCTCCCTTTGAAGCTTCAATCATTTTCATAATGACTTGATCAACATGGTCCGCAACATTGGTTGTCTCAACATTGAGTTTAAAATCAATTGGCTTTGGTGGTGCGATTTCCCATTCCTTGTACCAATCGACAATGACAGAGCCATCGGCATCAAGAACCACCCCTTGAACAGCGCCAAGTTGCATGTTTTCCCATGTCAATTCGATTTCAGAAATCAGTTTCTTTTGTTTTCTGGCAATATATTTCATTGCTGTCTCGAGTTGATCTTCTGTCCCAAATTCACGTCGGTTTTGGATTTCCTCTGATTTCACCGTGTCACTTTTGGCAATCCGTGTTGTTTTGAAAAACCGAAGATTACGTCCATCTCTATCACCTTCTGCCAAGGGGGCGCCACGTTCACTGGTTTGAATCAAGGACAATGTATTGTCACGTCTTTCAATACCAACCACTGTGGTGCTTGTTTCCACTTCCTCAAAAAGATTAAGAGAACTAATAAGCCCCGGTTGAAACTCATAGTTTTCAATCGCTTTCATCATGGTGGTGGCTGAGAAAGCATCATGTTTAAAAAAATTCATATCCATGTGCGCATTCTCCTATCGCAATAAAATATTGTTATGGTCTTCAAGAGACTGAATGGCAGCACTTTTTTGTTCATCTGTAATGGCATCTGGCCATAGTAGTTCAGAAGCCTTTACAGTGCATAAGCGTGCTGTCATCACGGCACGTTGATCTGCCTCTGTTGCATCAACAGTGGCAAAAGAAATCCCCGCAGGGATTTGACTGCCATCTGATGCTGCTGGATTAAGGGGGTATATTTTTCTGACGCGGTAATTTTCCCCATGATAGTTCCTGCTTCAATGAATGCTCCTGATGCAAAAACCACTTCTTCGTTTGACATATCCGTATCGTAGGGTCCAAGATAAGCGCCATTGCGGATGTCTTCATAAAAAACTTGACTCATTTTATTGCCCTCCAAGCTGTTTCCCATTTTGCATAAATTTTTTCCTTGCTCGTCCCATCCCTATGGGGAGCTGTGGTTGATAGTTTTAAAGAGGAACTTTTCGAGACAGCTGCGGTTAAAACAACATTTTTTGCTTTCTCAACACTCATGCCGCTTTTAATGGCTTTTGCTGCATCAAAAGAAACGCCTAAGCGCTTTGCTTGCCTTTCAAGGTTTGTTAGTGCCTCGCCACGTTTTCTTTCCTTTTCAAGAGCAGCTTTTACGCTTTCTTGCTTATCTTCGTCCTCATCTTCGTCTTCGTTTTCCTCTTCGTCGTCGAAGTCTTGAGTGTCTTCGTCAATGTCGCTCTCGTTTTCGTCCTCTTCGTCCTCATTAATGACGTCGATAATTTTTTCATCATCATCTTCTTCGGCGCGGTATAGGGTGCGTGCCATGTGTTTTGTCCTTTTTTTGTTGCTGTTGGGGGTTGTGATATGGAATCCGTTAAGGCTTCCAAAGCTTGCGCAAGAGTGCCCTGCGCATCTGCTAATCCAAGCTCTAAAGCTTGGGTGCCTATAAAAGTTTCTGCTTTTGTGTCACGAATTGCGTCTGCACTCAGAGGTCTGTTTTTTGCAACCAAATCGACAAACATTTCGTAGAGCAGGGCGCAATCGGCTTGCATTTTTATCTGTGCTGTATCGGCGAGTGGTTCGTGAGAATTGCCATGCGTTTTGTGATCACCTTCAAAAACAAAGGTCCATTTAAGTCCCTGTTTCTCATCTGCACGGGATTGGTCAAGATGGGCGCAAACAACTCCAATGGAGCCAACAACACCCGTGCGTGCAATCCATATTTGAGAAGCCGCACAAGCAATGGCATAAGCCGCCGAGCAAGCAAATTCATTGGCATGCGCCCAAATGGGCTTGGCATATTGTTTTGAAAGGGTTTGAAACTCTTCAACCAAATCAAAGATGCCACCGGCTTCTCCACCACCACTGTCAATATCAAGTAAGACAGCCTTCACATCAGGCTGTGCAATGGCTTCACGAAAAGAAGCTCTTAAACCTTCATAAGAAGTCAAGCCCGATAAAGCTCCAAGCCATGCGCCACGGCGTACAAGTGTGCCATGAACCGGTATGATGGCAATATTGTTTTGTACTACATAGGTTTCTGGTGGTCTTAAAGCTTTTGTATTCCCTTGCGAATAAGCTTCAATGGGAAACTTTTCACCTGCAAAAAGCCGTGGAGCAAGAGCATTAAGGATAATGTCAAGCTTTGTGGAGGCAAGCATGTGTGGAACCCCAAAAAGCCGTGATGCCAAAAACGGCATGTCAATATTACTCACCATTTTTGTGTGCCTCGCTGCCTTGGTTGCTTTCATAAGTCTCAGAAGTCTCTGAATCTTCATCACCAATCGCTTGATTTTCACTAGAAGGTGCTGCCATATCCGTGTCAAAAGATAAGCCGCGTGCACGAGCATCTGTGTGTTCTTCCTCAAGTTCGGCATGAATGCTGTCGATATCAAAGCCGCGTTCGGCTAGTGCCATGCGTCGTGTTTTCAAGCCAGCACGAATTTCTTCTTTTTCTGCCGAAATATCCTTGTTTGGATCAATCATTTCAAGCGGGGGTGCAAAGCTTTCACATTGAAGCCATGGCAAGGGATTTTCTTCCCATCCGGGTAAGTGAATGCGTCCAGAAAGTACGGCCATTTCAACAAAACGTTCCCAAATAATGCGGTTAAACTGAAAGGCAATGATATGTTCACGCCATTGTTTGACATGCCGTCTAAACTGAATGATAGAAGTTCGCACATTGGAAAAATTACCGCGCGTAACGTCTCCTGTCACAACGGCATAAGGCATATTGAGAGCCGAGCAAATTTTTAAAATATTACGATACTGAAAAGCCTCATAAGAACCTCCAACCTCAACAGGATTAGAGAATGTAACATCTTTATTCTCTCCTAAATAAAGAGATGCACCGGGTGCAATGGCAGGTGCTTCGTATTCTTCTTCAACGTCGTTTTTATCACGATTATCGGATAATTTTGCGACGTTTGGGGAATTGTCCTTGACAAACGCTGCGAAAAGAGCCGCCGTCCTTTTTCGATCAAGTTCTGCATCATCATAGGATTCGAGTTGAAAGATTTTTGTCATAGAGCGCGTTATTTTGGGAGAACCGCGCAATTGTCCGGCAATCCGGCGTTCTTTGATATGAAGGACCATTTCAGCAGGCACACGTATGCGCTCTTGGCTCTTAAAAGCTCTGTTTGCAGGGCAATCATCATAGGGATGATGTTCCCAGAAATGATAAGCAACGCGCTTACCACTTGCATTAAACTCAATTCCCATACGAATGTAATTGCCTTCAATCTCAGCAGGTCCATTGTAAGTAAGGTCCAGCATTTCAGTGGGATAAACTTGCAACTGAAGAGGCACACCAGAGCGCCCATAAAGGTCAACATAATGCAATCTTACAAAGCATTCTCCGGTTAAAAAGACCTCTCGGGCAATGGTTGCTTGCAGCCCATAAAAGCTGGCATCTTCATCATAATCGGCTTCATCAACCCATTGCCACCATAAGTCTAAAAGCTTTTTCTTCTCTTCTTGAAAACCTTCAATGCGAGGATAAGGCTTAATCCCATCACTAACAGCCGCAGAGACCCATTCTTCCGTTGCAGAACCGTAAAGAGCTTCATTGTCATAAAGCCATCTTGAACGGGCAACAATAGTATCACCGCATTCTTCAATGGCTTTATTGATATGTTTTTTTGCGGGATCAAAACCACCCATGCGACGGCTTTTGCTTGCAGCTTCAAAATGGGGATTGTGTTGACGAGAAATTGTAAAAAAGCCCGTGAGTTTATTGAGAAAGCCAGCCATTAATAGCCTCGTGATATGTTAAAATAGAACACGCGTGAACCTTTACGCCCTTCAAGGTCCGCTATTTGCGTATTGATCATTTCAAGAGCTCTGCGCAATTCCTCAACAGAGCGGTTGCTTACTTGCTTATCGCCATGGCGTACCGATTGCGCACCCGAATAAAGAGCCTCTTCAATTTGCTCTCGCCGCCTTTTTAAACTTTCCAGTCTCGAAAATTTGCTGTTCATTGGTTCTAAAGTTTCATCCACAAATTACCTCCAATCCCCTTGCATATAAGGATTCATCACCGTTCTGGATTGTTTCCTTTGAGGTTGTGCTATCTGAGATCTTCTTGGAGAAGTGAATGAAGAAATCCTAGATGTTTTTTCTTCCAAAGAGCTTTCAGCAATTTTAAGTTTTTCCAAACGCTCTTCTAAGATATCGACTTCTCGATTAAGGTTTATTCCTGCCGAAATCAGCCCTTGCAAAGCCGCATAAGCATAGACTCTACAATCCAAGGCTTCGTTTCTTGCCTTTTCACTTTTTTGCCATTCAATACGCTTGAAGCCTTTAAAATATTTGATGACTTTTCTTTCAGCGGTTAGCTGGGCAAAATATTCCTGGTCAAGGCTTTTGTGAAAGTGTGTTGCGCCAGCCCCCGTTGCTTCGGGACCCGATTTTTTAAACCGTGCTGTAATGATATCTTTCGCGGCGTCAACCCCAACAATATAAAGATTAATCTGCCCTTTATTGTTTTTGCTTGGTCGGCGTGGCCATACCGCACGCCAGCCAGCTTGTCCCTTAATGCCCCAGATGCGCCGCCCCTCACGCGGACGCACATAGTTATAAACTGCCTGTGTGTGTCCACCACCGGTATCAATGCAAGCCGCTGTTATCCTAATACCGTCTTTATAGCCTGGATGCGGCCAGCGCTTTGCAAGATATTCATCCAATTGGTCCCACACTTCAAAAGAAGAGGGGTCACCAAGGATAACTTGGTAATCAATATGCCAACTTTCTTCACTACGCCCCCATCCCACCACTTCAAGCTCTAAACGGTCATTTTGCACATCAATGCCTGCTGTCAACACGACGGCTTGTTCTGGTGCAAGGGGATAATCTTCGCGTTTTGCATAGAGGCTGTCTGGATCAACAACTTCGCCTGTTCTGTCCTCCCATGGCTCTCCAAGAACTGTATTGACAAAAGGCTGTAGAAGAGCTGGATCATCTTTGGCATTTAAAAACTCTCTTGCACATTCCCCCCATGTAAGCCAAGGTGAATAGAGTGCTGAAATATGATAAGAACGCAAATTCAGTCTGCTTGACTCACTGGTTGGGACCCAGCATGCACCTCTTTCTTCACACATGAGATCTGTTTTTCGGTGTTCGGCATGTTCATGACCACAATGCGCACAAACAAAAACAGCTTTTTCGGGAGCCCCTTTTGGCCATTTGATTTGTGACCAAACAATCGGCTGGAGTGTACCACATTCATCACAAGGCACGTTATAATATCGCTGGTCTCCTAGCACAAAATCCTTGGCAATACGGCTTGTGTCACGATGGGTGGGAGTGGACAATTTAAAGATCTTTCGTTGTACAAAGGTTGATGTGCGCTTTTCCGCAATCATCACTGGATCACCTTCGTTATCGACACTGAGAGGATAACCATCAACCTCATCCAAAATCAGATAACGAATAGGCATAGAACGCAGACCAGCTGCACTGTTTGCTCCTGTAAGCATCAGTGCTCCACCATCAAACTCTTTCGAAAACATGGTATTCCCGCTGTCACGTGCTCGCGCTGGGGCTATGCGTTCACTTAAAACTGGACTTGCCATAATCATGGGATCAAGACGCGTCTTTGAAAGCTTTTTGGCTGTCTCAACGGTCGGCATGACATAAAGGGCAGGTCCTGGACTATAATGAATAGCATAACCGCAGAAATTCAATCCTGCCTCTGACATGCCAACCTGCGCTCCTTTCATGACAATGGTTGTTTCAATCGGCACGTAAGAGGAAAGATTATCCATGATTTCGCGCAAATAGGGGGTGCGTTTTGTTCTCCACAATCCAGGTTCAGCACTGGCTACCGTGCTAAGGTATCTATTCTTGTCTGCCCATTGGGAAACCGTATATGGTGGGTCCGGTTGTCTTGCATCATTGGCATGGGCGAAAAATTCTGTAACAGCATTCTCATCCATTATTCATTCTTTGCTCGCCCCAAAACGCTCTCATTCTGGAGGTTGAGGATCATGATAAGGAACTGGAATATGAACAGCTTCAAGCAAAGCCTTTCGTATGTAATAATCAATGGCACCGATTAGGCTTGCAGCATCACATCCAACTTGTGCGGCAATGCTTGCACCAAATCGATGAGGAAAATTCAACATGGCGTCACGGTGTGCTCTTCCAAACTCACGGGCAGCTCTCTTGACTTCTTCACGATCAACAGTTGTTTCGCGTAAGCGTTCAAGGGCAATCTTTTCGCTTTCAAGAGCAACTTGCATTCGCTCCAGTTTAATCTTGTATTCATTGGCCGCCTCTGTAGAGGTTTGTTTGATCTTTGTCCGCGGTTGACCATCCGGTGCTAAAAATGGAGCAGGGCGTTTTGTTGGATTCTCATTCCAGATAGCTGTTGCAAGCGCTTCATTGACGGAACCATCTTCAAAAAGAGCCTTATCAAATTTACCTGTCTTAAATCGAGAAACCACCGCATTAGGAGAAACACGCATCTTTTTGGCAAATGCACGGAGCGATAAACCCTTACGCGTTTTCTTATTCATAGTGGCTCCATTTTGAATGGTTTATACGAATTATTGTACACTTTAATTATTGACAAGGTTTTATTTTTCGTGTACATAAAATATATGAAGATAGTGTGGGATGAACCAAAAAGAGCTTTGAACATTATTAAACATAAGCTTGATTTTGCTGATGTTATTTACTTTGATTGGGAGCATGCCCTTATTGATGCGACCCATTCAAACCGCATGAAGGCTATTGGACATTTTGCGGATGGCACAACAGTTATTGTTTTTGCAAAGCTTGGCAATGAAGCGATATCCATTATCAGTTTTCGTCGAGCTAATAAAAAAGAAAGAGAGATTTTCAATGACTATCAAAAAAAACTTTGAAGCAGGATGTGATTACGCAAAAGAAGATTGGGATGCTGTGGATTCTCCACCATTGACAGATGAAGAACTTGCACGCTTAAAGCCAGCTAAAGACGTTTTACCAGCCTCCTTTTTTAAGTATGTAACAGAAGAGCGCCGTAAACGTGGGCGTCCCCCCGTTGAATCTCCTAAACAAGCGGTTACTCTCCGCCTCGACCCAAACGTTATTGCCTCTTTTAAAAAACAAGGAAAAGATTGGCGCACACGTATGGGTGAAGTCTTAAAAAAAGCAAGCGGTTGTTAAGTCAAACGATCTCTCCACTTTAAAAATAATGCTTTACAGTTGAAATTAAACTCCAATTGTATTACATTGAAATACAGTTGAGTTGAGAGAGGAGAAATCATTATGGCTACCAGTCGCATGGTTCAAGCACGTGTACCGGAAGAAATTCAAAATGTTGCTAATCAAGTTATTCAAGCCTCTGGTTTGTCAGTAAGTGATGTCGTGAGAGTGTTGATGACACGTATTGCGCAAGATAAAGCTATTCCTTCTTTTTTGTTTCAACCCAATGCAGAAACCATAGCGGCTTTTGCTGAACTTGATGAAGGCAACTTAAAAAAGTTTCATTCCGTAGACGAATTATTTGATGATCTCTATGCGGACGATTGAACGTACGACTATCTTCAAACGTGATTTCAAGCGTGAGATGAAAGGACGATATCGGCATCTTTTAGATACTGATTTACGCAAAGTCATCGCAGCATTAGCAAATGATCAACCTTTAGAGCTTCGATATCATGACCATGCTTTAACTGGAAATTGGAAAGATTATCGGGATTGTCATATTCGACCTGATTTGGTTTTGATCTATCGCTTGATTGGTCAAGAGAGGCTCGTTTTAGTGCGTCTTGGTTCTCATTCACAGCTTAATCTGTAATGTCAATTAACAACCCTCCCCATTTTTGAGAACGAGGAGGAGGTATATATTTTACTTAAGCAACCTTTTTAATGGGGCTCTCGAAATTTGGTTCATAAGCGCGCAACAAAGAATCCATGCTATGTGGTAATTCTGAATCGCCAAAATCTGTGAGAACTGTTAAGATTTTGAGTATACTTGGCATCTCATCTTGAAGTTTTGAAATTAAAGCTTTTTCTATGACACTCATAGTATCAACCAGAGCAGTACAATCTTTGTCATTCATATTCTCATGTCTAGAAAATTGAGATAATGCCATCCATAAATCACATAAGAAGTTGGTATCTATCTTCATTGCACACCTCCATGGATTTGCTCTCTCAAACATGCCAAACCTCTGGATGTGATTTTTGTCGAAGGGAGTACCTTTTCTGTACCATCTGGTCTTTGGATAGTGATAGCAGGACAATCCATGAATCCTTTCTTGATTTTATCTTGGTAAGGTAACAAAGGTGCTCCTGGAGCTCGTCGATAGATCCAGTCATGTTTGCGCAAGTAATCGTTTAAATCCTTTGGTCGCACCTCTAACATCTTCGCTGCTTCGATTAAACCAAACAAACCATCAGAACGTTTTAAGCCTTCCAAAGCTTCTGCTTTTGGCTTGAGTGTACTCACCTCATTTCTTAAGTCTTCTAATTGATTGATACTCTCTAAAAGGAGCTGTTTAATCGTAAGAGGATTTTCCAATGCATTGGCAAGATCTACTTGTGGTGTTGCTACTTGTTTCAAAAGCCGTTCACATTTGATAAAGTATTGACGTGCTTCATGCCCTTTATCATTACGTTCGATCATGGAAAGATGTTTAGCCATGTCTAAGGTAATGTGGTATTCTTTAGAAGGACGCCCACCTGAACTTTCGCTCAAAAAAGAGCAAAAGTCATATCCTTCTTTAAATTTACAGTCTTGAATACGTCTGATAATCCAGTCTTTAAAGCTGGTTTTTACTTCTAAAAACGCATGCAAATCACGAGCATTAACGGTTTGGACAGTTTCCTGATCAATAGTTTGTTCCGATATCGGAATAAGAGTGTTCATGTGAACTCCTTGTTGATAGATGTTTCTTAATGACACTCCAAAAGAGCGCCGGGTGCTAAGAAACACGGCAACAAGCCCGTCGTTATGCTTTTCCCCCGAAAGGGTATTTTATGGCATAACCACACCCGACAAGACCAGTATACGCTATACGCGCATAATGAGTCAAAGCCTTTACAATGTGCGGAAGACTGATTATTTCGGCAACCAATCCGCTTGTTGTTTTGAGGTGTTTCTTAGGCACCTGATTCGGCAATAGACATAACATCACTGCCTTGTCAAGTGATAAAAACTTTTTTCTAAAAATAATACGCTATTGTACAGTGTGTATATAAATACACATTAAATTCGTTATTTATCAATGTGTTGTGTGTACAATGTACAGTTGATTTGAAAATTCTGTCGCTAGCGATAGTTCGCGCTAGCCTGCCCCGCAACGAAGCCAACCCGCTGGGAAGTACCTTTTACATTGATTTTATTTACTTTTTTATGGAAAAAACAAAGCATAAATGATGATCTTTTTTTAAAATTGCAATAAGAATAGGGAATGCTTAAACGCATAAAGATATGGAATATAGAGATAAAGCTTGAGAACATGATCTAGCCTTTTTTATTAGCAGCGTATTCTTGACGAGCAAGTTGTCTCTGTATATTTTTGGTTAATCTTTCATTGGCATATTGTGCAATAGCACTTGCAATCTCTGGCTTGGACATCACTTTAGCAATTGATGGTCCTTCCTGTTTTGCAATAGGGAATTGGTCTCCATCATCTCTTTGAAACACATTCCCTCCCATTTTTAATTCAACACGTTTTGGAAAACTGCCTCCCATGATAAAACCATGGGGCAAGATTTCTTTCTTTTTAAACAGTGTGTAAGTTACGCCGCGTTTTGTTTCTTTTGCCTTAAAAAATTTAAGAGGTATCGGTGTTCCAGAACCAATGATATCTGTCTCAAGAAATCTTGCTGTCGCCTTTTCTTTAATATAAACACCTCTTCTTATACGCTTTATTTGGGCTGATGAGATGTCGGTAACTTGCTTTTCAGTAAAGCGTTCAACTTGTTTTGCTGCAGTGTTTAGAGCATTACGCAGAGCCCAATTAAGGCGAGGGGCTTGAAGGCTTGTGAAGGTATCCTTCACCTGTTGAAGATACCATTTTTGGTGGATAATTAATTTCAACTTTTAAGCCTTTTGGGGGGTAGATGTTGATGGCTTGGAAGCTTTAGGTGCTTTTGGTTTTTCGAATGAGGGTTCCTCTGTTACTGTTTCAGATGATGTTTGGTTGGGTTCTTTTTCTACCTGCTTAATCTGTTCAATTGTCTTGTTGGGTTTTATTTTTGTTTTGACATCAACAAAGGGTTTAGCAGCATTTGCACGCTTGAGACGTGCGTAGACTTGATTAGAAATCTCAACAAATGGATTATTGGGAGTTGAAGTTTCAAAACGAACAGTGCTTTTATTATCGCCAACAACACACATTGGCTTGGTGATGATTGCTTTCATCTTCGCTCCTTTTGAGGCAATGAATTAATGACATCATTGGTTACTGAATGGCGTTTGATATGTGCAAAATAGATTAGTCTGTTTTATCAATAAAAACAGTACTTTAAGCCCTCTTGAAAGCTTAATATTTTATCAAATTTTAGGGGATATTTTTGAACTTTAGATACAATACGACTAGTGCCGTACTGCCACTAAATACGATTTTTCACGTATTGTCAATAGAAAAATCACGATATTATATATTTTTAATTTTTTTGATCAAAACTTAGTATTTTAAAAGCCAATCTTTAATTTTATACAAATAACAACATTTATGTTGTATTTAAACATTTTAGATGTTATATTATATTTATGAACAGTCAAGAATTAAAAAGATATCTTACGAAACATGGTTGCAGTTTTACCTCAGGGAAAGGTGGCCATTTGCTTGTAAAACGTGGTTCTAAAAAATCCGTTTTACCTATGCATGGTACGCGGAAAGAATTAGGAACGGGATTAGTTCAAAAGATTCTTAAAGATCTTGACCTAAGGTAAGTCTGAATATGGAGATGTAAATGAAATATGCACTTAAATTTATCAAAGATGACAATGATACTCTTCTTGTCGTTTCCAAAGACTTTCAAGAATTTATTACCTATGGTAACGACGAAAAAGAGGCTTTGGAACACGCTAAAAATGCCCTTTTAACAGTTATTATGGGGCGTTTCCAAGATCGAGAAGTTGTCCCTTTTGGAGCTCGTGATGCTGCCTATCCTTTTGTTGAAGTATCTTCATTAGTTATTTTAAAAATTGCAATACACAACGCTATGGTTGAAAAGAATTTACGCAAAGCTGATCTTACGCGTCTTTTAAAACTCAATCCAATACAAATTGACCGATTATTGGATTTAAACCACGCAACAAAATTAGACTCTTTAGAATCCACTCTTATTACTCTTGGCAAAGAAGTTACCATTAGTATCCAAGATGCCGCTTGAAACTTATTGGTTTTGCGTAAAATGTTTATGGAGCGCATTAAGAGCAACATACAGCGAACCTACAAGATGAGATAGTGATTGATCTTCACTAACAAGATATTGTAATGCGGCATGAAGATTATATTGATGGTAAAAACATTGTGCTTCTTTGATAACCCCTTTCATTTCTTCATAACAATGAGTTGCTCTTTCAATCCATCGTTGTTGTGCCTCTTCATTTGATGAAGGAGTAAAATCATCATAAATTGCATTTGGTAAGGCTTTTGCACAGAGGTAATTATTTCTCACTTCAAGGTATTTTTGTGCTGCATCATACTGATCTTGGTTAATCACACCTTGCAGATAAAGCCGTCCGATATAGGTAGCGGAAAGCGGATTTTTTGCTTCTTCTATGGTTAAACAGAAGCGTTTGGCACGCATTTCTATTGCTAATTTATCAATGGGGTCATGAGGCATTTTTGTCCGTGAGATACGACCGTTGGGTTCTCTGATACATCCCTTAATCCGTGGACGCCCACGTTTTGCATGTTTTTTTCTTTTTGTCATATTTTTTCAATCAGAATGGGACGCTATCATTAAGAGATGCGCTATAATCTTGAGTACCAGAGGCGATAGCATAATTTTGAGAAGTAATGGGTGAGGGGGTAGATTGCTCTTTCTTTGCATCAAGCAAATACAACTCGCCTTTATATTGAGGCAAAATAATTTCTGTTGTGTAACGGTCATGACCATTTTTATCTTGCCATTTACGGGTTTGTAATTTGCCTTCTACATAAACCTTTGAACCTTTGTTTAGATATTGAAGTGCTATTTTTGCCAAATGCGGATTAAAAACCACTACGGAGTGCCATTCAGTTTTCTCTACTTTTTGGTGCGTGTTTTTATCCGTATAGCTTTCAGAAGTAGCCAACCTAAAATTGACTATTTCAGCTCCAGAAGTCATCGTTTTGCTTTCGGGATCTGCCCCTAAATAGCCCATTAAGATCACTTTATTCAACATGTTTTTTGTTACCTTAAGTTTGTGTTTAAATATGTAAAAAAACTAGTATAATTTTATTATTTTTTCAATTATTTCAAAATGATATTATTAATTATTAACATATAACATTATGTTTTACGGCATACCTATACGATAAGGAGATCAAGGTAATTTATTTTGCTGTTTCTTTTCTATTTTCTTCATGAATTCCTTGAATTCTGTTAGATCTTTTTGTGAAAGGCACTTAAAATTTCTAACAAACGGGTTAGGCATTTCATGGTTAAGTGGATCAGAAGAGTTTATTGTAAAATTCTTGCGATAAATATCAGCTTCTTGTTTTAAGAGAGAAGCCATATCTTGATCTAAATCGTATAATTCTATGACCTTTTCTTCCATACCAACGGGCACAGATTTTTTGCCAATCTCGACAGAAGATAAAAACGCTACAGATATACCTAATTTCTCAGCCATATCTAATAGACGCTCTGCATGATCTATACGAATTTTACGTAAGGTTTTGCCAAATGGTGTAAGCATTTGATTAAAGCTCCTATTCACGCAATCAAGCTGCTTTGAGAAGTGATATTGTGTTCTTTTCTAAGAATTGAGGCATTTTGATTTTAGGCGAAAAAATCATCAGTTCAGTAGCTTGCCTTTTCTCCTGTAGAGAATACTGTATGTTGAATTCTACTAAGGGATATTTTCTGTACAAAGATTTAATTTCTTCTACATTATCATAGGTGATCAACCAGGGCGCATTCACATGTTGGGAAAGGGTATTTTCTAATACCTGATGATCGTTAGCTTGATAAAATGAAGCATATAATCCTCGTCCTTTTTTAAAATAAGGAGGGTCCATATAAAAGAAAATATTTTCATCTTTATCTGTCCCATAACGTAGCAAAAACTCTCGTGCATCTAACCATGTTAAATGTATCCTATCTTTGTGCGTACTTATGCGAAGAATGCGTTCAATGATGTTTTTTTTGTTAAATCGGCAATTTATTTTATAATTGCCATTTTGTCCTTTGCCTCCAATTGGACCAGAATTTTTAATAATTCCAGATCGATTTGTACGATTTAAAAAGAGTGCAGCAAATCCTAGGCTAAGTACATCTGCTTGTTCAGAAGAAATTTCTTTTTGTTTATACCATTCTTCTAAGCTAACGGCCGTTGTGTTAATTTTTTCTATTAATTCTTCTGTTTTGTGTAAGACACAATGCCAAAAGCTCCAAATGAATGGATCAATATCGTTAATATGAATATCTTTAACGTCATTATTCAAAAGAAGCTTGAGCGCAAGCCCACATCCACCAGCAAAAGGTTCCCTATAGGAACATCCATTTAATCCATTTTTTTCAAAAATTTCTTTGATTTTTCCATAAAGTATGGCTTTACCGCCTGGATATCTCAATGGTGAGCAGATATGAGTCATTGCTACACCCCTTTCAATATGTTTGTGATTTCTTTAGTTGATTTCATTAATAGAGTGTTAAGAAGATACAGCACCGATTAACCTAAAAAGTCTTATAAATTGGAAATTTTGCTATGGCTTTTTAGTACAAGACTGTAGTATGTAGATGGATATATTTATTAAACTGCGTGTACGAAACATAAGAAACAATACACAGCATAAAAAGTAGTACCAAAGCACAATGTCTAAATACCCAAATACGGTATCCAATGAAAAAGAAAACTGGTGTTCCACGTGCTTAGAAGTGACAGGCAAAGAAACAGCCTCTTCATAACTATTTGGAAAAATTAAAACGACAAGTGCTAAAATTATTAGATTTAAAATTCGGTGCATATATTGTTGTAAATCACGTGTTAGGATCACCCAACCCGTTGTATCATCATGTTTATATTTTGGATTATTTTGCAATTCAAAAGGAATATGAGAATTGCATAAAATTACAAAAATATTTGTTATTATTATCAAACCAAAAGAGGCAAATATCAAAATACTTTGAATAAAATAGGGATTTTTTTTGATATCTAAAAAGCATAAAAATATAAAAACTATAATGCCAAACAAGGCTCTTAGTTGCTTATCTGTAAACATTTTCATTTCCTGCGGTTTTCGATAGTTTTTTAATCTCTCTGTTGATGTCATCTATGAGAGGTTCGTAATTAAGAACGCTTTTTGGCAAATTGCCACCATAAACCCATGCTTTTACTTGCGCTTTGGTGCTAAAATCTGCCTTTTCTGGTATGGTGTAATACTGACCACCGTCAAACTTTTCACACTCTCTTATGCCGTCTTCATATTCGTAGAGGTTGTAAAAATACTCTGCTGCTCCGTCTCCCCAAGGAACATACCCAACAGCCGTTGCGATAAACTTTTTTTGCATGGGCTTTTTACGGTTTATTAAGGATAAATGTTTTAAAATGGGCATGTTTTAATCCTAACTTTACCTATGGGTTTATTTATCTCAAACTTGACCGTACAAGGCGTTTTGTATTGCGGATGTGGTTTTCATCATAAAATCTTTAAATCGCTTTGTACGGTACTTTTTTAGCTGTTTAAACCCATATATCTAATCTCAAAACCATCAGCACTTTTCACTATTTTGCTGTTCTATTAGGTGACGTTAAATACAATTTTACAACTGATGCTTCTGACAAAAGATCTGCTTTCAAATTTCTGCAATAATCTGCAAGCTCTGCCCCTGTTGGCATAAAGGTTTTTGATAACCCCTTTGCTTCTCCACGTATAACGTCCTTAACAGCTCGTTTAAGAGCGTGCTCTGAAGCGTCTGCTAACGCTATGCTATAGTTCAAAGCGATAACATCAGAGTCTGTATTTGCCGGTATTTTGAGACCAGAAAGCAAATAAGCTGCCGCCCCGATATGTTCAACTGTAACTTGCCGTGAAAGCAGTGTTTGTAAGCGGTTACAATCTTGCAAAGTTTGCACTTCTTCCTCCTGCGTCAACGGCTTTCCTCTCATAGAGATCCGAGGATACCAACTCCGGTCCACCCTCTTTGCAAGTTCTTTCAAATGAACTGATAGTCTCTGTATTTCTGCTGCATTCTGATCCGTAAGTATCGCCAGCATAGATTGCTGCTTTGAGGTCACTGAAGCTTTCTGCGAGGTTGCTGGAGAAGTTGTTTGCTGGTTGCTTATAGCGTTCATTCGCATAGCGTTTTTCCCTTTCTAATTTTTCTCGTTTCTTGGCTAGCAATCCATATTCTTGGTGTGTAATCCACTTGTACCATGCCTTTTGCCAATCACTTTTTTTAGCATTTCGATTTGGATTATTTTGCCAATGAAGTTTAAATCTTTCGAATTCTAATAACGCCTCATCATGCGTTAATCCTTTGTCGATTGCGTATTGCAAATTAGGTTCGAAATCATCAGGCAAAAAACACTCTCGATTAGCTTTTGACCGCTTGGCTTTTTTGGGAACGCTTGTCTGCTCGTGAATGGGTGGTTGGTTTTCTGATGATGTTTCGATTTGTTCTGATTGGCTTTCAACAGCATCAACCTCGATTGGTTCGTGAACCAAATCAGTTGTTTCTAAATTTTCAGAACCAATTTCTTTTTTTGCTAATACGATAGTATTAGTTTTTTTATTATATATGTTATTGTTATTGTTAATGGCATCATTAAGCATTGCTTGTGCATTGCTAAAATCCCCACAAGCATCATGCTTAGCATCCTTAAGCATACCGTTAGCATCATGCTTAGCATTTTTAGCATCACTCATTGTTTTTGCTTTATGATGTTTTTCCCATTTTGCCTGTGCTGCCTTCTTTGCTCTCTCTGAAAATTTATTTATATTTTCATTTGAGTTATTGAGTTCTTCCTCAACATCTGAACTCCACAAACGACCATCTTCTAAAGAAATGATGTGCCCAGATCTAAATAAGTAATTTAACGCCTTTTCAAATCTTTTTACTGAACAACAAGTAAAATGAGATAATATTCCTGCATCATTCAAAAGAGGCTCACGCGTGTGTAACATTCTTATCCGTAACTTCACATAAACATTGACTTCCATAGGTGGTAAATCAGAGAGTTTAAATAGCCACTGGTCTGTATTAAGTCTCGTCCAAGCCAATTTAGTTGACATATTTTACCTCCTTTTCTTCATTATTATTAGAGGTAAAATTATCTAGCTCTTCACTGAAGTTATTAAGCTCTTCTTCAACACGCGTATTCCACAATCCGCCATCTATCTCAATAAGTTTATCATTTCTCATGAGATATTCGACAATCGTTGCAAATTTTTTCTGCGAACAATTGCAAGCGCGTGCAAGCGTTTGAAAGTCTGTTTTAATTGGTGCTTTTTTATCATACATGCGAACGAGAAGCGTCATATAAGCCCCCCTTTGCTCCAATGTCATTCCATCTGTACCACTTATCCAGTCATACAAATGGAATCTTATCCATGGCATACCATTAGACATGTGTGCCCCCTTCTTTCTTTAAATATAAAATTGCTAAAGCATCTGCTTCATTATCATCTTCAGGCGCGTGCCCTTTTGCATACATCGCCTTAATCATTTCTACTTTTGAGGCGTTTCCTTTTCCTGTCGTTGCTTTCTTAATTGTGCTAACAGGAATGCCTTCATACGGTATCTGATGATGTTCACACCACGCCGTTAAGGTTGCTAACAAACCGCCATACACATGGGCTGCATCAGTACCGATATGCCGGCGTACTTCTTCAAAATACACGGCATCAATGCCGCCTACTGCCTGCTTTATTTCTGATAGACATCTCTTAAAGCGTAAGTAACGCATACCACCGCCTTCAAAACGACGTGGCTGGAAATTCATGACACCACTGACGATGTGACCATCAGCACCACAAATAGCCCAGCCAGTCTTGATACCTAGATCAAGACAGAGAATGGTTCGCGTGTTATTGATCATAATCCCCCCCTTAGGCTCTACGTATTTATATGCGTGCTGTGACAGAGCGCGTAATCATAAGTTTAAAAAAGTGGATTAACTCAATTCAGACGCACACTACACGCATCATTTATTAATTTGATTTCTTCTTCTCTTTTTTTGATGAGGTCATCCCTTAAGAAGCCAAGATTACTTTCGACTAAAGCTGTAAACAAAAGTAGCTCATTTAGGCGATGAAAAGATGACAAATCTTGAGAAAAATAATTATCAAACCAAGTTGTAAAAGCTTGCGTAAAGGCAGATGAAAACCATTGATTAAAATCATCGTATGGCAATAACGGAAAATAATTTCTATCATCACGCGCAAAAATATTTTGCAGTATATAGACAAGATAACCTGTTGATGAGGGATCTATGCAACTTTCACATGTCTGATTAGGCGAGCGAACACCATAATATATGTCTTCACGTCCAATCTTATTAACAAGATTAATCAACTTGACTTTACTTATAGTGATATGCGGGACATCTATCATCTCTGATCTTTCTTCTTTAAGCCTGTGAATTATGCTGTGGGTGTTTGTTGTTGTCTGTAGAAGCAATAGTAAAAGCAGGCATAGAACTGTTCTTTAATTGTTGTAGTTTCAGATAACTTTTTAATGATAATCCTTTGCCTTGTTCCCAACGACAAACAGAAGCTTGCTTAACGCCTAAAAGGTCTGCTAATTCCTTTTGTGTTAGAGATAAACACTTTCGGATAGATTTAATCTTTAATTTTTCCTCTGTGCCCATTTGAATTGAATCCATTATTTTTAACCATATACGCAATTGTATACAATTTATTTAAAAAAACAATAGATTTTTTTAAATTTAAAAATCATAAGTGATTAATTATGACAAAAAACATCATTGCTACATTGCAAGTATTGCAATCTGAATTTGGTCTCAGCCAACAAGATCTTGCAGAGAGATTAAATGTAACCCAAGCAACCATATCAAGATGGTTGGGGAGCGAGTCAGATCCTAGAGGTTCACATAGAGATGCAATTCTAGAACTATATAAAAGCTTAAAGGGCTATAACCAAATTACTACACTCGTTCCTATTATGGGGTATGTAGGAGCAGGACTAGAGATTGATACAGATGTTGAACAAATTCCAGAAGATGGGCTTGAGACAGTTGAAATACCATTTGATTTACCTTTTGAAGCATTAGGTTTCATGGTTCGTGGAGATTCCATGTATCCTGTGTATAAAGATGGTGATTTAATTGTAGTTAAACATCTGCAAACAAAGCCAGTAAGCGATTATTATGGTGATGAAGTTGTTGTTCTAACAGAAGATAATAGGCGATTCATCAAACAAATTACTCGTTCTCTAGAGGGCATTGTACTTAAATCATGGAATGCAGACCCTATTAAAAATGCTAAGATAAAATGGGTTGGAGAAATAGTTGCAATACTACCACGTAAATCTTATCGTCCACTTATGAAATAATCCCTATAAAGCTTTTGATTCTATCATTCTAAAGACGATATTTATACAGAAATGCAAAAAAAGTGAAATATTTGTAATTTTTTTCTTGATTTAATTTATACGTTTGCGTATAAGTATTATATAAATTAACACAAGCAATTGCCAAGGGGCGTTAGGGAGGAGAAATTATGGAAAAGCCAATTCTTATAAATTCTAATGAAATTCTCTTAGTCATCTGCGAAGATGAAGATCAAAATCTCGCTAAATATGGACCTTTTTTCGAAGAAAAGGAAGTGATCAAATTTATCGACCACGTCGATAATGCGGTGGAAATTTTCCGTATCGAACCAACAAATAACCGGTGCGAAGATATCTCTGAAGATGCTGCTGAATTATACCTTAAAAAGTATGAAGAAGAGTGTTTTGAAGGAGGTATCACCCATGATTTTGTTCTACATAGTTCTGCATACGGTGTTTTTTTAGATGATATCAAACGGTGTGAATATGAAGATGAAATGTACGGTACTTACGAACAACAGCACCGTTTGCGTCCTTGTGATGTGCTTTAAAAACTCTTAAGGGCGTTTGAAAAAGCGCCCCCTTTTCCCATCAATAATTGATTAGAGTAAACTTATGAACACACATGATAATGATAGTGAAGGATATCTCATACCTGAAAACGAGGCAGACAATAGTATTGGTTATGTCCAAATGGTCAATGCCCATGTCATGCATAGGTACTTAAATTTAAAACAAGATTTTAATACTTGGTTTAATGATTGTGTTGAAAAGCTTGATCTAAAAGAAGGTGTGGATTTTGTTTTTACAAAACAAGAATGGAACAAAAAAAAGATTTGTCCAAAATCTGAAATAGAAACAGATAAAACTGATAATCATCACTTCAAAATTCACGCAGCAAAGAAAATCGCTCAAGCAGAGCGCCATAGAAACTATGGCAGAATATTATACCAAGACTTGTGTTTTTATTAATTTAGGAAGTGATGATGCAGAATTTTATTAGAACATATGAAAAAAAATACAAGCTTCTTAAAGGAGTCCATTATGCATAATTTTGTCACAACGGCCAAAAGCAATTTTAATAACAAAACTGTTCAAACTATGTCCAGTCGTGAAATTGCTGAACTATGTGGTAAGCAACATGCACACATTATGCGTGATATTAGGCAAATGTTAGGGGAATTATACCCTGAAGAGGGTCAATCCAAATTTGGATCCACCTATTTAGACAAACAAGGCAAGCCCCAAAACTGCTACCATCTCCCCAAACGTGAATGCCTCATCTTAGTTTCGGGTTACAACATGGCATTACGTGCTAGGATTATAGACCGTTGGCAAGAATTGGAAAAGCAAGCAGTAACACCACAAATCGACTATTCAAGTCCAAAAGCTATGATTGGCTTTTTGAATTACCTCCAAGGGCAAATAGATCAAAAAGACAGCATTATTGAAGATTTAACACCAAAAGCCATGGCACTTGAAAGTTTACAGCGCCATGATGGGCTCTTTGGTCTTACTGAAGCCGCGAAAATACTCGAGATGCAACCAAAACAATTCATTCAATTTTTACAGCAAAAAGGTTGGATTTACAGACGTGCAGCAGGGGGAAATTTACTCCCTTATCAAGACAAAATCCAAAAGCAACTGATGGATTGTCCAACCATCACACTTCAAACCGCCAGTGGAATAGAAAAAGTCATTCCTTGCGCAAAAATCACAGCAAAAGGCATGGGGCTGTTGTCTCAAGAGCTTAAAAGACAAAGCATGCATTAAGAGGAGGGCATTATGATAAAAAAGAAATATAAACTCACTGATGAAACAATCAAAGTTGATGGAACAACGCTTTATCGCATACGCGCCTTAAAAGATTTTGATGATGTCAAAGAAGGCGACCTTGGAGGCTTTGTCGAGAGTGAATGGAATCTTAGCCATGATGATAATTGCTGGGTTGGAGGCAATGCTTGTGTTTATCAAAATGCATATATCTCTGAAAATGCCAAGGTTTATGATGATGCCGAAGTTTATAATAACGCAAAAGTTCGTGGTAATGCCATAGTAGCCGGAGATACAGCATTTTATGGAAGTGACGCTATTTTAAGGTAGGGGGATAAATCATGGAAAAGAAATACGAACTTACTGATGAGAAAGCTGAGTTTAAAGGGGTAACTCTTCACCGTATCCGCGCTTTAAGAGACTTTGGAGTTATTAAAAAAGGTAATTTAGGCGGCTTTATAGAAAATGAAAACAACCTATCGCATCATGGTAATTGCTGGGTAGGTGGTAATGCATTCGTCTTATCTTGTGCTTGCGTTTACGATAATGCTCAAGTTTATGATGATGCTGAAGTTTATGGTAGTGCACGAATTAAACATAATGCACATGTTTACGGTTTTGCCGAAGTTTATGGAATGGCAACGGTTTCCGGTAATGCACGTATTTATGGTAACGCAAAAATTTATCGTGATGCGGATATTGATGGCGATAATATCATGTCCACTGGAGAAAAAGCATGGTGAAAAAATACGAACTGACTGATGAGACAATCGAAGTTGATGGAAAAACTCTTCACCGAATTAGAGCATTGAGAGACTTTGGAGATGTTAAAAAAGGAGATCTAGGTGGTTTTATTGAAAATGAAGGAAATCTTAGCCATGAGGGCAATTGTTGGGTAGGTGGTTCATATATACCCTGTGCAACTGGATATGTTTACGGCAATGCCAAGATTTATGAGAATGCTAAGGTTTATGGCAATGCACGTGTTTATGACAATGTAGAGGTTTTTGGAAATACCTATATTATGGGTCCTGCTCGCATTTATAACAATGTAAAAATTTATGATAATGCTATTATATCGGGCTGTTTCGTGGGAAATGTTGAGATTTTTGGAGATGCAAAAGTTTATGAGAATGCTCGTATTTATGACGAAGTTAAGATTTCTCAAAATGCCGAGGTTTGTGGATTAGCTAATATTAACGGAAACACGAGAATTCCTCAAGATATAAAAATCTAACAACCAAACCAAACAACTTTTAACACAAGCGTGATTCACGCCACGGGGGAATTGCGCGCAATGGAGGAAAGCAAAATGAATGAACAAAACACGAACTTAACAGAAGTAAACAAAACAAACAATTGTGAAGTCAAATCTACAGCTATGGAACTTATTTTAGAAAGAGCTTTAGAAAATGATGTCGATCTGGACCGTCTCAAGAGCCTTCTCGAGTTACGAGAAAAGGAGATAGAACGACAAGAGCGCAAGAATTTTGTCCGTGATCTTTCTATTATGCAAATGGAATATCAAAAAATACATAAAAATGCTACAAACACC
Source organism: Bartonella kosoyi (assembly GCF_003606325.2). Taxonomy (NCBI): domain Bacteria; kingdom Pseudomonadati; phylum Pseudomonadota; class Alphaproteobacteria; order Hyphomicrobiales; family Bartonellaceae; genus Bartonella; species Bartonella kosoyi. The sequence goes on from NZ_CP031843.2 coordinate 741,656, forward strand.
CATACAAATAGCCAATATGCTACGCTTGATAAATATCTTGATGCCATAAAGGATAGTCTTTCAAAATATCGCTTTTCCTTGTTTTCTCGTATCAAAGAGCAGAATTCAAATGGCATAACTGTAGAAATGACTTTAAAGCATATATCAGGCAATGAAATATCAACACAAGGAACATTTCCTTTTGACACTACAGGGAGTAAAAATAACATACAAGCAGTTGGTTCTACAATCACTTACGCACGTAGATATCTCTTAGGTATGCTTCTTAATATTGTGAGTGAAGATGATGATACAGATGGAAACGCTCCTATCAAAAAGGCATTTCCGCAGCAAATCAATGAAATCAGAAGACTCATAGTGCAAACCCAATCAGAAGAAGCAAAGGTACTTGATTATGTTAAAGTCAAAAATCTTACGGATATGTCTGAGGGACAAGCCCAAATCGTTTTGCATCTTTTGAAAGATAAACAAAACAAGCAAAAGGCTCCAAAAGAACAATCTCTTCCACAACAAAAGAAGATAGACGCACCTATACAAGATATTGAATATGCACCAACACAACAACAAACGGCGGTGTGAAATGAAACAAAGAACAGAAGAATGGTTTCAAGCCCGTCTAGGCAAAGTCACCGCATCAAACGTTTATAATGTACTCAGTAAAACAGCGAGGGGAACCCCTACAAGCAAATATGAGAACTATAAAATCCAACTTATGACAGAGCGATTAGCAGAGAAAGTAAACCAGTTTTATACGACACCTGCTATGCAATGGGGCATTGAACATGAAGAAGATGCCCTAAAAGAATATGAATTCATTTATGACACGATTGTCACAAGATGCGGATTTATCGAACATCCCACAATCAAAATGGCTGGTGCAAGCCCTGATGGTTTTATTGGTGATGACGGTTTAGTTGAAGTCAAATGCCCGCAAACAAATACTCACCTGCGCTTTTTTATAGATGACAATATAAAGCCCGAATATAGTGCGCAAATGCAGTTCCAAATGGCTTGCACTGGACGAAAATGGTGTGATTTCATTAGCTATAATCCGCATTTTGTAGGCAAATCACTTCACTTGCGCATGAAAATCAAACGCATCTACCGTGATGAAGAACAAATTGAACAGATCAATCAAGCGGTTGAAGTCTTTTTAGAGGAAATAGAGCAAGAGATGGAAAAGATCTCGACAAAAGCTGCATGAAGTTATGGGGGTGCTCTCTCCTCCCAGCACCCCCGCCTATTTATAATTATTCTCAACACTTAGATAATAAGGAAAGTTTTAAATGAACGAAGAAAAATTAACTGCCTCAATAGAAAAAGTAAGCTTATTCGAACAAGCTTTACTGTCGATGCGTTTGCAACGGCTTGTCAATATACAAGATCTCTCAATTTATCTCGGAATGTCAATGACATATATTAGAGAGCTTGTAAAAATCGGAGCTTTTCCTAAGCCTATACAAGAAGGACGATACCTAAAATGGGATCTTGTTGAAATTGATCGTTATATTGAAGCTAAAAAAACTGAAAGAGATTCTGTAGAATTGTCTTGAAGAAGTCCAAAGTAACGAACTGCTCGTAGAGACAGGTTAACAAAAATGACAGAAAATTATTGATAATAGCTTGATCATGAATAATTTAGTGACAATCGGTAATGATGGTATTGCCGTTAAGATCTCTTTAAAAATTACAGAGGGTGTGGGGAATAGCCACGCTACAGTTATAAAGCTTGTACATCAAAATATTGAAGACTTTCAAGAATTTGGAAGGGTTGGATTTGAAATCTCACCCTTTTGAAAAAAGGGTGTTCTATTTGCTGGAAGTTCAGTGACAAATTTAAAAAATGGAGATAAGAAACATCAACAGGCTTTAAAGCCTTCTCATAGTCAATAAATCTATTAAAAAAGGGGAAAAATGAAACAAACTTTAAAATTATTAAGCTGCATAGCTTTATTAAATATGGCTGGATGTAACTCAAAGCCTCCTTCAACATCCTTTGTTATATGGGAAAAGCCAGGTGTAAACTCTACTGAGGTAGGAAACGCACTATTAGAGTGTGGTGCGCTATCTCCTTATAGTAGCGGTATAGACAATAGCAAATTAGGCATTCATGAATGGTCGATGATTCATGCTTGTATGATCCAATCAGGATTTCACTATAAAATTAAAGATGGGAAATGGTGTGAAAATTGTAAAGATGATAGGATTCCGGTATATTCTCTTAATAGTTCTATCAAGACTCAAAGAAGTGTTGAGAAACGCTTAAACAGCTCGTTTTGTAAAAACGACGGTATAATAAAACTTCTCAATATCAACACTCCGTTTTGCCATTGATCATCAACAATCAAAATACTGTATGGGATAGTAATAGCTTATATGCGAACAGATTTTTGGGAACAATGACATACCCTTATGGAACAGTGGGCTGCCCCTTATGGAACAGTGGGCTGCATTTATAACAGGAGCGACTTGACAGGCTTATAACAATGTGTCTATTGTCGAATCAGGTGCCTGAAAAACACCTTGAATCGATAGCGGATAGATTGCCGAAACAATCTTTTCTCCGCACATTAAAGGCTTTGACTCATTGTATGCTACACGCATATAATGACTTTGTCGGGTGTGGTTATGCTATACAATACCTTTTATAGGGAAAGCGTGACGACGGACTATCGACCGTGTTTTTCAGCACCCGGCATCCTTTGTTGGATGTCAATGAAAAATCTCTAATCGATAGGAGTTCGTTATGAACACACTTATAGAAATTAAAGAACAAATCATTGATCAGGAAACTGTTCAGACAGTAAACGCGCGCGAATTGCATACGTTTTTGGCAATAGGAAAACGTTTTGCGACTTGGATTACGAACCGCATTAATCAGTATGCATTTGAAGAAGGAAAGGACTATATTTTAACGCTTCCCAAAATTGGGAAACGTAAAAATGTTATCAGCAAAGAATATCACCTTACCTTAGATATGGCCAAAGAGCTCTCAATGGTTGAACGCAATGAGAAAGGTAGACTGGCTCGTCGTTACTTTATTGAGTGTGAGAAAAAGTTAAAAAGCCAATCTGTTGATTATGACCATGATACGCGCTTTGATTTGCCAAGCCATTGGGAGGGTATGAGTGCTGGTGAAAAAGCTTTGTATCTTTTAGGTCCTATTCATGTTCGTCTTATTGATGCTTTTAGAGTGGATGAAGAGAACAGAAAATATAAAGCCCTCATTAAAGAAGTAAAGCAGGTTTTAGCAAGATCTGTCGTAAAAGCAGCTTAGTTTGTAGAATTGATTCTATTTCCTCGTCTTTTATGGCGGGGAGGGGAATTGGGGAGTCGAAGCAAAACATGGTATGGTGATTTAGTTCCAAAATATGCTTCAAAAAAGCAGCAATGATTCGTATTTTAGTACTATCTCAATACCATCTGATAGCGTTATGATAGGGTTTTAAAAGGTGGTTTAGAAGGTGGTTTAATTTTTTCTAATTTCTAATAAATTACTGAAAAATAAGGGGAAATCCACATACCGTGGTGCGGACGGCGGGACTTGAACCCGCAAGGTCTTCGACCGGCAGATTTTAAGTCTGCTATGTTTACCGTTTTCATCACGTCCGCGACGAGAGTTCTCTCATAAGCTATATCTTTTATTGAATCAAGAATTAATGACAAAAGAAAAAATTTTCACTTTTTTTTCGTGAAATTTTGACTGACAATATTTTTTTTTATCGCTAGAAGAAGCCTGTATAATATAAATAAAGCATGAAATGATCAGTGTTATGAGTAAATTTATTCAAGATGTCACAAAAGCTATGGTGGGATTACATCACGTGTTTGCTGAAACCCCCCTTCAAAGAAATGATTTTCTAAGCCAAAAATATGATGCAGAAATTTATTTGAAGCGTGAAGATTTAACACCGGTGCGGTCTTATAAGATTCGTGGTGCTTTCAATTTTGTTTCAGAAATGTTGAGCAGTATATCGTCAGATTCTGCATTTGTGTGTGCTTCAGCAGGGAATCACGCACAAGGGGTTTCTTTTGTTTGTCGTTATTTTAAACGTAAAGGCGTGATTTTTATGCCTATGACAACGCCACAACAGAAAATTGAGAAGACACGTATTTTTGGTGAAGAGTTTATTGATATTCGTTTGGTTGGTGAAACATTTGATCAATGTTATGAAGCTGCGCAATCTTTTGTCGTCGAGAACGGTGGTGTGATGGCTCCTCCGTTTGATGATATTCGCATTATTACGGGGCAAGCAACTGTGCTCTGTGAAGCTGCTTTGCAATGGAAAAAACTCAATGGAGAAAGTGAACCAGATTTAATGATTGTGCCGGTAGGGGGAGGTGGTTTGGCAAGTGGGATAAGCAAGTTCTTACGGGAATATGGTTGGAATACAAAGCTTCGTTTTGTTGAGCCCCAAAGAGCTGCAAGCTTGCTTGCTTGTTTGGAGAGTGGAAAAAGGGTCAAACTAGAAAATATTGATACTTTTGTAGATGGGGCTGCGGTGGCTGAAATTGGTGCACTAAACTATACAATTTTAAAGCATTTTTCTCCTGATTCTGTCATTACGGTTCCTGAAAATCGCGTTTGTTCTACGATGGTTGAAATGCTTAATGTAGAAGGTGTGGTTCTTGAACCAGCTGGTGCTTTATCGATTGATGCGCTTAACAGTATTCCATCTCAAGAGTTGAGCGGTAAAAAAATTATTCTCGTTATTTCAGGAGGTAATTTTGATTTTGAGCGTTTGCCAGAGATTAAAGAGCGTTCTTTACGTTTCCAAGGCTTGAGAAAATATTTTATTTTTAGTTTTCCGCAGCATCCTGGTGCATTGCGTCATTTTCTTTCCACATTATCACCGGATGATGATATTGTGCGCTTTGAATATTTTAAAAAATCAGCGAGAAATTTTGGTTCTGTATTGGTTGCGATTGAAACAAAAAAATACGACAATTTTCGTCTCTTAGAAGAAAAATTTCAAGCGTTAGGTTGGCGCTATCGTGATATTACGGATGATCAAACATTATTTGATTTTGTTATTTGAAAAATTGAAATTTTACTAAAACAAGAAGTGTAAAAATGAAATCTATTTTTTATTTTGTACTGAGTCTGTTTTTCTTCTTGATTGTTCATCAACAGAGTTTAGCATCTCAGCCAACAGCACTCCAAAAAACTGAACTTTCAGGAATAGTTGTTGATGTTAATGCTGCTATAAAAAGTGGCGATTTTTCGCTTATATCTCATTATATGCCGGAGCGACTTTATAAAGAGATGGCACGTCGATTAAATACAACTGAGGATGCTTTACGGGGTAATTTTCTTCAACAGCTGCAGAAGCAATTTGAAAACTTGCCTTCTGGTGCTTATTGTTTAGATAAAGAAAATATTGAGTATTTTCAAACAGATAACGGTAATTTATATGCTCTAATTCCAACGGTCCTTGAGATGAAGGATCGCATTATTCAATATAAAACTTTGGCGATTTTTGATAAAACCCAATGGTATTTAATTTATGGCGGTCAAAAAACTTTACAAAATCCAGTTTTTCTCGAGATTTATCCTGATTTTATTAAGGTACATTTACCGATGGAGACAATCATCAAGAAATAAATGATTTAAATATTTTTTGTCGCGATAAATGTATTTCGTAAAGTCCTTGCTTTTTTATCATAATCCAAGGATAATAAAGATGAAGGTATTTAAGTTAGTGTATTAGCTTTTGGGAAAATTATATGCCTTTGCCTTGATTCCAAGGTGCTCATGGGTTGCGCAGGTCGCTTTTTAAGTGTTGCTTCGTTTAAAATATCAAGGATTTCTCTTGCGCGGATTCTTGAGTGGAGAGTTCAGCTGGTGATTGAGTGAAAGTTGTTCAGCTGAGGGAAGTTTTTATTTTGCCTATAAAAAAAGAAGATGTTTTTACAAAGTTAGGTTTGCCTGCTCTTTTGATTAAGAATTTACGCATTTCTGGGATGAGTAAACCTAAACCTATACAAGAACAAGCTATTCCAATGATGTTGAAAGGACACGATATTTTAGGGATTGCACAGACAGGTTCTGGAAAAACCTTGGCATTTGGTTTGCCTATTTTAAGTCAAATTTTAACTTTGGGTGACAAACGCTGTCCTAAAACTGCACGTGCTTTGATTTTAGCGCCAACCCGTGAACTTGCTGTTCAGATTGACGAAGCAATTCGCACTGTGGCGAAGGGAGCGCATCTTTCGACGTGTCTTATTTTTGGGGGAGTATCACGTTTAAAACAAATTAAACGTATGGAAGCAGGTGTGGATGTTTTGATAGCCACTCCAGGGCGTTTGAGAGATCTTGTTCGTGAAAAATGTGTTGATCTTTCTCAATCTCGTTTTTTGATTTTGGATGAAGCAGATCGTATGTTGGATATGGGGTTTATTCATGACGTTAAGCAAATTGCAAAGCTTTTGCATCAAGAGCGTCAGACAGCCCTTTTTTCTGCGACAATGCCGAAAGAAATTGCTGCGCTTGCAAAGTGTTTACTCAATGATCCAGTTAAGATTGAAGTTGCTCCTCAAGGTACTACAGCTTTAGAGATTACCCAGAAATTATATTGTGTTCCTACCAGTGAAAAAAAGAATGTTTTAAGTAAACTTTTGACAAATCCAGCTTTTAATTCGGTTATTGTTTTTACTCGAACGAAACATGGGGCTGATGCTGTCACACGTCATTTAGCAAAGAACGGCTATTTAGTTGCAACAATTCATGGGAATAAATCACAAGGTGCTCGCCAATCTGCTTTAAAAGCTTTTCGGGAAAGATCGGTCCAGATCCTTGTTGCAACAGATATTGCGGCACGCGGTATTGATATACCAAGAATAAGCCACGTTATTAATTATGATTTACCAGATGAAGCTGAAAGTTATGTGCATCGTATTGGTCGGACAGGACGCAATGGTGAATCGGGTGAAGCACTTACGCTTTTTGATGAAAAAATTGAAAGGACACGGTTGCGTGCCATAGAGCGCTTGATTCGTATGAAATTGGTGTCTGACTCTGTTCCAGAACAATTTGCAGCATTTCCAGAAAAGCTCAATGGGCTCCAAAGTGGAGAAAAAGAAAACAATAAAGAACGCCGTTTAAAAAAATCTAAACGTCAGAGACGGTTTTTAGGTCGAAAAGATGATGCTGCACAGTTACAGCGGAAGAATTCTTCCTCTCCAAATGAGAGGCATAAAAAGGCAAAAGCAGCGGCAAAGCGTGCAAAGGCTTTTCGTTTTCGCAAGTCAGTCAAGAAAGCGGCTTAAATAAAATCTTGAAAAGAGATTATGTCTTGAGAGTTTTTTACTTTTATCGATTTTTTTTCAATTAAAAAGAGACATACAACATTCTTGCTAAAACAAGAGAGGTCTTCAAAGGTTTTCATTTTTTAGAAATGGGAACCTTTGGATGTTTGGACTGATTTAAAAATCTTTTGAAAAAAAGTTTTATTGTAGAGATGATTATTCATTTGCTTTATTCCCATTTTTAAAAATAGGGATAAAGATCAATTTTATTGATATAAAAGATGCATTTTATCGTTCATGATAACTTTTAATTTAACAATTTTATTATCTCATAATAACTGATTGTTTTATATATTAAATAATCTACTTCTATTGTAAAATTCTCTCATTTTGAATCTGTTTATATTGATCTCTTAAAACTATTTGTTTGCATGTTACAAACGAGATTGCTGTATGGATAAAACATTTAAGAAATCAATAAAATGATTCTTATAACCTATTGCAAAAAAGGAATATTTTTAATATTGAGTGTTAGAAAATAGCATGAAGGTATGGCTTTTATTGTAGGTCAAAGATGTTGCTCATCAATGGATTTTATTTTAACCATTTATGGAAGCCATGGTAAAAAGGCTTGGGGGATTTAAGGGATGTCTCTTTAAATATGGTGTAGATGCACAATACAATGGAGACAATGAAGAAAACACCTATGATTTGTTGAAGGTTTTCACAGGATTCTCATCAACTTAGATTGCTATATTGTTTGTGCTGTAAAACACTCTCGTTTAGGGACGTTATATAAAGCCCATAACACTTTTACGCGCTTAGTGTTTTTATGACAGTATAAGAAATATTCACGGCAAGGCTGTTTTTAGAATTTATGAAGTGATTAAGTAGGAGAAACCCATGAGAGTAAGAAACTGGACTTTATTACAGACTTTTCGGTTGGGAGTTTCTGCTTTCAAGGTAGGGAGGAAGTATGAGGTGTAGGGAGATAATATAGATGATTTTGATTATGTTTTCCCGTTTTTCAAAATGATTGTTTCAAGAGTAGATTTTTGAGTTTAATTGTTTTATTGAGTAAAAATCATTTTTGGATTGGAAAACAAAGTTTATGCGAAATCTTTTTCATTACTGGTGGTGTTTAATAATTTTCTCTCGTGAAAGAAGTAATTATTTCAAATTAACTAATAAGAAAAAAACTTGTGCAATCTCTTTCCCTTTAAAATGAATCAATCATTTTCGCGTTCATTGCAAAAAATACATCCCGTAGGACATTGCATTTCTACTTTATTGCAAAAATCCTCTTTCCTCACTTTTATTAACAAATCTCTCATGTTTAAAAAGTGTTAGCAAAAACGATAAACTATACGGGATAAAAAAAGAAGTGGCTCCCCGGGCCGTTCTAATCGATTTTAATAAAATTAACATATTAACAAAATATAAGGGAATATTGTAGGTATTGTTTTTTTTAAGTTTTTTTTGCTTCTATCCCTAACTTTTTTGGAGCTTTTTTATAGCTTCAAGAGCTAATCTTTTACGATCTGCGCTCTTTGTATAAAGAGATGCCATTTTATCTTCTGTCCAGCCAAAAATTGCTTTCAATTGTGAAACTGTTGCACCAGAGTTAGCTGCGCGTGTGGCTGCTAATTTTCTCAATCCATGGGCTGATTTTTTAATACCTGCTGTATTACATGCTTCACGAAACAGGTTGCCAAAACTTTCTTTTACGAGCTTATTTCCATTTTTCCCGCAAATGAATGTTTCATTTCCAATAGGACCAATTTTAAGGGTTTCTGTTAATTCAGGCAAAATGGGTAGAAAAACATCTGTTTTAAATTGGCTCTTTTCTGTTTTCAGATGAATGATATTATCATTAACATCTTTCCAACCAATGCGAACGGCATCACCACGGCGTAAGCCCGTATACAAAAGAACATCAATCCAAACCCGTTCATGGGTACCATGTGACCAGCGTTGGTAATATTTCTCAACATCATCTTCTGTCCAAACAGCGAATCCGTCTTTATTGCTAAGAGCTGGTCTTTTTACTCCTATTGTTGGATTATTTTCCAAAAGTCCTTGGTCAATTGCCCAATTAAAAAGCCCATTAAGAGCTTTCAAAAAATTTTGAGCAGCTGATGGTGTTTCTTTACGCCGTTCAACACCGGCTATAATATGTTTTTTTTCAATTGCTTTGTATGGAATATTTCCTATGCTATCGCATACCTTCATAAGAATGAGTTCTTTTTGTCTTTTCGTAGCTTTAGCAAGGCTATGCCAATTGACGCTATTAAAATATTGTTTAAGCAGCCATGCAAATGACCCTTCAATCAGTTTTCCGGTTTTAGGTTTTGGAGGGATTATGCCTTGTAATTCGGCAAGTGCGCTTTTGTAGTTATCAACAAACTCTTGCGTTCCATAGGTTCCGCGTATTCGAATACGTTTTCCATGACCAATACGTACATACCATATGATTTTGTTATGGCGTGTGACTTCTTTTAGAAGATAGGGGGGGCGTGGTTTTGGCATGATCAATTTTACATCTTAGAGAGTGCGATTTCGTAATATTCATTCTTTGACAAATCTAAAAGTGTGTCTGGGTGGCTAACGGAATTTAGTCTTGGAATATCTGCTTTAAGATAGATAAGCAGTTCACCGGTAGGTTTGATTTCTATGAGTTCGCAGCCTTGCTTTTTTGCTTCTTTTAAAGCGCGTGCAATGTCTGCTTGCGTTATGATAGCTTTACGAGGCGCCATATCTCTTCTCCTTACATTGAGACGCAATTCACTCGTGTGGTGAGTCACGAATTGATTAAAAATTGTTAGGAAAGGGTGGGGGTGCTAGGAGGCGTTGGTGAGGATAAGCACCCCCATAGTTTCAAGCGGCTTTTATTGAGATTCTTTGTATCTCTTGTTCTATTTCTGCTAAAAAAGCTTCGACGGCTTGATTAATCTGTTCAATTTGTTTGTCATCACGGTAGATGCGTTTGATTTTCATACGCAAGTGAGATGAATCCCCCACAAAACGCGGGTCATAACTGATAAAATCACACCATTTTCGCTCTGTACAAGCCATTTGGAATTGCATTTGCGCATGATATTCTGGTTTAATTTCATCATCTATACAAAAGCGTAAATGGTTGATTGATTGTGGACATTTGATTTCGATTAAACCGTTTTCACCAATAAGCCCATCAGGGCTAGCCCCCGCCATTTTGATTGTGGGGTGTTGGATAAAACCACATTGAGTGATTTCTGTATCATAAATGAATGCATATTCTTTTAGAGCATCTTCTTCATGTTCAATGCCCCATTGCATAGCCGGCGTTGGATAAGATTGGCTTATTTCACCCGTTAAACGCTCTGTCATAAGTTTGATTTTGTAATCTTCATATTTGCTTGTAGGAGTTCCCTTTGCTGTTTTACTAATGACGTTATAAACGTTTGAAGCGGTGACTTTGCCTAACCGTGCTTGAAACCATTGTGCTGTTCTTTGTTCCATCTCACACCGCCGTTTGTTGTTGAGTGGGTGCATATTCGATATCTTGGATATGAATATATTCGGCATCTTGTATAGGCGCGTCTATTTGCTCTTGTTGCGGGTGAGATTGTAGAGCTCTTTCTTTTTGAATATTTTGCTTTTTTTCCAATAGCTCTAAAATCTCTTGTGCTTTTTCACAAGACAGATCTGTTAGGTTTTCGATATTTGCGTAAGAGAGAAGAATATTTTCATTGGTTTGTGTTTCTTTAATTAACAGTTTGATTTGTTCGAGCATGGCATGAGAAACAAATTGTACTTGTGTATTCCGGCTTGCTTCATTAATACGCGCTGCTTCATCTTCTTCATAAATGCCAGAAAAGCCAAAAGCGTAGCGAGCGCATTGTATAGTTGCTTTATGACGTAACATACGAGCGGGGTATTTTTGCCAAGTGTCACTTTTTTGTTTGCATTCATTTAAATATTCGGTGACTTCGATAGGGTCTTGAATACCTTTGAGACGAATAGCGCATTTAATGGCAATGATATTACCGTTTTTATCGAGTTGATCTTGAAAGGTCATACCATCAAATTGAGGATTAGATTTAATGATCTTAATCCAGCCATCAATAGAGACAACAGGGATAATGCCGCCACCTCTTTTAGGGAGCGCATAGATTTCTTTTGTTAATGGGTTAAGCCCATAAGTATTTGCCACCGATATAAAAGCAGCGAATTCTTCATCAGAGAAGTTATGATTGATACAAGTTTTGATAATTGTTTTACGGAATTGATCATGAGAAAATCCATATTTGCTAGCCATTGTTGTTAAAGGAGAATTTGTCATTATTGTTTCCTTGATTTGCGCGCAATTCCCCCGTGGCGTGAATCACGCTTGTGTTAAAAGTTGTTTGGTTTGGTTGTTAGAAAGGATTGTAATCCTCTGTTGAAGGTTTGCGGTTATCGCCAATCATGGCTAGTCCAGAAAGTTCAAAGTCTCCATAAACATTTACATAACCACAGACCAATACCTTGTCGTAAATTTTTGTATTTCCGTAGATAGATGCACCGCAGCAAGCTTTTGCATTTCCATAAATCTGCGCATTTTCATAAATCACTGTACCGGAAACACATGCGTTGTCGTAGATACGTGCATTATCGGAAACTTTAGCACCATTGGTAACCTGCGCATTACCAAAAACCTTGGCATTTTTACTAACTTGCGAGGCAACATCAACTATCGCATTATCACAAACTACAGCATCATCATAAACAGCGGACAAACCACGAACCCAACAATTTCCATTATGCGAGAGGTTTCTTTCGTGCTCTACAAAACCACCTAAATCACCAGCCTTTACATCTCCAAAATCTCTCAATGCACGAATGCGATAAGTTAACTTATTTCCGTATATCCAAGTTGTCTCATCAGTAAGTTCGTATTTTTTTTCCATGGTTTATTGCTTCTCACGATCTAAGATCACGGTGGATCCACTAATTTTACAATCTCCAGCAATGTCTACACGACAGCAAATATATGCTTGATTATAAATTTTAGCATTTCCGTAAACGTGTACACTCCCCCCTATAACAGAATTTTCATAAATCCGTGCATAGCCATAAATTTTGGCATTATCTCTAACAGAAGAACCACTAACTTCGGCATAATCGGAAACTTGTGCATTTTCAGAAACGAGTGCATTCCCATAAATCCGCGCATCACCATAAACTTTGGCATTATCATAAACTTGTGCATTGCCAAAAATCCAACAGTCTCCCTTATGGCTTAAGTTGCTCTCTTTTTGTATAAAACCGCCAAGGTCACCTTTTTTGACATATCCAAAATCTTTTAAGGCACGTATGCGGTGTAGAGTATGTCTATTAACTTCGATTGTCTCATCAGTCAGTTCGTATTTTTTCACCATGCTTTTTCTCCAGTGGACATGATATTATCGCCATCAATATCCGCATCACGATAAATTTTTGCGTCACCATAAATACGTGCATTACCGGAAACCGTTGCCATTCCATAAATTTCGGCAAAACCGTAAACATGTGCATTATGTTTAATTCGTGCACTACCATAAACTTCAGCATCATCATAAACTTGAGCATTATCGTAAACGCAAGCACAAGATAAGACGAATGCATTACCACCTACCCAGCAATTACCATGATGCGATAGGTTGTTTTCATGTTCTATAAAGCCGCCTAAATTACCTTTTTTAATAACTCCAAAGTCTCTTAAAGCTCGGATACGGTGAAGAGTTACCCCTTTAAACTCAGCTTTCTCATCAGTAAGTTCGTACTTCTTTTCCATGGTTTATTGCCTTTAATGCATGTTTTGTCGTTTAAATTCTTGAGACAGCAGCCCCATACCTTTTGTTGTGATTTTTGCTGAAGGAATGACTTTTTCTGTTCCATTTTCGGTTTGAACAGTGTGTGTTGAGCAATCCATAAGACCTTTTTGGATTTTATCTTGATAAGGCAATAAATGCGCCCCGAAAGTGCGTCGATACACCCATCCTTTTTTCTGTAGGAACTGAATGAACTGTTTTGGTTGAATTTCGAGAATTTTAGCAGCTTCAGTAAGACCGAAGAGCCCATCAGCGCGTTGCAAGCTTTCCAAAGCCATTGCTTTTGGTTTTAAATATTCAATGATAGTATCTTGTTGATCTATTTGACTTTGTAGGTAATTCAAAAAGCCCATCATAGCTTTTGGACTTGAATAGTCGATTTGTTGTAGTGTTAGTGCCTGCTTTGCACGCCGCTCGCACTCGATAAAGTATAAACGAGCTTGTTTTCCTTTTTCATTACGCTCTACCATGGAAAGTTCTTTTGCCATTTCCAAGGTGAGATGATAATTAATTGCAATAACAGATCTAGATTTTGCGCTCGCCAAATTTGGTGACCGCAAATCTTGTGTTTTTACAAAGTCTTGTCCTTCTATAAAATTGTATCTGCTAATACGGTCCTTAATCCAATTGGAAAAGTCTCGTTTTGCTTCTAAGAATGCGTGCAAATCACGAGCATTGACTGTTTGAACGTCTTCTCCGTTAACCGTGTTATTTGTAATAGCAATAGGATTATCCATAAGTTTACTCCGTCCGATATTTAATAAGAGGAAAGAGGGGGCGCTCTTAAAAACGCCCTTCATAGTTTTTAAAGCACATCTCAAGGATAACGGTTCTGTTCTTCATAGGTACCATAGACCTCATCATTATATTTTTCTTTTGCTAAATCATCTAAAAGGTCATTGTAAGAAACACTTTCGCGAACAAAGTCATGAACATTACTATTCTCATCGAGATGTTCGATATTTTTTTCTACATATGCTTCTGCAATCTCTTCAGAAATGTCTTCACAACTCTTTTCAGAAGGATTTATACGAAAGATTTGTATAACATCATCTACCCCATCAACAATGCTTAGAATTTGGCTCGCATCAAGCGGTCCAGACTCTGCAATGTTTTGATCATCATCGCAGGAAACTAGTAAAATTTCATCAGAATTTATAAGCACTGGTTTGTTCACAACTACCTCCATTATCAAAATATTTAAATACATTTTGAAAAAAACGCCTTGACATAGGTTTTTTTTTTCAGGGTATGGTGCTGTGATAATTGTATTTTATGCACAAGTCAACTAAAATTTTGCATAAAACGCAAAAATAAATCTTAAAATATATAATTAATTTATGCGCTATCCACAATTTAGGAGATGTTTATGAGCGATATAGATAAAAAAATAGAATCTGTTTTCTCATTATTTAATGAGAAAGAGCAGTTAATTCTTACTTATTTTGTTTTTAATTTTTTTAATAATTCAAGAAAATCAAGCACCGCTTCTTTGTCGACTGGATCAAGCGATGCACATATTTTCATAAAATCCAAGTCTACTTCTTTATAAAAACTGGGTGGAGGTTCATTAAAAAATTCAGAAATCTTCACTAGTTCATCTATTGTTATATCTCGCGTTTTCCCATTCTGATAGGTATTAAGCATGCGATTCACTGCTGACGGGTGTAGCTCTAAATGTAATGCTAATAATGTTTGTGCGCCGTGTCCTCGTTCTTTAAGACGCTCTTTAATCCATAGCTTAAGTTTGGACTGAATATCTTGTTCCATAGTTTGTATAATCCTTGAAAATATATTTTTATGCAAATGTGTAAAAATGATAAAAACGCATAATTTTGTTGACTTGTGCATAAAACGCAATTATTTGTTACGCTGTTATGGAGATTACATATGCCTGCGAGATTAATTATAAAATATTTAGGCGGTTTAAAAATTGTAGCAGCTATAGTGCAAAGAGATGCGTCGTCTGTTTCTAGATGGCATGATTTTATACCAGCAAAGCACCAACAAAAATTATTAAATTATGCGCGTGAACATGGGATAGATTTACGTCCAGAAGATTTTTTTTATCCCGAGCGTTTGCAGTCATTAATGCAAGAGCAACGCCCCCCATTGTCGAAAATTTGCAAGAGCCGCGTTGTTGATCACACCGGCGAGACTTTGCAGCCTTAAGGAGATCAAAATGGGATTAAGTGAAGTGGTATTGATAGTTGTATGTGTGACGCTTGGTTCTTTGCTTTTTAGTGGGATGTCGTTGCTTTGTGCTTTGAATTATAGCGAAAAGGTTAAGGCGCTTAAAAAGGAGATTGAAGATGAAGAATTTGCAGCTAGGGCTTTAGAAAAAGAACGCGAAGAAATTAGAGAGATCATTAGTGGATATGATGAGAATGTAGAAAAATATGAAGAGGAAATTAAGAGACTTAAAGAAACTAGAGACGAGTACAGAAAAAAATTACAACGAAAAAACGAAATTATAGATACCCTTGAAGCAGAAGCTAAATCACGTGGTGAAGAAATAGAAAAACTTACACAAGAGCTTAAGCAGCGTGGTGAATCTGTAAAAGAAAAGTCTCATAAAAATAAGAAGAAAAGTAAGTGAGGAGAGAGAGATGGCAATGATACCTACAGCTATTTTTATGGCTACTAATTTTTATCTGCTCTATCAAGTTTATTACTGGTTTAAACTGACACAAGAATTGAGAGATGAGATAGACGAAAAAAACAAAATAATATGGGATTTAGAGGATGAGCTTAGCCTGAAAAACAACCGACGAAATGTGTCCAAAAAATAGACTTCATTGTTTTTTGGGGATGATTTGATGAGGTGTGTTCTAAAATGAAGAGTGGAGAAGCTGCTTTATCTAAATTTTGGGGCAGGATAAAAATCTCCCATTTAATTTCTTCTCTTGGGTCGATGTTAAATGGAGCAACAGTGTATCCATTAAATAGTATTTGTGGTTTAGTTTTAGGATTTATAAGATTAATGTGCTTTGATGATGTTGGATAAATTTCTATCGTTTGACTAAGTCTAGGAGGACAACACTTTATCTTATAAAATTCGAAAGGGCACTTTTTATCTATCCAGATATTATCCATTTGAATTATTCGTTCGGTAGGATTTATGATACGTACTATTATACTGATGGGGCCATTATTAGGGTCATCTTCATCTGGAGTGGGGCTATTAGGCTTAAAAAGTAGCGATGGTCCTAAATCCAGCTCTTCTTTTGTTTTTAGTAAAAAATTGACGTGTTTTTCTGCTAATGTAGCTTGCTTTTGCAATGATTTATTTTGGTCTTCTAAATGGTTAAACTGTTTTTCTACATTGCATAAATCTTCTCGTCGAGTTTTCTCTGCTCTTTTTAGGTCTGCGTTTCTCACACACCATGACAGCAAAAACGAGATCGTACTACCAATGAGAGCAGAGATGATACTACTGAGTATATCAAGTGGTATTTCCATATTCTATACACCCTTCTTTCCTTCATTTTCAGAAAAAAACAATCTTATAAAATACGTTTTGTATGGAGTGGTGCGGTGATTAACACGATTCTTTGTTTTGATCTAGGTACGAAGATGGGGTGGGCGATACGAGGGGGAAATGGTCATATATTCAGTGGTACGATGAGTTTGCAACCCCGTCGTTTTGAAGGCGGGGGAATGCGTTATTTACGCTTTAAGCAATGGCTTAATGAGATAAAGCATACAGCAGGTGATATTGACGCGGTGTATTTTGAAGAGGTGAGGCGTCATGTTGGAACCGATGCAGCGCATGTTTACGGTGGTTTATTAGCAGCATTAACGGCGTGGTGTGAAGATCATGAGATACCGTATGAGGGGATACCAGTTAGCACAATTAAGAAAGCGACGACGGGCAAGGGGAATGCGTCAAAAGAAGAAATGATTAAGGCGATGCGTGCAAAAGGACACGCGCCTTGTGATGATAATGAAGCGGATGCTTTAGCAATTTTACATTTAATTAAAGAGAGGGAGATCTTATAGCGATGCCCAGTAACAAAGTAGAGTGTGTAAAGTTTAATTCAGATCAGTTTTTAAAAGAGCTTATGGGTTTAAAAGCAACAGAGAAGGCAGTTTATACAACACTTGTGTTGCTTATGAATGATAAGAAAGCGCCTCTTATCAATAATGGGTCTTATTTATCAAGTTGGTGTGGGTGTTCAGTAAGAACGTTTCAAAAGACATTAGAGACTTTAATAAGCATGGGTTACATCACGCGTTTAGAGAATGGGAACTTATGGCATAGGTCATTAGCTTTTGATTATAGCATCAGTAAATTTTCAGAAAGAGCTTCAAAAGCAGCGCATATGAGGTGGAGTAAGAAAAGAGAGGAGGCAATACATGTCAACTAAGTTGCCATGGACGAGGCTTTTTGCAGACAAGTGGCTTCTTGATCTTGCGCATTTGCCCGCTTTTGAAGGTTTTATATATGTGAAGTTGCGATTTCAAATGCTTCGCACTGGAGAACCGCTTAAGAATAATTTTCGAGTATTGTCTTTATTGGCTGGTTGCTCAGTTAAAAGATTTCAGAAAGCATTAGATCTTTTATTAGAAACTGGACACATTATTTTTTCAGAAGATGGTCGTTTGTGGAGTTTACAAGTTGAAGAGGAACTCAATAACTCAAATGAAAATTTAAGCAAGTTTTCAGAAAGAGCACAAAAGGCAGCGAAGGCAAGATGGGATAAAAATAAAGATAACAGTGATGATGATGCTAAACATGCTACAAGCAATGCACAAGCAATGCTTAATGATGCCATTAACAATAACATTAACATTAACATTAACAATAACAAAAAAAATAAAAATATTATTTTATCAAAAAGAGAAATTGAATTTGAAAATTTAGAAACAAACGATTTGGTTGACGAGCCAATCGAGTGTGATGATGTTCAATCAGAAGAAATCAAAACGATAGAAACTAAACAACTAATCATTCACGAGCAAAATAACAACATTTCAAACGAAGCTAATAATCGATGGCAAAGTAACGAAGCAATGATTGAGAAATTGCCTTCACGAAAAGGTAAAAAGGTTGGCAAACAACTTTCAGAAATCGTTGACAAGATAATGCCTGCTTATTTTCCAGAGCAAGCAAACTTTTTTGAGAAAGACAAGAAAATGAGAGAAAAACAAGAAGTTGAAAGCATGTTAGAAGATTTCAACCCCGATTTTCAATACGCAATTGATCTAGGATTAACGCATGATGAAGCGTTATCAGAGTTTAAAAAATTTATACGCTTTTCAAAAGCCAACCCATATCGAAATGCTCATGAACGTGATTGGCAAAGCGCTTGGGATAATTGGATTACACACCCGAAATATGGATTGGTAGCTAAGAGACACGCAGAATTAGAAATGAAAGAAAGATATACAATCACATGCTGTAAACCACTAACAGAGAGCTTGGCAAAATATATCAGAAATATAGAGCCTATCAGTTCATTTGCAACATAATGAAATCGTATTTAGTTGCATTTGAAAAAACAGCAAACTAGTGAAAAGAGCTGATAGTTTTGAGAATAGATATGGGTTTAAACAGCTAAAAAAGTACCGTACAGAGCGATTTTAGATTTTTATGATAAAAACCACATTGAAAATAAAAACGCTACTGCACGGTCCAATATGAGGCAAATAAACCCATCGGTAAAGTTATGGATTTAAGCAAGGGGATATTAAATCAAATGTTTTTAAAAAAACGTAAACAGCCTATTCAAAAGAAATTTGTTGCAACGGCGGTTGGATATGCACCATGGGGATTAGGGGTGGCAGAGTATTTTTACAATCTCTATGAATATGAAGATGGTATGAGGGAATATGAAGAATTTGAAGGCGGTCAGTATCATGATCATGAGATGCCTAACAAAGTTGATTATAGTACCAAAGCGCAAGTGAAAGCATGGATATATGGGGGTGATTTACCAAAAAGCGTATTGAGTTATGAACCTTTAATAGATGAGGTCAATGTGAAAATCAAAAAACGTACAGAGAAAGCAGTGAAAACTTATGATGATATAGACAGTGAACTAGAAAAAGCGCTTGATATTCAATTGGGTAGATATCAAAATGAAAAAAAGTGAAAAAAATAAAAAATACGTATTGACTTTAAAGAAAAGGTCGTTTATTAAGGTTGGCAAGTGATTAAAAACCACGATAACTAGCGGGTAAACCACGAAAAGGTTTCTCCCATTTCTTTAAAATACTGACTTTATTTTATGCTGTCGCTAGCATATAACGATTTTGTCGGGTGTGCTTATGCCATACAATACCCTTCGCGAGGGAAAAGTATAAGCAACGGACTAGTTACCGTGTTTTTAGCACCCGGCGCCCTTATGGGCTGTCAATTAAAAACTCTAAATAACTAGGTGTTAAAATGCATTCTAAAGAAAAAAATCAAGAAACATCTCCAAAATATCAACTCACAAATCAAACAATCATTCGCGAAGGTAAAAAACTTTATCGCATTAAGGCGTTAAGAGATTTCGGTGATGTTAAAGCTGGTCAATTGGGCGGCTTTATTGAAAGTGAAGATAATCTCTCTCATGATGGCAATTGCTGGGTTGGTGATCAGGCCATTGTTGTGAGTCCTGGTCGTGTTTATGATAATGCGCAGGTTTATGGCAATGCAGGTGTTGGTGGTTTTGTATATGGTAATGCTCGCGTCTACGATTCAGCAAAGGTTTTTGCCAATGCCCATGTGTATGATAATGCCCATGTTTTCGATAGTGCAAAAATTGTAAGTAAAGTGCATGTTTATGAAAATGCCAATGCATGTGGCATGGCTATTGTTACTAAGAATATTTGTGGTGACACAATGAATAATGTTTATACAGAACGCCTTTCTCCTTATGGTGAAATTTGCTTTGTTATGTGTCGTCCTCATAGGAAAACAGCTTAAATAACGCGCGGGCGCGGCGGGGCGCCCCCTTTTAAACATTTCATTTTAAAATTTAAATCTTTTTATAAAGGAATAGTGTTATGCAAAAGAAATTTGCACTCACAAATGAAACGCGTATATTTAATAATAAAACTCTTTATCGCATTAAAGCTTTAAGAGATTTTGATGATGTCAAAGCTGGTCAATTGGGCGGCTTTATTGAAAAGGAAAACAATCTCTCTCATGATGGCAACTGCTGGGTTTATGATAATGCTCTTGTTTTAAGTCCAGCCCATATTTACGAAAATGCCAAGATTTTTAATAAGGCTATTATAATGGGTAATGTTTATGGCAATGCTCATGTGTATGACAGTGCCCGCGTTTATGCAAATGCTCATGTTTATGACAATGCGCATCTTTCTTATAATGCTTGGGTTTATCATCAGGCGCGGGTTTATGGCAATGCAAAATTATCAGGAAGTGCACGTATTCATGGCAATGCTGAGGTTTATGATTATGCTGTTGTTAGTGGTGCTGCTAAAATTTATGGCAAGGTTTATGGTCGTGCTAGTGTGGGGTGCCATGCTGAGATTAAAGGCTTTGTTTATGGCAATGCAAAAGTATCAGGATCTGCTTGTATTTATGATGGTGCGCATATTTTTGATAAAGCAAGGGTTTATGGAAAAGCGGTTGTTTATAAAGATGTCAAGATTTATGGCAATGCGCGTGTTTATGAGAATGCTATGATTTATGAAAAAGTAGAAATCTATGATGACGCGTGTGTTTCTAACAGATCTATTATTGCTGAGGGTGTAAAAATTTATGGCAATGCCGCTCTTAAAGAAAAGAAAATATTTCGTGAAGATGTTTGTAGTAATGATGCCATTAGTGAAAAAGCAGCGTAAATAACGGGGCGGGGGGCTGCTTATAACAAAAAAAGCCGTGTCCTTTAAAGACGCGGCTTTTGTTTTCACAGAAGGTATATACATTTACACTAAATACGTATCACACAAAACGTGTAAAATGCAAGCATTAATACATAAAAACCGCATCAAAATGAATTGATACGGCTTTTATAACTAATGAATCAAACAAAATAGAATTGAAAATTAAACACAAAAGCGTTTAAAAAAAATCTTTTCACTACTAAAATACATATTTTGTGTATAAACACAAGTTTATTTCAAATATTTGATGATGATTGTTCATATGATAAAGCCGCGCTCTTTATGAACGCGGCTTCTGTTTTGCGATGTGTTTCTGTTATCGTTATTCGTAAGTTTACGAACACCTCTTTTATTGCACATTACGTATCAAAACACAAGCAAATAAGTAAAATAAAAACAGGATTAATTCTTTAGATTCAGTTTATTAAAACTATTTTTGCTTGTAATAATATAGCATAATGTGTTATATTATTGTTATGTATCAGTTATTTCCGTTTCTAAGTACCATTTCCCATAAAAAGGATAGCAAAGCAAATGCTTAATAAAGTGATGTTAATTGGTCATTTAGGTGCAAATCCTGAAAGTAAAAAAATGCCGTCTGGTGTAGAAATAGTCAATTTTCGTATGGCAACTTCTGAAAGCTACACAGATAAGGCAACCAATAAGAAAGTAGACAAAACAGAATGGCATTCCATTGTGGTCTTTAATCCGCATTTGGCAAAAATAGCGCTTCAGTATCTTAAGAAGGGTAGCAAAGTTTATATCGAGGGGCGCTTACAAACCCGTAAATGGCAAGATAAAAACGGTATTGAACGATATACAACAGAAGTCATATTGCCTCCGTACAAAGGCGACTTAAAGCTCTTAGATGCCAAAAATGATGATAATCAAGAGCAGTCATCATCTGCTTATGACAGAAGCATTTATAGACCTCTTGATACACCCCATACCGTTATGAATGATGATGTTCCTTTTTAAATAGAGGGTATAAGTGAAAAGAAACAAGAGGGGACGCCCTAAAATCATAGGGCAAATAAGAGAAGCCAATGGTCGTATATCACGTGCAAATCCGTATCATATCAAAAAACACAATAAAGTCAATATGTTGATTGCAATTATTTTATATGAATCCACTTAAGAATCCATCTTTTTATGCATGATTCATTTGACCATTTTTTATATAAGATTGCCATGTATGAATAGACCATAAAAAGCAAATCATGGTGCAAATATTATAACGCATGTAAACATTCAAATGAAATGAAAAGCAGATATCATTCATAACAGTTCATAAATTTTATGATACGTTTTTATCACAGCACAAATCACATTGTTTAAAATTTAGTCGTTTGGAACTATCGATAACATACGTTTAAAGATCACATCTTGTTTTAAAGATTGGATTGTTAATCGCATATTAACGTTCGCCAAAATTGGCGAGCGCAAAATAGAGAGCTGTCATAACAGCAGCATCATAATACCGAACATTTTAAAGATTGCATAAAAGGATTAAGGACAAGATCGCTTTTAAACGCTTTCTAAAAGTTTAGAAAACGATAAAGAGGTATTTTATATCTTATGAAATGAAAAGCCTTTTAATGAATAGATTGCAGACTAGTTTTTAGAACAGAACTATATTCGCTTCCATAAAAAAATGGAGGCGCATAATGCCATAGAAGTAGAATACTATATACCTTAGACATGGTATAAAAAACGTTTTAAAAGTTATCGTTTTAAAATATGAAACCAAATGAGATCTCCTCAAATTTGAGGGCATCTATTTTAGACAAAGATAAGCAAGTAAAATTCAAAACCGTTGTAACATCATAAGGCACAGGATTTACTTAATTGTGCTAGCCAAATAGAGCGATTAATTTGCAAAGAAGCTTTGTTTAAAATACGCTTATTATGAAAGCCTTTCTAAATGAATGTTTAAACGTTTGAAACGGATGTTTATAATAATTTTTAAAACCTTCCATTTGATAAAAGCGGTTGTTTATTTATCTTATGAGAGCTTGTTTTAAAAACCAGCGTTTGCAAATGTAAAAAGAACGTTTTTATAAGACATTCATTTAAGATGCATTTTCTTTTGATTGAATTGATAAAGCTACCAAACGTTTTGATTTGTTTGATAGGTTTTGATTTTAGATAATGTGTTATTTGAATTCACTCAGCTCGATTTTGAGCTTAGTATATTGAAACGTTTTAAAAGAAGCATTGTGATCATGGGCTTTGTTTTAAAAACCCCCCTCACAAAGGAGGGTGTTATGATTAATACGTTTGAGAGTAACAAAAAGCGCTTATAGGCTCTCTCATTCAAGTGAGTGATTAAAGATCATATACATCATTTACGTTCCTTTTGATAAGTTTTCATATCTCTAATAGAGCGCTTGTAATAGATATGTTTTGTATATATGTGTCATTACCTTGATTAGGGTTGATTCATAAGGATAGACATTAGAAAGCCGCGTCATATCAGTTGGCACGGCTTTCTTTTATGAATTCTCTCTTTTATGATGGGTTTATAGCCATAAAGAAGGCACCCCCATACCTATTTTTATTCTGTTTTATCAATAATCTTAACGACATTATCGCTTTGATAAACCTCATAATTTTTAGGAACTAACTTTGCTTTGCTTTTTGTGTTGATTGTTGCATTGCCATAAGCACGCCCCCAGATCGTTGCACAATGTGAGATTTTTGCATTACCATAAACAGAGCCATAAATCTCACAAGAGCCCCCCACGCGCGCATTGCCATAGACCTTGCCATAAATCTTTGCACGACCATTAATCACAGCATAATTATAAATTTTCGCATGGCTATAAATGCAAGCAGAGCCACAAACCCTAGCATGACCATAGACGCGGGCATAACTAAAAACCGTAGCATCATAAGAAACATGCGCATGGTCATAAATATGAGCATCAGCAAGAACGCGGGCAGCACCACTCACATGAGCATTGCCATAAACATTGCCATACACATGAGCACTCCCATAAACACAAGCCTGATCATAAATCTTTGCATATTGAGAGATAAAAGCCTTGCCATAGACCTCGGCATTGCCATAAACGAGACCACAGACTTGAGAATAATGCCGTATTTTTGCATCATCATAAACACGGGCATGACCATAGACACAAGCATTATCATAAACCCAGCAATTGCCATCATGAGATAGGTTGACTTCCTTTTCAATAAAACCCCCCAATGCACCCGTCTTTACATCAGCAAAATCTTTTAATGCTTTAATGCGATAAAGGCTTGTAATATTTCGAGTAAGAGCATGTTTGATTTTTTTGATTTCACTGGTTAATTCATATTTTTTGCACATAGAGATACCCTCACAATTTAATGTGTTAAACGTTTTCTAAAATTTGGAATGGAAAAATTTGGTTTGAAAGCAAGCGCCCCCACAACGCCCGCCGCTGCTTTATTGATTAAACCCAGACAATTTCTAACTCGCCATAAGGAGAGAGACGTTCAGTATAGGTTTTTATTTTAGTAGACCCGCCGACATTTTCACGAATAACAGCAATGCCATGGATATGAGCATTTTCAAAAATATGCACGTCATTTGCTATACGCGCGTTTTCATAAACCCTAGCATTGTCATAAACATAGGCATTATCATAAATAATAGCCTTGCCATACACATGAGCATTGCCATAGACACGGGAATTATCAGAAACAACGGCATTGCCATAAACATGCGCATTATCATAAATATAGCCAGCAGCGATAGCATTATCATAAACGCGGGCATGACCATAGATATGACCACAAGCGACAGCCTTGCCAAAAACCCTTGCGTTTTCATAAACGTGACCATTTTTAAACACAAGAGCATCATCATAAACCCAGCAATTGCCATCATGAGAGAGGTTATCTTCCTTTTCAATAAAGCCCCCCGAGGCACCCGCTTTAACATCAGAAAAGTCTTTTAATGCTTGGATACGATAAAGGGTATGATTACCAAATACACGCGTTTCATTTGTGAGTGTAAACTTTTTTTGCATAACACTATTCCTTTATAAATAGATTTAAATTTTAAAATGAAATGTTTAAAGGGGGCGCCCCCGCCGCGCCCGCGCATTATTTACGCAGCGTCTTTTCTAGACTGATTATCATCACAAATATCATTCGTAATTTTTTCACGGCTATTAACCACGGCATTACCATAGATTTGTACATCATGATCAATATTGGATTTACCATAGACCTTTGCATTTTCATAAATTCTTGCAAAGGAGCCCACCCGAGCCGAGCCAGAAACCTTTGCATCATCAAAAATACTTGCAAAACTCTTAATCCAAGCATTACAAAAGACATGGGCATTGCCATAAATACACGCCCCCCCATAAATGCGTGATTTACCATAAACATGGGAATTCCCATAAACAAAGCCACTCACATGAGCATTTTCATATACACGGGCATTATCATAAATATGTGCACTAGGAGAAACATTAGCATTATCACAAACCATGGCATTGCCATAAACTAGACCACAGATCCTAGCATTGTTACTAATTTTTGCATTGTCATAAATGCTAGCATCATGACCGAATACCCATGCCTTATCACAAACCACAGCATTCCCATAAACTTTAGCTTCCCTAGCAATAATGGCATCATGATGTATTTTTGCATTTTCAGAAACGACGGCATTGCAAAAAACCATAGCATTATCATAGACCCAGCAATTGCCATCATGGGAGAGGTTGTTTTCATTTTCAATAAAACCGCCCAATTGACCAGCCCTAACATCATCAAAATCTCTTAAAGCACGAATGCGGTGTACAGTAATCCCTTCAAAAGTATGATTTTCATTAGTCAATTCATATTTTTTAGATACAGTTATAGTGGACATAGGTAACTCCCTAAGTTTATATTTGATAAATTTTAGAATGAGATTTTTAAAGAGGGGCGCCCCCGCCGCGCCCGCGCGTTATTTACGCAGCATCATTTTCATATTCGCTATCATCGTCATAATACCATTCACAATCAGCATAATACTCATGACGGTAATAATCATCTTCACTTCCAAATTCTGGATATGCCTCATCCCAAATATGATCATCAGCAGTTAAAGAGGCGGCGCTATGAACATAAGAATCGCCAGAGATAAGAGCCCCACAAACCACGGCATCATCAAAAACACGCGAGCCATCACAAATATGAGCAGCGCCGCTTATTTTAGCATTGCCACCGACATGAGCATCATCACAAATAACGGCATCATCACAAATATGAGCATGATCAGTGACGCGGGCGTTATCATAAATTTTAGCATTACCTTCAATTACAACGGCATTGCTAACATGAGCATTTCCATAAAGCTTTGCATTGTCCTTTAATAACATGCCTTCAAAAATAGCATTACCATAAATTCTTGCATTACCACAAACATCAACAAAAAAGCTTTTTACTTTAGCATTGCCTGAAACCCTTGCATTTTGAAAGACGCGCGCTTTGTCATAAACCCAGCAATTGCCTTTGTGAGATAAGTTACTTTCGTTTTCAATATACCCCCCAAGATCGCCCGCTTTGACATCACCAAAATCTCTTAAAGCACGTATACGGTATAATATGAGACCAGTCACAAAATCCATTTCGCCAGTAAACTCATACTTTTTGGATATTTTTTTCTTATTAACGGGGGTAATTTTTGAGATATTTGTCATAATTAAAACCTTATGGTTATATGTTTGTTATTGACACCCCTATAAGGGCGCCGGGCGCTAACAAACACGGCCATAAGTCCGTTGTCACACTTTTCTCATAAAGAGTATTGTATGGTGTGACCACACCCGACAAAATCACTATATATGCTAACAAAAGCATAAAAGAAAGTCAGTTTTTATAATAGGATTAGGTTTATCGCAACCTAGTCGCTTATGGTTTAGTGTTTGTTAATCACTTAATTATTTATATAACAAAATACGTATTTATTGTCAATTAATATTTTATCTTTTTTGATATTTTTTTGTATTTTTTTAAATACGTTGTGTATTGATAATATCTTATGCTTATGAATTGCTTCTTTTATATTTATGTGCTTTTAAAGCTATATTATGGGCTTTATAAAACGATTGCGTTATGTTTTGAATCTATACATTTATAATATTTAAAAACGCTCTCATAATGCGTATTTTTATCTTTATAACCTATCAGTTTTTTCACTAAATGAATTTAAATTTTTTTGTGAATTTTGTTTATAACGCATTTGCAACTTAACAGCTTTTTATAGGAACTGTTTTTATAACCAACGCATTCATTTGTATTATGATTATAAAACCTTGCTGTTTTTATGCATTCTTTATAACCGTTATATGCTTTACAGCCACCGCATCATTTTTCATTTTCATAAGAGAAAAGATAAATAGGATAATTGCGATTTATAGACTGTTATGAAAACACTTATGAAAACATCTAAAGAGAGTTTGATAACTATAGAGATTAGAAAAATCCCTTTTATTGAATTTTATCAGTTCTTTTGAATGATAACCTTATGATTTAGAGAATGATTACAACGTGCTTTATGAAAATCATGTGATCCTTTAAAGCTTTTCAAAAGATAGCTTGTAACTTATAAGAGATGCTATCAAGATCATTAGGTTATGAGTTTTGGGGGTGTTTTTTATACGTATTATTTTATTTTTTTAATTAGAAATAAAAGTTATTATATTTCAATATGTTAATGTTTTAAAGAAACAACCTATATTAAATACAACCCATAAATACAATCTATAATATATATAAAAAAGGGGTTTTGTAGGGGTTTTGGGGGGTTTAAGAACCTACAAAACCTATAAGTAAAATGAATATACATAACTCTCTTTAAACAAAGCTTTTGAAAACAATAAAGCACTCATTTTAGATTACGGTATAACCTCTTAAAGGCAATGTAAAAAAATCTAACTCTATTTAAGATGGGATTTCTTAAAAATCTTAAAGCAATCCAAATGAGAGTATCTAAAAGTGCAAATGATTTCTTTTTAGAATAACGCATATAAACACTCCTTTTAAAGATTAGATGTAATAAACTTAACAAAAGAGGTATAGATTATGGTTATAAGCTCTATACCCCTTATGCGTTTATCATAACCATTATGTGAGCATGCTTTATAAGTTATTCAGTTTCTCTTAATACCAGATTTGGTAAGTTTTTTACGATTTTCATTGTTTCTAAACTTACAGTAATAACCCTTTGAAATAATTCTAAAGGGTAGGCAGGGTTGCCAACGGTTTCAACAGCATAGCGATTGGCATCATTGACAATGCCGCTCTTTTTATCAGTCTTAACACATTGACGCCCCATAACCCATTCAAGAGCAGGCTTGCCGTTGACGATATACTCATAAGCTTCAAGAGGGATATCTGTTATGGTAATATTGCTATTATAGATAACCGTTGATTTATCCTTTTCCTTACTATTCTTAATTTTTGCGAATTTCATTTCAGTTACATAATAGAATTTTTCGGGATTAGAGATGTCAGTTAATTTTGGATTACCCTTTTTAAAGGTTACTGGATAAGGCTCTACATCTTCATAATTCACGTGCAAATGACCCAGTTCACGCCCTGCTGTTACAAATTTCCAAAAATCTTCAGCACTCTTTACACAAGGGATACGAGGTAATTCTTTAGAGAGGTTATCAGCATAACGGGCACGATAATCTTCCGAATGCAAAATTCCATAAACGTAATAGAATAGATCATCCTTAGAGATTTTTTCATTAGGATAAGCTGCTTTAAAATGTGCTAATCCCGCATCTGTAATGCCATCACGAACTTTCTTTTTTACACTTGCAGCAAATAAACTCTGGTTATGATGTTTTTTTTCATCAGAATATAATAAAAGTGGATAGCATCTCGTTTTTTCCAATGTATCAAAACTGATTGGCTTATTTGTCATAAGACAAGAAAATCCTGATCGATTTCCTATTCCAGAAACACAAATTCCAAGGTTGCCAAGAATATTTGAGTTAAAAAATTGATGCGTGTGTCCTAGACCTTCATTTAAGAATGGTGATGTATAATGCCATAGTGTCATAAACGGGCGATAAAGAATGAGAGCTTTTAGATGAGATTCAAATGTTGCTTCTATGCTCCGTTTTAATTTGGAGATAAGAGCATCCGTCCAACTGATTTTTGTAGTATCATAATCAATGATTTTTTTCATAGATATAGACGGATTTTCAGCAACGAGACGCCTTTGTTCATTAAAAAAATCAATTGCCTTTTGCACAGATGTACTTAGTGCATCTGTTGAAAAATTACAAACCCAAGAATCTCTTGCTGTTCTCATACCAAGCGACACTTCCTCAAAAAGCTTAGTATCTATCGACGTATTCCTATCTCCCATAGGCATAAATTGATAAAAATTGACATCTCTTGGTTTTATCCAGTCATGCTTTTCATTAGGAGTAATTTCAATAAATTGTTTGGAGTGTGTTATTCCTTTTATACTCTTAAATTCACGCAATTGCTTTAATTTTTCCTTTGTAGAAAGGTTATCCCCAATATCATGATAGAAAATCTTACAAGGCTGTTGTTTTTTTGGATTACGTACAAAAAGAGTTATTGATATTCCATTTTGACATCCAGAGCCAAAGACGTTTTGTCCTTCTTTTGCCATTCTGTTCGATAATCTGTTTTTTCGAATATCTCCACGAAGATTAACGATATAAATAGAGGAATATTCATTTTCTAAACAACTACGCATACCATCCGCAGAGATTTTATCTATCCATCCATTCCCAGAAATATAAGCGACAATACCTCCTTGTGAACTTAAGCGATTACTTGCCCACCTAA
Source organism: Bartonella kosoyi (assembly GCF_003606325.2). Taxonomy (NCBI): domain Bacteria; kingdom Pseudomonadati; phylum Pseudomonadota; class Alphaproteobacteria; order Hyphomicrobiales; family Bartonellaceae; genus Bartonella; species Bartonella kosoyi. The sequence goes on from NZ_CP031843.2 coordinate 771,406, forward strand.
TTGCTCGAATATAGCTATCATAAAGCTTATTTCGATTCATTTTTTCTGATGATCTCGTTATATATTGTTTATAGATACTATCATCAAGCGTATCATAACGCACATTTGGATTGTTATCATTGGCATTTTTTTGCCCTACGGAATAAGGAGGGTTGCCAACAATAACTTGGATATCTGCTTCCTGCTGTTTTTTACACCGCTCTGAATTCTCAAACATATAGCGTGTAAAAAAATCTTTTTCCTCTAACATCAGAAACGTATCAGTTAAACAAATTCCTTCAAAGGGTATATAATCTCCTTTCATAAGACTATGATAAGTCGATTCAATGTTAATGGCTGCTATGTAATAGGCTAGGAGAACAATCTCGTTGGCTTTGATTTCATTTCGGAACTTATATTCCATATCCTCTGGTTTTATCAGTCCAGATTGTAAAAGCCTTGTAATAAAGGTTCCTGTACCTGTAAAAGGGTCAAGAATAGAGACGCCTCGAGAACTTAAGCTTTGTCCAAACTCTTGCTCTAAAACATCATTGACGGAATGTAAGATAAAATCAACTATTTCAATAGGCGTATAAACAATCCCAAGCTTATCTGTTGTCTTTTTGAATGCCTTGGTAAAAAAATCTTCGTAAAGTTTGATAATAAGATTCTGTTTTGCTCGCGTCTCAATAATCTCCTCTGTATCATCCTTTACACTTTGATAAAACTTTTCAAGATCTTTGGCTTCGTCTTTGATATTAATCTTATCAAGTTCTCTTAAGATCTTTTCCATCGCTTGCGAGATGGCGTTTTTACTCACAAACTCATTTCCATCAAACAAGGATTCAAAAATAGGTCGTGTCACAAGGTGTTGCGCCAACATCTCGAGTGCATCCTCTTGCTCGATACTGTCATTTAAACCGTTCTTTAATTCTTTATGAAAGGCATCAAAAGCATGAAAGGCTTCACTCTTTTTATCAGCGAGTATGCTTTTAAGACGAATAATATGATTTTGTGCAATTGCAGCTACATTGCCAGCCCAATTTCCCCACTGATTAGGCTCCCCACATTTTTTGACAATGATGGGCTTAATAGCACGCGATAATTCATCAACATAAAACTCGAATTCTTTTTGTCCTTCATAGCTATGAGAATTTTCACTTGCTACTGAACCAATATGAAGCCCAGCACCTTCCGATTTCGTATGGAAAGAGAGTTCGTCAACAACTGCGGTCATTGCTTGTAAAGCAGGGTCAAAAGTGACTCCTACAATCTCAAACACATGACGAACATTTTGGTCTAGCTCTAAGGCTTTTATTTTGTTTTTAAAGTTGTCATCATGAGCACGCAAAGCATTGAGAACTTGCCAGATGACATCATACTTTGTATTGTTTTCTAAAGCCTGTTGTGGTGGAATATTAAAGGGAATACCAACGGGTAAAATAATATAGCCTGTTGTTTTACCTTCTGCGCGGCGCATCACACGCCCCACAGCCTGTATCACATCCACATGACTTTTACGCGGGTGTAAAAACATAACCGCATCAAGAGCAGGGACATCGACTCCTTCAGAGAGACAGCGGACATTGGTTAACACACGGCAGTTATTCTCATCTGTATCTTCTTTAAGCCAATCAAGTAATTTATTACGATTTTTGCCATTAAAAGAGCCATCAATGTGCTTAACATCAAAGATAAGAGAAGTCTTACTTTCTGGAACAAATTTATGATATTCATCAATGGCGTCATTGAATAGTTCGCTAACGAGTTGAGACGTATTGATATTTTTACAAAAAGCCAGAGAACGACGCATAGGTTTTATGCCATCTTCTTCTTTCTTTTCTATTTGGGAAAGTGCTTTGTAGCAGCCAATGATTTTGGTTGTATCATCAAGAATAAGTTCGGAATTTTTATCTTTAAGGCGTTTCTGAATCGTTGCGTTAATAATTGCTTCATCAACAGCCAAGACGATAACTTTATAGGGTGTTAAAAGTTTATCTTTTAGAGCTTTTGAAAAAGTATAAGTGTAAAGATTTTTTCCATAGAGCTCTTCATCATCCATGGACGCCAGAACAGCATCAGATGCGTCAGCCTTCTTTTTCAACTTGTCGGTAAAGATCTTAGGGGTTGCCGTCATGTACAGACGTTTTTTGCCCCGAATGATGCTGTTATCATGAACCTTGATAAATTCAGATTCACGCTTGTCTGTTCCTAACACAGCTCCAGTGGTACGGTGTGCTTCATCACAGATGATCAGATCAAATTCGGGTAAATCATACTTTTTTTGCGCATCCGAAATCACTTGGATTGAATGGTAAGTAGAAAAGACCACAGTCATTAGATCAAGAGAAGTTTTATTGGCTTTACGCGCAAGCTCTTTGGCATCGGTCGTAGCCGGTAAAACAAGGTCTGATGCATCGAGACCAGCTTCATCATCATCATTTTTATTATTCTTCCGACGTTTACCCACTTGTGTATCCGAACACACAGCAAAGGAACGCAAAGGCACTTCTGTATCTTCTGTCCATTCACGAATTGTTTGAGAGATAAGAGCAAGGGAGGGTACCAAAAATAAAACACGTTTGCCTTGACCTGCTATGGTTTCTGCTATCTTCAAACTGGTGAAAGTCTTTCCCGTTCCACATGCCATAATGAGTTTGCCACGGTCTGCTTCTTTTAAACCTTCACAGACTTTCTCAAGGGCTTCTTTCTGATGATCTAAAAGCTTTTTCTTTGGTTTCTCTTTAAGGACGGCTTGTCCTTGTTCTTTATAAGCGCTCCAATCGATTTGACTGCTTTCCAAATCAAAAAGGTTAATACGTTGAATACGAACCTCTTGTCCTTCACAAGTCAGTTCAACATTGTCACTCCAATCTGTTTCAGTGCTATCAACCAGTATGCGACGGGTGAAGATTTTTTTGCCCGAGGCAGCGATAAAGCTATCAATATCTTCTTTTTTAATTATGTGAGAGGCGTTATAGCATTTACATTGAATGGCAGCATAACCTCCTTCATCACGGATTGTCGCCACCAGATCAATCCCAATATCCGTTCCATCTTCATCATGCTCTTTTGCCCATTCCAAATAAGTTTGAACCTTTTCGTATTCTTGCTTTTGAAGAGGGTCTTCACTCAAATAAACCATGACAAGGTTTTCAAACATGGTTCCTAATTCACGGGGTGATTTTGATTGTTCGCGATAATATTCCAACAGAGAGCGTAAAGTGACATGTTCATTATCAGAATTAACAGATTGCAGCATATTATAATAAAAATCCCTTGCCTTAAGAGATGATCAATAATCATCAAAAGAATCAAAACGAACTCAATCAAATGCATTTAAAGCAAATAACGATAAAAATGGGAAAAAACTGATAAAAAGCCGATATTTTTTCAAAAGGGGTTTTTAGAGGTTGTTTATCAACAGCCCATGACACAGCGTAAGATCAGCAAAATAGTGAAATTTGCTATTCGTTTCACGGGTTAATTAAGACAAATGCACTATGTGTTTATAAGGTATCAGAATTATTATTTTGATAGGTTTTGTCTGTTTTTAAAACCCCCAAAACCCCTACAAAACCCCTTTTTATATATATTATAGATTGTATTTACGGATTGTATTTAATATAGGTTGTTTCTTTAAAACATTAATGCATTGAAATATAATGATTTTTATTTTGAATTAAAAAAATAAAATAATACGCATAAAAAGCACCCCCAAAACTCATAATGGGGAGTGCTTTGAAGAGTTCACTGTTATATTGTTAATGTTCTATAAGATTTCCAAATTGCCTCAGTGTGATGTTTTATGGCTTGTCACTAAGGGATTCCATTCATAGCGTATGGTAGGGCGACCGCCTTGTGAGCTCTTGTCTCCAGAGATTTCACGAATATAGTTACAACGGCATAAAAGCTCTAAAGCTTGCTTAACGGCTTCATTATCTTTGAAACATTTCCAATCACGTTTATAAATATCCCTTGTTGTAAAAACATCGGGTAAACAATCACAACGTTCGACAATTAATTTTGCTCCCTCTGTTGCTAAGCTATCCGCCGCCGCATAAAGCCTTTTGACATGACTTAATAAATATTTTTCCCAATACAAGGCTCTTTCAAGGGCATCTCTATTGATTTCAAAACGACCATCCTCAACCAGTTCAAAAATCAACGCAAGGGTTGGTATGGTTTGATTCATTTTCAAAAGATGTGCTTTTAAACTTGATGAGAAATGACCATTCTTTATTCTTTTCTGAAAATCTTCCCACCATTCACGAAACATTTCTTGGGCTTGGGCAGAAAAGCGTATAGTTATCGGATATTTTGGTGATCCTAATGGTTTATCATAAAGAGAACGAAAAAAACCTTGATAACTTTCCCATGCCTTTTGATTAGGAGGTCTATCAACCCATAACTGCTCTTGTCGTTCATCGGGATAGATCAGCATTTGAAACCGTTGCATAAGACCATCATCGTTTATTCCACGGTGCATGTCTTGAATAATGGGAATAATACGTGCAGGTTGAATACCCCCTATAATAGAGACAGTTGCATTGGGAATAAAAATGGTTCCCCGCCCAATCCGGTCATAGGTGTAAGACTTATTGCCATTAAAAGCTGTTAGATAGAAAGAACGGTCTGATTGATATTCCTTTCTTTCCATATCTGTTAAGAAACCGGATAATTCATCACGCACCATCAAGAGACCGCGGGGATTTTCTTTTAAGAGTTCCCCAAGCTTTTCCACGCTCGTATCATTGACAATAAAACGAGAGACATCATCGTCACTTTTACGAGTAAGAAACTAAATGGTGTGCAAAGCGATCATGCAATCATATTCTCGCAATATTAGAAAAGTAATAATTTATCATTACTTACTGATATAGAGTGCAGTATTTAAAAAAATAATTTGCTTCAATTACCAAATAAATAAAAATACAGTTGATTAAGGGAATTTTTGCTTTGTATGAAGCACACGTAAAATACGAACAACGCCATCTGAAATATCATAAATCATGATATAATTTGGATGTACAATAAATTCACGTGTATTTACAACTCGTCCTAAACGACCAAGAGTAGGAAACTTAACGAGTTTTTCTATCTTTTCAGATAAAAGTTGATCAAACTTTAAGGCAGCAGAAGGATTATCTTGTGATATGTATTCACGTATCTTTTTGCGGTCAACGCGTGCTACTTGTGTCCAAATTAGCTTCATAAAGTTGATCTATCTAGTTTACTTTGTATTTTTAAGCGCCATTCCTTTGCTTCTGCTTCGATTTCCTCAGAAGATATTATATCGCCTGCATTAGCAGAATTTATCCCTAATTGAACCTGTTCCCGAAACCATAAATCGTGTGCACTTCTTTCTTTTTGTTCTTTTACGATATCGCGCATATAATCTCGCAACAATTGTGCACCAGATCTATCACACGCTTTTGCTGCTTTGGAAAATTCATTTTTCAATACATCATCAACGCGAAAGGTAAATGTCGTCTCAGCCATTTTATTACCTCTTAATGTGTTACAAAATAGTTCTAATGTAATACATTTTGACTATTTCTTCAATAGGTACTGTTAGAATAGATATTTTCTATCTATCTTGCATTTTCATATCCAAAACATGATTGTTGTTTACATATAAAAAACTTATAATTTAATTCACATTATTTTATGGGATAAAATATTAATTTTGATCTAAATTAATATTTTTACTTAATATGATACAATTTTGTGCATATTTATGAGTTTCTCATGATTACAAGATACAGAAAATCAAAAACTTGGATTGTATAGCCAATTTTCTCTTGATGTTTTAGAACTTCTTAAGGACGTTAGTGAGCGTAATTTATAAGGTACGCCAATTTATTAAGGAATAACAGCCTATCATCATGAGCGGGGCAATGAGTAAGTCCATAACGCCCATGCCAAGTACCACGCAAGGCACGTGTAATGCCCCGCGCATTCTTAAAAGAACACATCATTTTAAATCCTATAACGTTGCGTCACAGGACGGATTGTGCACTCTCTAGATTGATGAGTTTGAGAAAGCCTTGTCCGTCCTTACGTGACAAGGTTTTTTTATGCCACGTCGTTATAACGTTGCTGTTTTGCTTGTTCGATTACATTCAAAAGATCCGATTGTAACCAACGGGATAAAAAACCAAATTTTAAAGGTTTTGGGAGAGAGCCATTGGTAACATGACGGCGGAATGTTGAGACACTCATATGAAGCAATTTTGCACTTTCACGGTCTGTTAAAAGAATATCATTTTCTGTCATTCTAAAAACCTTTTATTTTCAAAAAATGGAAACAAATCATGCCCATTTATTAAGCACATTTTGGTTTATTTTTGAAGGTATTTTATTTATAGAAAACAATATATTATCATATAATTTCTGATGTGATAATTTATGCGTCTTATTGAGAGAGAATGAGAAAACAGAGAGAGAAAGTTATTCACAGATCATGGGGTTATGCACCCCATATCTTAAGATTGCCCAGTGACATAAGCCGCCCATTTATCCATATAGACACGGCGCTGTTCTAGATAGTCCGTACGACGATAGGCACGCTCTACTTTACCGCCTACCGTATGACTTAGAATAGTTTCAGCGACCTCATAGGGGGCATCGGTTGTTTCAGCGAGCCAATCGCGTAAACTAGAACGAAAGCCATGCGGGCAGGCGTTTAGTCCAGTTTTTTGCATATACCTTGCCATATTACTTTCACCAAGAGGAGCACGACCGGTTGCAGAAAGGATAAAATCACTTTTGGAAAGACAGCGAGCATGTTCAATCACTTTCATTGCTTCTGTTGATAAAGGTACGCGAAATTCTGTTGTAGCATCGCGCTTTCCTTTCATATTTTCAGCAGGGATTGTCCATATATTTCCATCAACCTGATCCTTATGAATATAACGTAAGGAATGCGTACGAACGCCTGTCAAGATGAGCAAACGCAAAGCCAGTTGTGTTATAGCTGTTGTTTGGCAAAGTGTTTTATAAAAAGCGGGTATATCTCTCCAATCCATTGCTGGTCTATTAGTGATTTTATGACGTTGTTTACCTAAAAGAGCACGTGCTTTTTCGGTTGCTTGTAAGTCAACATCTAAACCTAGTGCAGCCGCATGTTTGAGACAAAGTTTGAGACGCATCAATGCTGTCCGAGCAGCTCCAGCTTTTGTATGCCAAATAGGGGCAAGGGTATCGCGTATCTCTGTTTGCGTAATTTCTGAAACGGGTAAACAACCTAATTTGGGGAGAATATGAAGTTGTAAAGGCGAAAACCAATCTCCATTTTTACCCTCTCCTTTTAATTCAGCTTTACGAGTTTCAAAAGTGTCTAAAGCAATATCTTTTAAATAATGGAGATTACTTATTGCCTCACGCTTTTGTTTATTGCGCTCTTTAATGGGGTCACGCCCCTCATGCAAAACAGAACGCCATTGGTTTGCCAATTCACGTGCTTTTTTTAAAGAAACATGTCTTAAAGCACCCAATCCCATTTCACGACGGCGCCCGTGAAGGGTATACCGTAAAATCCATTGAGCACCTCCATCTTTACGCTTATGAAGTAACAAGCCGGCACCATCATTATATTTGCCAGCCCCCAATGTTGCGACAGATCTTGCATTCAGACGGTTCATAAGAGCCATTTTTAATCCTTTCTTATACAAATTTTATCCACACACTCATCCCACTTGTTATGTGCAAATGAGTGGTTTTGATTGATGCAACATAAACAGATTTGAAATGAGAGAATCTTACGTTATTCGAGACTCTCATTCAACATACAAAACAGTGAATTATCATTATAAATCAGTGTGTTGATCACTCATATCGGGGGGCAAAGGTGTTGCCATTGATTCAGGAAACAACACGGAAATTGTAGCCTCGATACTCACAGCCGGCAAGATAGGGGAGACTTCAGGAGCAAAAACGCCAGAAGACCAAGCAAAAGCCGATATTACCATTCACTCTGGTGGCAATATTCTCATCAAAGGGGCGCAAGAAAAGTATGATCAGCAAGCACAATCGTCAGAAAGTGGCTTTTTGAGTAGCAAATCTTCCGATACATCTGAATCGCATAGCACAACGGTTTCCTCCATTCTTGGGGCGACGGGCAATATTGTGTTAGACGCACAAGGGGATGCCACAATCACGGCTTCTCATATGATTGCCAATGAAGATATCAATGTGGCAGCAGAAAATGTAACGATTAATGGCATGACAGACCATCATAAGAGCCATTCAGAAACCCATGAAACCGGTTTTGGTGTGGGATCAGGCAAGGGCTTTGTCTCAATCTACGGGAGTGAGGGAAAGACAGAGAATGAAGAAAGTTTTGAACATCAAGGCTCTTCGTTCAATGGGAAAAATATCACCATCACCGCCAAAAAAGACGATGTGAACGTGGTCGGCTCTGATTTTAATGCACGAGAAAATATTAATGTTTCGGCAGCCCATGATATCAATGTTTTGCCTGGTCACAATAGCCATAGCGCAAATTCAAAGGAAGAACGCACAGGCTTTGGGATTCAGTTTGAAAAGAACAAAAGTGGTGCTTCTGTGGGTGTTGGGGTTGAGAGCAATAAAGATACGGGCGATCAATGGGAAAAGACGAATACGCCGTCCAATTTCCATGCGGGCAATGATGCGAATTTTAATGCGGGCAATGATGCGAATTTTCAAGCGGCAAATGTTTCGGCAAATCGTGATGTCAACATTAATGCTGGCAATAATATCACCCTATCGGAAAGCTATGATACCTCTCATGCACAAGAAAAGCATGAAAAGTTCTTTGCTGGTGTGACAGGTTCTGTCAATGTTGGCATTCTTGGTACTGTACAAGATATAAGGGATGCCGGAAAACGTTTTGGTCATGGGGATACAAAACACAAAATCGGCAATGGTTTGCTTGGCGGTTTAAAAGGTTATGATCTCTATAACAAAGGCAAAGGTCTTTACAATGGGATAAAGGGTGGAGCAAGCAAAAGTGACCTTCGTAATATGGCGGATGTTTCAGCCAGCATTACGGCAGGCTTTAAGGCTGAAAAGGCAGAAGCCTCTTCTCAAGTTTCCACCGCGGTGACCACAACAATAGAAGGTGGGCGTTCTATCAACATGCATGCCCACAATGGGAGTATTCATGGTGTTGGTGCTGATCTTATCGCTGGCACAAACCCTCTGAGCAATGATGAACAGAGCGGAAATATCACCTTGGATGCAAAAGAACATATCCTCTTTGAAAGTGCGCAAAACACGCAAAGCACGCAAAACCATTCGCAAAATATTTCTGCAAATGTTGGTTACAGCTACGGGAGTGGCGGTCCAGGCTGGATGGGCAATGCTTCTTTTGGAAAAGGAAAGGGTTCCAGTGAACAAGTGCATCATAAAAACAGCCATATTATAGGCACCGGCACTGTTCATACCAACAGTGGGGGAAATACTACATTAGCAGGCGCTGTAGTTTCTGGAAACCGTGTAGAGATGGGGGTTGGTGGTGATTTCACCATTACCAGCCTCAGTGATACGGGACAAAGTTCCAGCAAGCAAAACTCTGTTTCTGTTGGCTTTAATGGTGGAAAAAAGGATGATGTGGCGACAACCAATATTGCCTTTAACAAGGATAAAACCTCTAGTGATTATCACAGCGTTGTGGAACAATCCGGCATTAAAACCGGTGATGGCGGCTTTGATATTACAGTGGCGGGTGCAACAACCATGACCGGAGGTATTATCGGTAGCACCGCACCGGCGAACAAAAATAAACTGACCACAGGAACCATTAAAACGAGTGATATCACCAACAGTGCTGGTGCTCAAGCCAACAGCGATGGGATCAGCATTTCTGCGGGTGGACCCATGTACCAAGGCAAATACGGCGTTGGGAAAAACATTGCCAAGAATGTTTTAGATCATGTAAAAGCCAAAGATTCAGAGGAAGGCTATACCAAATCCGCCATTAGTGATAGCACCATTGTGCTGACAAATGAAGCAGGGCAAAAGGCGTTGACGGGGCAAGATGTGGAACAAGCCATCGCCTCCCTTAACCGTGATACTGCCAACGCCCATAAGGGTGTACAACAGCTTGATGTTGCCAAGCTGGAACAAATCGTCCATGAAAACCGTGAAATGGCAATACAATTGCTGGAAGAAGGGTTTAAATACAGCGATGACTCCTATAGAACCATGTTTATCAAAGAACACCCCATCGCTGTGGTCGACCGTGATGAAAAGGGCAATATAATCTATGAAATAGATGCAAATGGACAGTATATCAAAGACGCTCGAGGACAAAAAATTCCTAAGTTTCATTATTTAACGGATGAAGAAAAGCAGCATTTGCAAGAAGGCTCTGATGGCAAGGTTCATGTGTCCCTCAATGGCATCTTTACTCCACCCTATGAGGCTGCTGTTTATGCAGAGCAACATGCGGAGAATAAAAATGAACCACTTTATTTTGTTGTGTTCCCCCAAGCCGATTCTGCTATTTCAGAACTTCTGGTCGCAGGATACCAGAAGTTTCTGGAAAATAACTTTTGGGGTTTGACGAATTCTACACAAGAAGCAAAAGATCTGATGTTTCGCTATGGTAATACAGGATTGCATTTTGATGCCCATAGTCGTGGCAGTATGACAAGCTTTAATGCGCTGAATTCTTTCAAACAAGAAGGTATCAATGATGTAGCTGGCAATACAACGATCAATTTCTATGGACCAGCGGCTAATGTTTTGGCTGCATCCGGTCTGTTAAGGTATGTAAGTGGTGGCAAGCAGACCACGATTGGCTTTGATGGTCATAGATACGATTTTGTCAGCAGAATTATTGGCGGCAATGACTATACCTATGAGACAATACCTGCTGGTAGTAACATGTGGAAAGAATGGCGGAGAATGTTCACAAATCCCAATAGCGTTCATACTTGTCTTGGACATGCGAATGCTATGTGCAACATACTTTATGGCACATCTCATCTAGAACAATTTCCTTTAAGTAAATCAAGGAGTAAAAAATGAAACAAATTCTAAAGCTATTAGGTGTGGTAGTTTTGTTTATCATAACAGGATGCCAATTTAATAAACCTCCCGTATCTTCTATAGGTGCATGGGAGAAGCCAGGAGCAGATTTTACTGAGATAGGAAAAGCCTTATTAGAATGTGGCATGCCAACACCTTATGATGCCGATCCAGAAAATCAAAATCGTAGTTTCAATCAAATGGCAACCATTGATGCTTGCATGCTTCAAGCAGGTTTCCGCTATAAATATGATGTGGGGGGGGGTGGTGTGGAAACCATAAAGCCGAAAATCTTCCGATTTGTCGACCAGGTGCTGTTGTTCCACAGAGAAGTGTCAAAAAGCGCTTAAACAGCCCTTTTTGTAAAAAGCATCCAGAGCAATATGAATGCTATCCTTAAATATTGTTATTTGTGGAAACTACAATCCCCACATTCATGTGTTCCCATGCTTGTGCGGGATTGTCTCCTCAACCAACAATCTCAACACTGTATGTGAAGCAGTATAACGTAGGGAATACACTTAGTAATCCTATAACGTTGCGTCATAGGATGGGTTGTGCACTCTCTAGGATTGTGAATTTGAGAAAGCCTTGTCCGTCCTTACGTGACAAGGTTTTTTTTATGCTGCGTCACTTTGACGTTGCTGTTTTGCTTGTTCGATTACATTGAGAAGATCCGATTGTAACCAACGCGATAAAAAACCAAATTTTAAAGGTTTTGGGAGAGAGCCATTGGTAACATGACGGCGGAAAGTTGAGACACTCATATGAAGCAATTGTGCACTTTCACGGTCAGTTAAAAGAATATCATTTTCAGTCATTCTAAAATCCTTTTATTTTCAAAAAATAGAAACAAATCATGCCTATTTATTAAGCACATTTTGGTTTATTTTTGAAGGTATTTTATTTATAGAAAACAGTATATTATCATATAATTTCTGATGTGATAATTTATGAGTCTTATTGAGAGAGAATGAGAAAACAGAGAGAGAAAGTTATCCACAGATGATGGGGTAAATTACCCCATATCCTAAGATTGCTCAGTGACATAAGCCGCCCATTTATCCATATAGACACGGCGCTGTTCTAGATAGTCAGTACGACGATAGGCACGCTCTACTTTACCGCCTACCGTATGACTTAGAATGGTTTCAGCAACCTCATAGGGGGCATCGGTTGTTTCAGCAAGCCAATCGCGTAAACTAGAACGAAAGCCATGCGGGCAGGCATCAAGTTTATTTTTTTTCATATATTTTGACATAACATTCTCAGCAAGGGGACCTCGACCGGAAAAAGACAGAATGAAATCACTTTTAGAGATACAACTGGCTTGTTCAATCACTTTTAGAGCTTCTAAAGATAGGGGTACGCGAAATTCTTTTGTTGTATCACGCCTTCCTTTCATATTCTCAGCAGGAATAGTCCATATATCCCCATCAATCTGATCCTTATGAATATAACGTAAGGAATGTGTACGAACGCCTGTCAAGATGAGCAAACGCAAAGCCAGTTGTGTTATAGCTGTTATTTGGCAAAGTGTTTTATAAAAAGCGGGTATATCTCTCCAATCCATTGCTGGTCTATTAGTGATCTTATGACGTTGTTTTCCTAAAAGAGCGCGTGCTTTTTCTGTTGCTTGTAAATCAACATCCAAACCCAAAGCAGCTGCATGTTTGAGACAAAGTTTGAGACGCATCAATGCTGTCCGAGCAGCTCCAGCTTTTGTATGCCAAATAGGGGCAAGGGTATCGCGTATCTCTGTTTGCGTAATTTCTGAAACGGGTAAACAGCCTAATTTAGGGAGAATATGAAGGCGTAAAGGTAAAAACCAAATTCCATCTTTCCCATCCCCTTTTAATTCAGCTTTATGGCTTTCAAAAGCATCCACGGCAATATCTTTTAAATAATGGAGATTGCTTATTGTCTCACGCTTTTGTTTATCGCGTTCTTTAATGGGGTCACGCCCCTCACGTAAAACAGAACGCCATTGATTTGCACATTCACGGGCTTTTTTTAAAGAAACATCTCGCAACGCTCCCAATCCCATTTCGCGACGACGCCCGTGAAGGGTATAACGATAAATCCATTGAGCACCTCCATCTTTACGCTTATGAAGAAGCAAGCCGGCACCATCATTATATTTGCCAGCCCCCAATGTTGCTACAGATCTTGCATTAAGACGGTTCATAAGGACCATTTTTACTCCTTTCTTATACAAATTTGATCCACACACTCATCCCACTTGTTATGTGCAAATGAGTGGTTTTGATTGATACAACATACACAGATTTGAAATGAGAGAATCCTACGTTATTCGAGACTCTCATTCAACATACAAAACAGTGAATTATCATTATAAATCAGTGTGTTGATCACGTGCAAAAGCACCCCGTGAAGCCGTTGATCAATTGGCAATAGAAATGCGTGCAAAACGCTTCGGTTTAACCCTATACGAGGCAAAAAATCCACTTTCTGGGTCTTACATAGGGCGGCTTTGTTTGCAAGGTGTGCTTACACAAGAGCAATATGACGCCGCGCAACAGTACTTACAGATAAGAAACGATTATCTATGTGCAAAAGGCTTGCCTAATGCGATTTATGACGAAATGCCGTCATCATCTGATGATAAGGCAAGAGATAAGTGGGTAGCATTCGCAACAGAGCAGTTTATCAACATGCAAGAGGCACTAAAAGAAGCGCAACAGCGCTATAGACAGTATAATCTTTATGCCGCGATAAATCATCTCGTTATAGAAGATCAAATGCTACCATATCTTGTGAATTCATTGCGCATTGCTCTTAATGCGCTTCAGAACTATTTTGATCAAAAAAGTAAATGGTAATTGTTTTATGTGCTTTTGCAGAATGACGTGAAACCTTTTTCTGGACAAGACGTTATCTTTGTATTACAGTGAATACAAAGATGAGGATTGCGTTATGACGATATCTATTCGATTGCCTAGCGAACTTGAAACACGTTTGAATAATTTAGCAACTAAGACAGGTCGTACAAAGTCTTTTTATTTACGTGAGATTATTGAACGTGGAATCGAGGAAGCTGAGGATTATTATTTAGCTTCACAAGTAAGAGAGCGTGTTCGAAGAGGAGAAGCTACTTTTTATAGCTCTGAAGAGGTGAGGAAAGAGCTTGGCTTGGACGATTAGATATGAAAGAAAAGCTCTTAGTTTTTTAAAAAAATGCGATAAAAAAGAAGCACGGAGGATTGTTGATTTTTTAGATCAACACGTTGCCCCTCTTGAAGATGTACGTGCAATAGGTAAGCCCTTAAAAGGGCAATTATCGGGTTTATGGAGATATCGTGTAGGAGATTACAGAATACTTTGCGATCTTTATGATAAGGAACTTGTTGTGTTAGTTTTAGCTGTTGGACATAGAAAAAATATATATAAAGGCTAAAGCAAAAGTTATTTTTTGCGAGCTTTTTATAACTGATCTCCTTTGAAATTATCAATATGTGTTATTTTTATGTTGACAAAGTGTAGCAAATCGTATTTAATGACGTTGCTGTACTTAGGCGTATTGTGTCTAGAGAGGGAAATGTACAGTCAAAAATCCCCGCATTTGCGGGGTTTTTTATTATCTGGAGGGTGTATTTTATGACATCACAAAATACAGAACAGGTTTCTCAAACAAAGAAAAAATATAAACCCCCTAAGGCAGGAATGGGGCGTGTCAAAGGTGTACCCAATAAGAATACACGTCTTTTGAAAGAAGCAATTCTTAAAGCCGCTGAATTGGCAGGCAATAAGTATGGGAAAGAGGGGTTAATCTCTTATCTCGAAAAGCAGGCAATAAGATGCCCCGCGGCTTATTTAGCGTTGCTTGGTAAGATCTTGCCTTTGCAAGTGACGGGTGAAGATGGGGGGGCGATTAAGATCATAGGGCGTGTAGAAATTGCTCCTTTAACAATGAATGACGACAAGACAGATTAAGATTGTACCAAAACTTATCCCTATTTTTGCAGGGGATGCTTTGGTACGTGCGGCTTGGGGTGGACGAGGGTCTGGTAAAACAAGATCATTTGCCTTGATGGCTGCTTTAAAAGGCTATCAATTTGGTATGCAGGGAATATCAGGGACTATTCTTTGTGCACGTCAGTTTCAAAATTCGCTAGCAGAAAGTTCATTGGAGGAGATTAAGCGCGCCATTGAAGCCCATGACTTTTTAAGCGAATATTACAAGGTTGGAGAGGCTTCGATTAAGTCAAATGATGGTCGTATAGCTTTTCAGTTTTCTGGACTGGACCGTAATATAGCCAGTATCAAATCCATGGGGCGTATTTTGCTTTGTTGGGTTGATGAGGCAGAGCCGGTAACAGAAACAGCTTGGCAGACACTCATTCCAACGTTGCGTGAAGAGGGAGAGGGATGGCGTGCAGAGTTATGGGTCACATGGAACCCGTTGCGAGACAATGCACCGGTTGAAAGGCGGTTTCGCTTTTCAGACAATGAATCCATTAAGCGTGTGGAGATTAATTGGTCAGACAATCCGAAGTTTCCCAAGATCTTGAATGAAGCGCGGCTTGATGACCTTAGAAATCGTCCAGAAACCTATAAGCATATATGGGAAGGGGCTTATCTTACAGCGGTTCAGGGCGCTTACTATCAAAAAGAAATGTTGGCAGCGGAGCAAGAGGGGCGGATAGGGCGTGTTGCGCGTGATCCTTTAATGCAGATACGGGCTTTTTGGGATATTGGGGGCACGGGAGCTAAGGCAGATGCCACAGCAATATGGATAGCGCAATTTGTAGGGAGAGAGATCAGAGTGCTTGATTATTACGAAGCGCAAGGACAGCCGTTATCGGAGCATATCGGTTGGTTGCGTCACAATGGCTATGAGAAGGCACTGATGGTTCTCCCCCATGATGGTGCGACCAGAGACCGTGTGCACAATGTGAGTTTTGAGAGTGCTTTAAATGATGCGGGTTTTGAAACGCAAGTGATACCAAATCAAGGGGCTGGTGCTGTCAAAATGCGTATCGAGGCAGTACGACGTATTCTACCCTCTGTTTGGTTCAATGAGGAGACGACAGTAGCGGGGCGTAAGGCACTGAATTGGTATCATGAGAAATGGGATGAGAAGCGTAATATTGGCTTGGGAGCAGAACATGATTGGTCCAGTCATGGTGCAGATGCTTTTGGATTAATGTGTGTGGGGTATGAACAGCCAATGCAGAGACAGAAGAGACCAGCTTATAGCGGTAGAGAAGCCTATGAAAGCACGTCATGGATGGCAGAATGATGGATGATGAAGAGCATTTAGAGCAAGAGAGCAACATCTCAGATCTGTCAACAGAAGGTTTGTTTCGCAAGTTAGTCAGTTGGTACAAAGAAGATGTGGAGCATGTGAACAAATGGCGTGAACACGCAAGGGAGGATTTTCAATTTTACAATGGTGATCAGTGGAATGATCAAGATTTAGCGGCTTTAAAAGAGCAACGCCGCCCCGTTATGACGTTTAATCGCATTGCCCCACTTGTGAATGCTGTTGTGGGTTCAGAACGCAATAATAAGCGCGAAGTGCAATTTATTCCCCGTCAAATAGGCAAGGCATTGCCAAGTGAATTGCTTACAGGAGCGGCAGAATGGTTTCGCGATATGGCACATGCTGAATATGCAGATAGTGATGCTTTCCAAGATGCTGTCATCTGCGGTATGGGGTGGACAGATACGCGGCTTGATTACGAAAATAGTCTTGATGGTGAACCGGTCATTACGCGTTTAGACCCTTTGAAAATGGTTTGGGATAGTGCGGCAGTGCAACCGAATTTAACGGATGCACAACGCATGTGGTATGTCGACCGCAAGCCATTAGACGTAGCCAAGCAAATGTTTCCAAAAGTCCATTGGAGTGAACTGAGTGCTGATTGGGCGCGTGATGGGGCTGCTTATGAAGGCGTTCATCATAATGATCTTGAAGCTTACGATGATGAGAAGGGCATTGATGTTGAAAACGGTCGACGGATGGTTACGCTTGTGGAATGTCGTTGGTTTGAAAGCGAACGATATTACAAGGCACCCGATTTGGAAACGGGAGAATTGCGTGATTACAGCGAAGAGGAGTTTAAGCAGCTCCAATGCATGATGCCCGATATCCAAGGGGCGGCTTTCAATAAAAAGGTTGTAAAACGCGCCTTTTTAGGGAGAAAACTGCTTGAATGCCCTGATCAACCTTTGGTTCCAGCGGGTCAGTTGGGTTGGGAGTGTATCACGGGGTATTTTGATAAGATAGAACGGCAATTTTATGGGGTTGTAAGACCGACAAAAGACCCTCAACGCTGGGCGAATAAATATTTTAGTCAAGTTATGCATATTCTCAATAGCCAATCCAAAGGTGGGATTATGGCTGAGAGGGGAGCGTTTGAAGATGAGAGAGAAGCGGTAAAAAGTTGGAGCAGGGTAGATAGTATTACGGTTTTGAAAAATGGTGCTTTGGCAGGGGGTAAGATACAACCCAAACCCGTAGCGCAATTTCCAACCGGCTTTTTCCAACTGTTTAATGAAGCGAAAGAAGCAATTAATCAAGTTACAGGTCTCTCACCAGAGTTTATTGGAACGAGAGAAGTTTCACAAGCAGGGATTTTAGAGGCACAACGGCGTCAATCCAGTCTTAACCTGCTTGCTTGTTTGTTTGATGGTTTGCGTTTGTATCGCAAAAGGCAGGGCAAGATCATTTTGCACCTTATACAGAATTATTTGTCTGATGGTCGTTTAGTCCGGATATCGGGAGAGGAGAATGCGCAATATATTCCGTTGACCCGTGAAGCGGTGATGAGTGTTGATTATGATATTGTGGTGGATGATGCACCCACCAGCCCGAACGAAAAAGAGCGTACCTTTGGTATTATCACGCAGCTGTTACCGTTGCTTCAAAATGCCGTTACACCGGATATCATGCTTGATTTACTTCGTTATTCGCCATTGCCTGCGTCATTACTCAATCGTGTAAGCGAGAAGATGCAACAGCAGCAAATGGCACAACAAGCCCAACAACAGCAAATGAATCCAGAACAAGAAATGAAGTTGCAAGAAAAGCAGCAGGATATTGCGACCAAAAGCCAGATGCAACAGATGGATTTGCAAGGCAAGCAGATTGAATTGGTCATGCGTCAAAAGAGAGCGGAATTGGAAGCGGAATTGATGCAACAACGCCATGAGCTTGAACGGGAGCGTATTCTTAATGAACGAGCGCAAAATCAGATTATGCGGGAGAGAGCCGCAACGTACAGGGGAAGAAGCATTTAAGAGAGGTTAGAGAATGAATGCAGAAATGAACGAAGTGATGAATGAAGGTATGAATGAAGATTATAGGGTTGGAGCACCGGTTTTTGATGATGATGAGAGCTCTTTTGATGTTGATCATGAGGTGGAGGCGGTTGAGAGTCATGATGCAACACCTCCAGAGCCGATTGCAGAGCCCGTTGAAAAGCCTTCAGAAATCGTTCCTAGTATAGAGCAGCAGCGTGCAGAACAGCAAGCCAACCAAGCCCGTGAAGCACTTACTAAGTTTTATGAACCTCAATCTCAAGCGCCAATGGCTGAAGGGGAAAGCAGACCTCCAGATCCTACACAAGACATTATTGGTTATATGAGTTGGATGGGAAAAAAGCTTCAAGAGCAAGATGCGTATATTCGTGCACAGCAAGATGTGCAAAGACAAGCCATTGAAACCCAAGAATTTAATGGACATTTGAATCAATTTTTAGAAAGTTCTGTGACCTCTATCAAAGATAAATACAGTGACTTTGATGCGGCAGCAAATTTTCTTTATGAGACGCGTGCAAAGCAGTTGAATGCATGGTCTTCTGTTTATCCGAATTATGCACAAAAAAGTACGATAGATGCGATTATAGGGGATGAACTACGTACAATTGTAGCGACTTGTGCACAAAAAGGGGTTAATCCAGCAGAAGAGCTTTATAGGATAGCGCAAAATCTTGGTTATCAAAACCAAGCGGTCCAAGCCAATGATCAAGTTGCTGCGCTTCAAAGCCGTCAGAATTCTGCGCGAACCTTAACGGCATCTGGTGGAGGAGGGAGTACTGGACCAATGACTAAACAAACTCTATCCGATATGTCAGAGAAGGAATTTGATGTGTGGATATCCAATCCGAAGAATGAAGCGCGTTTTTATGAAATTATGGGTGCAGACCCCGATTAGGCAATAGATTTTACAGCATAATCCGCCTCTGATGCGGGTTTTCCACCGGCTTTAAAGCCGGTTTTTTTATAGCAAAGAAAGGTGAAACAAAAAATGGCAACAACACATATAGGGACTCATGATCCGCAATCGGTGAAATTGTGGTCACAGAAGTTAAGCAATGAAGTTTTGAAAGCGACGAAAATAGCCCCTCTGATTGGCAAAAGTTCGAACAGTATTATCCAGCTTTATAACGAAACCCATAAGAGTGCAGGGGATAGTGTTACATTTAGTTTGTTGGTCAATCTGTTTGGAGATGGTGTCACGCAAGGTGAAACCTTAGAGGGCAATGAAGAAGCGCTTCAATTTATGAATGATCGGTTGGTGATTAATGAGCTTTTACATGCGGCGCGTGTTGCCAATGATGACTCGATTGATCAACAGAGAATCCTCCCGAATTTACGCAAAAAAGCCAAAGAGGGTTTGGTTCGCTGGTATGCTAATCGTTTAAGCATCATGTTCTTTTTGCAGGTTTGTGGTTATACAGCGCGTACAATCAGTGTTGATGGTCGAGAAGTGTACATTAAACCGGTTCATTATGGCTTTAATGAAATCATGGCACCAAGCAGTGAACGGATTATTCGTCCCGATGCAAAAACCAAGGATGAAGATCTTACCGATAAAGCCAAACATAGCTTTAGTTTGAAGCTGATTGATGAAGCGGTTAAACAAGCAAAGCTTGCTAATCCACAAATTTCTCCCGTCCATGTCAATGGTGATGATGTTTATGTTCTCTATTTGCACCCAACCCAAGTAATGCAATTGCGAACCAATACCGCTGCTGGAGAATGGTTAGATATTCAAAAATCGGTTTATGCAACCTCTCGTGCGAAGAACCCAATCTTTGATGGCTCTCTTGGTATGTATAATGGTGTTGTTTTACGCGAAGCTATTCATGTTACCCATGGTGTAAAATCGACAGATCATACAGCGGTCAAAAGCGTGCGTCGTGCGGTGTTCTTAGGAGCGCAGAGTGCAATTATAGGTTTTGGGAAAAATCATAGTGCAACAAATTACACCCTTAAAGAAGAGTATTTTGATTATGAACGTGAATTTGGTGTTGCAGCAAAAACTTTGATAGGAATGAAGAAAACTCGTTTCCAAATGCCAAATAGTGGACAGACAGCCCAAGATTTTGGAACGATTGTTATTCCTACCTACAGCGGTGAAGCCGCAGCGTAAACATTAAGGAGGAAAACAAGACATGGCAGATCAATTACCCCCTCCATTACAGGGCAGAAATCTTCATACCCAACAGGTAAGCTTTTTGCGTTTGAATATCTCACATAAAGAGAAGCATCTTACAGAGAAAATCGGAATTTTGCCTCGTGGCGCTTTGATTACTTCAATTAAAACGTTTGTGAAGACGGCATTTTCCGAAGCAAAATTGAAGATTGGCAGCAGCTATGGGGGCAATGAGTTTGGCGAAAAAGATATCAAAGCCCAAACCACACAAGATTTTACACCAACAGACCAAAAGGTTTTTGCTCCAGAGGATAAAGAAATGACCCTTTATGCAACAAGAGATAAAACCACAGATGCTGGTGAGTGTGTTGTGGTCGTGCAATTTGTGGCAAATCATTAAGGGGACAAGATATGGCAGATTATTTACCAGAACCCTTACAGGGGAGAAACCTTCATACGCAGCAGGTAAGCTTCTTGCGTCTTAATTTTAGTTACCAAGATAAAGAAAACGTAATGAAGATAGGCACTCTCCCTCGTGGTGCTTTAATAACATCAATCAAGGCGTTTATTAAGACAGCGTTTTCGGACACAAAGGTCAAAATAGGCAGCACTGCTGGCGGGACTGAATTTGGTGAGTTAGAGATCAAACAAGCGGGTATTAAAGCAGCGACGATTTCTAATCAGAAGGAGTTTGTTCCCTTTGATAAAGAGGTCACGCTTTATGCCAAAGCCGATAAAACAGTCCAAGCTGGTCAAGCAAGTATAGTCGTTGAATTCGTAACCAATCACTGAAATTGAGAGGAGAGATCTATTAACTCTCCTTCAGTTTATGAAGTAGAAGACTGTACAAAGAGTTGCAGGTTAAGGGCAGATAAGACAGCGACTAAAGTAGAAAGCTTGGGGTCACCCGTTTTACTTAAGGAGCGATATAATCCACTGCGTTCGCGATTGGTTTCTTTTGCTAAAGCACGCATATTTTGAGAGCGAGCAACGATACCAATGGCATCCGCTATATGAGCGGCATCACCAGTTTTGAAGGCTTCATTGAGAAATGCTTGTTGTACTTCAATGTCTTCAAGATATTCTTCTGGTTTAAATGGGGTTGTTTTCATCACTGTACTCCTCTTTTAACTTTAACGCTTGTTCGATATCCCTTTGCTGCGTTGATTTATCTCCACCACATAACAAAAGGATAAAATCAGAGCCTTTTTGGGTAAAATAAATTCTGTAACCAGCACCATAGTGGATGCGTACTTCACCTATGCTATTGAAGAACTTAACATCACCCAAAAGTCCTTGTTTTAAGCGTACAACACGTTGAAGAATAATCGCTTTAGCCTTTTTATCTTTGAGTTTCTTAAGCCAATTATCAAATTCTATCGTTTTATGAATGAATATCATTAGTGCACTGTAATGCACATGATGTGTAATGTCAATAATAATATTCCTTACAGAAAGGTATTTTGATGACGCGTCATTATATTCGGGTTAGGACAGGCGGACCAATACCGGCTAGTCAAAATGTTTATCACCATAGAAAAACGCTTTCACACATGGTGTCTGTTATCCAAGATGAGATTGATGACATTACGGACGAGTATGTAGCACAAATCCAAGAAAGTATTTTTGCTGCTATTCGTTTTTGTGAGAGGGAAACTTTTTACTTTAACGAAAGCCGTGATGTGGTGTTTGAAACACGGGCGGGTCAAGGCGCTTATGATGCAACGGACACCCGCCATATTGAAACAGCTGTCAAAATAAGGAGCGTTTATCTTTGTTCTGATCCACATCATAAGATTGAATTAGAGCACAGGAGTCCTTTTTCTCTAGAGTCTTCGTTATCATCAGAGCAGCGAGGAACACCGGTTTGTTACAGTTATTTTGATAGGAAACTGCATCTTTATCCCACACCGGACAGAGCCTATCAGATTCAACTCATACTCTCTCCACAGCGTTTATCAGAGATAGAGCGTGTTGATGAAGAGCATCTATGGTTTGTGCACGCGTTTGATCTGATTAAGGCGCGTGCAAAATATGAGTTGTACAAGAATATCCTTAAAGAACCCGATTGTGCAACGGCAGCTTATAATGACTTTACCGAGCAGTTGCATGAATTGCGTGCAGAGACGTCCAAACGTCATAACGTCACACGCATAATTCCAACGGATTTCTAAAATGGTTTATTTTCCAATCGCTGATTATCGCCCCGATGTTTCGGTCGTCAATGGCAGCTTTACGGATACACTTGTGAATGTTTTACCGGCAGATGGAGGCTATATTCCTATGCCTAGCGCAATGGTAGTATCGGCTCCTTTGGGAGAAAAGCCTTTGGGGTGTATAGCGTTTCGAAGTGGTAATGGGGTTAAGATTATCGTAGGAGGAGCCAAAAAGCTTTATAGTTATGATAGTCAAACGCAGGGTTGGAAAGACATAAGCCAAAGCGGTGTGACCTATCAGGCAAATGAGGATAATCAATGGTCATTTGCCTTGTTTGGTCAGAGAGTTATTGCGGTCAATAAAAATGATAAACCGCAAGTCTTTCATACCCATAGTTCCGAACGATTTGAAGAATTAGGAGGCAATCCACCGAAAGCCGGATTGGTGAAGGTTTGGGGACCTTTTGTTTGTTTGATGCAATTGACAGATCATCCCAATCGCATTCATTGGTCTGGTTTGGAAGATGCAACCCATTGGACAGTTAAGCAGAAAGATTGTGATTTTCAAGATTTTCCAGATGGAGAATACGTTCAAGGGGCAACGGAATCGAGCAATCCACTCATTTTTATGCGTTCTGCGATTTATGCAGGAACTTTTGTTCCGGGTTCTAAAATTGTATTTGCTTTTCAAAAGATCCAAGATAAGCGCGGAGCGCGCAGTGCAGCTTCTATAGCTTGTCGAGGCAGTGATGCTTTTTTTGCTGGTGATGGTGGCTTTTATCAGATGAGTGCTGATGGTCAACTTTTGCCAATAGGCTTTGAGAAAGTTGATAGAACGGTTTTTAAAACCTTTGATAAATTTGCTCTTGATAATATGCAAGGAGTGATAGACCCCGTTGATAATCGGATTTACTGGTCTTTAAAGAGAGGTAATAACGAGCAAACGACCTTTGTTTATGATTGGGGCTTGCAGAAATGGTCGACGATACAGGGAAAGCCTTTCACATTGTTTCCCGTATTTACGACAGGTTATACTTTAGAACAGTTAGATGAGATCTCGATCAATCTTGAGTCCTTGCCTGCTTCTTTAGACAGCCCCCGTTGGCAAAGTGGCGCACCCATGCTTGGTGCTTTTGATGAAAACAATTGTCTTGTTATGTTTACGGGCGCACCGATGGAGGCAACGGTTGTTTCGCAAGAGATGGGGGCACCGGATGGAAGTTTTAACTTTATCACAAAAATGTTTGCCGAAGTTGATACGACGCAAGGTCTTTTAAGTATCGGAGAACGTCGTCTTCGCAATCATCAGACGCCGATCACATGGCACAAGGAGAGAGAATGTTCCTATGCTACGGGTGCTTATCACGGACGTTCGCGCAATCGTTATCACCGCTTTAAATTACGCATTCCTAAAAATGAACCTTGGACGGCAATTACGGGGTTTGATGTTGATTTACGTCCTTTAGGCAGAGGGTAATGGCAAAAGTCTATTTGACCACGTCTTGGGATATGGAGCGTATAGCGCCTTATCTGGAAGACATCATTGCATCCTTTAGAGCATATGTGGAACGTTTTAAACATGAAATCACGTTGCAAGATCTTATTGAAGCGATTTGCAGTGGCAAGAAACAGTTATGGCTTGTTTTGGACGATGACGCGCGCTTTTTAGCGGCGGTTACAACACAGATACAGCAGACAGTTTTAGGAAAGAAGCGCGCACTGATTTGTGAATGTAGTGGGAAGGGTGTTCTTGATCAAGTTGACAATTTGACATTTGTAGAGGATTGGGCGCGTGAGAATGGCGCTTTCGAGATAGAGATTTTAGGACGCTTAGGTTGGAAGCGCGCATTAAACAAACAAGGTTATGGCATAACGATGCTTTATTATAGGAAGGAATTATAACATGGGGAGCAAAACACCAGCAACGACAGAACAGAAGCAGGTGCAGACAAGTGCACCTCCTTCTTGGATGGCAGATGTATTTAAGCGTGGTGGCAGGGATGCGTATAATCTATATAATATAGGGGCGGGTGGTAATGTTTATGGGGGACCTCGTGTAGCCCCATTAAGTGATCAAACGCGCTATGGAATTGGTGGTCTTGGCAGCATACCTCAGCATTATCAAAACCGTTCTTTGATGAATACGGTCTACAATCCAACGTCGGCAGCCAATAATCTTGGAAGCATGGCTTCGGGTGCTATGGTTGGACAGAATCCCGCTTTTAATGCCGCCTTACAAAATAGCTTAGACCGTGTAAGAGATACGATTAACAGCTCTTTTGCCGGTGCAGGTCGTTATGGCTCCGGTGCACATACAGGGGTATTGGCAAATGAACTTGGTGCTTTGTCGACAAGTGCGACAGCGAACCAATATAATCAAGATGTTCAGAATATGATGCAAGCCAATGCCATGATAGACCAAGCCAATCAAAATCAATTGGGAGCCTCCAATAACTTCTTACAAGGTTATGGGAATGCCTATTCCAATGCCATACAGGGGGGAGGTGTACTTGATGCCCACAATCAGAGAGTTGTTGATGCCAATCGTGAACGTTGGATGGAACAAGACAATAGCGGCTGGAATAGGTTGAATATGCTTATGAACGCCGGTCATGGTTTTGCAAGAAATTACGGTACGACAACGAATAATATGTCAGGCTCTAAGATGCAAGGTAATAGCCCGTGGAAAAATGCAGGAGTTATAGGTTCTCTGGCACTTCAGGCAGCCCCTATGGCTTTTGGTTACATGGCAGGTGGTCCAATGGGAGCAGCTTTAGCAGCAGGAGCCCCCTATGCTTTTTTAAAGTACATGAATGAGAAACAATAGCTGTATAATCATTAAAGAATAGTTTTGTAGGAGAATGTGATGGCATTTCCATTATTATTTCCATTATTATTTACAGGTTCTATGGCAGCGAGAGCTGCGCCTCATATTTTTAGATATATTGCTCCCAAAGCGGTTACAGGGGCGAACAGGTTGGGACAATTAATAACAAAGAGCCCCGTGGGAAAATTCGTAACAAAGTACCCAAAAACCGCTGCATTTACTGTTGGGGGATCAGCCATCGAAGGTCTGATGATGCCAGAGACAGCACATACACCATCTAACCCCTATTTACAGTTGCCACAAAAACAATTCCCTCCTTATACGGCTCCTGGAGCAGAGATGCCTCTTGGAGTTGATCAACATCCACCTTTGCTAAATGCACTGGAGGAAGCCCCAGAAGATCTTAAACCTAAAGTTGATGTCCCCCAAGCACAGCCATTAGCGCCTGCTTCTCAAACACCTCCTCGTGAACCGACAGATGCAGAGAAATTTTTACAGTCTAATACTTATAAGTTTTTTCAATCAGATGCATATCAGAAGCTTCAAGATCTTTTTGCAGGTATGGCAGCATCTTCATCAGACGGTTCAGGATGGGATGCGCTTGCAAGTGGTGTGAAGCGTCTTAATGAAGGCGATAAACAAAGAGGACAGGTTAATCAGACCGTCGAGTATCTAAAGTCCAAAGGGTACAGTGAAGAAGAAGCGCGGGTTATGGCACGCAACCCCCAAATGCTTAGTGCTTTGCTAACAGGTGGTAAGGCCCCAGAAGGCTTTCAATCGTATACCAATCCAGAGACAGGTGAACTTGAATATAGACCGGTTAAGGGGTCTATGCAGGAACTTGAATATAAGCAGAAGCTACAAGCACAGAAAGAATGGGAGGGTAGAAGGATAAAAAATATGTTCACCACCAAGCAGCAGTTGAGAGCTGGTTTAAATGATCTGAAAGCTGCTTTTGAACTCATTCATGAAGGTAAATCTAACGCGTTTGTGCGGTGGCTCACGCAAGGAGTTGGAGGAGGTGAAGGGTACAGATTAAAAAAATTATTGGAGGGCATTAGAGGAAGTGTTCTAAAGACGGTATTTGAGAACCTAAAATCAATGAGTTCTAGCGGAACAGTAGGAGCTGGTGCTATATCAGATTTTGAAAGTAAAGCGCTATCATCAATGTTTGGTTCTTTGGATGTTGGGCGTAATAAAAAGGAATTAGAGAATACTTTCGAAATAATTAAAACAGCATTTGATTTTTTCAATAGGCATAATGATCTTCAACTGTACAATGCATTAACAGGTCAACCTATAGATACCCCCCAAGAAATCTCTGAAAAATATTTTGTAGATTCACCGATGTCACAAGGAGGTAGTGCAAGCTTGCCAATTATAAGCAGCAGAGAAGAGCTAGATCGTTATCCTCCTGGAACAATAGTTAATTATAATGGTCATCCAGTATATAAGGGAGCAAAAAGATGATAAACAATAAACGTTATCGACCAGGAGATCGAATTCTTGAACTTGGTGATGATGTTTACGTAGCCGATTATCCTCTTAATCCCAGCAATTCAGGTAAACGTTATCGACCAGGAGATCGAGTTCTTGAACTTGGTGATGATGTTTATGTAGCCGACTATCCTTTATATAATAATTCTTATGAGGAAGAAGCAGAACATCCCGAAATCACGCAAAGTGAAGCTTTTTTGAACTCTTTAAAGCATGGTTTGAGTTTTAATTTAGATGATGAGATTGCAGGGCTCACAGCGGCAGGACGTGATTCTGATGATGATTTGGCAATATTGGCTTTTTTGAAGGGGTTTGGAAAATATTGGTTCTCTAGAGATAAGCAAGCCAGAGAGAAATATGAGAAAGAAGCCAATAGAATACGTGATTATTATCGTAGGATGAATGATCAACATTATTGGACTTCTTTTGCCGGAAATGCTTTAGGGGCGGCAATTCCTTCACTTGCAACTTTAGGGACAGGAGCGTTAGCCTCAGGAGCACGCTTTGTAGCGCCTAGACTCACAAATAGTCTTGCAGGGTCAAAGTTAGGTCAATTGTTCTTAAAAGCAGGTCAGTTACCACCAAGTCGATTTGCAAGTCCTTTTTTAGGCATCACGCATAAAACAACGTTGCCTCATTTACTTAAAGTAGGTGCAGCATCTGGTGCATTACACGGTGCAGGAGAAGGGGAAGGGCTTGGGAATACACTTACAAGTACAGCAACTGGTGCAGGTTTAGGAGCGGCAGGGACAGCCGTTGGAAGTGCTTTAGGTCATTTGGCTGGTTCTACTGTTGGTGGAATAGGAAGACTTTTTTCTCCTTCTCATAAGGAAGGTGTTGCAACAGATACGTTAAGAGCAATCAGTAAACATTTAGGCAATGAAGCTTCTGAAGATCTAGGAAAATCTTTTAAGAATGCGGTCTCTACCGATTATGTAGCTGATCATAGTCCTTTTTTACAAGATCTTGTTTTTGATATCGCGAAAAGAAACCAAGGAGCTTATCTTGATTTGACTAAAAGAGCTGGGCAGAGAGCGCTGGGAGGAGGGGAGCGTATTCATCAGGCAGCAGATGAACACTTTGTTCCTCGTCAAAATGTCACAGGTTTAAAAGATGATCTTATCGCGAGTAGAGAAGCAGAATCACATACTCTTTACGAAATAGCCAAGAAAACGCCGATAGGAGAAAAATATTATGGTGCTCTTAATGAATTAATGAAGCGTCCATACTTCAAACAAGCTTATGATGAAGGACTAAAGCGGTTTATTACGGATGGCAACAACGTTAGTCCGTTTTCTTCTCAAAAATTTAGTCTCCTTAAGGAGAAACCAAACATGGGGGCTCTTCATAAGACTAAGGAGGTTGTCGATTTAATGATAAGGACGGAAAAGAAACAAGGAGATAATAGCCAAGTTCGTAGTTTAGTAGGCATTCAGAAAAAGTTATTAGAGCTTATGGATGATATCTCGTCTGAATATAAGAAGGGACGGGCATTATATCATCAATATAGTTCAGATGTAGATGCTATGGATGAAGGTTCCAAAATTCTTAGAAAGTCAGTTAATAAGGATAAATTCAGTAAAACTTTTGATGAATTATCAGAGGGAGAACAAGAATACTTTAAAAAGGGATCAAGAGCAAAACTTTTACAAGGTATGGGGCAAGCAGGAGATCAAGTTTCCAAGGCAAAGGAGATTTTTGGTACGAATGATCTGTATGAACGATTTGCAAAGATTTATGGAGCAGATAAAGCTTCTGCTGTTAAGAAGGTTGTTGATAGAGAAGCTAATTATGCAGATATTTATAACAGAATACCAAATCGTATAGCAGATAAAGATATATCTTTTACCCATAATGTCAGTATACCAACGAGTACCCGTGATGCCGCCTTTCAAACAGGAAGAGCAGCGGTGAAAGCCTCTTGGATTCCTTTCAAACAAGCAGCATCTAGAGAGCGTCAACGGATTGAAAAAGATGTTGTCAAATTGTTAACAGGGGGGACACAGATTCCGAATGATAAAATTGCAAAGCTCATTCAAGATATGATTAAAGCGCAAGAAAAGGGATACGCTACAAAAGAATGGGTGAAAAAACTATCTGCTGCTTTGTTTGGAGGTGGAGGGAAAGCCTTAACAGAGGAATTGAATGTACTGAGTGCATTTGAATAAGGGAAGAGATTTAAGCTATGCCTCGTTATAATCCTTCAGTCGATCAAGCAATCCGTCAAGCAGCAGCGCGATATGGTTTGCCCGAAAGCTATTTATACCGTGTTGCGCAAGTTGAAAGTGGCGGCAATCCCAATGCAAGGAATCCACGTTCATCTGCGGGTGGGTTGTACCAATTTATAGACAGCACCGCCAAACAATATGGTTTGCAAGACCGTTTTGACCC
Organism: Bartonella kosoyi; assembly: GCF_003606325.2. Classification (NCBI taxonomy): domain Bacteria; kingdom Pseudomonadati; phylum Pseudomonadota; class Alphaproteobacteria; order Hyphomicrobiales; family Bartonellaceae; genus Bartonella; species Bartonella kosoyi. The sequence continues at coordinate 800,681 of NZ_CP031843.2, forward strand.
CATGCAGGCAGCCGATGCCATGGGGCGGTTGACCCTTGATAATCGCAATCATTTAAGCCGTGTATTGGGAAGAGCGCCTACTGATGCGGAATTGTATTTAGCCCATCAACAAGGGGCAGGTGGAGCCGCACGTCTTTTGCAAAATCCCCATGCCAATGCAGCGCAAATTGTTGGCAGCAATGCGGTTGGTTTGAATGGTGGCAACAGCGGCATGCGTGCAAGTGATTTTGTTAACCGTGTGTTACAGATGTACGGAGGGCAGCCTTATAGGGCAAGTCCTATAGCAAGGGGGGGCTTTGGCAATAGAGCCAACTTGTTAGAGGTTTTGAGGGCATTATTAGCATCACAAGAAGAAACTTTAGAAGAAGAGAGTGATGAAGATGATAATCTTTTGATGACGCCATTCATGCGGGCATTTTACGGACCATTTTACCGAAATTAGGATTCATGAGAGATGTCAACGATTTATGATTGGTCGCTTAGAGCGGCGGATAATACGCGTTGTGATGCTTCAATTGATTGGTCAGAGGGACAGCATCCTAGCAGTGTAAACAAGAGCGCCCGTGTGATGATGCAACGCGTAAAGGAATATTTATCCGATACGGGTGGAGCGCTTGAAGGCATTGTTACCAATGACCATGTTCAACAAACGAGCACGATACGTCTTCAAAGCCAATCGCAATTTTTAGAGTATAAGAATGGGATTGTTTTGCGCTTTATGGCAACGGGCAGGAATGTTGGGGCAAGCACGATGTTCCTTAATGCTTTAGATGGCAAGCCGGTTTATAAAGCAACAGAATTAGGGGTTGGTCCTTTATTGGGAGGGGAACTCCAAGAAGGGTGTGTTTATACAGTGGTGTCTTGTGAAGATTATTGGCATCTTGTTAATCCTACCCCTATGCCAAGAGAAGAAGAAAGCAGTCTTTATCCTACTGGATTTATAGGCACGTTTGGTATGCGTGATGTTCCAAAAGATTGGTTAATTTGCGATGGGAAGGCTTATTTGCGTCGTGACTATCGCGATTTATTTGAGACGATAGGAACGGTTTGGGGAGAAGGAGATAGTGTAACGACATTTAATGTTCCGGATTTTCGAGGAATGTTTTTACGGGGAGTTGATGGTGGCAGTAATCGAGACCCCAATCGTCGATTTGGAAGTATTCAGACAGATTTAATCCAGTCTCACCAACATGAAGGTCAAGCCCTTTCGATGCCTCATTTTACCAGCAACGAAAACTTTTGGGATGGGAATACGACGGAGGTATTAGGTTATCGTCTAGGCTTGTTTGGAGGAGGGGCTCTAGCAAATTTTATGGGCATAGAGCGTGATAATTTAGGGAGTCACGTTGCAACCCCCTATTCCTTTGATGAGACTCAAGAAGTTATTTTGGAAAGCACTGGAGAAGGCGAAACGCGTCCAGTCAATGTGAGTGTTCTGTTTGCGATTAAGACATGAGGTTTAAGATGTCGACGATTTATGATTGGTCTTTGAGAGCCTCTGAGAATGCGTATTGTGATGGGTTGATTAATTGGTCAGAGGGACAGCGCCCTAGTAGCGTGAATAATAGTGCTCGTTTTATGATGCAAAGGGTGCGTGAGTATTTATCGGATACGAGTGGTGTGATTGAAAGCACGTTTACGGTTGATGCTGAACAGCAGACAACGTTGATAAGACTTCAAAGCCAATCGCGTTTTTTGAAATATAAGAATGGGATATCGCTTTGTTTTAAAGCGAAGAGCAAGAATGTAGGGGCGACCACGATTGCTTTGAATGATTTATCCGCCAAGCCCGTTTACAAGGCGACGGAATTAGGCATCAGTCCTTTATCGGGAGGGGAATTTCAAAAGGGGTGCATTTATAGCTTGGTCTATAGAGCAGATGCTTGGCATGTCTTAAATCCTACGCCGGTTTCTTTACCACCAGAGCCGATTCTCCCCGTTTATCCTGCAGGGACGATAGGGATTTTTGGGATGCAAGTTTTGCCGGAGGGCTGGTTATTATGTGATGGCAAGGCTTATTTGCGCAGTGATTATCCTGCACTTTATGAAGCGATATGGATCAGGTGGGGGGGCAGTGATAGTGTTACCCATTTTAATGTTCCCGATTTGCGTGGTGTTTTTTTGCGTGGCGTTGATGATGACCGCGAGATAGACCGTTTTCGTTATTTGGGGACTTTACAGAAAGACGCGATAAGAAAGCATGAACATGGGGGTCACACCGTTACGATTTTTAATGATGAAAATGAGGAAGAGAGTTGGTATGGTGATATGACGATCATCTGGGGTTATGCACTTAATGACCAGCAAAGGTTAAAGCTAGCCGAACGTTTGGGGGTGAGAGCAGAGGATATACGGGTTCGTCATTCGCTAGCTTTTCCTCATACACACCTTCATATGCGTGATGTTGCGTTGGCAAGTTCCGGTGTCAGTGAGACACGTCCGATTAATATGAGTGTTGTGTTTGCGATCAAGACGTGAGGTTAAGATGTCGACGATTTATGATTGGTCTTTAAGCGCCTCCGAGAATGGTGGTGCGGATAATCTGATTAATTGGTCAGAAGGACAACATCCGAACACGGTTAATAATAGTGCGCGTTTTATGATGCAAAGGATACGTGAACATTTATTTGATACGGGTGGAATGCTTGAAGGGATTGTTACGGTTGATGATAAACAAAAGACAAGTGCGATACGACTTCAAAGTCCCTCTCATTTTTTAGAGTATAAGAATGGGATATCGCTTTGTTTTAAAGCAAAGGGTAAGAATGTAGGGGCGACCACGATTGCTTTGAATAATTTAGCCGGCAAGCCCGTTTACAAGGCAACAGATACTGGTTTATTAGCTTTAACGGGAGGCGAAATTCAAGATGGCAGTCTTTATACCGTTATTTACGATGAAGATATAACCGGTTGGCAAATTCTCAATCCCACAAGAGAGAAAGTTTCTTCTTTAAAACGCCTACCGTCTGGTTTTATCGGTCCTTTTGCAATGGAACGCTTGCCGGAAGGCTGGTTAGTCTGTGATGGGCGTGCTTATTTGCGAAGCAGTTATAGAGCGTTGTTTGAGGCGATAGGAACGACGTGGGGTCAAGGGGATGGTGCTACGACGTTTAATGTTCCTGATTTTCGAGGGATGTTTTTAAGGGGCATGGACTATGAACGCAATTTAGACCCTTGGCGTTCTTTTGCAAGTCAACAAGGCTGCTCTTTGAAAGCCCATGAACATTTTATTGGTCCAGAGTCTTCAGGTGATCATTCTTCTCGAAAAAGACGGGATGTTTCTTCTTCTCAAGCGCCCTTGAGAAGGCGCAAGAGAGCTATAGACGAAGAGTGTTTAGGCTTGGATGGGGATGCCTTGGCAAGCTGTAATAAAGAATTTGACCAAATAGCAGGAAGTCCACAGGTAGAGGCTCCCTTTTGGTTTACCGATAAAGATAAGCCGCCCCGCTTGCCTTGGTTTATCCGGAGCCCCTTTGCGAACTTTTTATATTATTCGACGCCGATCAAAGAGGGCGTCCATGACAGAGCGCATCATGAACATCACCTTATGGCAGAGAGTGTTGGTGGCGTTGAGACGCGCCCGGTTAATGTAAGTATCGTTTATGGGATCAAGACATGAGGAGTTGAAATGTCATTAAAACCGTTTGCCATATCAGAGCTTAGCGACCCGTCTCAAGTACGGGTTGTTTTGTATTCGGGAGGAGGCTTGGTGCACGCCCCTCTTCATGGTGTTTTTGATTTACTGAAAACAGCTTTGAAAAGCGAGCTTGATGGTTCGCTGAAAGATTTAGAGCAGCGCTTAGAGTCTTTAAAAGAAGAGTTTGAAGACTTGAAAGAGTGTTCATTGGATGAAGCCCTCTGAAAGATGTAAGGAGGAAAGCAGATGAAGATACCCGATCATAGTCATGAATATTTGATACCGGTAGCAACACAAGAGGAAATCAGAGAAGGGATATCGCAAGATAGTGTTGTTGTTCCGAAGCTTTTAGGAACGGCATCTTTGTATTCGTATGAAACCTTTGCGCCGTTAGAACAGGTTGTCAATGCAAGGCAAGAGTCTGAAAAAGCCATGGCACGTGCAAATGGAGCGCAACAGGTTGCCGAAGAAGCGAAGAGGGTGTCGGAGCAAGCGCTTAGCGAAGTTACAAAAACGGGTGAAGCGGTTACAGCAGCAACGACAACGGCTAGTCTTGCGAAAGAGACAGCGGATACAGCGAAGGGCTTAGCAGAAGAAGCCAAGAATGCTTCTGATGCTGCGAAGCACATGGCAGAAGAGACAAAAGCAGCAGTCGATAGAGCCTCAGGGGAAATCAATAGTACGAAAGGTTCATTGGCTACGGCATTACAACGTTTTGAAGAGGTTAAGCAGGTAAGTGAGAATGCCGTTAATATCTCGACCGAAGCCAAGAGGTTAGCTGATGAATCGAAGACCATTGCAACCCGTGCAGAACAAACAGCAAGAGAAGCTTCACAAACAGCAACAGAGACGACGCAAGTATCCGCGACGGCGGTAGCAACGTGTCATGAAGTTAAGACTGTAGCCATGCAAGCCAGTCTTAAGGCGGCTGGCGCCAAACAGACAGCTGATGATGCCAAGGATATGGCGGAAAAGGCAAAAGGGTTATCGGAACGGGCGACATCTTCTATTACAGAACTTACAAAAACAACGTCACAAGTACAAGCGGCAGTAGAGACAGCATTAACGGATTTAAGGGACGCCAAGCAGATAGCAGAGGCATCTAAGACACTCTCGGGAGAATCCAAACAGATAGCCGATGACGCCTTGAGAGCGTCGAAAGATGCCAAATCACAATCAGAGACAGCGGTAAGGATGTCGGAAGAGGCAAAGAATGCTTGTGATGAAGTTAAAGCCTCCGTTGCATCAGTTGAGAAAGTTGCAGAAACGGTGAAAACAGGTGTGGAACAAGCTTCGCAAACGGCATCTGAGGCGAAGGGTTTGGCGGAGGAAGTGAAAAGCGCCGTTGATAAGGCGACAGCCAAAGTAGAGCAAGCTGTAAGAGAGGCTAGCGATGCGCAATCTAAAGCGGACAGCTTAGAGAGATTAGCGAATGAAGCCAACCAAACAGCGCGCTCTTCGAAGAGCGTCTCAGAAGAAGCAAAAGGTTTAGCAGAAACCGCGAAAAGTACAGCAGATAGAGCAACATTGACAGCCACGCAGGCACAACAAGAGGCGTCTGAAGCGTCTAGAATAGCCAACGAAGCGAAGGTCACAGCAGAGCAAGCATTGCAAGCGGATAGACAAGCGGTCCGTGAAGGTGGGGAAGCCAGCAAAAGTTTAGCAGAAGCGGTTCAGAAGAAGTCAGAGGAAGCCGAGAGAGTTGCGCAAGACAGTAAGAGAGTTTGTGAAGAAGCCAAGCAGCTAGCAACAGAAGCCAAAAATGCCTCCACCAATGCGCTTACAGAAGCGCGTGATGCGAAAGAGAAAGCGTCTACAGCGCTAACCTCAGTGAATGATGTAAAGAATCTTTGTGAAGAAGTTAAAGGATTAGCAGAAAAAGCGAGTACGGCATCTACAGAGGCGCAAAAGACATCAGACCAAGCTTTAAGAGAAGCAACCGCTGCGAAAACAACGGCGGATATGGCGTCTAGCACAGCCAATAATGCGAAGGGGAGTGCTGAGAAAGCTAAAACATTATCAGAAGAGGCAAAGAAACTTGTTCAGGACAATAAGAATGCTTTTGATGAATCGAATAAAACCCTTGAAGCAGTTAAAGGATTAGCGGAAACGGCATTATCAACCGCCAATGAAGCCAAGCAGAAGGGGGAGGAGATAAGCCAACAAAGCTCAGAAGCATTAATGAAGTCTGGTGAAGCCAAGAACTTAGCAGAGGAAGCGAAAAATTCTGCGGATAGTGCGCAGACAAAATCAGAGCAAGCGCACCAGAGTGCAACCGAAGCAACGCGAATAGCTTCTGAAGCCAAAGCAGCGGCAGAGGCAGCAGCGCGTTCAGGAGAGAGGTCAGGGCAGGTTGATGCAGAGGCGTTGAAGGGTATAGCTACAGCAGCAAAGAGTAAAGCGGAAGCAGCAGAGAAGGTAGCAGAAGAAACGAAAGGTGCTTTGGATGGTGTCAAACAAGTAGCCAATAGTGCGAAGTCTATAGCCGAAGAGGCAAAGAAGGTAGCTGATGGTGCACAAAAGAAGGCATCACAGGTAGAGACAGTAGCGGGTGAAGCTGAAAAGATAGCAAAAGAAGCCAAACAGACAGCTGGTTATGCTAACCATGAGGCGGCACAAGCGCGCAGTGAGGTAGAAAAGGCAAAAAGTACAGCTCATGAGGGATGGAGTAATGCCAATAAAGCGCAGGAAGTAGCAAGTGACGCTAAGACTATAGCAAGTTTAGCACGGACATATGCAGACGAAGCCAAGAAGATAGCGGAAAATTCAGGCAACACAGCTCATCAAGGGTGGAGTACAGCTAACAACGCGAAGGAAGTAGCCGATAACGCTAAGGCTATAGCAAGTTTAGCGCGGACATATGCAGACGAAGCCAAGAAAAAAGCGGAAGTAGCAGATTCACAATCCTATCAAGCCAAGGGTGAAGTAGACAAAGCCAAGGAAATAGCTGGTAATGCAAAATATATAGCCGAACAAGCACAGAAAGCCGCAGAAACAGCGGGTAAAAAAGCAGATTCTTTAGAAACAGAAGCGCGAGAAGCACAAAAAATAGCTAATGAAGCCAAGGAAAAAGCAGGCTACGCTGAACATGATGCGCGACAAGCCCGTAGTGAGGCAGAATCAGCAAAAAATATAGCTTATAATGCTAGTAGTACAGCTTACAACGCGAAGGAAGTGGCAGATAATGCTAGGACTACAGCAAGCTTAGCGGAAATGGCAGGTGAAGAAGCCAAGAAGATAGCGGAGAAAGCCGATAACCGCGCGTATGAAGCTAAAGGTGAAGTAGGGAAAGCCCAGGAATTAGCGGAGAGTGCGAAGTCCATAGCCCAATCTGCGGAGAGAGCGGCTGAAGAAGCTAAGAAAACAGCCAATACAGCATGGTCAAAGGCAGATGAGGCGAATGATGCGGTAAAGGCTATAAAAGATACAGCAGGTTATGCAAAACATGAAGCAGGACAGGCGCGGTCAATAGCAGAAAATGCAGAGAAAATAGCCTCGTCTGCGGTGAGTAGGGTTATCGATATCAATCAAGTGGTTGAGAATTTTAAAGCCCCCGTAAGTTTAGCGCGGACATATGCAGACGAAGCCAAGAAAAAAGCCGAAGCAGCAGATTCAAAAGCTTATCAAGCCAAGAGCGAAGCTGATAAAGCCAAGGAAACCGCCGATAGAGCGAAAAGAACAGCCGAAGAAGCCAAAACAACCGCCGATACAATGAAGAAAGAGCTTAGTGGTATCAAGAGTTCTCTGGAAACAGCGACAACAGCTCATACAGTAGCCACACAAGCAAAAAATCTCGCAGAAAAGATAAACACTTTTCTAAAACAGTCTCATTTAACGGTTTTATCAATTTCCACCCCTTTTCTTGTTGCGACAGGCAAAACGCAATTAACCGTGAAAAAAGGAACCTATTTAACTTTGCCACGAACTCATGATATTTTGGTTGTAAGTTATACGGTAGATGCCAGAATAAGCATGCCGTCTCTTTCTGCGGGCAAGGATTATTATCTTTATTTGGTACCGGAGGGAGATTCTCATAAAATTGTTGTATCAGAAAACTCTACGTATCCAAACGGTTACAGCGTTAATAATTCGCGCAAGATAGGAGGGTTTCATACGCTTTGTGCGGATGTTGGTACGATTTCTGGTCACCCCTTGTCTGGTTATAGGGCAGGGGATATTTTACCCAATTCAGTTTGGTGTTTAAATCACCGCCCTTATAGTTCACCAGAGGGAATGGTCTACGACCCCTCTACAGATCTTTGGGTTGATATTTATCTCCAGTCAGGGACGGGTGAAAATACCCGCTCTGCGTATAATGTTCCGATCACAACGGGTCGTATCTATACAGACCATGTAGCAGATATGTTGCGTGTCAAGAAAACGTTACTAAGTGATGTGGAATTTGCATCTGCGATGTCTGGAAGTAATGACAAAACAAGTATTACGGGCAAGAAGGCACCCTCTCCTAAGACTTCAGGAGGTCACGTTGATACAGCCAATCGTCGTATGATCTCGCATATCGGTTGTGAGGAAGGTTGTGGTTATGTTTGGCAGTTTTTATCGGGCACGTTTCCTATGCAAATAACGAATAGGGGGCAGGCTAGGCTAGAAATGAGATGGTTATCAGGAGGAGGAGGGTGGAGCCATGGTGTAGATAGCGGATGTTTTGCACGCTCCACCATATCTTCTGCTAGAGGTAATGAACAATTATGTGCGCGTGGTTGTAGCCGTCCGCGTCATTTTTGAGGAGGAGAAGATGATAGATTATCCAGAGCACTTAAATACGAAGCAAGATTATTTAAACATGCTTTCCTTTGACAAAGTTGAAACAGTAAGAAGACTAGAGACGCTTTTATCAACGCGTTTTTATTGGGTCTTTGTTAAAGAACTCAGTGAAGGAGAAGAGGGGATAGAAGATGACACGCATAAGGTTTGTCTAACAACAGAAACGCCGGTTGATTTAGACGGTACTTCTATAGCAAAGCGTTGTCAGTATGAATTACAGGAAAGTGAATATGCACCGCTCTTTCAACTTGGCTTTCGCGTTGACGAAGTGGAACAATTGATCAAAGAGCACAGCCAATAGAAGATCATCAAAGAAGATTTTAATCCAGCCCCAAATCAGTGGGGCTTTTTTTATGGAGGATGGGATGAGAAAGATATCCAAAGAAGGTTTGGAGCTAATCAAACAATGGGAAGGATTACGTTTAGAAGCGTATAGAGATACGGCATGTATCTGGACCATTGGTTATGGTCACACCAGCAATGCTGGTAACCCGCTTGTCAAAAAAGGTATGCGTATTACGAAAGAGCGAGCAGAAGCAATTCTTTGTGAAGACTTAAAGCAATTTGAGAAAGCCGTCGAGGAGGCGGTTACGGTTTCGTTAACAGATTGCCAGTTCGCAGCATTGGTGTCGTTTTGTTATAACGTAGGAACAACAGCCTTTTGCAAGTCGAGTCTTTTGAAAAAACTTAATCAAGGGGATTATGAAGCTGTTCCCGTTGAATTACAGAAATGGAATAAGGTCGGTGGAAAGCTTCTTGCGGGATTAGCCAACCGTCGAGCAGCGGAAGCCGGTTTGTGGGCGAAAGGGTCTTATGTTTCTTCAAACTATCAAAGAGTGGAAACGAAAGAGGCAAGAGGACTTTTCAAGGTAGAAGCGCTAGCCCCGATTATAGGGTCTTGTTCAGGATTTGGGGGATTTTTAGTAGGCAATGGACCGATTCAGTGGGCGTTAGCAGGGATTATGGTTTTAGCCGCTTGTACAGGACTGGTGATTGTCGCCAAGCGTTTTCGGGAACAGCGCTTATGATTTTTGGGTTCAAAAGAAATCTGTCTCTTCTGTTAGCGGCTTTAGCCGTTTTTTTAATGGCATTAGCCAAAGCCTTTCATCTTGGCAAGAAAAGCGAGCAGCAAAAGCAAACAGAGCGCGCTTTAAAGACAGCAACAACCCGTTTTGAGGTGGAAAATGAAGTTAATCAAAAAACTGATGCTGGTGTGCGCTCTGCTTTGTCTCGTTGGATGCGGGGCAAATAGGACAGTTTCTTGTGTTGGTTGGTTGCCCATTTATTTAGACAAGCAAGATGTCAATACCATCAGTTCCAACCTAGCAAGAGATATATTGAAACATAATCAACAGGGAGCACGCTTATGTGGTTGGCAAAATGAGTAGGAAACGTCATGAGGAACAAGATCTCTCACAAATAGAACGACAGTTGCTTCATGAGATGATAGAAACTTACCAAGGATTAAAAATGATGTCACGCATTATGAAATGGATAACCTTTATTGTCTTTATGTTTGTTATCGATTTTGCCCGCTTTATGGACGCGCTAGACAATGTCTTATCATACTTCAAAAAATGGATAGCCAAGAGTTAGAACTCACAAAATCTTCTTAAAAAATACCTCGAAAAGAGCTCTTGATTCGCAGTAATTGAGGAAAATTTCGAAAAGATTTGTTAGAATCAGAGGAAATATTTCTTCTCTAACAGGCTTTTTATATGGCTACATCTTTTGGTAAAATTTTACGTAAACTTCGCATTGATCACTCAGAACGTCTCTTAGATATGGCTAAGAAATTAGATATATCTGTAGCGTTTTTATCTTCTGTAGAAATTGGCAAGAAATCAGTACCGGTTGGTATGGAAGAGAAGATCATAGAGCTGTACGGTTTAGATCAAGAGAAGGCTTCATTGTTAAGAAAAGAAGCCTATGCATGTCGCAAGAGTTTTACAATCAAATCTTCAGACCCATTTCGTTGTGAAATTATTGGCATGTTCGTTAGAAACTTAGAGAATTTTTCACAACAAGATGTAGCAGAATTAAAAGACCTTCTTGAGAAAGTTGGCAAAAAAAGAGGCGCTTTGTAGAAGAATATTAGAAAACCCTATTCCCGTACTTTTATCTACACACCCCGTACCTTAAAAAAGATATTTAAAATTAATAAGTTATGCTCAATAAAAAAAGAAGTGGCTCCCCGGGCCGGATTCGAACCAGCGACCAACCGGTTAACAGCCGGTTGCTCTACCGCTGAGCTACCGGGGAACGACGCTCAACCATTTAGCTGAAGAGGCTATAGCAAAGCAATACTGATTTGCAAAGGATAAAATTACTTTTTTTAAAAAAAATATGATAAATTGTGTAAGTAATAGGAAAAAAAGCGAGAGAAGATTTCTACACCTTGACGGATGCTTTGCCTTCCCTTATTGAAGCCTTTATATTTGTTGATGAGGCCTTGTGGCGGAATGGTTACGCAGAGGACTGCAAATCCTTGTATCCCGGTTCGATTCCGGGCGAGGCCTCCAGCCGATTTTAAATGGAGCGGCTTTTAGGGGAGGTATAAGAAGGTATAAGAAAAGAGATTATTCCCCTATACAGTTGTAAAGACATTTTTGTATGAGAGATTGTCCTATAGAATCGAGTTGTTGACTGTCGTATCTTTTTTTGTAACACCTATAGTTTAAGAGATCTTAGTCCCTCATTGTTGCTATTTTGTTTATTTTTTATAGGTTAGGAGAAAGTAGTCGTTATGGTTGCAGATTTTGCTGAGCTTCGTCGCAAAATGGTTGACAATCAAATTCGTACAGTCGATGTAACGGATTTATCAGTTCTTGAAGCATTTTTAACGATATCTCGTGAAGATTTTGTATCGGAAGATATGAAAGCATTGAGCTATCTTGATACCGATATTGTTGTATGTCCAGTGCAAGATGAGGTTCCTGCACGTTATTTGATGAAGCCTGCATCTCTTGCAAAATTATTACAGCTTGCTGCTGTAAAATCATCAGATGTTGTTTTAGATATTGGTGCAAATAGTGGTTATTGTGCAGCCTTGCTTTCGAGACTTGCAGGGTCTGTGATTGCGTTGGAAAGTAATGAGTCTCTTTTTGAGCGTGCTCTTGAAGCTTTAGAGCGTAATCAATGTGATAATGTGGTTGTTATTCATGGTCCATTAGAGCAGGGATATGCTGTTGAGGGGCCTTATGATGTGATTTTTATTGAGGGATCTGTCGACTTTGTTCCACAAGGTATCTTTGATCAAATGAAAGACGGTGGAGGTCTTGTGGTGGTTGAAGGGCATGGAAATGCAGCTGTAGCACGAATCTACATCAAAGAAGATGGAATTATTTCAGCCCGTCGTGCTTTTAATCTCGCTGTAAAGCCTCTTTCTTGTTTTTTAAAAACATCTGATTTTGTATTTTAGTGCTTGTTCGTTTGGTGAATAGAAGATAATTCTGTTATTTATTTGGGGTTTATTATTGTGTGTGTTGCGTTTAAAATAAACAAGAAGTTTCAGGTGTGTTTTTTGTTGGTGTTGAGTCTTTTATTGTCAGAGGCTGTTTGTGCTGAAACATTGATGGATGCTTTTTCTAAAGCTTATCAACGCAATGCTAAGTTGAATAGTGAACGGGCAGCTGTTCGTATAGCCAGTGATGACGTTGTCATTGCGCGATCAGGATTATTACCACAAGTTGAAGGGATTGGAAGCTATGGGCGGAATAAGTCTTTTACAGGTCCTTATATCACTTCTGGATCTATAGGTGTGAGATTAAATCAAAGATTGTTTGATGGTTTTATCACGCAAAATATGTTTTCTTCAGCTCAAGTTAAGCTGCAGGCGCAACGTGAATATCTTCGTAATGCTGAACAAAATACTTTTCTGGAGACCGTGACGGCTTATGCTAATGTCTATCAGGCACGTCGTGTTGCTGATCTTCGGAGAGAAAATTTAGCAGCTCTTGAAGAGCAAGTTCGTTCTAATAAAGCAAAATTTGATGTGGGTGAGGGAGGGCGCGTCGATCTTGCTCAAGCTCAAGCGGCACGTTCCGTAGCTATTTCAGAATTGAGTCTTGCTCGTGCTGATGTAAAAGCAGCAGAAGCAGTCTATCGTCAAATTATTGGTTCTGATCCTGAAAAATTAAAACGCCCACCCATCGCTACAGATCTTCCCGTCAATCTTGATACGGCTTACCAAATGAGTGTTGTGATGCATCCAGCAATCCTTTATGCTCAATATCTAGTTGATGCGAGTGGTTACAATGTAAAGGCGAAAGAAGGGGCGTTACTCCCTAAAGTTGATTTTTCTGCAACAGCATCTTATAATCGGATTTACAGCGGTGCTGGAGAGGATGGCATTTCTAAATCGATAGGATTGTCTGTGAGTGTTCCGATCTTTGAAGGGGGGCGTACGTCTGCGCAGATTCGCCAATCGAAGGAACAGCTTGGACAGGCGCAGCTTCAACTCGATTTGGCCCGTAGTAATACGAGACAAGCCCTTACTTCTGCCTGGTTCCAGTTGGAAGGTGCACGCGCATCTGTTATTGCTTACCGTGAAAGTGTTCGTGCTGCTGAAATTGCTCTAAAAGGTCGTGTTCAAGAAAATCGCGTAGGGCAGGCAACGACATTAGATGTTTTAAATTCTCGTACTCAATTGATTAATGCTCAAATTGCGCTTGCAATGGCAGAGCGTAATGCTGTTGTGGCAAGCTATAGTGTTCAATCATCTATTGGTAAATTGACAGCAAATTATCTCGGCTTAAAAACAATTCAATATATTCGATAGCGCATAAAAATAGTCCCTTTGATTTCAAATCATTTTAGTTTTTAAAAAATTGGTTAATCCGTCGTTGAATATGTCGAAAAATAGAGCAGTAATATGTTCTTTTAAAGTGCAGAAAGTTGTGTGTAGCGCCCTCTTTATGACAAGCATATTTGAAAATATCACAAGAGGCATGTTGATCTTATGATTCTTTTGCATACACTGAAAATATGATTCTATTTGTTGTTGCGTCTTTGAGAGGTTGTAAAGTATGGTACAGAGTTCAAGCGTGTTACGTGAGCCAAGCATGGATGAAATTTTGACATCTATTCGTGAAATAATCGAAGAAAATGCGGTTCAATCTGATCACTTTTTAAATGAAGATGTTGCAGTAAATGCTTCGGAAGATCATTCAGAAATTGCATCAGAAGGTATTTATGATACAACCCTATCGGTTGATGATGCTATGAAAGCTTTAGCTGATCGCATTGGCCTTTCTACTGAAAATCAAGGGGGAGGGAGTGCGCAAGAGAAAGAGGATACAGCGTTAGAAAGTAATACAGTTGGTATGGATGTGCAAAAGATGAAGCTTTCTTCTGAAGAACGGAATTCTGTTTATAAAGCAAAAGAATATGAAGATGAGATCAGGAAGTCACAATCAGAAACTGGAAAGGCTGGTCCTGTGGAATTATCTGCGTATTGTATTTCTTCTGCAGAAAAAATTGCAAAGGATGTGTTGCGTCCGGCAATAGCAGAGTGGTTGCAGTCTAAATTGCCTGTTTTGCTGGAAGATATTTTACGTGAAGAGATTGTGAAGGCGGTAAAAAAATCGTCTTAATTATTTTTATATTTTTCATTTTATGAGAATTTTATTTGAGGTTTTGCGGGCTCTCTAGTGAGGGGTGGGGGGTGCGGGATTTTGATCGGGGTTTGATCATATATTGTGTTTTTCAGCGGCGTTATGGATGGATAGAATGTTAGAAAAAAACTATGATGCTGCTTCCATAGAGCAACGGGTTGCAAAGAGATGGGAGACTCGTGGAGCTTTTAAAGCGGGAGCGGGTTCTAAAAGTGGTGCAGAACCTTTTTGCGTTATGCTTCCACCGCCTAATGTTACAGGCTCACTTCATATGGGGCATGCGCTCAATACGACAATTCAAGATATAATGGTTAGATTTCAGCGGATGCGTGGCAAAAATGTTTTGTGGCAGCCAGGTACGGATCATGCTGGGATTGCTACACAAATGGTTGTAGAGCGTCAACTTGCAGAACGCCAAGAGCCAACGCGTCAAGAAATGGGAAGAGAAAAGTTTATTGAGCGTATTTGGGAATGGCGTCATGAAACGGGAGGCATTATTGCAAACCAATTGCGCCGCCTTGGCGTTTCATGTGATTGGTCGCGTGAACGCTTTACAATGGATGAGGGGTTGTCGCAGGCTGTTCTTGAAGTCTTTGTCATGCTTTATAAACAAGGACTGATATATAGAGATAAGCGCCTCGTCAATTGGGACCCTAAGTTGTTAACGGCTATTTCGGATCTTGAAGTTGAGCAAAAAGAAGTTCAAGGACATTTGTGGCACTTTAGATATCCACTTGAAGGTAAAATTTTTGATCCAAATGATGCGACAACTTTTATAATAGTGGCGACAACACGACCAGAAACAATGCTTGGTGATACAGGAATTGCCGTTAATCCTGAAGATAAGCGTTATAAAAATCTTATCGGTAAAAATGCTCTTTTGCCACTTGTTGGTCGTAAGTTATTGATTGTCGGTGATACGCATGCTGATCCTGAGGCAGGAAGTGGTGCGGTAAAAATCACACCAGCCCATGACTTTAATGACTTTGAAGTAGGACAGCGTAATGATTTACGCTTAATTAATATTTTTACCCAAAATGCCGAGATTTTTCTCCGTGAGAATGAAGCGTTTTTTGATGGTTTGCTTTTATCAGATGAATTAAAAATGTTAGTAGAAAGTCTTGATAAAGCTGATCGTTTTGTTGCCCGCCAAAAGATTATTTCTTTGATGGAAGAACGAGGGTATTTAGCTTCTGTTGATAATCATTCCCATATGGTTCCTCATGGAGATCGCAGTGGTGTGCCTATTGAACCTTTTTTGACAGATCAATGGTATGTTCATGCTGCTGAATTAGCAAAGCCAGCGATAGAAGCTGTTCAACAAGGGAAAACGCAATTTGTTCCCGATAACTGGAAAAAGACCTACTTCAATTGGATGCAAAATATTCAGCCTTGGTGCATTTCTCGCCAACTATGGTGGGGACATCAGATTCCTGCTTGGTATGGTCCTGATGGAACAGTTTTTGTTGAAAAAAGTGAAAAAGAGGCTTTAGATTCGGCTTTTTCTCATTATGGTGAGATGGTTGAATTAATTCGTGATCCGGATGTTTTAGATACTTGGTTTTCATCAGCTCTTTGGCCTTTCTCAACATTAGGATGGCCCGATAAAACGACTGAATTATCTACTTTTTATCCAACATCTTTATCCGTGACAGGATTTGATATTATTTTTTTCTGGGTTGCTCGTATGATGATGATGGGACTGCACTTTATGGGTGAAGTTCCTTTCCCAACGGTTTATGTGCACGCTCTTGTCCGAGATCAAAAGGGTGCAAAGATGTCAAAATCAAAGGGAAATATTATTGATCCCTTAGAGCTTATTGATCAGTATAGCGCTGATTCTCTTCGTTTTACTTTGGCTATTATGGCAGCGCAAGGTCGTGATGTGAAACTTGATACTTCCCGCATTGCTGGTTATCGTAATTTTGCTACGAAATTGTGGAATGCTACCCGATTTGCACAGATGAATGGTGTAAAACATGATCCTGCTTTTGAGCCAGAACAAGCAAAACTGGCGCTTAATCGTTGGATTTTAACAGAGCTCTCTAAAACGATTTCAACAGTGACGACGGGTATTGAACATTATAAGTTTAATGAGGCTGCAGCTGCACTTTATCGTTTCATTTGGAATACATTCTGCGATTGGTATTTAGAACTTCTTAAACCTATCTTTCAGGGTGAAAATGAAGAGGTTAAAAATGAGGCTCAAGCTTGTACTGCTTGGGTTTTAGATGAAGTCTATAAACTTCTTCATCCTTTTATGCCGCATATGACAGAGGAGTTGTGGTCTCTTACAGAAACGCAAGAGATCAAGCGTGAAGATATGCTCGCATTGACAAAATGGCCAGAGGCAACATTGATCGATGAAGAAGCTGCTACTGATATTAATTGGCTTATTGATGTGGTCACAGGGATTCGGTCTGTACGTTTTGAAATGAATGTTCCAGCGGCTACACGAGCACCTCTTGTCGTTGTCGAAGCAGGGGAAGTAACGCGAGAGCGTGTGCAGCGTTATGATGCACTTCTTAAAAAGTTAGCGCGTATTGAAGTTATTGATTTCTCTGATAAAGTTCCGGAAGTATCGGCACAAATGATTTTAGGAGAAGCTGTTTTTTGTTTGCCATTAGGACAGTTGATTGATTTGGAGGCTGAGCGTGTTCGTTTGAGGAAGGAGGCTCGTAAAATTGAACAAGATATTGAAAAAATATCGCTTAAATTAAATAATCCAAAATTTATAGCAAATGCAAAAGCAGAAATTGTTGAAAGTGAACAAAATAGAGTTGTAGAACTGCGTGCTGCACAAAAGAAGATATCTATTGCTTTAGAGCGGTTGGGCTGATTGTCACTTTTTTTGATGGGTCATTTCATCACATTACGGCTGATATCGATTTTTTTTAAAAGACAGCTTTTTCTTTTGTTTGCCTTTCGTGAATGCGGTCATAAAATCTCTACAGGGAACCAGTATTTTTATGCTTCTCATGAAAGAGACGTCTCTTAAGGCACCCAAAGCTCATTTCACGCAGATGTCCGTAAATGGTATAGAGGAAATCCATTGAGCCTTCTCATTTTTACGCTTGTGAAGTAATGGATCGGTGTTATTACGTACTTTGTCAGTGTTTAGTGTTGCGCGAGAGTAGTCTTTGGCACTTGTGACAGTTCATAAGAGGTGTTTTAAATCCTCTTTTAAGCTCATCTGCAAACCACTTATCGCTTATGCGCAAGAGATTTTAATTACTTCAATATAAAAGGGGGAAGGAAGATTCCTGTATTGGAGGGTGTTATTCAAATTGAAATTGATAATTTTTATTTATTGGTCTTTTCTTTTAAAAGTTTTACTTTAGAATTTCTCGTATTTCTTAAGAAGAAGAAGCTTTTAAAGCTCTACAAAGAAATTTAAACAGATTGAACAATTAACATTAAGAGAGGGGGAAAATGGTCAATCGATTTCAGATATGGAAGAAAGCTACGATTATTGTGACGTTAGGGGGATTTTTTTCGACTGTTTATGCCATAGATGTTAATAGCTTGCAGGAAGTGCATGATGGTTCGTTTTATTTTTTGAAACGTGGCATATCTGCTTATAAAAATGGGCAGATAAATCAGGCACTTTCAGCGTTACATTGTGCCGCTAAGAGGGGCTATATTGGTGCGAATTGGAAACTTGGCTCTATCTACGCAAACGGTGATGGTGTTCCTAAAGATGATTACAAGGCCTATCATTTTTTTGCATATATCGTTGAAAAAGGTGCAGGTCTTGGCTCAGAGGATGAAAGTTATGTTTCTGATGCATTGGTTAAGCTTGCTCAGTATATAAAAAAAGGTATTCCTCAATCACCTGTGAAACCTAATCCTTCTTATGCTGCTCGTCTTTATATGCAGGCTGCGGTGAATTACGGGAATCCTAAAGCTCAGTATCATTTAGGAAAAATATTTTTAAAGGGAGAGGGAAGGGAGAAGAATCTTATACAAGCAGCACGATGGTTTCAACTTTCAGCAAAAAAAGGAAATCCTTCTGCTCAAGCGATGCTCGGAAATATGCTGCTTAAAGAAGGAAAAATCATTCGCGGTACGGCAATGCTAACTGCTGCTTATGAAAAAGCGAACGTAAAGGATAGAAATTGGATTCGCCCTTTGCAAGAGCAGGCTTTTTCTCTTTGTGATGAATTTGAAAGACGTACAGCGATTTCACTAGTTGCTGATATTCTAAAATATAAGAACTTTTAACGATCTGATTGTAATATTTTTTCACATTCTCTCATCTGTTATTAAACTCTCCTTTCTTGTGTCCAAGTTTACAGTAGAGATAGCTTTTTGCGATGATATAACGGCTAATGACTTAGGATTTTAGACAAAAATTCTTGCGTTCTTGGTGTTCTTTCTTGCGGATTAGAAAAGAACTCTTGAGATGAACAGTCTTCAAGAATTGTTCCTTGATCCATGAAAATAACACGCCCAGAGACTTTTTGTGCAAAACCCATTTCATGCGTCACACACATCATTGTCATCCCTTCTTCGGCTAAGCTGATCATGACATCGAGTACTTCACCTACCATTTCAGGGTCTAAAGCAGAGGTTGGTTCATCAAAGAGCATGACGAGTGGGTCCATTGTTAAAGCACGGGCAATAGCAACACGTTGCTGCTGTCCTCCGGAAAGTTGACCCGGATATTTGTCTTTATGTTCAATGAGTCCAACACGCTCAAGATATAACAAACCCCGTTCAAGTGCTTCTTTTTTGCTTCGTTTTAGGACTTTAATTTGTGCAATTGTCAAATTTTCTGTGACCGATAAATGGGGAAAAAGTTCGAAGTGCTGAAAGACCATTCCTACGTGGCTGCGTAATTTAGGCAGATTCGTTTTCTTTGAATGAACTGGTGTTCCATTAATCCAAATTTCGCCTTTTTGAAAAGGGACGAGAGCGTTAATCGTTTTAATGAGTGTTGACTTTCCTGAGCCTGATGGTCCACAAACTACAACCACTTCTCCTTTGTTAATATTGGTTGTACAATTTTTAAGAACGTTAATTTCGCCATACCAATTAGAAACATTTTTTATTTCGATCATATGTGTAGACATTTTTTTTCCTGTTAGCGAATAATGGATACTTTTTTTTGTAAATATAAAACGATTTGTGACAGTGTAAAACAGATCACAAAATAGAAAATAGCTGCTAAAATATAAGCTTCTTGTTTTACGCCAAAATTATTAGCAGCAATATCAAAACCATTCAAAAGGCTATGACCACTGATGGCGTACACAAGGGTTGTATCCTGAAAAAGGATAATGACTTGTGTTAAAAAGACAGGAAGCATATCTCTAAAGGCTTGAGGAAGAATGACAATGTACATACTTTGCCAATAGGTCATCCCAAGAGCTTGCCCCGCGTATTTTTGTCCTTGCGGAACTGAATTGATACCAGCACGCATAATTTCAGCAAAATAAGCCGTTTCAAATGCGGTAAAGGTAATGAGTGCTGATTTATTGGTACCGATGGATGTCCCCGTTAAAAAAGGCAGAAGCACAAAAAACCATAAGATAACCATCACAAGTGGTATTGAACGCATCGCTGTTATGTAAACGATTGCAAACCAAGAAAAAAGTTTTATGGAAGAAAGGCGCATCATTGCTAAAAGCGTACCGAAAACAAATCCCAATACCGTTGCAAAAAGCGTTAGAAAAACGCTAAAGAGTAAACCCGATAAAATGTAAGAACGAAATACATCAAAGGTAAAAAAGGAAAAATCAAAGTCGGAAAAATTGAAAGGGAAATAAAGTCCAAACTGAGAGCTTATGAAATTTATCATATTCAATTTCCCTTGGTTTGAAAATTAGGAATTTTGAGCATTTGTTCAATGACTGTCATTACAATGAATACGCATAAGGCTATAAAAATATAAAGAATCGTAACAAGCAAATAGTTTTCGTAAACATGACTTATCTCTTCAATTGCTTGGTATTGAAATTGCATGAGTTCATTGATTGAAACAGCGAATGCTATAGATGAATTCTTCACAATGCCCATTGCTTCTGAAGTAAGCGGCGGCATAATTGCACGGATAGCACGCGGTAATATAATATAGCGATAACTTTGATAAGTTGTAAACCCCATTGCCATGGCAGCATAACGTTGTCCTGATGGAATCGCTTCAATGCCTGAACGAACCTGTTCTGCAATGCGTGCCGATGTAAAGAATCCCAATGCGCATGTTATTAAGAGAATGGGGGAAAATTTTATCGCTGGTGGATAAATCTTAGGAACAACAAAATACCATAGAAATACCTGTACAAGGAGGGGAATGTTGCGCATAATTTCTACCCAAATAGCACCGATCGTGCGAAATACGCAATTGATGATGGATGTTTTAGGTAAAGTGCGCATTGTTCCTATAATAATACCACAAAATATAGCTAATATAAGTGAAGTGATGGACAATATAACCGTATTTTTAAAGCCATCAAGAAGTGTATCTAAATAGGTATGACTTACGCCGGGAGTGCCCAAGCATCCTGCTACCAGTGTTTGAGTAAGGTCATCTCTACAAAGGAAAGAAAAGTCCATTAATTGATATTCCCTCAAATTAGTCATTCACAAATAGAACGATAAATCAAGTGTACTTACATAAGCAGAATTTATTAAAAAGTGAACTAAAATGTAAACCACACTCAATTTTTAAAGAGTGTGGTCTTTCTTTTCAAATTCTATAAATCTTTTTCTGTGTAGCTTTCGCGAGGCTTATTGTTTGGGTGATCCCAAGCATATCTTGTCTGTTTTGATAAGGGAAGGTTCATAACAGTATTAGCAGGTGGGATTGGTTTCATAAACCACCTATCATAAAGCTTTTCAAGTGATTCGTCTTTAATCTGACGTAGGATACTATCGTTGATTGCTTGTTCAAGTTTTGTGTCATGTAATCTCAGCATACAAGCGATAGGTTCGACTGAAAGTACGGTGTCAAGAATGACATAATCCGATGGATTTTTTGATTTTGCAATATGTCCAGCGAGAATTGAAGAATCCATAACAAAAGCATCAGCGCGACCCGATTCGAGTAATAAGAAACTATCTGCGTGATCTTTTCCTTTGACGACTTTAAAGTGAATGTTTTTTGCGCGTTTGTTCTTACGAATAAGTTGAACAGATGTCGTACCGGTGGTCGTTGCAACTGTTTTTCCATTTAAATCATCAAGAGATTTAATGTTAGAGTTTTTCTTTACAGCAATCCGGACCTCTTCAACATATGTCGTATAAGCAAATGCTGCTTCTTTGCTGCGAGCAATATCATTCGTTGTTGAGCCGCACTCAAAATCATAGGTCTTATTTTTTAAGAGAGGAATTCTATTTTGAGACGTGATGGGAAGATAATGGATTTTAATCGGTTTACCAATTTTTTTTGAGATATCATCAATGATACGTTCTGCCATTTCTGTATGAAAGCCTACATATTTATTATTACCAAGGGCGTAGGCCAAACCAGATGATTCACGAACACCTAAAGTGATTTCCCCTGTTTGCTTTATTTTTTCAAGCGTATCATTTTCAGCATGTGCGACGCTTGTAAGTCCAATGGCTGCTGCAGCAATAAACATTAACAATGATTTCTTCATTTATGTCCTCCATACATTGATTTTTATTTTAGTTACTTAAGATATACTGCTTGCACGGTGTAGCATAGTTATTCTTCTGAGTGGAATTTTTTTTATCGTAGCATGAAATGAGGGCTATAGTTTCTTAATTGATATTAAGATGAATCCAAACAGGAACATGGTCGGATGGTTTTTTGTATCCCCTTACTTCTGTTTGACTATAAGCGCAAATAAGGTGATCAACTGCTTCTGGCGATAAGAGTAAATGATCAATGCGAATCCCATTATTTTTAGGCCATGCTCCAGCTTGGAAATCCCAAAAACTGAAGGAGGGCGTATCGGTGACATTCCGGATAGCATCGTAAAGGCCTAAATGAAGAATACGTTGGAATGCTTTTCTTGTTTTTTGAAGAAATAAAGCATCTTGATTCCATTCTTGAGGTTTTTTTGCATCGAGTGGGGTGGGAATGACATTATAATCACCGGCTAGAACAAGGGGCTCTTCATATGCGAGTAATGATTTCGCATGTGCATATAATCTTTCCATCCATTCCATCTTATAGGGATATTTTTCACTCTCAATAGGATTTCCATTTGGCAAATAGAGCGATGCAACACGAATAATGCCTTTATTTATTGAATAAACAGCTTCAATATAACGTGCTTGTTCATCATTATTATTGCCAGGTAGTCGACGGATCACTTCATCCGGTGTTTTTTTAGAAAGAATTGCGACGCCATTAAAACTTTTTTGTCCATGTGTTTCTATATGGTAACCTAGGTTTTCAATTGCATCACGTGGAAAATTGTCATCAATAATTTTAATTTCCTGTAGACAGACTATATCTGGCTGATTTTGCTGTAGCCATTGATATAATGTTTCGTGTCGTGCTTTTATTCCGGCAATATTCCACGTTGCTATTTTCATGGTGCTCATCATTCGATATCAAATATGCAATTTAATTTTCTGCGTTAATATTTTATCGCAGTCACGCTATTGTTTTTTATTTATAGGGCGATATTACTATGGTAAATTGATTTATCAAGAGATCCAATAAAAGCAAAAAAGGCAAATTTAAAGTTTTAAAATTTAATTTATTTTCATTTTTGAAAACTTTCTGCTGTTTAGTTCTTGACGAACGTTTGTGTTCTCGCTATTAGACACGAACGTAACCGATGTGGAAATGATCTTTTGTTTTGAATATAACCCAAAAGATCCTTCAAACGGGTGTTAAAAAGATTAAAAGCAAATGCTAGTGCAAAAGGCTATTGCCTTCTCTGCTTGTGATCGGGTAGACTGTTTTTAGCAGCTGTGCCCGATTTTGTGTGTAGAATAAGACATCTATACCAATTTTGTTGGAGTAGGTGGAATTAAAATAGAAAAGCCCGATTGGGTGAGACGAATGTAAATCGAAAAGAGGAAGGTTGCATGCCTACCGTAAACCAGTTGATTCGCAAGCCACGTGTGGCACCAGTTAAACGTAATAAGGTTCCTGCTCTGCAGTCAAATCCTCAGAAGCGTGGTGTTTGTACGCGTGTTTACACAACAACGCCGAAGAAACCTAATTCGGCTCTTCGTAAAGTTGCTAAAATTCGCTTGACGAATGGATTTGAGGTAATTGGTTATATTCCTGGAGAGGGACATAATCTTCAAGAGCACTCTGTTGTGATGATCCGTGGTGGTCGTGTAAAAGATTTGCCAGGGGTTCGTTATCACATTATTCGTGGTTTGCTTGATACCCAAGGTGTTAAGAATCGTAAACAGCGTCGTTCAAAGTATGGCGCAAAGCGTCCAAAGTAATATTGAGAGACAAAGCCGATGTCCCGTCGTCATAGAGCAGAAAAGCGTGAAATTAATCCAGATCCTAAATTTGGTGATTTGGTTATTACAAAATTTATGAATGCCATTATGTTTGATGGTAAAAAGTCAGTTGCAGAGCGTATTGTTTATGGTGCGCTTGATTCTGTAGAGAAAAAAGTAAAAACAGATCCAGTAGATCTCTTTCATCGGGCTTTAGAGAATGTTGCTCCTCATATTGAAGTTCGTTCTCGTCGTGTTGGGGGGGCTACTTATCAGGTTCCGATTGATGTTCGTCCTGATCGTCGTCAGGCTCTTGCTATTCGTTGGTTGATTTCGGCAGCGCGTGGACGGAATGAAACAACAATGATTGAGCGTTTATCTGGTGAACTCATGGATGCGGCTAATAATCGCGGTTCTGCTGTGAAAAAGCGTGAGGATGTTCATCGTATGGCTGAGGCTAACCGTGCGTTCTCGCATTATCGCTGGTAGAGGTTTTTAACTAAGGCAAATATAATGGCTCGCGAATATAAAATTGAAGATTATCGTAATTTTGGTATTATGGCACATATTGATGCCGGTAAGACTACGATGACTGAACGTATTCTGTTCTATACGGGTAAGAATCATAAAATCGGGGAAACGCATGATGGTGCTTCTACGATGGATTGGATGGAGCAGGAGCAAGAGCGCGGCATTACCATCACATCTGCTGCGACGACGACGTTTTGGGAAGGGCGTGATGGTCGTAAGCGGCGCTTTAATATCATTGATACGCCAGGGCACGTTGATTTTACTATTGAGGTTGAGCGTTCTTTGCGTGTTCTTGATGGGGCGATAGCATTATTGGATGCTAATGCTGGTGTGGAGCCTCAAACAGAGACTGTTTGGCGGCAGGCTGAGAAGTATCGTGTCCCACGCATGGTTTTTGTTAATAAAATGGATAAAATAGGTGCTGATTTCTATCGTAGTGTAGAAATGGTTGGTTCTCGGTTGGGGGCTAAAGCACTTATTTTGCAGTTGCCGATTGGTGCTGAAAATGACTTTGAAGGTGTTGTTGATCTTGTTGAGATGAAAGCTTTAAAGTGGGATGGTTCTATTGGTGCTTCAGCGGTGATCGGTGAAATTCCTTCTGACTTAAAGGAAAAGGCTGAGGAATATCGCGAAAAACTCATTGAAATGGCTGTGGAGGTTGATGAGGCTGCTATGGAGGCTTATTTGGAAGGTGTTATGCCAACCAACGAGCAGCTTGTTGCTCTCATTCGTAAGGGAACCGTAGAGGTTCAGTTTCATCCTGTTCTTTGTGGTACGGCTTTTAAAAACAAGGGTGTGCAGCCGCTTTTGGATGCTGTTGTTTCTTATCTTCCTTCTCCGATTGATATTCCGGCGATTAAGGGTATTGATGTAAAGACTGAGGCTGAGACAACGCGTGAATCTTCTGATGAAGCTCCGCTCTCTATGCTTGCTTTTAAAATTATGAATGATCCTTTTGTTGGTTCGTTGACTTTCTGTCGTATTTACTCTGGTAAAGTTCATAAAGGTATTTCTCTTGAGAACACTGTGAAGAAAAAGAAAGAGCGTTTAGGGCGTATGCTTCAAATGCATTCAAATTCTCGTGAGGATATTGAAGAAGCATTTGCTGGTGATATTGTTGCTCTTGCTGGCCTTAAGGAGACGACAACAGGGGATACGCTTTGTGATCCTTTGAAGCCTGTTATTTTGGAGCGTATGGAATTTCCAGAGCCTGTTATTGAGATTGCAATTGAACCGAAAACAAAAGCAGATCAGGAAAAAATGGGTATTGCTCTTAATCGTTTAGCAGCGGAAGATCCTTCGTTTCGTGTTAAGTCTGATGAGGAATCAGGTCAGACTATTATAGCTGGAATGGGGGAGCTTCATCTTGATATTATCGTTGATCGTATGCGGCGTGAATTTAAGGTTGAGGCCAATGTTGGGCAGCCTCAGGTTGCATATCGTGAGTCAATTACTAAAATGGCGGAAATTGATTACACCCATAAGAAACAATCCGGTGGTGCTGGTCAGTTTGCTCGTGTGAAAATTGTTTTTGAGCCTCACGAAGGTGATGATTTTATTTTTGAGTCGAAGATTGTTGGTGGTGCTGTCCCTAAAGAATATATTCCGGGTGTCCAGAAGGGGATTGAAAGTGTTATGGGGTCAGGACCTCTTGCAGGATTCCCTATGCTTGGTGTAAAAGCAACGCTCATTGATGGTGGTTATCACGATGTTGATTCTTCTGTGTTAGCTTTTGAAATTGCTGCTCGTGCAGCTTTTCGTGATGGCGCGAAGAAAGCTGGTGCACAGCTTCTTGAACCGATCATGAAGGTGGAAGTTGTTACGCCAGATGATTATGTTGGTGATGTTATTGGCGATCTCAATTCTCGTCGAGGGCAGATTTCAGGAACTGAAGCACGTGGTATTGCAACGGTTGTCAATGCGATGGTTCCATTGGCGAATATGTTTGGTTATGTGAATACCCTTCGCTCTATGAGTCAGGGGCGTGCGCAGTATACAATGCAGTTTGATCATTACGAGCCTGTTCCTTCAGCTGTTGCTTTGGAGATTCAAAAGAAATACGCGTAACTTCAGGTTGGTAAATTAATTTTTAACTTAGTCCTTGGCTTGGACGGAAAATGGAGAGCCCAAATGGCGAAGAGCAAATTTGAACGAACAAAACCGCATGTTAATATTGGTACGATTGGTCACGTTGATCATGGGAAGACTTCGTTGACAGCAGCGATTACGAAATTTTTTGGTGAGTTTAAAGCATACGATCAAATTGATGCAGCACCAGAAGAGCGTGCCCGTGGGATTACCATTTCTACAGCACACGTTGAGTATGAAACGGAAAGCCGTCACTATGCGCACGTTGACTGTCCTGGACACGCCGATTATGTGAAAAACATGATCACAGGGGCAGCGCAGATGGATGGTGCCATTTTGGTTGTTTCAGCAGCTGATGGTCCGATGCCACAGACCCGTGAGCATATTTTGCTTGCTCGTCAGGTTGGAGTTCCAGCGATTGTTGTTTTTCTCAATAAAGTTGATCAGGTTGATGATGCGGAGCTTTTGGAACTTGTAGAGCTTGAGGTTCGGGAACTTTTATCCAAATATGATTTTCCAGGAGATGAAATCCCAATTGTAAAAGGTTCTGCGTTAGCAGCCCTTGAGGATAAGGATAAAAGCATTGGTGAAGATGCGGTTCGTCTTTTAATGAGCGAGGTTGATAATTATATTCCAACCCCTGAGCGTCCTGTTGATCAACCATTCTTGATGCCGATAGAGGATGTGTTTTCGATTTCGGGTCGTGGGACGGTTGTTACGGGTCGTGTTGAGCGTGGTGTTATTAAAGTTGGAGAAGAAATCGAGATTATTGGTATTCGCCCAACATCTAAGACGACGGTGACAGGTGTTGAAATGTTCCGCAAGCTTTTAGATCAAGGTCAAGCTGGAGATAATATTGGCGCGCTGCTTCGTGGTGTTGACCGTGAAGGCATTGAGCGTGGTCAAGTATTGGCAAAACCAGGATCGGTTACCCCACATACACGTTTTAAAGCGGAAGCTTACATTTTGACGAAAGATGAAGGGGGTCGTCATACGCCGTTTTTCACGAATTATCGTCCACAGTTTTACTTCCGTACGACAGATGTTACGGGTATTGTTACGCTTCCAGAAGGAACTGAAATGGTTATGCCCGGTGATAATGTTGCGATGGATGTGTCATTGATTGTGCCGATAGCGATGGAAGAGAAGCTTCGTTTTGCTATTCGTGAAGGTGGTCGTACTGTTGGTGCCGGTATCGTCTCTAAAATCATTGAATAAATAATGCTTGTTGAGCGCCTTGATTATTGAAGGCGCTTTATATGACAGGGAAATAAAGAGCATGAACAGTCAAAATATTCGCATTCGCTTGAAAGCGTTTGATCATAGAATTCTTGATACGTCGACGCGAGAAATTGTATCGACTGCTAAACGGACTGGTGCAAATGTCCGTGGTCCTATTCCGCTTCCAACGCGGATTGAGAAATTTACGGTCAATCGTGGACCGCATATCGATAAGAAGAGCCGTGAGCAGTTTGAAATGCGTACCCATAAGCGTCTTCTTGATATTGTTGATCCAACGCCGCAAACAGTGGATGCGCTTATGAAGCTCGATCTTTCTGCTGGTGTGGATGTAGAAATTAAGCTCTGAGGTTTGAGGACAGAAGGAACAGACCCGATGCGTTCAGGTGTAATAGCACAGAAGCTGGGCATGACCCGTATTTATAATGATGCTGGTGAGCATGTACCGGTGACAGTACTTCGTTTGGAGAATTGTCAAGTCGTTGCTCAGCGTACAGTTGAAAAGAATGGTTATACTGCTGTTCAATTAGGTGTAGGCTTTGCTAAGGTTAAGAATACTTCACAAGCTCTTCGTGGACATTTTGCTAAGGCTTCTGTTGAGCCTAAAGCCAAAATAGCAGAGTTTCGTGTGAGCCCCGATAATCTCCTTGATATCGGTACTGAGATTACAGTGGAACATTTTGTCCCAGGGCAGCGTGTTGATGTGACGGGCACCAGTATTGGTAAGGGATTTGCCGGTGTTATGAAACGGCATAACTTTGGTGGGCACCGCGCTTCCCATGGTAATTCGATCACACATCGTGCTCATGGTTCTACGGGGCAGTGCCAAGATCCTGGTAAAGTTTTTAAAGGGAAAAAAATGGCTGGCCATATGGGGCAGGTGCGTGTAACAACACAAAATATTGAAGTTGTTTCCACTGATGTTGAGCGTGGTTTAATTTTAGTGCGTGGTGCTGTTTCTGGTTCGAAGGGATCGTGGATTTTGGTAAGAGATGCCGTGAAGAAACCTCTTCCTGATAATGCTCCAAAGCCTGCTGGTATTCGCCGTCTTGTGAAGGAGAAAACAGAAATGATTACTCCGGTGACGGAGACCTCTGAAGTTGAGGGAGCCTAATAATGGATCTTGTAATTAAAACTCTTGATGGTCATGAAGCTGGTAAATTAAAAGTTTCTGAATCTATCTTTGATCTTGTTCCACGTGAGGACATTTTACAACGTGTTGTTCGTTGGCAACTTGCTCGTCGTCAACAAGGAACGCATCAGTCTCAAGGGCGGTCTGATGTATCACGAACAGGGGCAAAGATGTTCAAACAAAAGGGAACTGGGCGTGCTCGGCATTCATCTGCTCGTGCCCCGCAGTTTCGAGGTGGGGGTAAGGCCCATGGGCCAGTGGTTCGTAGCCATGCGCATGATCTTCCTAAAAAGATTCGTGCCCTTGGGTTACGTCTTGCTTTATCTGCAAAATTAAAAGCAAAAGATTTAATTATTGTGGATGAGTTGATTGTTAAGGATGCTAAAACGAAAAAGCTTGTTTCCCATTTTTCTAAGCTTGGCTTTAATAATGCTCTGTTGATTGGTGGTCAAGAGATTGATATTAACTTTTCTCGTGCAGCATCGAATATCCCTAATATTGATATTTTGCCCATTCAGGGAATTAATGTTTATGATATTATGCGTCGCAGCAAACTTGTTTTATCAAAGGCAGCTGTTGAGGCTCTTGAGGAGCGTTTTAAATGACAGATCTTCGCCATTATGATGTAATTATTAGTCCAGTTATTACTGAAAAGTCGACTATGATTTCTGAATATAATCAAGTTGCTTTTAATGTCGCGCCGAAAGCGACGAAACCTGAAATTAAGGCTGCTGTTGAAGCGCTTTTTAGCGTGAAAGTAAAAGCAGTTAACACGATCGTCCGTAAGGGTAAAGTGAAACGTTTTAAAGGTATTGTTGGTCGGCAGAGTGATGTCAAAAAAGCGATCGTAACTCTGGCCAGTGGTCAGACTATCGACGTTTCGACAGGTCTTTAAAGAGGCTCGGAGATAGGAATAATGGCACTTAAGCAATTTAATCCAACGACACCTGGGCAGCGTCAGCTTGTCATTGTGGAGCGTTCTTGTCTTTATAAGGGAAAACCTGTAAAGATGTTGACGGAAGGTTTGTCTTCAAAGGGTGGACGTAATAATCGTGGTCGTGTTACCGCTCGTTTTCAGGGTGGTGGTCATAAACGGAGTTATCGGTTTGTAGACTTTAAACGTGTTAAGCGTGATGTTTCAGCGAAAGTTGAGCGTTTAGAGTATGATCCTAATCGCACTGCTTTTATCGCACTCATTCGCTATGAGGATGGACAATTAAGTTATATTCTTGCACCACAACGTCTTGGTGTGGGAGATTCTATTATCGCTGGTTCAAATGTTGATGTAAAACCAGGGAATGCTATGCCCCTTGGTAATATGCCTGTAGGCACGATTATTCATAATGTTGAAATGAAGCCAGGAAAAGGAGGGCAGATCGCACGTTCAGCTGGTACTTATGCACAGTTGGTTGGGCGTGATCAAGGAATGGCTATTCTTCGTCTTAATTCTGGAGAACAGCGTTTGGTCTCTAGCAGCTGTTTTGCAACTGTTGGTGCTGTTTCAAATCCTGATCATGGGAATATTAATGATGGTAAGGCAGGTCGGTCACGTTGGCGTGGTAAGCGTCCACATGTTCGTGGTGTTGCAATGAATCCCGTTGATCATCCACACGGTGGTGGTGAAGGTCGTACATCGGGGGGGCGTCATCCAGTATCTCCTTGGGGTAAACCTACAAAAGGTAAGCGTACGCGCTCCAATAAAGCCACTGATAAGTTTATTATGCGTACGCGTCATCAGCGCAAGAAATAAGAAAGGTAGTCTGAAGTGGTTCGTTCAGTTTGGAAAGGTCCGTTTGTTGACGGCTATCTTCTTGGTAAAGCAGAGAAGGTACGTGCAAGTGGGCGCAATGAAGTTATAAAAATATGGAGTCGTCGCTCTACTATTTTGCCGCAATTTGTTGGTCTGACTTTTGGTGTTTACAACGGCAATAAGCATATTCCTGTTTCTGTTTCTGAAGAGATGGTTGGACATAAGTTTGGTGAGTTCGCTCCTACCCGGACTTATTATGGTCATGGTGCCGATAAAAAAGCGAAGAGGAAGTAGGAATGGGAAAAGCTAAGGTTCCGCGCCAGCTTAAAGATAATGAAGCAAAGGCTGTCACACGAACAATTCGTGTTAGTCCGCAGAAGCTTAATTTAGTTGCTGCAATGATTCGCGGGAAAAGAGTTAATGTGGCGCTCGCTGATTTGACATTTTCGCGTAAACGTATTGCTGCTACTGTGAAAAAAACGCTTGAATCAGCGATTGCAAACGCAGAGAATAACCACGATCTTGATATTGATTCGCTTATTGTCGCAGAGGCTTATGTTGGTAAGTCGATTGTGATGAAACGTTTTCATGTTCGTGGTCGCGGGCGTGCTAGTCGAATTGAGCGTCCATTTTCACATCTTACTATTATTGTTCGTGAAGTTAGCGAAAAAGTGGAGGCCGCATAATGGGTCAGAAGATCAATCCAATAGGACTTCGTCTGGGTGTTAATCGGACCTGGGATTCTCGTTGGTATGCTGATAGTGGTGAATATGGGCGTCTTCTTCATGAAGATTTGAAAATTCGTTCTTATGTGCTTGAAGAACTTAAACAGGCAGCGATTTCTAAGGTTGTGATTGAACGCCCTCATAAAAAGTGTCGTGTTACGATTCATTCTGCACGTCCTGGTTTGATTATCGGTAAAAAGGGTGCTGATATCGAGAAGCTTCGTCGTAAGCTTTCAGAAATGACCAATGCTGAAACTTCATTGAATATTGTGGAGATTCGTAAGCCAGAGATTGATGCGACGATTATTGCGCAATCAATTGCTCAACAGTTAGAGCGTCGCGTTGCTTTTCGTCGTGCTATGAAGCGTGCTGTTCAGTCTGCTATGCGTCTTGGTGCAGAAGGTATTCGTATCAATTGTTCTGGTCGTCTTGGTGGTGCTGAAATTGCGCGTATGGAATGGTATCGTGAAGGTCGTGTTCCACTTCATACCTTGCGTTCTGATGTCGATTACGGTACAGCAGAAGCTAAGACTGCTTACGGTATTTGTGGTATTAAAGTTTGGGTCTTTAAGGGTGAGATTCTTGAACATGATCCGATGGCTTCAGAACGTCGTGCAACGGAAGCTGATCAATCTGGTTCTTCATCGAATCGTCGCCGCGAAAATGCTTAGTTTTTGAGATTAAACTAAAATTTGGAGTAGAGAACAATGTTGCAGCCAAAGCGCACAAAGTTCCGTAAGCAGTTCAAGGGCCGTATTCACGGTGTTGCGAAGGGTGGTACGGATTTGAATTTCGGTGCCTACGGTTTGAAAGCTGTTGAGCCGGAGCGGGTTACTGCTCGTCAAATTGAAGCGGCGCGTCGTGCGATTACACGTTATATGAAACGTTCTGGTCGTGTATGGATTCGTATTTTTCCAGATCTTCCGGTTACATCTAAGCCGACTGAAGTTCGTATGGGTAAAGGTAAGGGAAGTGTTGATTATTGGGCTGCACGTGTTGCTCCTGGGCGCGTCATGTTTGAGCTTGATGGGGTTCCTGAAGATGTTGCACGTGAAGCACTAAGGTTGGGTGCTGCAAAGTTGCCTATAAAAACGCGTTTCATTCAGCGTATTGCGGAATAAAGAGGTTAAGCGATGAGAGCCAGAGAATTACGGGCGCAAACGCTCGACCAAATGAAAGATGAATTGGCTAAATTAAAGAAAGAGCAATTTAATTTGCGCTTTCAAAAAGCAACAGGTCAATTAGAAAAGACTGCACGTGTTAGACAAGTTCGTCGTGATATTGCGCGCATTAAGACTTTTCTTCGTCAAAAATTAAGTGAAAGCAAGGTTTAAGGAAATAAGAGATGCCTAAACGCGTTTTGCAGGGTGTTGTTATTAGCGACAAAAGCGATAAGACTGTCGTTGTCAAAGTTGAGCGTCGTTATTCTCATCCGCTTCTTAAGAAGACTGTTCGGCAGTCTAAAAATTATAAAGCGCATGACGAAAACAACCAATTCAAGATTGGGGATCAAGTTTCTATTCAAGAATCTAGACCAATTTCGAAAGATAAATGTTGGATTGTTGTAAAAGACAATGTAGCGTAATCAGTTAAGTTTATTGTTTTAGAATTTAACAGTGGTTTTTCATTGATACATTTCAAAGCGATGACTTTATGTTTATTTGGCAGGCAAATCTGATTGTGTAATAAAAGATACAAGAAGATATATGTGTTAAGAAAAGGTGGCCAGTCATGATTCAGATGCAAACAAATCTCGACGTTGCTGATAATTCTGGTGCTCGTCGTGTCATGTGCATCAAGGTGTTAGGCGGTTCAAAGCGGAAATATGCTTCCGTCGGTGACATTATTGTTGTTTCGGTTAAGGATGCTATTCCTCGTGGACGTGTTAAAAAGGGTGATGTGATGAAAGCTGTTGTGGTGCGTACTGCTAAGGATATTCGTCGCGCAGATGGTAGCGTCATTCGTTTTGATAGTAATGCTGCAGTTTTAGTCGATAACAAAAAAGAGCCGATTGGTACGCGTATCTTTGGACCTGTTCCCCGTGAATTGCGTGGGAGGAATCATATGAAGATCATCTCGCTTGCTCCTGAAGTGCTATAAGGAGTTAATATTATGCAGAAGATTCGAAAAGGTGATAAGGTTGTTGTTTTATCCGGTAAGGATAAAGGATTTACTGGTGAAGTAATTAAGGTTAGTCCAAAAGAGAATAAGGCTTTTGTTCGTGGGATTAATATGATTAAACGTCATCAACGTCAAACACAGAAGCAAGAAGCTGGAATTATTTCTAAAGAAGCTCCGATTCATCTGTCTAATTTGGCGATTGCTGATCCTAAAGATGGTAAGCCTACACGCGTAGGTTTTCGTATGAATGCAGATGGTAATAAAGTACGTTTTGCCAAGCGTTCGGGAGAGTTGATTAATGGCTGAAGAAAGACAAATACCGCGTATGAAAGCGTATTACTTTGAAGTGATTCGTAAAGCGCTTCAAGAGAAGTTTAATTACAAAAATGCGATGCAAATTCCGCGGATTGATAAAATTGTAGTTAATATGGGGATAGGTGAAGCAACAGCTGATTCAAAGAAACCTTCTCTTGCTGCTGAGGATTTAGGACTCATAACAGGTCAGAAGGCTGTTATTACCCGTGCCCGTAATTCTATTGCGACCTTTAAAGTTCGTGAAGGAATGCCTCTTGGGGCTAAAGTGACATTGCGTAAAGATCGTATGTTTGAGTTTTTAGATCGTCTTGTTACGATTGCTCTTCCGCGCGTTCGTGACTTTCGTGGTTTAAATCCAAAGAGTTTTGATGGTCGTGGTAATTTTGCTATGGGTATTAAAGAACACATTGTGTTTCCAGAAATCAACTATGATAAAGTTGATCAAATTTGGGGCATGGATATTATCGTTTGTACGACAGCGAAAACGGATAATGAAGCGCGTGAGTTATTGCGTGCTTTTAATTTTCCTTTTCGTTCGTAACGGCAAATGTAGCGAGGTGAAGTTATGGCCAAAGTAAGTGCCGTTGAGAAAAATAAGCGTCGTGAGGTGATGGTAAAGCGTTATGCTGCGCGTCGTGCACGTTTGAAAACAATCGTTATGGATCAGAAGGTTTCTCTTGAGGAACGTTTTAAAGCTTCTGTTCAGTTGGCAGAATTGCCGCGTAATTCTTCGAAAGTTCGTGTTCGTAATCGCTGTGAGGTTTCAGGTCGTCCGCGGGCTTATTATCGTAAATTAAAAATGTCACGGATTGCATTGCGTGAGCTTGGCTCTATTGGCCATATTCCTGGTATTGTAAAGTCTAGTTGGTAAGAGGAGATTATTTAATGTCTATGTCAGATCCTCTTGGTGATATGTTAACACGTATTCGTAATGCACTTGGTCGTAAAAAAGGCAAAGTGGTTACTCCAGCTTCAAAGCTTCGTGCACACGTTCTTGATGTTCTTCAGTCGGAGGGTTATATTCGCGGATATAATCAAGTTGATTTGGGTGGTGGAAAAGCTGAGCTTGAAATCGAATTGAAGTATTTTGAAGGGATGGCTGCTATTCGTGAAATTTCGCGTGTGTCAAAGCCTGGTCGTCGTGTATATGTTTCTGCTAAGTCACTTC
Source organism: Bartonella kosoyi (assembly GCF_003606325.2). NCBI lineage: Bacteria > Pseudomonadati > Pseudomonadota > Alphaproteobacteria > Hyphomicrobiales > Bartonellaceae > Bartonella > Bartonella kosoyi. Next base: position 835,171 of record NZ_CP031843.2, read on the forward strand.
CGCAGGTGGCAAACGGTTTAGGTATTTCGATTTTATCGACTCCTAAAGGCGTTATGGCTGATCATGAGGCGCGTGAACAGAATGTTGGTGGAGAACTCCTTTGTCGTGTTTTCTAAGGGATGTCAAGAAAACGGAAGAAAAAGTAGGTTAGAACAATGTCTCGTATTGGAAAAAAACCCATTTCAATTCCTTCTGGGGTTACTGCTACTGTTGAAGGTCAGCTGGTTAAGGCAAAAGGTCCAAAAGGTGAACTAAGTTACATCGTTAATGATGAGGTTTTAGTTAAACTCGAGGAAAATGTCATATCCGTTGTGCCACGGGATCAGTCAAAAGATGCGCGCTCTAAATGGGGTATGTCACGTTCAATGATTGAAAACATTTTTTGTGGTGTAAAAGATGGTTTTGAAAAAAGGTTAGAGATCAATGGGGTTGGTTATCGTGCTGCTTTGCAGGGTAAGGATATTCAACTCTCTCTAGGTTTTTCGCATGATGTGGTTTATAAAGTTCCATCGGGTGTTACTGTGACTGTTCCTAAGCCCACAGAGATTGTTATTTTTGGAATTGATAAACAGCAAGTTGGACAAGTTGCAGCGGAGATTCGCGAGTATCGTAGACCTGAGCCTTATAAGGGTAAAGGTGTTAAGCATGCAGATGAACGTATCTTCCGTAAAGAAGGTAAAAAGAAATAAGGATTTTGTATTATGGTTTCATCTAAGGACATTATCCAGCGTCGTGCAAGGCGTGTTCGTCGTAGAATAAAGATGGTTTCTCATGATCGTCCTCGGCTTAGCGTTTATCGTTCAAATCAGAACATCTATGCGCAAGTTATTGATGATTTACGGGGATGTACACTTGTTTCAGCCTCTACTCTTGAAAGTGATTTGAAAAAATCATTAAAAAGTGGGGCTGATAAAGAAGCCGCTTTTGCTGTAGGTAAGTTAATTGCTGAGCGTGCAAAAAAAGCTGGCGTTAATGAAGTGGTTTTTGATCGTGGCGCTTATGTGTACCATGGTCGAGTCAAAGCTTTGGCTGAGGCTGCTCGTGAAGGTGGTTTGAACTTTTAAAGTTTCCTCCTTATGGATGGGGCTGGATACTTTAGAGTATTTCGTTTAAGCTCTTCCGATTTGATGAAGAGTTTTGTTATCGTGCTTCCGGAAAAGAAAAAGGAATGAGGAATGGCACAAAAAGAACGTGGTGAAAGAGAAGAACGCGATAATGAGTTTGTCGATAGACTCGTTCATATTAATCGTGTTGCTAAAGTTGTAAAGGGTGGTAGGCGTTTTGGTTTTGCTGCTCTCGTTGTCGTTGGAGATCAAAAAGGGCGTGTGGGCTTTGGACACGGTAAGGCTCGTGAAGTTCCTGAGGCTGTTCGTAAAGCAACGGAATCTGCAAAGCGCGAAATGATTTATGTCCCACTTCGGTCTGGACGTACATTACATCATGATCTTGAAGGTCGTCACGGGGCTGGGCGTGTTTTGCTTCGTTCAGCGTCTGCTGGTACTGGTATTATTGCTGGGGGACCGATGCGTGCTATTTTTGAGGCTCTTGGTATGCAGGATGTTGTTGCAAAATCACTAGGATCATCAAATCCTTATAACATGGTTCGTGCAACATTTGATGCACTAAAACATCAAATGCATCCGAGAGATATTGCTGCTCAGCGTGGTATAAAATATTCGACTTTGCAGGCGCGTCGTCGCCATTTAGTCGACGTAGAAGGGTAGTTTCTGAGATTGTCAGAAAAGGAATTAGGAAATGGTTCAGAAAAAATCTCAGAGTGATAAAACTGTGACAGTAGAGCAAATTGGAAGCCCTATTCGAAATTCACAGATTCAGCGTGCAACTTTGAAGGGGCTTGGGCTCAATAAAATGCGTCGCCGGCGCGTTTTAGAAGATACACTTTGTGTACGGGGTATGATTTCTCGGGTTCGGCATCTTGTTCGCATTATAGATGAAGATTAAGGGTTGCAGGAGTGTTAGATATGAAACTCAATGAACTACGTGATTGCAAAGGCGCAACAAAAAGTCGTAAGCGTGTTGGCCGTGGTATTGGTTCGGGGACTGGTAAGACTGGTGGTCGCGGTGTAAAAGGGCAAAAATCCCGTTCTGGTGTTTCTCTTAATGGTTTTGAAGGTGGGCAAATGCCTATCTATCGCCGTTTACCAAAACGTGGATTTACAAATTTCTTTTCTAAAACTTATAATGAGGTTTCACTAGGGCGTATTCAGTTGGCTGTTGATGCAGGTAAGTTGAATATTGAAAAGCCTGTTGATTTGATTGCTTTGAAAGAAGCTGGTATTATTCGTCGCGAGAAAGATGGGGTTCGTCTTCTTTCTGATGGTGATTTGAAAGCTAAGATTATCTTTCATGTTTCTGGGGCTTCACAAGCTGCTCGTGTTAAGATCGAAAAAGTGGGTGGTCAGGTTATTTTTCCTGATGTTGTTCAATAGTTTTTTTGATATAAGTCATGGTTTAAAGAAGAGGTACATCTATTCTTTTGAATATTTTGTGGAGAATTGTTTAAGTTCTGCAATTATTTCTGTATAAAGATATAAATTTTAGAGTTATAGTTCTGTGATTTAAAGAACTGAAGTGTGAAGTGGAGACGTTTTATGGCATCAGCAGCAGAGCAATTTGCTTCCAATATAAACTTCGGTACCTTTTCGCGTGCAACTGAATTAAAGAAACGTATCTGGTTTACTCTGGCGGCACTTCTTGTCTATCGTTTCGGCACTTATATTTCTCTTCCAGGTATTAATATCGATGCTTTGCGGCAGACATTTGAGCATCATGCATCAGGTGTTTTAGGACTCTTTAATATGTTTGCTGGAGGCGCTGTTGGGCGTATGGCAATTTTTGCCTTGGGTATTATGCCCTATATCTCAGCATCTATTATTGTACAATTACTCACGTCCGTCATTCCTTCTTTGGAAACTCTTAAAAAAGAGGGTGAGGTTGGTCGTAAGGTTATTAATCAATATACGCGTTATGTGACAGTTGTGTTGGCTATTCTACAAGCTTTTGGTATTGCCGTTGCCCTTGAAAGTGGTATAGGGACAGGGCTTCAAATTGTTGTAGAACCAGGTCTCATGTTTCGAGTCTCTTCTGTTATTACACTTGTTGGTGGGACAATGTTTCTCATGTGGCTTGGAGAGCAAATTACGTCACGCGGTGTTGGTAATGGAGTTTCTCTCATCATTTTTACAGGGATCGTAGCCAATTTTCCTTCTACTTTTGCTCAGCTTTTGACCGCGCATAGTCAGGCTGATCTATCAACTTTTCTGTTAATCGCAATCGTTTTTATTGCTGTTTTGGTTATTGGACTTATTGTTTTTATAGAGCGTGCGCAACGGCGAATTCTTATTCAGTATCCGAAACGTCAGGTTGGTAATCAAATGTTTCAAGGGGATATGTCGCATCTTCCTTTAAAATTGAATACCGCTGGTGTTATTCCACCTATTTTTGCTTCATCTTTATTGTTACTACCTGCCACTATTAATAATTTTTCTGATAAAATGCCACAATGGATGCAAACTATTTCTTATTCTCTTGGTCATGGACAGCCACTATATATGATTGTTTATGCATTTTTAATGGCGTTTTTTTGCTTTTTTTATACAGCTATTGTGTTTAATCCAAGTGATACTGCGGATCAGTTGAAGAAACATTCTGGTTTTATTCCAGGAATTCGTCCAGGTGAGCGTACGGCGGAATATATTGATTATGTTTTGACGCGTATTACTGTTGTGGGTGCACTTTATATTATCTTAGTTTGTTTATTGCCTGAGTTTATGATATCGGCATTCCAAGTTCCTTTTTATCTTGGAGGAACGTCTTTGTTGATTGTTGTGACTGTTACGCTTGATACAGTTGCTCAAATCCAGGGACATCTTGTTGCACACCAATATGAAGGGTTGATAAAAAAATCAAAACTTCGTGGAGGTCGAAGAAATCGATGAGAATTGTTCTTTTAGGTCCTCCTGGAGCAGGGAAAGGGACGCAAGCTAAGATGTTAACTGAGGAATATAATATTCCTCATTTATCAACAGGAGATATGTTGCGTGAAGTTATTGCTAAAGAAACGGAAGTTGGTAAAAAAGCTGAAGCTATTATAAGTTCTGGTTCTTTGGTTCCTGATAGTCTTGTTAATCAAATCGTGTCAGATCGGATTGATGAAGCTGATTGTATAAATGGTTTTATTTTGGATGGATATCCAAGGACTGTAGGACAGGCAGAAGCGTTACAACAGATCCTTGAGTCAAAAAATATGCGTCTTGATGCTGTTATTGAGTTGTGTGTTGATGAAGACGCATTGATTGAGCGTATGGAGAAGCGTGTTCAGGAGACAATAGCGGCCGGTGGACAGGTTCGTTTAGATGATAACCCTGTTGCTTTTGCAAAAAGATTAGTAGAATACCGTGAAAAAACATCTCCTTTATCAAAATTTTATTCAGAGAGAGGAATGTTGAAGGTCATTGATGGAATGATTGATATTGCTGAGGTGACACGTATGATTAAAGGTTTTCTTTCATAAGATTTTTTTTAGAAGTAAATGAAAAGAGTTGACTTTTGAGATAAAATCTATCACAAACAACTTTAATTTATTTCAGTTAAATAAGCGGATTCGGAAGAATTTTATTCTGAGTCTATTTTTTCTTTAAGGTACGTCAGGTATTTTATAACAATTTGTCAACATAACTAAGGAGAGTAGGCGTGGCTCGTATTGCTGGCGTCAATATCCCGACAAATAAGCGTGTAATTATCGCGCTTCAATATATCCACGGGATTGGACCAAAATTCGCTCAAGAAATTATTGAAAAGGTTGGCATTCCTGCGGGGCGTCGTGTGCATGAGCTTTCAGATGCTGAGGTGTTGCAGATTCGTGAGGCGATCGATCAGGGATATCAAGTTGAAGGTGATCTTCGTCGTGAAGTTGCTATGAATGTTAAGCGTTTGATGGACCTTGGTTGTTATCGTGGATTGCGTCATCGTCGGTCTTTGCCTGTCCGAGGACAGCGTACGCATACAAATGCTCGTACGCGTAAGGGGCCTGCTAAGGCAATCGCTGGTAAGAAGAAATAAGGATCCTTGTGAGAGGTTTTTTGTATATTCTATTTCCTGTTGAAGTCCGTTTAACAGGAAAAAGAGGGTGGAGCTGCTGATATTACGGCAGTGTTGAGATCGTTGAAAGGAAAATTATGGCCAAAGAAGCCACACGTGTTCGTCGTCGCGAACGTAAGAATATTTCATCGGGTGTTGTGCATATCAACTCGACATTTAATAATACAATGATTACGATTACTGATGCTCAGGGGAATGCGATTGCGTGGTCGTCTGCTGGTGCTCAAGGGTTTAAAGGAGCGCGTAAATCTACACCTTTTGCTGCTCAAGTTGCTGCGGAAGATTGTGCGAGAAAAGCACAAGAACATGGTATGCGTTCTTTGGAAGTTGAAGTTTGTGGTCCGGGGGCAGGGCGTGAATCTGCTTTACGTGCGTTACAATCTGTTGGTTTTGTCATTACTTCTATTCGTGATGTAACACCAATTCCTCATAATGGATGTCGTCCGCGGAAAAGGCGGCGTGTTTAATTGGGTGTTGTTTTTTTGTTGTCGGAGATTTCTCTGATGTTCGCATTGGTCGTTACGATTGAATGGTAACGGAACTAAAGAACGGGAATAAAAATATGATCCAGAAAAACTGGCAGGAACTTATTAAACCCAATAAGGTTGAATCATGTGCGCATGATAATCCGAATATTACAAGCGTAATTGCTGAGCCTCTCGAGCGAGGATTTGGTTTAACGTTAGGAAACGCACTTCGTCGTGTGTTGTTATCTTCGCTTCGTGGGGCTGCTATTACTGCTGTGCAGATTGATGGTGTCTTGCATGAATTTTCATCCATTCCAGGTGTTCGTGAAGATGTGACGGATATCATCCTGAATATAAAGGAAATTGCACTTCGTATGGAAGAAGAAGGGCCTAAGCGTCTCGTCGTTTATAAAGAAGGTCCTGGTGTGGTGAAAGCAGGAGATATTAATACGGTTGGGGATATGGAAATTCTCAATCCAGATCATGTTATCTGTACCCTTGATGAAGATGCTGAAATTCGTATGGAATTTATTGTCAATACAGGGAAAGGGTATGTTCCATCTGATCGGAATTATGTTGATGATGGTCGTATAGGACTTATTCCAATTGATAGTCTTTATTCGCCAATTCGTAAAGTGTCTTATAAAGTAGAAAATACGCGTGAAGGCCAAGTTCTCGATTATGATAAATTGACGTTAACGATTGAAACGAATGGTGCTGTTAATGGAGAGGATGCTGTTGCGTTTGCAGCACGCATTCTTCAGGATCAATTATCGTTATTTATTAACTTTGAAGAGCCGCAGAAGGAGCCTGTTGAAGAGGCGGATTCTGAACTTTCCTTTAATCCTGCACTTCTTAAAAAAGTCGATGAATTAGAACTTTCTGTTCGTTCGGCAAATTGTCTTAAAAATGATAATATTGTCTATATTGGTGATCTTATTCAAAAAACAGAATCTGAAATGCTTCGGACGCCAAATTTTGGTCGTAAGTCATTGAATGAAATTAAAGAAGTTTTGGCATGTATGGGGTTACATCTTGGAATGGAAATTCCTGCATGGCCGCCTGAAAACATTGATGATCTTGCTAAACGCTATGAAGATCAGTATTAAAATTAGAATTTAAGGAGAGGGCTTATGCGCCATAGTAAGTCAGGCCGCAAGTTGAATCGGACTGCTAGTCACCGTAAAGCGATGTTTGCAAATATGGCAACTTCGTTGATCGAGCATGAGCAGATTGTGACAACACTTCCAAAGGCTAAAGAAATTCGTCCTATTGTTGAAAAACTTGTTACTCTTGGTAAGCGTGGTGGTTTGCATGCGCGTCGACAAGCAATTTCAGCACTCCGTGATACGGGGAAAGTTGCAAAGTTATTTGATACGCTTGCACCGCGTTATGCATCACGCAACGGTGGGTATTTGCGTATTATGAAAGCGGGATTTCGTACTGGTGATAATGCGCCCATGGCTGTTATAGAATTTGTTGATCGTGATGTTGAAGCAAAGGGGGCTGGGGATCGTGCTCGTATCGAAGCTTTAGAGAATGAAAAGGGAAAAACCTCATAAGCTTTTTATTCAATTGGATTTTTAAAGGCCGCCTTGTTTTAGGCGGTTTTTTTATGCGTATTTTTAAGTTTGTTTTACTTGAGAAATAGATGGTGAGAGAAAATTATAGCATATTGAATTATTTGATTTTTATAATATTTACTGTTTAAATGGCTTGTTTTTAGTCTCTATTATGAAATATTAATAGAGATCCTTTATTTGCGGGGTTATTTTTTTTAATTCTATGAATCTTTAACAGAATGGGCTGGTTTTATAAGGAGTAGATTATGAGGTATTCTTTTTGGGTGTGGCTTTTTTGTGCGATTATGATGTTGATATCGTTTGATCATATCTATGCTCATGTTCCTCAAACACAAAAAGAGATTACTCTTTCATTTGCTCCTTTGGTTAAAAAGACAGTACCATCTGTTGTAAATATTTATGCGGCTCGACAAATTAGAGCGCGATCACCTTTTGAGGGTGATCCATTTTTTGAGCAATTTTTTGGTCGTTTGCAAAATAATTTTCCTGTCCGTAAGCAATCATCATTAGGATCAGGCGTGATTGTTGACGCACGTGGTTTAATTGTTACAAATTATCATGTCATTAAAGATGCAAGCGAAATTAAAGTGGCTTTTTCTGATGGGCGAGAGTTTGAGAGTAAGGTCGTGCTCAAAGATGAAGCGACGGACATTGCCATTCTTGAAGTTGACGCAAAAGATATTCAGTTTCCTGTTCTTCCTTTGGGAGATTCTGATACTGTTGAAGTTGGTGATCTTGTTTTGGCTATTGGTAATCCTTTTGGTGTTGGTCAAACGGTTACAAGTGGTATTGTTTCAGCGCAAGCGCGTACACGTGTTGGGATTTCTGATTTTGACTTTTTTATTCAAACAGATGCTGCCATTAATCCAGGAAACTCTGGTGGCGCTTTAATTGATATGAAGGGGCAATTAATCGGAATTAATACGGCTATTTATTCGCGTTCCGGTGGCTCTGTAGGGATTGGTTTTGCTATTCCAGTTAATCTTGTAAAAGTGATGCTTGCTACTGTTAAACGTGGTGGAGAATATTTTGTGCCGCCTTATATTGGGGCATCCTTTCAAAATATTACACCCGATATTGCTGGTGGTTTAGGTTTAGAACGTCCCTATGGGGCTCTTATCGTTGAAGTTATTAAAGACAGTCCTGCTGAAAAAGCCGGCTTGAAAGTAGGTGATGTTATTTTGAGTATACAGGGGGTGCGCGTTGATAGTCCAGATAGCCTTGGGTATCGTTTGATGACGGCTGATGTTGGTCATAGCCTTGCTTTAGAATATTTACGAAATGGCAGAACTTTAAAAACACAAATAACGGTTGCATCAATATCGGAAATTGCATCTGTGAAATCTGAAAAAATTACGGGTGATAGCCCTCTTGCTGGTGCCGAAGTGTTAGATTTAACACCGCAAAATAGTCGACGTTTTCATCTTCCTATATCGGCAAAAGGTGTTGTGATTACCAATCTTGATGAAATGAGCAATGCTTCTGGAATTTTTCGGCCCGGAGATATCTTACGTGTTGTAAATGGCCATAAAATTCAAACAGTTCATCAGTTGAAAAAGGTTCTTATGCAAACGCGTTCACGTACTTGGCAATTGGAATATGAACGTGATGGTATGTATATTCGCCAATTTATTCGTTGAGGTTTTTTTGAAGAAAGATTTTTTTACTTCGTCGTTTGATCCTAAAGTTAATAAAAATCAGCCACTTGCAGAAAGAATGCGTCCTTGTTCTCTCAATGACGTTGTGGGACAAAGGCATTTAATTGGAGAAGATGGTTTGCTTTCACGGATGGTGGCAGCGGGCTCAATTGGATCGCTGATCTTTTGGGGACCTCCAGGGACGGGAAAAACAACAGTTGCACGCTTGTTAGCACTTGAAACAAATTTCGCGTTTGAACAAGTTTCTGCTATTTTTACAGGCGTTTCTGAACTTAAAAAGATTTTTGAAGTTGCACAGAGACGTTTTATGTCTGGGGATAAAACGCTTCTCTTTGTTGATGAAATTCATCGGTTTAATCGTGCACAGCAGGATAGTTTTCTTCCTGTGATGGAAAATGGTACTGTAATACTTATCGGTGCAACAACGGAAAATCCTTCTTTCGAACTTAATGCTGCTCTTCTTTCGCGTGCACGGGTTTTAACATTTTTTTCTCATGATCATGAAAGTTTAGGCATGCTTTTGAAGCGTGCTGAAGAGGTGGAAGGAAAGCTTCTTCCCTTGGATGATGGTGCTAGAGACGTTTTGATAGGGATGTCTGATGGTGATGCACGGGTAGCATTGACATTAGCAGAGGAAGTTTGGTCTGTTGCGCGCTCGGGAGAAATTCTTGATGCTGGTGCTTTGCAAAAAGTTATCCAGCGTCGTGCACCCATTTATGATAAAGGACGAGATGGGCACTATAATCTCATTTCAGCGTTGCATAAATCTGTTCGTGGCTCTGATCCTGATGCGGCGCTTTATTATTTAGCACGTATGTTAGATGCTGGTGAAGATCCTCTCTATATTGGGCGAAGATTGGTTCGTATGGCTGTTGAAGATGTTGGTTTGGCGGATCCTCAAGCTCTTGTTATTTGTAATGCGGCAAAAGATGCTTATGATTATTTAGGGTCACCAGAAGGAGAATTGGCTTTGGCACAGGCATGTCTCTATGTTGCAACTGCACCAAAGTCAAATGCGACATATCTCGCGTATAAAGCTGCACGGCGTTGTGCACAAAAAAATGGTTCTTTACCACCTCCTAAACATATCCTTAATGCACCGACGAAGTTGATGAAGGAGGAAGGGTATGGAGAGGGGTATTGTTATGACCATGATGAACCGGATGCTTTCTCTGGACAAGAATATTTTCCTGAAAAACTTGGGCGCCAGAGTTATTATAAACCCGTTGAGCGTGGATTTGAGCGTGAAATTGTGAAGCGTCTTGAATGGTGGAAACAATTGCGCAAAAAACGTAAAAACCAACCATAAAATTGGGATTGGAACACATTTTTTATTGATTTTGAATTTATTTTTTATTCCTCATGTCGTCGTATGAACTTTAGTTTATATTTAAACACTTGTTGCATTATCGTAGAACAATTTTTTGATCTCTTCAAAGGCATACCTTTTTATGGATTCAAATTTAGGAAATATGTCATTCAACTCTTAAAGCTACTTTATTTTTGTGGTTTTAATTGACTAAGATATTGATTTATAGTGATGTTCCACTGTTTTGTATGTTGAATGAGAGCTCAAATACTGTATGATATTTTCGTTCCAAATCTCATCAATCATAACCATTCGTTTGTATATTACATGCTGGATTGACATGTGATAAAAACTGTACAGGAAAAAACTAAAAATAGCTTTTATAAAGAATTTCAAATGTTGAGAGCCATCGCAACATTGGGGGGAAAGTGTGTGGTGGTGTAATGATCGTGGTGCTGAGTTGTTCCAAGCGTAAAGAGGTTGGTACTCAACATTTTGCATACATCATTTCATGAGTGCTGTCACAAAATGGGTATAACGAGCGTTGAAAGATGCTTCTTAAAAAAGCGTGTGAATATGCAACACAAAGGTGTTCTGTTCTTTGATGTAATAGGGGGTGGTTTTGATTGATGAGGCGTTTTTATGCGATTAAGGGGGGCGTTTTTTCTTAGGGACATAGGGGTAAGCAGGAAGGTTAAACATTGTGTTGAAATTTAAATTGTTTCTTTTCTAGAGAGAGATAAATGTGTTAACTTGCTCTCTTATAGAAAGTATTATTTTATTTGGAATTTATGTTGTGTCATAAGATAGCGAATGCCAGTTCTTTATTTTGGTGGTCATGATATGTTATAGACATGACGTGTGGATAGAAATGAAAATAGTCTGTGAAAATCTAAACTCAAGGCTTTAGTTAAATTAAAAGGGCAATATACACTTTAAGTGTTAGATTATTATGAGTCGGTCAAGGATATAATCGTGGATAAAACAAAAGCTCTCGATGCTGCTCTCTCACAAATTGAACGTTCTTTTGGTAAAGGCTCGATTATGCGTCTTGGGCAAAAAGAGCAAGTTATTGAAATTGAAACAGTTCCAACAGGATCATTATCCTTGGATATTGCTTTAGGGATTGGTGGGTTACCCAAGGGGCGTATTGTGGAGATCTATGGACCAGAAAGTTCTGGAAAGACAACATTGGCGCTGCATGCTATTGCTGAGGCTCAGAAAGGAGGGGGAATTTGCGCTTTTATTGATGCTGAACATGCGCTTGATCCTATCTATGCGCGTAAGCTTGGGGTTGATTTAGAGAATTTGTTCATTTCTCAGCCAGATACTGGTGAACAGGCGTTGGAAATTACAGAGACATTGGTTCGTTCTGGGGCCGTTGATGTGCTTGTTGTGGATTCTGTTGCAGCTTTAACACCGCGAGCAGAAATTGATGGTGAAATGGGTGATGCTTTACCAGGATTACAGGCGCGATTGATGAGCAAAGCTTTGCGGAAACTCACAGCTTCTATTTTTCGCTCTAACTGTATGGTGATTTTTATTAATCAAATTCGCATGAAAATTGGTGTGATGTTTGGTTCGCCTGAAACAACAACGGGAGGAAATGCTTTAAAGTTTTATGCTTCTGTTCGTTTGGATATTCGCCGTATTGGCTCTATTAAAGATCGGGATATGATTGTTGGCAATCAGACTCGTGTTAAAGTGGTGAAGAATAAGTTGGCTCCTCCCTTCAAACAGGTTGAGTTTGATATTATTTATGGAGAAGGGATTTCCAAGCTAGGTGAATTGATTGATTTAGGAGTCAAAGTGGGTATCGTAGAAAAATCTGGCTCGTGGTTTTCTTATAATTCTCAACGCTTAGGACAGGGACGTGAAAATGCAAAACAGTTTTTACGCGAACATGCAGAAATAGCGGCAGAAATTGAAACGGCTTTGCGTCAAAATGCTGGTTTGATTGCGATTGAATTGTTAGAAAATGCAGGGTCTGAAAATACGGAAGGTGATGAAGTCCTTTGATAGGCTGTTTTTTCGTCTATAATTTTTTTATTTAAGATGTTTTCTTTTTTTATTTTTTTGAGTTTTTAAATATACAGTCATTTTTTCTCAATTTTTTTTAATAAATATTCCGTTCTTTGATTAAATTGACTCCATGCGTGGCAAAGAGGATATTTAATGGGGAGATTTTTCTTTTAAGGTTTTTGCGGTATTCTGCAGGTGTAGATATGAATAGTGTTAATAATATCCGGTCAACATTTTTGGATTATTTTCATCGTCATGGGCATCAAGTTCTTTCTTCTAGCCCACTTGTTCCACGCAATGATCCTACACTCATGTTTACAAATGCAGGAATGGTGCAGTTTAAAAATGTTTTTACAGGACTTGAACAGTATCCTTATAAAAAGGCGACAACAGCACAAAAATGTGTTCGTGCGGGTGGAAAACATAATGATCTTGATAATGTTGGCTATACGGCGCGCCATCATACGTTTTTTGAAATGTTGGGGAATTTTTCTTTCGGTGATTATTTTAAAGAAGAGGCCATTTTTTTATCATGGGATCTTTTAACAAAAGAGTTTTGTCTACCAAAAGATAAATTGTTGGTAACAGTTTATCAAAGTGATGATGTTGCTTGTGAATTATGGCGTAAAATCTCAGGTCTTCCAGATGAAAAAATCATTCGTATTGCGACAGCTGATAATTTTTGGTCAATGGGAGAAACAGGCCCTTGTGGTCCCTGTTCGGAGATTTTTTATGATCATGGTGATGAAATTTTGGGTGGTCCCCCTGGAAGTATGGAAGAAGATGGTGATCGCTTTATTGAGATTTGGAACCTTGTTTTTATGCAGTATGAGCAGCTTTCTAAGGAAGAGCGTGTTGATTTGCCTCATCCTTCTATCGATACCGGTATGGGATTAGAGCGTATTGCTGCTGTTTTACAGGGTGTTCATGATAATTATGACATTGATCTTTTTCGTGTATTAATTGGAGCATCAGAAAAGATAACAGGTGTTGAGGCAACGGGGGATTTTGTGGCGAGCCATCGTGTTATTGCTGATCATCTTCGCTCATCTGCATTTTTGATTGCGGATGGTGTTCTTCCTTCCAATGAGGGAAGGGGATATGTTTTACGTCGCATTATGCGTCGTGCTATGCGTCATGCGCATCTTCTTGGTGCTAAAGAACCTTTAATGTGGCAGCTTTTGCCTGCTCTCATCTGCGAAATGGGACAAGCTTATCCCGAATTGGTGCGGGCTGAATCTTTGATTTCGGAAACTTTAAAATTAGAAGAAATACGTTTTCGTAAAACGCTTGAACGGGGGCTGGGTTTGTTAAATGAAGAAAGTGCCAAGCTTAAGGAAGGGGATCATTTAAATGGTGAAGTTGCTTTCAAGCTTTATGATACCTATGGTTTTCCACTTGATTTGACGCAGGATGTGCTTCGGCGTCGTGGAATATCTGTTGATGTTGATGCCTTTGATAAAGCAATGGAACGCCAGAAAGAAGAAGCCCGTGCCCATTGGTCTGGTTCAGGTGAAGCTGTAACAGAGACAATTTGGTTTTCTGTTCGTGATCAGGTAGGGGTTACAGAATTTTTAGGTTATGAAACAGAAAAAGCTGAAGGTATTCTTACAGCTCTTGTGTGTGATGGTAAAATTGTTGATGAGGTTTCTTCAGGGCAGAAAGCTATTTTTGTGCTAAATCAGACCCCTTTTTATGGCGAATCTGGTGGGCAAATTGGTGATAGCGGTATCATTTCTGGTGAAGATTTTATTTTTGAAGTGCATGATACTCAGAAAAAGGCTGATGGTGTTTTTATTCATCTTGGAGAAGTTAAATCTGGTCAGGCAGCGAGGTCTGATTGTGTGCAATTAACCGTTGACGTTGTTCGTCGTAAAAAAATCCGCGCGAACCATTCTGCTACCCATTTATTACACGAGGCTTTACGTCAAGTATTGGGATCTCATGTGACTCAAAAGGGCTCTCTTGTGTCGCCAGAACGATTACGTTTTGATTTTTCTCATCCAAAAGCTATTTCGGCAGAAGAATTAAAAAAAATAGAAGATTTAACCAATGAGATTGTTTTGCAAAATAATAAAGTGATAACGCGCCTCATGGCTGTTGATGAGGCAATTTCTGAAGGAGCAATGGCACTCTTTGGGGAAAAATATGGGGATGAAGTTCGCGTTGTTTCTATGGGGGCGCCACTTGAACAGGGCGGATTAAAAAAGCATTGGTCAATTGAGCTTTGTGGAGGGACACATGTGGAAAGAACAGGCGATATTGGCTTGATTCATATTGTTTCTGAAAGTTCTGTTTCAGCTGGAGTGCGGCGTATTGAAGCTTTAACAGGTGCCGCAGCGCGTCTTTATCTTAGCCGCCAAGATGTACGTATCCGTGAAATTGCCGATCTTTTAAAAACTTCTTCTTCTGATTTAGAAGAACGGGTGAGAGTTTTGCTTGATGATCGTCGTAAACTTGAAAAAGAGTTGAATAATGTGCGTAAGAAAATGGTATTGAGTGGGGGAATAACAGAAAGAGGTCAAAGTGATATTACTATCATCAATGAACTTTCTTTTATGGGACGTGTTGTAAATAATATTCCACCACGGGATCTTAAAGCGCTCGTTGATTCTGGGAAAAAACAGATTGGGTCTGGGGTCGTTGCTTTTATCACTATTTCAGAGGATGGCAAGGGGAGTGCTGTTGTTGGTGTCACCGATGATTTAACGGATAAGTTAAACGCTGTTGATCTCGTTCGTGTTCTTTCTGGTGTGCTTGGTGGGAAAGGTGGTGGTGGGCGTTCTGATATGGCGCAGGCTGGTGGTCCTGACGGGAACAAAGCTAATGAAGCCTTTGCAGCACTAAAAGATTTTCTAGAAAAATTTAAAAAGTAGAAAATTTCCTTATCGGTTTTTTTTTACATTGGTGTGTTGGAAGAGCGTTTAAGAATTACGAATATTTGTCTGGTGTGGTGTATTGGCTGAAATGCAGATACCGTCTCATTGAGAGAGAGATAAAATCGTAAAGATAAAAAAGGGGGGCGTTAGCAAGATTGTGTTGTGCTTCATGCTTTTGTTTATGATGTAGACGAACCATATCTTTCATAAAAGAAAGTATTTATTCTATTGATTTTAAAAGAAAAATCTCTATCTCTTTTTCAAAAGAGGAATTGTGAAGAGGATAACGCAGGATTTAGTGCATAACAGTTTTTTTAAGCTTATGAAATTATAAGCTAATTATTTTTTTGCTTTCAGATTGCTTAAATTATTGTTCGCTCTTCATAAGAGGTTCGTTTTTTAGAGCCGTTTTATTGGTTCCCTTTGCGGCTCATGTGTAAGAGAACAGATTTTTCTTGCAAGTTATGGAACGTAAATTAATCATATAAATCAGATAAATACAGCATAAACTAAATATTTATATTAATTCAAGTTTTTCTCTGTGCATTTGCTGCATTTAAAATAGATTATGGCATTCTTAGAAATTTTTGCTTACCCATGAACAGAGCATTTTTGCAATGTTTTGCATTGAGAGGTTTTTTGCATAAGATTTATGAAGAGTGTGATTTTTATGATGCTATGGCTTCATGTAAGGAGATGACGTTTTCATTTTCTCCTTCTCTTTCTCTTTCTGATGGTGTGAGTGTTAAACCGCTTGCTTTTAAAAATTTAGAGAAACGGCCTCCTTTATCGATCAATTCTTGAAAGTGTCCCTTTTCAATTAAGTACCCTTGTTCCAGAAAGAGTATCACATCAGCATTGCGTACTGTTGAGAGGCGATGTGCTATAATGAAAGTGGTGCGGTTATGGCTTATGCAATCAAGAGCATCTTTGACACGTGCTTCTGTTTCAACATCAAGAGCACTTGTTGCTTCATCGAGAATGAGAATGGGGGCATTTTTTAAAACAGCACGTGCAATTGCTAAGCGTTGTTTTTCTCCACCTGATAATTGAGATCCTCGTTCGCCCACTATTGTGTTATAACAATCAGCTTTTTTTAGAATAAAATCGTGAGCTTCTGCTATTTTTGCTGCTTCACAAAGTTCTTCGTTTGTTGCATTTTCTTTTCCTATTGAGATATTATCACGAATACTACGGTTGAAGAGACCAGCATCTTGAAAAACTGTTGCTAGAGATTGGCGTAAAGATTCGCGATTGATCGAGCTTATGTTTATTCCATCAATGGAGATATGCCCAAAAGTAGGGTCATATATGCGCTGCAACAGATTGATTAATGTTGTCTTTCCAGCCCCTGTTGGTCCTACAATCGCAATCGTTTGTCCTGCTTTCACTTCAAAGGAAATGTCAAAAATACCTTGAGAAGAATTTGGGAATTTATAAGTAACGTGATGAAATTGTATGCTACCCTTAACATTTGAGAGGGAAGGGAGATTTTGCGATTCGTTGATAGGGAAGGTTGAGTCTTCCATTTCAAAAAATTCTTGCAGTTTTGCTTGTGAGGATATTGCACAATGAATAAAATTGCTCATTTGATCGAGACGGCTAATCATAAGTTGTGCAAATCCAACAAAAGAAACGACTTCACCTACCCTTAATTGATCTCTTGCAACAAAAAAAGCTCCAAGGAGAAGAACACAAACGATTGAAACTGTTGAAGCCATTCTATTTAAGCCACTGGCGAGCGCCCACCAATTGAGAACAGGATTTTGTGCTTTAAGAAGGTCATTTGTATGTTGGTACAGTATGGATGTTTCTTCTTTTATTCGATTATAACTTTGTACAATAGAAACATTAGAGATTGAATCACTAACATGTTTAAAAAGGTTATGATGATAGCATTCTACAGCGGCTTGTCCGTCTTTTGTTTTTCGCATCACTAAACGGGCAATTAAGAGATAGATGATGGCAAGTACAACTAAGACTATTGAAAGACGCCAATTCATGTTAAAGGCTGTGGGGATGAGAACCAATAAGGCGACAAGTGTTGAAAGATGTTGACGCATAAAATCAAGCCATATGGTTGACATGGCGTCTATTGCACGCAAAAGTGTATGGAGTGCGTTGGACGTTCCGCGTTGTTGATGCCAAATTAAAGGCATGGCAATGATACGTTCAAAAGATTCTGTTAAAACCGTTAAACGGAGTCTATGGGCTAAACGGTCCGCACCACGAGCAACAAGGACATAAGCGATGATATGGGAAAGGCCAAAACAAACCCAAATGGCAAGGGTAGGGATGATTCCTGATTTTTCTGTAATGGAATCAATAACGTGTCCAAATAAAATAGGTTCTGCGATGGTGATAATCGCTAACATAACATTAGCGTTACAGATTAAAAGAGATGCATTTTTTTCTCTGTTTAGGCAACTGAGAACACGTGCATAGGTTTTGAATAAGGACACTATTAATGATCTCCATTCGCTGTTAAGCGTAAAGGCTACTGATTTTTATAAACTCAAATTTCTAACTAATAAAAATTGAACGTTAAGAAAAGGCAATTTTGGATACTCATTGTAATATGGTGTGATAACGCCAATGAAAATATGAATTTTTGTGTTCATAAGGGTGAAAAAATAGATCAATAAAATTATCAGGAAAAAAATATTAGATAGGGAAAATTATCAGGTAAGGGAACTTTCATGGCAGGTGTCGAAATAAAAAAGGTTGAGACAGATGAGAATGGAATGCGTTTAGACCGTTGGTTTAAAGTGCATTATCCAGGACTTGGGTTTGGAGCTTTACAAAAATTGTTGCGTTCTGGTCAGATACGGGTTGATGGTGGACGTGTTAAAGCTGATACGCGTCTTTGTATGGGACAGTCTGTTCGTGTTCCACCTCTCCCTCTTGATGATACGATAAATCTTCCAATAACAGATAAAACACTTCGTGGGCAGAATGATGGGACCATTTTGAAAAAAATGCTGCTTTATGAAGATCCAAAGGTCTTTGTTTTTAACAAACCAGCAGGTCTCGCTGTACAAGGTGGCTCTGGTTTAACACGTCATATAGACAGTATGCTTGAGGTGTGGCGCAATAAAAAAGGTGAAAAGCCGCGTTTAGTTCATCGCCTTGATCGCGAGACATCAGGAGTGCTTATTGTTGCCCGCTCTAGGGGAGCTGCACAGGCCTTAACAGCTGCTTTTAGAGAGCGAGAAACAAAAAAGACTTATTGGGCGTTGGTCCGGGGTGTTCCTAAAAAAAAACAGGACAAAATCTCGACATGGATGGTTAAGGAGATGACAGCACAAGGTGATAAAATGCGTGTTTGTGACCATGGGGCACCCGATTCACATCATGCTGTTTCCTACTACCGCGTTTTAGAGTCGCGTGGACGGGCTCTTTCGTGGCTTGAAATGGAACCTTATACGGGGAGAACACATCAGCTCCGTGTGCATGCTGCCCATATGGATCATCCTATCATTGGCGATTCAAAGTATTTTTTTTCTGATAGTAATTGGACATTACCAGGAGGAATTCAAAACCGCCTTCACCTTCATGCACGTCGTATTCGTATTCCTCATCCTTCAGGTGGTATATTGGATATTGTTGCACCTTTACCACCCCATATGGTCCAAAGTTTTAATCTTTTGTCTTTTAATGAGCGTGACGCTGAAACAGAATAAAAAACTTCATTTGTGTTTTTTTGATTGATGCAAATTTTGTCTATAAATTTGATTAAGATGGATAGGGCATCATTAGAAGAGAGCTTTAGTAATCGCTAAGAGAAAATGGTGTTTTTGCATGATGAATTTTCTTTCTACAGTTCTTTATCCATATTGATTGTATTGTTATTTCTAGATAAGGTGTATCTTTAATAATCTTGGGCTTATGAAG
Source organism: Bartonella kosoyi (assembly GCF_003606325.2). NCBI lineage: Bacteria > Pseudomonadati > Pseudomonadota > Alphaproteobacteria > Hyphomicrobiales > Bartonellaceae > Bartonella > Bartonella kosoyi. Next base: position 854,104 of record NZ_CP031843.2, read on the forward strand.
CTGTTCCTTTGAATTATCTACAGAGGTCATATATTGGGGAGAGGTGTCTGTTGAGGAAGATGAATGAGATAAAATCTGAAGGATATTGACTGAAAAAGTAACGGCAATTTTTGATTTTTTCATGGGAAATAATTGAATCCTTTTACAGGAATTCTTAAGGGAGCAGCATCTCGAAAAAATTCTTGTTTTCAAGCAGGTTTGTTCTGTTATCTGTGTGGTGTGAATACTTATTATAGATTTATGGTTTATATCTTTGTCTACACAATGAGAATTTATGAGCAAAGTGCTTCTTTCAATTACAATATTTTTCTGTTTACTTCATTTATCTGAATTTATTCGAAAGATTATCTTTCACAAGAGAAGAAACAAGTTTTTAGTAGCTTAATGCTTCATTGAAGATTTATCACATTGAAGATGCCATACTAAAAATTGGCGATTAAAGTGTCAGCTGCTTTTTATTGCTCTAAGGAGAGGGGGGATTTTAGCAGTGAACAAAACTAGATATTCAGAGATTATGGGAATGTTCCAAGAGGGGCTAAGTTGAAATGAGGAGGACTGATGGGATCATTATTGATTGATGTTAATAACGTCTCAAAAATATACCGCAGCATAGACAGAGGAACTGGTGTTACAAACAAAATTCTTTCTCTCTTTAAGCCTGTATATACAAATTATCACGTGCTGAAAGATATTAGTTTTACTCTGTTTTCAGGACAATCTCTTGCTATCCTTGGAGCGAATGGGGCAGGTAAATCGACACTGATTAAAATACTTTCTGGTATACAAGCCGTTGATAAGGGGAGTGTTAAAGTCCTAGGATCTAATCCCTATAAAACTAAGAAAGATCTGTTTAAGCAGTTGGGTGTGGTCTTTGGTCATAAGAGTTGTTTATGGTGGGATTTACCACTACGTTACAGTTTGGATATGATTCAACCATTATATGGTCTTGAACGGGCCTCTTTTATCCGCGATCTTAAAGAGATTACAGAATTGCTAGGACTTGAGCCTATCATGGATAAGCCAGTGCGGATGCTGAGTTTGGGTGAGAGGGTCAAAAGTGAATTGGCTTTTAATTTATCGTTTAGACCTAAATTGTTGTTCTTAGATGAGCCAAGTATTGGTCTTGATATTACTTCTAAGCACAAAATCAGGGAACTGCTTACAAAACTCAAAAAAGAGCGAGGTATGGGATACATCATCACAAGTCATGATATGGGGGATATTGATGGCTACGTTGATGATATTCTTCTATTGCATAAAGGAAAAAAACAATTTTACGGTGATCTTAATACCTTTAAAAATATGCTTCCTTCTTTGGTGCGCGTGACATTTTTTTTGTGAACATTTGCAAGCGCTTTCTGCTGCTGTAAAGAGAATGGATGAACTTTCGTTAAAATTGTCTGCGCCTTTAAAAGATAAAAAACTGAACAATGAAGAGTGCTCACTGGAGATTTCGTTGTCCCGTGGAGATTATTCATATTTCATACGGGAAATGACAACTCAATTCAACGGTACATTCTCTGTGTCTACTCCCTCACTTGAAGAGATGCTTCGTGTTAAATTTAAAGAATTTACTTAATCATTGTTTTGGCATGTTTTTCTATGCAAGGAATGGATTACTCACTGTTCTAAGTGATAGAGCCATGTTTTTTACGGATATTGTTATTGGGACACTTTCGCCATTTATTATTCAACTTCTATTATGGAATGCACTTTTTTCTGATACGGTCAACACCATAAATGGCTTTAGCTTTTATGATATGATGTATTATTACGCATTTGCTTTAGTCTTAGGACGCTTAAATAACGGTTATAATGTGATTAAGTTTTTTTCTCATCACGTTAAAGAAGGTCAATTAGAAGTCTATCTCACAAAGCCATTCCAATATATGACACAAATGCTTTTTACCTTTTTGGGTGAGAGCGTATTATATAGCATCCCGTTGTTGGCTCTTTTTGTTGTAAAGCTTGTTTTATCCTATGAAAATATTTGGGGATTGGTTATCACTTTTCTGTTCTTTTTTCTGGTTGTTATTCTATCACAATTGCTTTGTTTTTTACTTTCTTTTGGAATTGCCTTATTAAGTTTTTGGGTGATTGAGTACAATATATTACTTTCATTGAGTATTCTCAGTTCGGCGCTTCTTGGGGGTGTTCTTTTACCACCATCTTTTTGGCCGGTGTGGCTTATTCCGCTTATGCAATTTAATCCTTATCGTTTTATGATATCAGCGCCTGCCGAATTTTTCTCGACACAAAATTTAGCGTTGTTTCAGCAGTTTATTTTCGGAAGTTTTGCTTATATTTTGTGTCTTTTATTCTTAATTCATATTGCTTGGAATAAAGGAATGAAAGCCTATAATGGAGCAGGTGGTTGAGATGAAAATAATCCTTCATTTTATCAGCTTGAATATCCGCCGACAGATTGTTTACGGTAAGAATTTGACGGGAGAGTTTATTCTTTCTTTGTGTTATTATTTTATTCAATTCATATTTATTGATAGAATAGCTTCTTTTTCAGGAAGAATTGGTAACTATAGCAGAGATGAGCTTCATCTTATCTTTGTTGTTTTTGTTTTACTTGGGATATTTTTGAATATTTTCACTCATTCTATTGAAACGTTTTTTGAAAAAGTAGCGGATGGTAAAATTGAGCCATACTTGATAAAGCCTGTTTCAATTGGGTTGTTGATGTTGTTTGGTTGGTGTAAACCACTTAATCTGATCAAGCTATTTGTTCTGTATGTGAGTGCCTATTTATTCGTATCATTACCGGATATGTCTGATCTTAAGCATAGATGGATCTCTTTTATTGTTGCAATATTTTGTGTTTTTATCGTCAATATTTGTTTTTTCATGATGTTTAATTTTATAACATTTGTTACCAGTCGTAAAATGCCTGTCGAATATTTTCATGAAATGATTTACGAGCTTTCATTTGTCCCAATAGCAATTTATCCCTTAAATCTTGTAAAATGGCTTTTGTTTATGCTTCCCATGGCTTTTTCTGCTTCTTTGCCTGTGTCCCTGTTGCTTGGTAAAGGCGAATGGGATATTGAATATCTTCTGTTGAGCGCTTTTCTTTCCATTGCTATGACTTTCATAAGTTATAAGAAAACAATTCGTCAATTTAATGGATTAGGGGGATGAGATGAACGTTAGCCTGATTATAAAAATAAAAAATTGAGTGAATAATTTTATTGTGCCATAAATTATCGTTATTTATGCCGGCGATATAAGGCATATAAAATTTGCACATGAGGCTTTTTGTTAGATACATTGACGCGTGAGATCGGCTGTGTTTCCATAGCTGTGAGCAAAGAATTTATAAAAGAAATCAGAGAGTTGAATTGCTTGGTTTTAGATCAATTTTGGTTTGAGTTTAGATGGCAGCTTGATGACAAAAACCAATGATAAGATGGTGTCAAGATTACTTCATAATACGGCTGGATTTGTTCTTGTTGCGGTTATGTTACTAAAAAATTGTCAAAGACGGGTGATTTTTACATGGGCAGAATGTGGTTATTCGTGTGGATTTTATTCGTGCAATATATTGTTATGTTGGTGATTTTTTTCTTAAATAATAAGAAAATTGACTGAGTAAAGTTTCTAAGTCGCCTGATAGAAAGGGCAAGATGCGGTCGATAATCGCCTGAAAAATAAGCTAGAAAGCACAAAACAATAGTAACTAGCTTGAGTTCAATATCATCATAAATATATTTCTAGAGTTTCTTGTAAATCAAGAGAAGAGTCCTAATTTTTCGTACGCATGGCTCATTTGATTTTATGATTTTGTTTAAGATAAAGAGAGCTTAATGTGCTATATCTTAACAGTATTATTATTCAATTAAAATATACATTTTGTATAAATATAATACAAACATAATGTGTTTGTTGTTTATATGGTGTTTTTATTTTAATTTAAAATTATATTTGATATTGCTATAAGCACGTGATACCTGCTTAATTGTATCAATATGATACGTTATTTTTAATAAGAGAAGAAGTAAAATGGGGAATTCAAGCTCATCACCTGATTCAGGTAATTCATGTCGTTCTGCGGGTTATTGGGATGCAATGAAAACGGCAGGACAAACAGGAGCAGCGATAATGGCGCCTGTTGGGGCGGTTGGAGGCGCTATACTTAGAGGGTTGGCAGGAGTGGCTGCGACAGTTGCAACAGGGGGGGCAGCTGCACCGACAATCTTGGGGACTGCTGAAGCGGGTATGGCACTAGGTGCATTGGGTGGTACAATAAATGGCGCTGTGATGGGGGGAGCTTTTGGAGCTGTGCATCATCTTTATAATTGTGTACGATAATTTATAGAATATCTGAAATATATCTCTGGAATCATAATAATTTTGTAGATATGTTAATAAAAAACACGTCTACAAATATTTGTAGGATAGTTTTCAATGATATGTTATTTATAATTCTCTATATTTTAATTCAGAAATTTTAAGTGTTATGGATATTTTAAATAATATTAATATTATTCATGATTTACTTGTATCGATATGTGAGCTGCTTATATGTATATCTTTATTTAAATTATATTATTGATCTCAAGAGCATAGTAAAAATAATATTATAAAAAAATCATCAATAACCGTCATTTCATTTTTTATAGTATTCTTTTTATTATTTTGTTTTATTAATTTTTATATAAAAAATAATACTTTTATATTTCTGTAGTATATATATTATTTATAATGAGAAATAAATTTTTATTTTTTTATTTGTTAATTTAATATATATAAATATATTTTATTATAGTATTAACTTTTAAATAATTAAAATGATAAATTTATGCATTAAAAATAAATTGTATTTATTGATATTATTTAAGCATTTTAGTTTCTAATTGTTATGGTGGATATTATTAATGTGGATGGATTTTTTTTAAGTTATTATAAAATCATTGCATTAAATACTTATTTTTATTACTATTATATATTCATTTATATTGTACTATGAATCTAAAGGTTTCAGTAAAATATAAACTAAGAAAAATTTATTATCATTCGTAAAATTATATTTATGCTGATATTATCTGTTATAAGATTATTATATTTTATCAATTTAAATTTATTTAATACTATATTATTTATGAAATAAAATTTTACTTGGTTTATTTATATTAAATTTTTATTAATTATTTATAATTTTATTTAACGGTTTTTCTATAGAGCTTATGAGACATGTTATTAATAAAACTATGTTTTTAATTTTGGCTAAAGAAATAAAGAGAAAAATAAATTCAGACAGCTTCTTTTTCAATAAACAAAAATAATGCGTTCATTTGATGTTGTAAAATAAACTGATAACGATCATATTTTTTTAATTAACAGTGATAAAAATATGATTTGTGATATAGAGATTGAGAACTTTTTTTGCCTATCATTCATATCTCCCTACCAAATTTTCTAAAAATTATATAAAGAAGAGAGAATCAATGCTGTTAAGTTATTAGCATTTATAATGAGCTTTTTTCCAGTGTTGTCATTGCTTTTGCATTTAAGCAATGCATTAATAGCATAGGTGATTCATTCTAAAGTTTTATTTAAAATTCATAGATAAGTTCTATTTTGATTTGTTATTGCATAGCTCGTATTGATGTATAACAAAAAACGTTTGAGACAATATACGATCACAAAAATAAATTTTTGATTGGGCATATAAACTACCGATTGTTTATAGATCAAAAAAATCTATGCGTATTAAAGTTACGTAATTTTTTTCTCTTCAAAATGTGCATTTGAGTTAAATTTTGTGATTGATAGCTTTTCTACGATGAAAATATGGATATCATTTGATATCCACGAATTTTATATATTCATCTAAAAAATATACGATAAAAATTTTACGGCTATGGTGGATTTTATTTTTATAAACTGAAGAAATATAATGCATGGCATTACAAATATTTGCGATAATTTTATTCGGTATTGTTGAGATTTTTATGGTTTACATTTTTATCATTTTATTTTGTCTTTGGTAGGGAGAGAATGTGTATATTCATTATCTGTTTTATCTTAAAAGCGTCGAGCTATATTAATATCAAAAACCATGATACTAGATGATAATGAACTTAATATGCAAGTTATTCCGCGATTTTGTAGAAATAAATGACTGTAAAATAGTTGAAATTTATAATGGCTTTACAGATTTAGATTGAGCGAATCTATAAATGTCATTTCTCTTATCTTATTTCATTTATTTTTTTCAAATAAAGGCGTAAAATTTTTCTTATGCTAAATTTTACTTAATTAGCTATTTATTCTCAATTTATAATAAGGATAAACTATTATTTGATAATATTTAAATAAATTATTTAAAATAAATATCTTACTATTTTATATAAAAATAAAAAATCATTTTGTGTAACTAAAAAACAACAATATAATATTTTTTATATTTTAAAATTTAATTATATATATTATTTAAAAATAAAAGTATAATAAAAACAATAAATTAATTATATTTTATCACTATATTATACAATTTAAAAACACATATAAAATAATTGACAGAATTAAATAAATATGTATTGTATAAATAATTGTTATTATATAATATAAAATGACAATTAAAATAAAATTATTAATTAAAATTTTATGTTATATTCTTCTTTTCAGAAGATAAATAGACATTATCGGTAGATGATGCGGTATTTTTTGTTTAGAGGGTACAGTAAAAATAATTTATTTTAGTAAATAGTATATAGGTGGTTATGATGAAAATATTTAAGCATTGTATATTGTATGTTGTTGCAATGGCTATTTTCTTTTCACAGGTTTTTGGTGCGAATGCCGATTCTTTAAATAATCGATTTCAAAATATTGGTTTCATTTCTGTAATGACACAAGAAAATGGGGTTAATAAAGCTGTTAATATGATTATGAACCAATTTGGAGGAAAAAGGGCTGACAAAAATGTCCAAAAGGTCGCGGCTTTAATGGGAATGGAGGCAGCGATTTTTGGTTTAATCGCATATCTTGTATATTTCTTTACGAGAAAGCCACCCAGTCCAAACAGAGCGACAGGTGGGAGAATATTTGATGCTTTTGCTTATAGCTCATGGGCTCTTAATCCTTGATGAACTTTAAATTATTCTATTATTGGATGTTTTATATTACATAAACCGTGATTTCAAATCACGGTTTATGTTTTTAGTGCTATTGATAAATTTATTTTTTTATATCATTAAGATATTGTTTGTAGGATGGCAGAATAGGGCGCATTAAATTTAAATAATTAGCTGGCTTTTAAAGTTAATTAAATTTTTTCTCTTCAAAACACGCATAATGCATATACTTTAATTGAGATACTCATAAACTTTGTGTATCCACTTGAAAAACACAGAGTAATACAATCTTATGGTTATGTGGATTTTCTTTTTAATGACTGAAAAAGCATACTGATGCGTCTTAAAAATATTTGCAAAAAATGCTTTTATTGAAAGCGTTTTGCCTCTTTGTGGTTTACAATTTTTTTTATCATTTTATCCTTAAGCAAAGAGAATGGGGATTCATTTCTATTTCTCTGTTTTATCTGAGAAAGGTGGAGTTATACGAATGTCAAAAAAAGTCATGATCGTGGAAGATAATGAGCTTAATATGAAGTTATTCCGTGATCTTGTAGAAGCGAGTGGCTATGAAACTGTTGAAACACGTAATGGTCTTATGGCATTAGATTTGGCGCGTTCATCGATGCCATCTCTTATCCTTGTGGATATCCAGTTGCCAGAGGTTTCCGGAATAGATGTCATTAAACAATTAAAAGAAGATGAGGAATTGAGATCAATCCCTGTTGTTGCTGTAACAGCCTTTGCTATGAAGGGAGATGAGGAGCGAATTCGAGCAAGTGGATGTGAAGAATATATGTCAAAGCCTATTTCTGTTCCTCATTTTATTACAATGGTGAAACATTTTGTGGATTAAAGCTCTTTGTTAAATGATGATAGAAAAAGGCATTGAAAGGCTTACGGGATTGCTAAAGTTATTGTGCAAATATTTTTGTGTTTTAGCGGGAATATATTTTAGTTTCCAAAACAGACTTTAAAAATTGAAAAGAGTTTTTTATTTTTGGTTTATGTTTCTTACTTTTTGTTTTAAGAGAAGTTGTTATTTTATACTCTTATTCTCTTCTAAGTGGTATAAGATTTTTTCCTGCATTCATCTAAAAGTCTGTTTTAGCAGAGCGAAAAAAGCCCCGATGCAAACGGGGCTCTATATATTGCACAAATATTGAAATTAACGTTTCGAAAACTGGAAAGAACGACGTGCTTTTGCTTTACCGTATTTTTTACGTTCAACGACACGGCTATCGCGGGTAAGAAATCCCCCTTTTTTCAAAATTGGGCGAAGTTCTGGTTCGTAATAGGTTAAAGCTTTGGAAATACCATGACGTACTGCACCAGCTTGTCCAGAAAGACCTCCACCTGCAACGGTTGCAATAATATCAAATTGGGTATCCCTATTTGTTGCAACAATTGGTTGACGAAGAATCATTCTCAAAACAGGACGAGCAAAATATTTGTCAAATTCTTTGTTGTTAATGGTAATTTTTCCAGAACCTGGTTTAATCCATACGCGAGCAACAGCGTCTTTACGTTTTCCTGTTGCATAGGCACGCCCTTGTGAATCAAGCTTTTGCACATGGACAGGAGCGGTATTTTCATGAGCTTCCACAGTATTTGTTACGACACTGAGCTCAGCAAGAGAATTAATTTCAGCCATAATCAAGCAATCCTTTTGTTTTTGCGGTTTAAAGCACTAACGTCAAGAGACTCGGGCTGTTGTGCTTCATGCGGATGTTGGCTTCCAGCGTAAACACGGAGATTCTTCAATTGACGGCGACCAAGGGGGCCACGCGGAATCATACGTTCTACAGCTTTTTCAACAACGCGTTCGGGAAAACGTCCTTCAAGAAGCTGACGCGCTGTACGTTCTTTGATTCCACCAATATAGCCGGTATGCCAATAATATTTTTTATCCGTATATTTCTTACCGGTGAGAGCTATTTTATCGGCATTGATGACAATAACATTGTCACCATCATCAACATGTGGCGTAAATGTAGCTTTATGTTTACCACGTAAGCGGTTTGCAACAAATGTGGCAAGACGCCCTAAAACAAGGTTTTCTGCGTCAATAATAACCCATTTTTTCACCACTTCAGTTGGCTTTTGTGAAAAAGTTGCCATAGAAGTATCCTTTAATTAAAGCCCCTGTAGCATGAGGGCATTTTCATTGTTTGCGTTGAAAATTGTTAGCACAGCGAAATATTTAACGCATATTGATTATCCTGATATAATGTCTTTCTCTTTACGTCAAGAGAAAATAAAAACTTTATAAAACAGTGCTTTATGAGTGAGGTATTATAATACCTTATTGAAATAAGTTTATGGACAATTTAAACTTAAAAGGAATGTTACAAAAGGCTATTTTATCTTTAACGCGTGATTGTATTTTATTGATCTTCATTATAAAATAAATAACGATGCAGTTGTCTCGTTATTTTCTCAATGTTGAATTTTCTGCTTGTGGTCAAGCGTGGTTAGATGCTCTTGATGTTCAAGGGATAAATAATGCGCGTGCTATTTCTCAAAAGTTCGGTTTTCCAGATCAATTAGCGCGAGTCCTTTCAGCAAGAGATGTAGATGAAACTGAAGCTGTTTCTTTTATTAATCCAACATTGCGAACGCTTATGCCGGATCCAGAAAGTTTTAGAGATATGCAATGTGCAGCAGAGCGTATTGTTAAGGCTCTTCTCAATCAGGAACAGGTTGCTGTTTTTGGTGATTATGATGTTGATGGTGCATGCGCATCAGCACTCATAGCGCGTTTTTTTCGTTATTTTGGGATTGAAGTCAGAATTTATATTCCTGATCGTATTATTGAAGGCTATGGACCGAATGAACAGGCAATGAGAATGCTCGTGCAAGAAGGGGCTCGTTTAATTATCACTGTTGATTGTGGTGCCAATAGTCCAGATGCTGTAAAAGCGGCGAGGCTTGCAGGTGCTGATGTTGTGATTTTAGATCATCATCAAATGTCAGAGATTCATCAAGAAGCTGTTGCTCTTGTCAATCCTAATCGTCCTGATGATTTTTCTGGACAAGGGCATTTATGTGCAGCGGGTGTTGTTTTTGTTACATTAGCTTGGGTTCTTCATTTGTTGCGGAAAAAACAATTTGAAGGTCAACTGCCTGATCTTCTCAGTATGCTTGATCTTGTTGCATTGGCAACTATATGTGATGTTGTTCCATTACAGGGGGTTAACCGTGCTTTTGTGGTAAAAGGACTGCAAGTTGCTCGTTCTATGCATAATCCAGGGATAGCAGCTTTGACAAAGGTTGCACGGATAGGGGAGCCACTTAATAGTTTTCATTTAGGTTTTTTGTTAGGCCCTAGAATTAATGCAGGAGGGCGCATCGGTGATCAAGCTTTGGGAGCACGTTTGCTTAGCTGTGAGAATAAAGATGCAGCGGAAAAAATAGCAGAACAATTAGATCAGCTTAATCAAGAACGCCAAGAAATGGAGAACATTCAATTAGCACAGGCGGAATCTTATATTGCTTCTCTTTATCAAGATCAAAAAACACCAGTATCACTTGTCATTTCTCATCAAGAATGGCATCCGGGAATTATTGGTATTCTTGCATCCCGCCTCAAAGAGCGTTTTTTTTGTCCTGTTTTTGCTATTGCTTTGAAGGAAGATGGAAATGGCGTAGGGTCGGGACGCTCAATTAATGGCATAGATTTAGGTGCACTCGTTCGTGAAGCTGTTACACTCAATTTATTAGAAAAAGGAGGGGGGCATAGTATGGCAGCAGGAATTACAATTCAATCGACGAAAATTGAAATTTTTCGAAAATGGCTAGAAGAAAAAGTTTCTGTAATGGTTTCACAGTTGCATGCAAAAAAGTCTCTTAGTATAGATGGTGCTCTTTCTGCTTCTGGTGTTAATCAAGCGCTATTTGAGCTGCTTGAAAAGGCGGGACCTTTTGGGACAGGGAATGCAACACCTGTTTTTGTTCTACCCTCTCATCGATTAATGAATTTATCTGAAGTTGGTAAAGGACATCTTCGCCTTATTGTATCTAATGTGGAAGGAAAAAAACTGCAAGGAATAGCTTTTCGTGCTGTAGGAACCGCGCTTGGTCATTTTCTCTCTGAAAATATTGGTGAAATGATCCATTTAGCTGGTCATCTTAGTTTGAATTATTGGAATGGAACGATCAATCCGCAATTGCGCGTGATTGACGCTGCTGCAGTGGTTTAAAAAAGGTATTTTTTACATTAGATGTCTAAATTAGAAGCAAAAGTGGAATTTTCTTGTATGAAACGAAATCGTGCTTCTGGTTTTGTTCCCATGAGACTTTCTACAGTCTTTTTCGTTTCTTGCATTTCTACGGCATCAATAGAGACACGAAGTAATGTACGTTTTTGAGGATGCATTGTTGTTTCTTTAAGTTGTTCTGCGCGCATCTCACCCAGCCCTTTAAAACGCCCGATTTCAATTTTCGCTTTTCCCGTAAATTCAGTTTTGAGCAATTCATCTTTATGAATGTCATCGCGTGCATAAGCAACTTTCCCTCCTTGCGATATTCTATAAAGGGGAGGGACGGCGAGATATAAATGTCCCTGATGAATAAGATCAGGCATTTCTTGAAAAAAGAAGGTAATGAGCAGTGAGGCAATATGAGCACCATCAACATCTGCATCTGTCATGATGATAATACGTTCATATCTGAGATCTTTTTCACGATATTTAGAGCGTGTTCCACAACCAAGAGCAAGGATAAGATCGCTAATTGTTTGGCTTGAGCTCATTTTTTCATGGGCAGCACTGGCGACATTGAGGATTTTGCCACGAAGAGGTAAAATTGCTTGGTTGGCTCTATTTCTTGCTTGTTTAGCAGATCCTCCTGCAGAATCCCCTTCAACAATGAATAATTCAGCACCTGTAGCATGGTTTTGGCTACAATCTGCAAGTTTACCGGGCAGACGTAATTTACGGACAGCTGTTTTTCGACTGATTTCTTTATCTTGGCGGCGTCTAACACGTTCTTCAGCACGTTCAATAACCCAATCGAGAAGTTTTGTTGCTTCTTGGGGGGAATTTGCCAACCAATGATCAAAAGGATCACGGATTGCATTCTCAACAATACGCTGTGCTTCAATGGTTGCTAATCGATCTTTTGTTTGTCCAACAAATTCAGGATTACTGATAAAGACAGAAAGTATTGCGGCTGTTGAAATCATAATATCATCTGATGTAATGATCGCTGCGCGCTTGTTGCCTATTAACTCAGCGTAAGATTTCAATCCACGTAAAAGAGCTTGACGCAGTCCTGTTTCGTGCGTTCCTCCTTCTCCGGTGGGAATAGTATTGCAATAAGATTGCACACAAGGATCTCCACCATGCCAAGCGATGGCCCATTCAACACAGCCATGACCATTATTTTGTTGTGTTTTTCCAGAAAAAATTTCTGACGTGACGCGATATTCATCTTTTAACGATGCGAGTAAATAGTCTTTAAGCCCATTGGGAAAATGAAAAACAGCCTTTTCAGGAATATTTTTTACGCCTTCAAGTATGACGGGATCACAAGTCCAGCGAATTTTTACACCGCCAAAAAGATAGGCTTTGGAGCGCGCCATCTGATAAATTTTTTCCGGATCAAAAGCTGCTTTTTCACCAAAAATTTCACCATCAGGATGAAAACGAACACGTGTACCACGACGATTGTAAACATCTCCCAAATCTTCTAATCCAGATTGAGGAATACCACGTGAAAAACGTTGGCGGTAAAGTTTTCGTTCTCGTGCAACCTCAACTTCCATATTATCTGACAGGGCATTGACGACAGAAATTCCTACTCCATGAAGTCCGCCCGCAGTTTGATAAGCTGTTCCATCAAATTTTCCTCCGGAGTGGAGTTGTGTCATAATAACTTCTAGAGTTGATTTGTCAGGCATTTGAGGATGATTTTCGACAGGAATACCACGTCCATTATCTGTAACGGTTATATAACCGTTCTTATCTAATGAGACCTCAATGGAGTCTGCATAACCAGCCACAGCTTCATCCATCGCATTATCAATAATTTCGGCAAATAGATGGTGAAGTGCTTTACTGTCTGTTCCACCAATATACATTCCAGGGCGTAAACGTACAGGCTCTAAACCCTCAAGCACGCGAATAGAGAGGGCATTATAGTCGTCTTCTTGTGTATTTTTTGCACTTTTTTTTGAAATCATCGCTTTTGATTTCGTTGGAGACTGCAGAGTGCTTTCTTTTGTATTGACCCTAGATTGGGCTTTATTTAAAATACTAAAAAGATCCTTGTTGTTATCGCTCATAGCGTTTAACTATCTACCTCATGAAATAAAATATTTATTAGAATAAATTTTATGCCTGTTTTTTATTTAAAAATCAATGCAGCTAGGAAACATCAATTGTTGGACCAAAAATTTGTTCAAAAGCCTGTTTGAGAGCAATATCAATATCATGCATTGTTACAGGGCACCCTAGATCAAGAAAGCTTGTTACACCGTGGTTTGTAATTCCACAAGGAACAATTCCTGAATAATGGGCTAAATTAGGATTAACATTGATAGAGACGCCATGAAAACTTATCCATTTGCGCACTCGAATGCCAATCGCTGCAATTTTATCTTCGGAAGAAAGATCATTTTGCTTTGATGGACCATGAGATTGTTTAACCCAGACACCAACGCGATCTTCTCTGCGTTCGCCTTTAATATTAAAGCGCGCAAGCATTTGTATGATCCATTCTTCTAATGCACTAATGAAAGCACGGATGTCTTGTTTTCGGCGTTTAAGATCAAGCATAATATAAGCAATACGCTGTCCTGGTCCGTGATAGGTAAATTCACCTCCACGTCCTGCTTCGTAAACAGGAAATAAATGAGGCGCTAAAAGATCCTTTTTATCTGCACTCGTACCCGCAGTATAAAGGGAAGGGTGTTCAAGAAGCCAAACCTGTTCATGGGCCGTTTTTGCAAGAATTTTTTCCACACGTTCCTGCATGTAACGCAGCGCTTCAGGATATTCAACCAAATGATCACTTATTTTCCATTCAACGGGTGGATTCCCTAGAATTGCATTAAAATGATGTGATAAGTGACTACGATCCGTATGTTTCAATTTAAATGTCATTAGCAATATTTATCTTAATGTTTGAGTTTGTATTGTAATCAGAAAAATAACAAAAGCGTAAGATTAAGAGACACTTTATGAGAAATGCAATGAATTTTTAATGAGAAATGTAATGAATTTTATTAAAAAAAACGCGTTACGTTCGTTTTACCATCTTCCTGTTGCACCACCACCACCTGATGATCCACCACCACCTCTGAATCCTCCTCCTCCTGAATGTCCACCAAAAATTCCACCAGAATCTCTACCCTTCGTATTTAAGTTTAAAAACCAAGGTGTGAAGACAATACCCATCCAAAGATACTTTCGTGGACCTATTTTCTGACCAAAAATCATAGCAAGAATGGGTAACCCCATGGCTATAAAGAGAATGAAAAACATGATTGTATTTATAATCATTTCTTCTTTCGCAGCTTGTTTACGTTGTTCTTCAACAGCTTTAGCTTTTTGTTTGAGTCGAAAAGAAAAATCAGCATCGCTTTGTGTGATCACTTTGATAATTGCATGAACGGCTTCGACAATTCCTTTTTGATAATTTCCTTCACGAAAATGAGGAATCATAAAGCTATTAATGATGACAGAGGAAATGGCATCTGTTAGTTCTCCTTCCAGACCATAGCCTACTTCAATACGTGCTTCACGTTCATTAGGGGCAATGACGATTAATACGCCATTATTGATTTCTTTTTGACCTAACTTCCATGTGCGAAAAAGAGAATTGCTGTATGTCTCTATATCATTGCCCAAAAGAGTAGGGAGCGTTACAAGAACAATTTGATCTCCTGTTTGTTCTTCGAGTGTAGCGAGTTTTTCCGTTAAATTTCTCTTTGTTGCATGGTCAAGTAAATGAGCCATATCGTTGATATAGCCGGTTAAGGGAGGAAATTGAGTGTGTGCGTGAGTGACATTCCCCCATGTAATGATCAAGTAAAGAATGCTCAAAGAAATCCATAAACGTCGAAAAAAACGACGTTTTATAGCGTGTTCAAACGATTTCATTAATTAAAATTAACCTTTGGAGTTTGTTGACTATCCGTATCGATGGTAAAAGTTGGCATCGGTTTAGCGTCACGAAACCATAATTTTGCCCAAATCATTGTTGGCATTGTTTTGAGGGCCGTGTTGTAGGCACGAACCGTTTCAATATAATCGCGGCGTGCAACGGAGATACGGTTTTCAGTTCCTTCTAGCTGTGATTGAAGAGCAAGAAAGTTCTGGTTTGCTTTAAGATCCGGATAGTTTTCGACAACTGCCATAAGTCGCGAAAGGGCACTTGATAAATTTGCTTGATTTTTGAGATATTGCTGCATAATTTCCGGATTATTCAACATATCTGCATTAATGTTGACTTGTGTTGCTTTGGCACGTGCTTCAATGACATTTGTGAAAACGCTTTGTTCATGGGCTGCGTAAGCTTTAACTGTTTCTACAAGATTGGGGATGAGATCTGTACGGCGCTGGTATTGATTGAGCACTTCACTCCATGCGGCGTGTGCTTTTTCTTCATTTGTTGGTATCGTATTAAATCCGCAGCCACTTAAAAATGGTATGAACCCTACCAAAAAAATAATGATTGAAAATTGTTTTAATATTTTAAACATTGAAGAAGTTTGTCCATTTAACATAAAGAGGTCTCCACAGATATTTTATGTATCATATAGGGTTTATCTTACTGGTGGAAAGTATTTTGAATTTTATAAACAGCTATTGTTATCAATAAATTAACATATCTCTGCGTTTTTAGTACGCTTAAGTCACTTGTTGATATGAAAATAATAGTGAGAGTATAAATGTCATCTTATAAAAGATCAACGCTATTCATATCAATTATTCTTTACAGAAAATTATATTATTTTCATAGGACTTTTTTATTTCAGAACGTAGAAAATAACAATTGAGGAAGGGGAGAATGTCGGTATCAAGCTTATAAAAAGAAGAGGCCGTTCCCATTTTTCTTCCTTTAGAAGATAAGCTTAACCTATTGGATAAAAAGGCTTTTAAATTATGGATAGCAACAATTATGAAGAAGGTGAAAAACTCTATATTGCAAAATGCAAAATGAAAAGTTTTACGGATTAGCTGATGATTATGATCACTATCCTCCTCGCTGCCTTCCTCACTTTATTTAAGATCATGTTTCTCCCTTTTAAGAATAAAAAGCATTTGTCCATCGTGATATAGGGATTGGAATAGGTATTGTATGAGAGGGAATTGTTAATTTTTAGGGAATGAACATCAGTATCATGCTATTTTCATCCTAAGGAATGGCTTTTAAAAAAGCATTTTCATTCAAAGAGAGATTATATCTTTTTTATTTTATAGGTTTTATAGAAGGGTTAATAATGTTAAGAATTATACTTTAATTGAATAAAGAAAGAAAATTATGACGATTATACTAAAACCGGGTGAGGTAACACTTAGCGAACTTGAAGCTATTTATTTTAATGGTGAAGTGAGTAAACTTCATCATGACACGCATTTAGCTATCGAGAAAGGAGCGCAGCGCATTGCTGAAATTGCTGCTGGAAGCGAGCCTGTCTATGGTGTTAATACTGGCTTTGGGAAACTGGCTTCCATTAAAATTGATGCGGACAAAGTTACTGTTTTACAGAGAAATCTTATTTTATCCCATTGCTGTGGGGTAGGAGAGCCTTTAGCTGAAAATATTGTGCGTTTGATCATGAGCTTAAAGCTTATCTCTTTAGGAAGGGGAGCTTCTGGAGTTCGTCTAGAATTAGTCAATTTGCTGGAAAATATGCTTGAAAAGGGCGTTATTCCTGTCATTCCAGAAAAAGGCTCTGTTGGCGCTTCAGGTGATCTTGCTCCACTTGCTCATATGGCAGCTGTTATGATGGGAGAAGGAGAAGCGTTTTTTCAAAACATTCGTATGAGTGGAGCGCTTGCTTTAGAGAAAGCAGGATTATCCCCTATTATTTTAGAGGCAAAGGAAGGTCTGGCTCTTATTAATGGGACTCAAACATCAACAGCACTTGCACTTGCTGGGCTTTTTCGAGCTTATCGGGCATTGTGTGGTGGATTGTTGGCAGGGGCTTTAACGACAGATGCTACCATGGGGTCAACAGCGCCATTTCACCCTGATATCCATATTTTACGAGGCCATTATGGGCAAATTGCCGTATCGAAAACATTGGAAAAACTTGTAGAAGATTCAGAAATTCGTGCAGCCCATTTACGGGGTGATGAGCGTGTACAAGACCCTTATTGTATACGTTGCCAGCCACAGGTTATGGGGGCATGTTTTGATATTTTGCTTGCAGCAGCAAAAACACTGGTTATTGAAGCAAATGCAGTTACAGATAATCCGTTGATTTTAAGAAATGGTGAGGTTGTATCAGGGGGGAATTTTCATGCTGAGCCTGTAGCGTTTGCTGCTGATCAGATTGCTCTTGCTTTGTGTGAAATGGGGGCTATTTCTCAACGGCGTATTGCTCTTATGGTTGATCCAGCAGTCTCTTATGGTCTTCCGGCTTTTTTAGCCAACAATGCAGGTCTTAATTCAGGTTTTATGATTGCTGAAGTAACAGCAGCAGCTTTAATGTCTGAAAATAAACAAATGGCTCATCCTGCTTCCGTTGATTCAACACCAACTTCAGCCAATCAAGAAGATCATGTTTCAATGGCTTGCCATGGTGCTCGTCGTCTATTGGTAATGAGCGAAAACCTTTTTACAATTATTGGCATTGAAACGCTTATTGCAGCACAAGGAATTGAATATCGCGCACCTTTAAAAACAAGTACTCTTTTGCAGTCTGTTATGGAATGTTTACGCAAAAATATTGCTTCTCTTAAGGAAGATCGCTATCTGGCTCCAGATCTTCATCAAGCACATATACTTGTACGTGAAGGGCATTTATTATCTGTTTTACCAGAAACAATTTTTCCTTCATTAAGTTTTCAATGATATTTGTTTTAAGGTTAATGAGGAAGGGCGGATATTAAATTTTGAAACTTCCTCATATAAAAATATAGAAAATCAATACTATATTTCAATTAGTTAATCAATTGTGTATATATCTTCTGTTCGTAATCAACTATATATATTTTACTTTATAGTGATCTGAATTTATCATCATAATTTTATAATCTATAAAATTGAAGTAAATATAATTTATGATTTCTATTAGAGATTTTTAATTTAAATAATATCCAAAAATTATATATTGTAATATTATGTTTTTATAATTATAAATTATATTATATGCATTATTTTAAATAAAAATTTTATTTTATATTCTTCTTATTTGTTAATACTTTATGAGTTTTATAGTTCATTTTTTGTATTTTAATTAAAAAAGGAGAAATAAATGTTTAAAAGTACTAGATTAGGTATTTTAACAACAATTCTTTTTTGTTTTTCACAAACTCTTGAGGTTCATGCAAATTTTAGGAGAGGTAGCTTTCCAGAGGGAATTTTTATTATGATGGTGTCTCAAGAGAAGAAGCCTCTTGTTTCGGCGAAAAACAAAGGTTTGATTTCTATCTCAGAGAGAACTCCTAGAGATAAGGTGGATGCTATCATTGGACCAACAGTTAAAGATGCTATTTTTACTGTATATTTTTTTTTCATTGGAAAGCTTGTCGTTAGGGCAGTTGGAGTTCTTAAAAGGTGGGTTGTAGATACACTGTCTCATACCTTTGAAAACTGGCGAGATTCGTATTATCATTGATTGAACTATTCAATTGGCGTAAAAAATTTGTTTGTGGGGCCAAAGAGAGTTTGCTTAAAGTAACAAAAAATTGATTGCACGCTTGTTAATACGTTTGTTATGAATTTTTAGGCTTCTATTTCGGTGTACTGAGATAGAAGCCTGAAAGTTCACGCTACATTAAGGCTAATTTTCTTTGTAAAAAGCCATGGAATACGAAATGAATTAAATGACAATTATAAAAAAATTCATTATCACTTTATTTCAATAAAATAATACAAAATTGCAGGTTATAAAAACTGTATAATTTGCCATATAAGTATTTTTTATTGTTTAGAGCAAAGCGTTGGACTGGCTGGTTTTTGATGTTTTTTGAAATATATTCGTGAAAGAAACATGAGACTTTATTTATCATAAAGCTGTTTATTGTGGTGTGGATTTTCACAAACATTTTAATAAAGAAGGAAAGTAATGGCAAGAAATGAACTGAAACGAGGGATGAGTAAGCGCCAAGTTATTTTTTTAGCTCTTGGCTCTGCTATTGGAACAGGTCTTTTTTATGGATCGGCCCAAGCAATTAAGCTTGCAGGTCCCAGTGTTTTGATTGCCTATTGTATTTCTGGTTTAGCTATTTTTATGGTTATGCGGGCTTTAGGAGAGATGATCCTTCATAATCCATTACCTGGTTCTTTTGCGCGTTATGCGGCAAATTACATATCGCCATTGGCAGGTTTTTTAACGGGGTGGACATATGTATTTGAGATGATTCTTGTTGGTTTGGCTGATATTACAGCTTTTGCCACTTATATGGGGTTTTGGTACCCTGATGTTGCTCCTTGGATATGGGCATTGAGTATTACACTCATCATTACAGGTATTAATTTAGCTGCTGTAGAAGTCTATGGTGAGCTAGAATTTTGGCTGTCTTCTATTAAAGTGATCGCTATCATTGCAATGATTATTTTAGGCATAGCAATTATTTTTTGGGGAGGGGGGGAAGATTATCATTCTTCTACTGTTACTGTTCATAATTTATGGAAGAATGGTGGTATTTTCCCCAATGGTTGGTTTGGTTTTTTAGCTTGCTTTAGTGTTGTTGTTTTTGCTTTTGGTGGTATAGAAATCATTGGCATGGCAGTCATGGAAGTTCAAAACCCTCATCAAACGATTTCAAAGGCAATTAATTCTACTCCATTTCGTATTTTGCTTTTTTACATCATGACATTAGCTATTTTAATGTCTCTTTATCCTTGGAATGAGATTGGTCTTATGGATAGTCCTTTTGTATCCATTTTTGAAAATCTTGGGATTTCATATGCAGCAAATATTTTAAATATTGTTGTTGTTACAGCGGCTATTTCGGCAATGAATAGTGGAATGTATGGTGCTTGTCGTATGATCCATGGTTTATCGCAGGAGGGTTATGCTTTAAAGAAGTTTCAATATTTATCAAAAAACGGTATACCAGTTTTTGTTATTTTGATGATCTTCATTATTTTTCTTCTTGGTGCTGTCCTTAATTATTTTTATCATGAAAAGCTTTTTTTTCTTATTGCAGCAATGGCAACGTTTGCGACAGTTTTTGTTTGGATGATGATTCTACTTTCGCAAATTTTTATGCGAATTAAGATGCCTAAAGAAGAACAGAATGCTTTAAATTTTCCCATTCCATTTTGGCCGATAGGATCAATTTTTTCTATTTTATTTATGGTTTTTATTTTTATTCTCTTATGGTACTTTGATGAGACGCGACCAGTTTTAATTGTTGGTGTTGGTTGGATTGCTTGGCTTGTTATTTGTTTCTATGTCCTTAAGCTTTACAATTTTAAGCAAAAAAACTGCAATAAAACAAAGATTATAAATTAAAAAGAAAAAATGGATGCCTTCAGAAGAACGGGCATTCGATTTTTATCTTCCAAAGATCGGGATAATCTAAACTGAAAACAATCTGCTCGTTATCGTTTTGCTTTGAACGCCTTTGTAAACCATTGTTTATAATAACAATCTCATCATATAAATATCAGGTATTTTTTGATGGTAAGCTGTATCATTGATAATCATGCCATCAATATAAGTATTTCATGTTAAAATGCCTAATATGTGCAAATATATTTTACCAGATACAGGGCTATAGGGGAGTACCTTTTTTCTAAAATTATTATTGAAGTTTTGTTTTACAAGAGAATTTATTGTGAGAATTATTTTTATTGTTTGATTTATGTTTTTTTAATTTATACTCAACCGAGCCAATAAATTATTTTATAAGCTTTTTTAAAATTCAGTTTTTAAATTTTTTTATTTAAGAAATCGCTAATCTTTTAAAAGCGAAGGTGGCTTTATTATACATTTCCCTGTAAAGAAGCGCTGGAGTTTTCTGCGTCTTTTAAAAGGATATTGCGGTTATAGAGGGTAAAGAGGAGGAGTTTTTTATTTTTATTATCATTTCTCAAAGAGAATTGGTGTAGGTAGAAAATGCAGATAACAGAGTCATTGGGGCATTGTACTATTGTGTTTGCAAAAGCTTTAATAAAGAAGCAGTAAGATATCACAATACAATCTCATAGAAGAGTCAATCTAAGAAAACGGTGGGCGTATGACTATTTTTTCACGATACTGTTATGGCTATCAAAAGAGTAGGAAGCAAGCTTTACTTTTTTATAAACTTATGTTTTGTTGACTGTTTTTTGCGGATTTTTGTTACAAAATTAATAATATCGATACAGGGCTAATTTTTATCATAAGTGGACAAAGGACAAAATGCGTTTTGTAACTGTATTGAGGACCAAAATGATGCAATGTTATCATCAAAGGTGCACAAAAGAAGTATGATCAGCAAGAACAATCCTCAGAAAATTGTTTCTTGCATCAGAAATCTGCCAATACATTTCAATCGCATACTACAACGGTTTCCTTTATTCTTGGGGCGACGGGCAATATTGACGTGGATGCAAGAAAAGAAGCTATAGTTACTGCTTCTCATATGATTTCAGATCAAGATATCAACGAGATAGGACAAAGAGTGACGATTGATGGCATGACAGAACCATCATAGCAGCTATTCACAGACGCATGAAACGGGTTTTGTGTTGATTTGGGCAAGGGATTTGTTTCGATATACAGGAGTGAGGGAAAATCGCAAAATGAGGAAAGTTTTGAACATCAAGGACCTTCTCTCAATGGGAAAAATATTACCATCATTGCCAAAAAAGACGATATAACGGTTTATGGTGGCGGAATACCAAAAATTTTTGAAGAAATAACTTTGGGGGGTGAGCAATTGAACACGAGAAGCAAAAGATCTGATGTATGTCTATAGTAACACAGGATTGCATTTTTATGCCATAGTCGTAGCTGTTTGACAGGCTTTAATGCGCTGTATTCTTTCAAAAAAGAAGGTGTTCACGGGATAGCTAACGAAAACACGAATATCAGTTTCTATGGACCAGCGGTGAATACTTTGGTTGCAGCAGGTCTATTAGGTTATGTGAGTGATGGCAAACAAATCAGTGTTGGCTTTGATGGGCATAGAGATGACTTTGTAAGCAGAGTGATTGGCGGCAATGGCTATACTTACGAGACAGCACTTGCTGGCAGCAACTGGTGGAAAGAAGCATGGAAAATGTTCACAGCCCCTTACAATCTTCATACTTGCTTTGGAGATGCGGAAAATAAGTGTAGGATATTTTTCGGCTCATCTCATCTAGAACAAAAACCTCGAATTAGATCATGGAGTAAAAAATGAAACAAATTCTAAAGCTATTAGGTGCTGTAACTTTGTAGGTATTGCAGGATGTTAGTTTAATAAAACTCCTGGAGGGTATTTGAGTGCGTGGGAGAAGCCGGGAGCAGATTTTACTGAGATAGGAAAAGCTTTGCTAGAATGTAACATGCCAACCCCGTATAATGTCGATCCAGAAAACAGAAAGAATAGCATTAATTCAAAAACAACAATTTATGCTTGCATGCTCCAAGCAGGGTTCCTCTATAAAGATGAAGAGGTAGCAAGAGCGGGAGGGCTATGTTATACTTTTAGAGCTGAAAACCTTTCCATTTGTCGTCCAGATGCAGTCATCCCCTAGCGCAGTGTCAAGAAGCGCGTAAACAGCCTGTTTTGTAAAAAACGTCCAGAACAATATGAATGCTATCCTTAAGTTTTGCTATTTGTGGAAACTACAATCCCCACCTCTATATGTCCCCATGCTTGTACGGAATTATTTCCTCAACCAACCGTCCTGACGCTATTTATCTATGGGAGCGACAAATGTAGGCGCAAAAATTTATAAAAATATCTATTTCAATTGTAATCAAAATGTTGATAATAATTATAAACATAACGTTGATAGAATATGATTTTAGTAGTAATTTTACTGTATTTTTGATATAATATTAGTGGCGTATCATCGGAAAAAGATAATGAAGGGGATAATGTCCATCATTGTTTTGCAATAAAAAAACAACATATAAATAATTTATGGATTGTTTCGTGGTATCAAAATTATTCAAGGATAGGAAAATGAAGCAGATTTTAAAATTATTAAGTGGGATAATCTTATTTGTTATGGCTGGATGCTTTCCAGAACAGCCTTCTCGAACAGCTGTAGATACATGGGAAAAGCCTGGTACAGATCAACTTGAGATCAAGAAAGCTCTATTGGAGTGCGGAATACAGCATCTGGATGGTCGTCTTGATACAGAAAAAAGTACCGATGAAAAGTTCAATGCAGAGGAGTCTGTGAATGCATGCATGATACAAGCAGGTTTCCAGGATAAATTGGGAAGGGTGAAGTGGTGTGAGAAATATGAAAATCTTCCCATTTGTCAGCCTGATGCTGTTATTCCTCAACGAAGTGTAGAGAGGCGCTTGAATAGTCCTCATTGTGAAGAGAACAAAGAACAACCCGAATGTCAGCCTTAAGTTGAGGTTGCTATAATCAATCATCCTCATATTTCTTATTCTCGCAGGGGGGCGAGGTCGCTTTTTCCGTGTACGATCTCTATGCTCTCTAGAGTTGTCTTACGGACGAGAAAAAATATTGGCAAACTTATCAGCCTTTTTATTGCAAATATTAAAGGGGGGAAATGAAAAAAATATTGCAATTATTAAGTGCGATAGTTTTATTAAACTCTGCTGGATGTGTTAGCAAACCTCCTCCATCGACGCTGGCATTATGGGAAAAGCCAGGTGTCAATAAGTCTGTGGTCCAACAAGCACTATCAAAATGCGGCTGGAAACCAATCTATGCTTCTTCTGAAAATATGGATTCGCGTGCAAGTGAGTTTGCAGCAATTTATGAATGCATGACTAAAGCAGGTTATCGGTACAAATTGCAAGATTCAAAAGGAATCTATTTTTCATCAGCGCCGCGAAGTAACTCATTTTTAGTCAATTTAATGATAGCAGGGTATCAGCAGATTATGGACAATGATACTTTTGGTGTAACCAATTCGACAAAGCAAGAGCAAGATTTGATGTTACGGCTTGAGAATGATAAAAAACGCCAGAAAATAAAAAAAGCTTTGAAAAAGTGAAATATTCATCTTTATTGAATGAAATATTATGGAGAAGCGAAAGAAAATACAGTTCTTTTACCTCTTGATATAGTGATATTCATCGGCTTTGAGAGTGCAAAAGTGTTATTGTCAAATGATAATATCGGGGAATATTTAGAAATTTATTTGATATAAAAAGTGGCAAAAAATGGTTTTGCTAACATAGCTACTTTAACGATAATAGATAGTTTTTTTCAATAGCACTGATTTAATGTAGAAATTGTATACATTCGCTTACATTTCAGTGCGCGTTTTCTTGGATTTGTGTTGTGGTTGAAGAAATGATGCGGTTATAAATTTTACTATATCTTGTTATGTGATATTTATATTAATATATTTTGATCGTTTGAATCTTAAAAATTATTCTCATTTTGTTATATTTTTATTTTGGGAAATGAGATAAATTAAGCATTATATCTCTTCAAAATTCAAATTTCTTCCCGTTTTTTGAAATTAATTTTATGGTGCTTTGTGCCATAACTCTCAACATTTTTAGGATAAATCTTTAAAGAGAGTGTTATTCTCAAGGGTATTTTTTAATTTTTGTTCTTTCTTTACATAAAAGACAAATCATATTATAAAAAGCTATCATTTATCATAAAAAATAAAATAATTTTGTTTATTTTTTTCTTATTGTATTTAACTTTTCGTTTATTGTTTTGCCCGAATTTTTTATTTTTGTTGTAAAAAGAAAGTTTTGAAAAGCAATGATAATCAAGGTATCTCATAATCGCTTGTATTCGTGCGTTTTTACAGCAGCTATTTTTTCTTTTTTATTCAATATAAATATTGAAGCACATTCTCGCCCATTTGTGTCACTGTCATGTGACAAAAACAAATTGCCCTATGAATGCAGTGATGGCGCAAAGCATACAGTTAGTGATCAAATATATAAGATCACGGCACCTATTCAACCAAAGAGTGAGGAGGGGAGTTCTCTATCCTTGCCTTTTGCTATAGCAGTACAGGAGCCCAATACAGTTATTCAGGCAATGCGTATAGAAGTTGAAGGTACTGAAGATATTTATGGTGTTGTTGTATCACGAGGGGGAAAAATTGTCTTGAGCGATTCAGCTTTTAAAAATGTGTCAATAGGTCTTAAAGCTGATCGTGGAATAATTGAGGTCAATCGTGGAACAATTGAAGCTACTCGGGTCGCTGCTTATGCAGAGAAGGTAGGAGCATCTGTTACATTAACGGATACAAAAATTAAAGTGGAAGGTCAGGGGATTGGTCAAGAGAGTGCTCTTTTTGTTACGGCTGATGCGGGTATTCAGATGAAAGGTAGATTTATTGATGTGAATGATGCCGCTGCGCTTTATGTAGAGAGAGGAGGGAGTGCAACTCTAGATAATGTTACCATTACTTCAAAACGTCAAAAAGCAAAAGATAGAGAAAATACAAATGAAAAAATTGCGCATACAGTTTTCAATTTAAAACAGCAAGGCTCTGTTTATTTAAAAAAGACGAATATTGTTTCTACGGATGTTCATGTTTTAAAAGTTGGACAAGATTTTGACACACAATCTGCTGTCGGCAGGGACGGAAATCTTTTAATCTCGCGGGTGAATATTGAAGATTCAACCATTAAGGCAATAGGAAAAAAGCATGGTATGCATTTTGAAATGGGAGGAGAGAATAATGCGTTCGAACAGGGACTTGTTTTTTTGAAAAGGACTGTTTTTGAGGTTCCAGCTGGAACAGCTATTCATAGTCATAACAGTCGGAGTTATATTGGAGTAACAGAAGGGTCAAAAATTTCTGGTGATTTATTGTTAACAGCTGAAAAAGGGGGAACTGTAGCGATTTTGGCTGATTCTTCTTCATTGATAGGGGGGACTTGTGTTGATGATAATTCTATTGCTGAGCTTTATTTGACAAAAGGATCAAAGTGGTTTTTGACAGGAAGAAGAGAAATAGATTCGCACGCTGCAAATCGGACAAGTTCGTTTATTTCATTTGTAAAACTTTCTGATAGTTTTATTGCTTTTGCCCCCCCAATGTTTCACGAGTATCAGACACTTTATATTGGGAAGGGAGAAAAAGAAGTTTATAGTGCGCAAGATAAGGCGGATATTTATCTCAATACCTATCTCAGGCGTGATGGGTTGCTCGATAATAAAAAGACTGATCGACTTTTGATACACGGTGATGTTTCTGGAAAAACGACAGTTTATGTGCAATTTTTTGTAGGAAAACAGGGGGAGATAGCAACGGGTGAAAATGCTCATAGTATTTCACTTATTCAGGTTTCTGGAAAAGCGGCAGAGGATTCTTTTCAGTTAAATCGTGCTTATATTGCCTTAGAGGGTTTGCCTTACCAATATTATCTTAATGGCTATGGTCCAGATTCTTCTCTTGGACAAGCGCAAACTTCTCAAAGATTGGTTGAAGGAGAGGGAGATTTTTGGGATTTTCGCCTTGAAAGTAAGTATATTCAGCCTGCTTTAGGGGAGTCTAATCTTCCTCATTCTAAGTTAAAGATCAGAGAAGTTGTTCCACAAGTTCCGACCTATCTTCTGTTACAAAATGCTTTATTTCATGTTGGACTCATGGATATCCGTAATCAACAAAAGCAATTGCAAGCTACGCAGTCTATTTCTCGTAAGTTATTAAAAGTTAAAGAGAATTTTGCATTATCTATTTACGGTTATGGTGGGAGTTATCGTTATGTCTCAGATTTGTCTCTTCTTGAATATGGGTACGATGGGAATGTTGATTATAACGCTATAGAAACAGATATTTTATTCAAAACAATAGAGAGGGCATATAGTACGATATCTTTTGGGATTATGGGAACCTATGGACAACTTTCCTTACAGCCTTGTGGCGCGGAACAAAGCCAAAAGAGTCCGTTTAATAAATGGGCATTTACGGCATACGGTCGTGTGAAACACAATACGGGTTTTTATGGAGATGGTCTTTTATCTTATGGTTTGGTTAAAGGCGATGTTCTTACTCATGCTTGGGGTAAGACGGCGACATTAAAAGCAAATCCTCTGAGCGTTTCGTTGTCTGCTGGTAAAGCGTTTATGACAGGACAGGATGATCTTCTTTTTGATCCGCAGATTCAGCTGATTTATCAACATCTTCAATTTGATAAGTTTCGTGATATTGATGGAGTTGATGTTGAGATGAAAAAAGCAGATCAATGGTTGATGCGTATTGGAGGGTATTTAAGTAAAACATTTACAGCATATGAAAAGGATCGTATTATTTCTTTAAATGGCAATATTCATCTTGCCCATCGTTTTGGTGAAAAACAATTTGTTCATCTAAAAGATGTTTTCCAGTTAGGGGCTTTTGGTTCTTCTTTAGAAGCAGGTTTGGGGATTAACGCACAATTTTCTTCTAAAGTTACACTTCACAGTAATCTTAGTTATCAGCATAAGCTAACCAAGGCAGGCTTTTCTGGCGTGCGTTTTTCTGGTGGATTACGTTATCATTTTTAATAATTTTTTTTAAAATAATCCATGTGTTTTGATAAATATAAAAGGATTACGTTGTTTTAAATTTTTTGTCTCATTGATAAGGGGCTCAAATGCTTTGAAAAGAATGTGTCAATGAAACTCTAAATCTGTTTGTGTTGTTTTGGCTACCAAGATATGAGATGCATTCGTCATCAGTTTTTTTAATAGCAGCATTGTTGTGTCCTATATACTGTAAAATACCGTCGTTTGACGGGGGCATTAAGAAAGGCAGGAAGATATTGATTTTTAATTGAGAGCTTTTGCTGTTAAGCAAAGATGGATAATGCGTAAAATGCACCATTTCGTATTTTTTGTGAAGTGCACTTTTCTGCTTTGCATTATATTCTGTGAGGAATATCTTAAAAATATGTGAGAGTATATGCTTCTCTTTTTAGATGGAAAGTGTGCAGGGTTGTGGGTGAATTATCGCTATCAAATTCAATATCTTCAGTTTTTAAATCGAAATAAATTCTTTCAAAAACTAGAAGCTGTTGTTGAATATATGAACAAGATCATTGTTTTGTTTGTTAAATAGATATGAAATATAATTCTTAAATCGGGGTGGGGTTGGTAGGATCTTTTTTCTCTGTTGAGGCGTGGAGAGAAGAGGATGATCATGTCGAAAAAGCCGATTATAGGTCGTCATTGTTTCTAATATAGAAATATTGAAGAGCTTCTATTAAAATGCGCTGTAAAAATAGGTTATAGTTTTTTCAATCTTTTGTTTTTGAAATATGCATCTTTAATAAAAAAATGTTTGCCAAATTTTAGGAAATCGCCTTGTGATTTTGCCTATATCAATGAGATTTATATAAAAATTGAGATTGAGTGGAATCTTTATCGGGTTATTGATCAATATGATTTTTCCATAGGATGCTTAAGGTATCATCAAGCCATTTATGGTAATCGTGCGCTTCTTGATCTGAGGCATGAACAGAGAAAATAAAACCAGGATATCCACCAAATGCTGGTGGAGGTAGAGAAATATGATCAGGTTCAAAGAAAATTATAGTTCTGGTGGTTTGAGGATGCTGTGCAACCTTATCGAGACCTGAAAATCCGCAGAAGCGTCCATAACCATGAAGAGGAATAATGTAATTTGCAGCTACTTTTTTAGCTGGGAGTATATCGGGAAGGGTGGGGTTTTGTTCAGCTAAAGCGGCTTTCATACAGAGTTTTGCAAATGAAACCCCTGTACCTTGCTCCACAATAAAATGGGAGACCCCCGATCCACCTATACGAGCTCCAATCTCAATGATATAAGGTAAGTTATTGGCATCGAGGCGTAGCTCTACGTGGGCAGCACCCATATTTATACCAAGAGCTTTAACGCCCGAGCATGCAACCTCACATAAAGCAATAACGAGAGGATCATCTCTATCACAGCGTTGACGATAAATTGTTTCCTCAAACCATGGTCCTTCAGGTTGTCCTTTGTCGCCAACGGCTAAAACATGCACACCTGCTGTATCCACAAAGCATTCTACGACAAATTCTTTTCCTGGCAAATACTGTTCTACGACTAAACCTAAAGGTTTATTTTTATCGTTAAAACGTGCCATGTCTTTATGCTGAACATTCCATACCGCTTTGACGAGATCAGGAAGTTCGGTGGAATTTTTAGCTAACATTACGCCTGTACTCGCCTATCCAGAGACGGGTTTAATAACGAGCGGATAATCCAAGGCAAGTACTTGTGATAGGTCTTCTGGATTATCTATATAAAAAAATCTTGGTGTTCTAAGCCCTGCTTTAGCAAAAGCTTGCCGCATGAGATATTTGTTTCTGGTTAATGCAGCTACTTCTGGCTCAATACCGGGAGTATTGATTTTTTTGGCCGCCAAAGCTGTCCATAGGATGGCTTCTTCTCGAAGGGGCATAACCCCAGCAATATTGCGTTCTTTTACGCCTGTTGCAAAAGCTTCTAGAGCTGTTTCTGGGTTATCAAAAACAGGAAGTTGCCAAGTTGAAGTTACTGCTGCGGGTCGTTGAGTAGGAGCGCTTTCAGCGGTATCATAGATCATGACTAATTCGATGTTAGCTGCTTGTGCTGCTTCAAATATAAACGGTAATTTTGCATTGCGTTGGCAAACTAACGCGAGTTCTTTCATTTTGTTTCCTCATTAAATTTGGAATTTTGGGTACGACGTTTTTCTTGCCATCCAGATACCTTTGATGCATCTATAAATAAGAGTGTCATTCCTATAATAGCCATTATCATAGCAATTATTTTGATAACATTGAGAGAGGTGCTTGAGCCGATTATCCATTCACATGCAACGACTGCAAAAGGAGATAATACGCCAATAGTGTTGGCGTATAATACGCCTCCTTCAGCTAAAACTTTTTGGTACAATACGTAAACTGGCGCTGAGCAAACAGTTCCTAAAATCAATATCTTAAATATATCTTCTAACTTAAGATATAAGACTGGAGCAGGATCAAAAATGAATAATGGCATAAATGACACTGCAGAAATTGTCGTGATCCAAGCCAGTGAGGTGAGCAAAGGTAAATTTTTAAGATAACGTTTAGACAATAAGCCATAAGCAGAGTAAGAAAGTGCTGCTGTTAAAGCAAGAGCTATTCCTATGAGGCTGTAATATCCCCCCCTCTGCACTGTTTATATTGAATGCTATAGCCGCTACACTGACAATGATCATACCCATAAGCTTGAACCATGAAAACATAAGACTATTCGTCAGTATCCCCAATATATAGGTAATCCCTGGAATAGTGGCGAGAACCATGGTTAAATCACTGGCGTTGAGTGATTTTAATGCACCAAAGCTGCATACAAAGTACAGCGAGAATCCTAACACCGATAGAATTAAAAAACAAGGTATCATGGAAAGCAATGGTAGGGATCTGAAAACAGCTTTCTCACGAATGGCTGCAATCAACCATAAGGCAGCAGCAGTCGCACACAACCTCAGTCCAACCGCATGCATTACTGGTATATTGCTAACCAAATTTTTAGATAATAACCAACTTATGGAAAACAATGCTAGAATGGCAAAAGTAAATAGGAATAACCGTCCTTTTAAGAAACTCAATGATTTAATCCCCCAATAACTCGCTGTGCATAAGATGAAGTTGAAAAATTAAATCTTGACTGTGAAGTTTGCGGCTTTCCAAGATTATTTTGGATATAATCTTTAGCTCCTGCCAAATAAGCGTCATCATCTAATGTTTCAAGTGCTTCTATATCTGTAATTGCCAGTGATATTACTTGCTTAAAAGGCTCTAAATCAAATTGAAGATAACCTTGATCCGTTTCAATGTTATGCATCAATATTTCAAAAAGCAAGATATAAGAAAAACAAATTCTTTTAAAAAATTATTCTAACAACTGTTTTTAGAATATATGGACAAGATCATTGTTTTGTTTATTCAATAAAGGATATATTTTAAAATAAGATCTGGATTGGTAGGATATTTTTTCTTCTTTGGAATCGTTAAGAAGGTCAGATTAAACCTTATTGAGGTCACAGAATCTAAAGAAATAGTCATTCTCTTGAAAAGATCAGAGGTAAACAATATGCGTGAGATTTTGAATCATTTTGATAAGCCCTTGAATAAAAAGAGTTCTGTTCAGAATCCTCAAAATTTTTCATGCCAATCACACCCCAAACGGTTTTATAAGCAAGTGAAAATTGCTTGTGAAGAGGGCGGTTTTACAATTTTATTGGATGAACGTCCTGTTAAAACGCCTGCAAAGCGCCATTTTATCGTGCCAACGGAAGCATTTGCTACATTTGTTGCACAGGAATTTGAGAGCCAAAAGCACGTTGTTAATCCAGTAAAAATGCCAATGACGCGTCTGGTGAATACTGTTATTGATGGTATAGCTGATGATATGCAGGTTGTTTTTGAAGATTTATTGCGTTTCGTTGCCTGTGATATGATTTTTTATCGTGCACAAACACCTACAGAGCTGGTGCAAAAACAATCTGAACAATGGGATCCTTTATTGGATTGGGCAGAAGAAAAACTGGGTGCACGGTTTTATTTGACAGAAGGGCTGATGCATATGGAACAATCACCAGAAGCCATTCAAGCCGTGAGTAATTATTTACGTAACGTTGAGTCTCCTTATATGCTTGCTGCACTTCACATGATGACGACCTTAACGGGATCTGCTCTTATTGTTCTTGCTGTTGCTGCGGGAAAAATTGATGCGGATCATGCTTGGTCTATTGCTCATTTAGATGAAGATTGGATGATGGAACAATGGGGAACGGATAAAGAGGCAATGGCACACCGTGCTCACAAAAAAGTTGAGTTTAAGGCTGCTGCTACAATTGTCACAGCTTGTTTATAAGTTTTTTTTACTATAGTATCTTTGTGATTTTTTGCGGATTGATTTTTACTTTTTCAAGTCCAGGAAATATTTCATTGGTTATACTTAAGATTGCTTCGTCATTCCCTCGGATAAAATACCATTGATTATTATGAAGTAGGGCAATAATTTCAGTTTGAATAGAGCATTTTTTTCCAGAATTTGTTGTGGTTACAAGCTCAACGGGTATAACAAAATAAGGAATGCCATTATCAAGTGTACCTTCACGTTTTTGTTTTTGGTCAATGTGGATACTTTCAATCTTATAATTTTCTGCCAACTGTTCAATTTGGCTTTTCATAATTTGCCGAAATTGCGATTGACTAAGATTTTTTTTAGCGGTTAAACTGTTAATGATTTCGGGAGGGATAGCATTTAAGATGGCATTTGCATCGGCATTTTGAAGTGCTTCACTGTAAGCTAATATCTCTTTTTCAAAGAGACGAAATATTGGGTTTTCCATGGGACTTGCTTGCGTTATCGGTGCGATAGTGATCATGTATAAAAAAATGGGAACGAGTAAAAAAATTCGCAGCATTAAAAACCTTATTAATTAATTTGAAAAAACCCAAAATGATTATAAAGGAAAAGCAGATGAGAAAAAAGCTTCTTATGCTTTGGTGTGAGATGGATATCCACAAAAATGGAGGCTTTTGCCCCCATTTTAAAAATCAAAAGAATGTGTATTGATTGTTTAAACAGAATAATACATATCAAATTCAACAGGATGGGGCGTTGTTTCGTAACGCAAGACTTCTTGCATCTTTACTTGAATAAAGGAATTAATCTGATCATCATCAAAAACATCACCAGCTTTAAGAAAGCCACGATCTTTGTCGAGTGCTTCAAGTGCTTCACGCAGACTTCCTGAAACGGTAGGGATTTCTTTGCGTTCTTTTAAGGGAAGATCATAAAGATCTTTATCCATAGCATGTCCAGGGTGAATTTTGTTTTTGATGCCATCAAGACCAGCCATTAAGAGGGCTGCAAATGCTAAATAAGGATTTGCTGTTGGGTCTGGAAAACGAACTTCTACGCGTTTTGAATTTGGCGAAGAACTCATTGGAATACGGCAAGAAGCAGAACGATTACGTGCCGAATAGGCAAGAAGGACAGGAGCTTCATAACCAGGAACCAACCGCTTGTAGGAATTTGTGGATGGATTGGTAAAGGCATTAATTGCTTTTGCATGCTTAATGACGCCACCGATAAAGAATAAACAGGTTTCTGAAAGTCCGGCATATTCATTTCCCGCAAAAATGGGCTTGCCATCTTTCCAAATAGACATGTGGACGTGCATACCTGAGCCATTGTCACCAAACACCGGTTTGGGCATGAAAGTTGCTGTTTTTCCATAACTGTTTGCTATTTGATGCACAACATATTTAAAAATTTGCATCTTATCCGCTTCGCGAACAAGCGTATCAAAACGAATCCCCAATTCATGTTGACCGGCTGCTACTTCATGATGGTGTTTTTCAACCTGCACTCCCATATCTTTGAGTGCTGTGAGCATTTCAGAACGCATATCTTGGCAGGAATCAATCGGTGGGACAGGAAGATAGCCTCCCTTCATTCGTGGGCGATGTCCTAGATTGCCTGTTTCATATTCTGTATCATCATTGGAAGGAAGTTCACTTGAATCGAGTTTAAATCCTGTATTGTAAGGGTCTGTTTTATAGCGCACATCATCAAAGATAAAAAACTCTGCTTCTGGACCTATATTGATTGTATCGCCAATACCTAAAGATTTCATATAAACCTCAGCCCTTTTGGCAATAGAACGAGGATCTCTACGATAAAACTCACCAGAAACAGGGTCAAGGATATCACAAAATATGACCAAAGTAGACTGAGCAAAAAAAGGATCAATATGCGCTGTTTTGGGATCAGGCATTAAAACCATGTCAGATTCATTAATTGTTTTCCAACCAGCAATTGAAGAACCATCAAACATAACACCATCACTAAAGGTATCCTCGCTGATTTCTTCGATATCCATTGTAATGTGATGCAATTTTCCTCGTGGATCAGTAAAACGTAAATCAACAAAACGGATTTCGTTGTCTGCGATCTGTTTGATAATATCTGATGCGGTTGTCATATTCAATTTCCTTAATATGGCGTTGAGGGTGATAAAAAAGTGAATTTTTTTTGTCTATTAAAGAGCATCCACTCCAGTTTCGTCAGTGCCTATACGAATGGCATCATCAATGGAAAAGACAAATATTTTTCCATCTCCTATATGTTTCGTTTGCGCTGCTTTGCGTATTGCATCAACAGTTTGTTCCAGTTTTTCATCGGATACAACAATTTCAATCTTTACTTTAGGGAGAAAGTCAACAACATATTTTGTACCACGATAAAGTTCTGTATGTTCCTTTTGACGACCAAAACCTTTCGCTTCTGTGACTGTAATACCATGTAGGCCAATTTTTTGAAGCGCTTCTTTTACTTCATCAAGTTTGAAAGGTTTTATAATGGCTTCAATTTTTTTCATGCTGAAATGATCTCCAACGTTATTTTGTCTTTTTAGACTGCATCACATTATATTGACAACTGTAAGATGTCCAACAGATACTTTGTGCACAAAAAGTCGACAATAATGATATTTTATGCTCTTGGAGGAGATTTTTTTGTAGAATTAATGTGAAATATTGTTGTTTTGAAAAAAATCTTACACTTCTTTTGTACAGAATTAAAATAATATAATAAGGGAGTTTTGTTTTTTTGAATAATACGTTGATTTATAAGAATAATTATACGTTTTCTCATATTGAATAAGAAATTCTAAGAGCGTGAGATTTTCTCATTTTAGGTCTTTTTATCGTCAATCAATCAAAACAATATCTTTGTATATCCTAAATCGTGCGGGTGTGTGGATAAAAATGGCTAAGAGAGAAATAATAAAGAGACCTATCATAGACTGCACTTTAAATGTAAGGGCTTTGGGGTAGTGATGGGGGCTGGCTAATATCATAATAGCGGTGGTTTGCTCCATTATTAAATATAAAGATGCTGATGTACAATGATGGATGCATCGATATACCATTCACAGGAGATGTCATGCAATGGGCTTGGGAGCACTGAGAAATATTACTCTAAAACAAGCGTCTGGAATTGGCAACGCAAATATATTCCGTTTGGGGTATTTTGTCTTTTCGTGAGGTGCGTGATCTTGTTAGAGAACGCGATAAACAAAAGCATGAAGCAATATGCAATCCTTATTATAAGATCTTGTTGCGGATGTTTTTGAAAGTCATCAAGATGAAAATTAAAAGGAGCTGGTAAAGATAAAAATTTTTTTATACCTTTCAAATTTTGTATTCTTTCCAAATTAGGTTGTCTGATCATTTCAGATATAAACAAATAGATCAGATATAAACAAATAGATAAGAAATAGGCAATTATGCGTGCGTTCCTATTTGGCAATACGAAAACTGAAACAGCTTATAAAGTGCTCAATCGTTTCAGTCTTGTTTCAAACATGCTGCTGCTTCTGGAATGAAAGATTAATTTGCAGACAACAATAAAAGTACAGGCTTTGTTCGTATTGTTGTATTTTCAAAGGTAAATTTTTTTAAGCGTTTGAATTGTAGAGAGATTGGCGCTGTAAAACATCTTTTAGAAATTTTCCCGTATAGGAAGCGGGAACTTTAATAATGTCTTCAGGGCGTCCAACTGCAACGATTTCACCACCGCGATCTCCACCTTCTGGGCCTAAATCAATAATCCAGTCGGCTGTCTTGATAACGTCAAGGTTATGTTCAATGACGATGACGGTGTTGCCTTGCTCGACCAGTTCATGGAGCACTTCAAGAAGCTTGGAAATATCATGAAAGTGTAAACCTGTTGTCGGCTCATCCAAAATATAGAGTGTACGTCCCGTTGTTTTGCGTGAAAGTTCTTTTGCAAGTTTGACACGTTGTGCTTCCCCACCAGAAAGCGTGGTTGCTTGCTGTCCTACCTTTATGTAACCTAATCCTACTTTAATGAGGGTCTCCATTTTATTATGAATAGCGGGAACAGAGTGGAAAAATTCTTCTGCCTTTTCGATTGTCATATCCAAAATATCAGCGATAGATTGCCCTTTGAATTTTATTTCTAACGTTTCTCGATTATAGCGCTTTCCTTTACAGACATCACAAGTCACATAGACATCCGGTAAAAAGTGCATTTCAATTTTGATGACTCCATCACCTTGGCAGGCTTCGCAGCGTCCTCCTTTAACATTAAATGAAAAACGCCCCGCTTTATAACCACGGGCTTTTGATTCTGGAAGTTCGGCAAACCAATCACGAATGGGTGTAAAAGCACCTGTATAGGTTGCGGGATTAGAGCGTGGGGTGCGCCCAATGGGAGACTGGTTGATATCAATGACTTTATCAAGAAATTCTAAGCCTTCAATTTTATCATAGCGAGCAGGGCTGTGATGACTACCCATGATCTGATGGGATGCTGCTTTGAAAAGCGTTTCAATAAGAAATGTTGATTTTCCTCCTCCAGAAACACCGGTTATGCACGTGAAGGTTCCAAGAGGGATATTTGCACTGATATTTTTAAGGTTGTTACCTTTAGCACCGATGACTTTAAGGATTTTCGATTTTGATATTTTACGTCGCTCAGTCGGCAGTCTAACAGCTATTTTTCCTGAAAGATATTGACCTGTGAGAGAGGCTTGATTTTCTATAATTTCTTGCGGTGTTCCTTGCGCTATGACTTTACCACCATGAACGCCTGCAGCAGGGCCCATATCGACAACATGGTCTGCCGTGAGAATAGCATCTTCATCATGTTCAACGACAATGACGGTATTGCCAAGATCGCGTAAATGGCGCAGCATTTCCAAAAGGCGTTCATTATCACGTTGGTGTAAACCGATAGATGGTTCGTCTAAAATATAAAGAACTCCTGTAAGACCAGAACCAATCTGAGAGGCTAATCGAATGCGTTGACTTTCTCCCCCTGAAAGCGTCCCTGAATTGCGAGATAAGGTAAGATATTCTAATCCTACATGATTTAAAAAAGCTAAGCGCTCGCGAATTTCTTTTAAAATACGTACTGCGATATTACGTTGTTTTTCCGTGAGATATTGATGAATATTGGCAAACCAATCATCTGCTTTGAGAATAGAAAGATCTGATATTTGCCCAATATGCATCCCATGGATTTTCACAGCAAGTGCCTCTGGTTTTAAACGATAACCGTGACAGGCTTCGCAAGGGGAAGAAGACATATAACGCTCAATTTCTTCACGGGACCAAGCAGAATCGGTTTCCTTCCAGCGTCTCTCCATATTGGGGATGACTCCTTCAAAAGGTTGAGTCATTTTATGTGAACCAGAATTATTTTTGTAGATAAAAGAAATTTCATTTCTTTTTGTACCGTAGAGAATAGCTTGTTGTGCTTCATGAGAGAGTTCACACCACTGATCTGTGAGTTTGAAATCGTAAGCTTTTCCTAATGCTTCTAAGGTTTGGCTATAATAAAGTGAATCTGATTTAGCCCAAGGTGCAATGGCTCCGCCTTTTAAGGTAAGATTTTTATTGGGTACAACTTTCAATGGATCCATTGCCTTTTTGATTCCCAATCCATCGCAGAGAGGACAGGCTCCAAAAGGGTTATTGAACGAAAAAAGACGTGGTTCAATTTCAGGGATAGAAAAACCTGATACAGGGCAGGAAAACTTTTCTGAAAAAAGAAGCCGTTTGTGTGTGTCGTTTTTTGACTTATGAGCCGATTCTTTTTTTGTTTCTTTTTGTGCCAAGGGTTGGTCAGCCATTTCAGCAATGGCGAGTCCATTTGCGAGTTGTAAACAAGTTTCTATACTATCAGCCAAGCGAGAGGTGATATCTTTATTGACAACAATGCGGTCTACCACGACATCAATGTCATGTTTATATTTTTTATCAAGAGGTGGAATATCAGGGATTTCATAGAATTTTCCATCGACTTTAGCGCGTTGAAATCCTTTTCTTAAAAGTTCTGTGAGCTCTTTTTTATATTCTCCCTTTCGTCCCCTCACCAAGGGGGCCATAATAAAAATTCGCGTTCCTTCTGGTAAGGACATAATTTGATCAACCATTTGGCTTACCGTTTGACTTTCAATGGGCCGTCCTGTCGCAGGGGAATGAGGGATACCAATACGAGCAAAGAGGAGACGCATATAGTCGTGGATTTCAGTCACCGTACCAACTGTTGAGCGCGGGTTGCGGCTGGTGGTTTTTTGTTCAATGGAGATGGCTGGAGAAAGGCCATCTATGCGATCAACGTCGGGTTTTTGCATGACTTCGAGAAATTGGCGTGCATAAGCCGAAAGGCTTTCGACATAGCGGCGCTGTCCTTCAGCGTAAATTGTATCAAAAGCTAAAGACGATTTTCCTGATCCAGAAAGTCCTGTTATAACAATGAGTTTATCGCGAGGCAGATCGAGATCAATATCTTTAAGGTTATGCTCACGTGCACCGCGAATGGAGATATATTTTTGATGAGTCATATTTTATCCTTAGCATATGTGACAAAAATTCAGCCTCTAAAATGGAATAAAACTGTTTTTTTTTAGAATTACAACGTGTTTAGCTGCTTTAACGCAGAAAGAAGCTATAAATTTTATGAAAAGAAAATACAAACGAGAAGCTTTTTATTCTCTAGTGATGGAATAAACTATGCGTCGTTATCATATTTTGTTATAATTACACGGATCCAATATTGGGAAAGGATAACAATATCCATATTGAAGGTCAATTACAGGTGTGCAAATTGAAGGTCAAGGTGGTTATAACTGTTCTATAAAGACTATTTACGAATTAAAATTTTGGAGTTTATGCGATGGCTGGTAGCCTTAATAAAGTTATTTTGATTGGTAATCTCGGGTCAGATCCTGAAATCCGCCGTTTGAATTCTGGAGATCAAGTGGCCAATTTGCGTATTGCTACTTCGGAAAGTTGGCGTGATCGGAATACAAATGAGCGAAAAGAACGCACCGAGTGGCATAATATTGTTATTTTTAATGAGAACCTTGTCAAAATTGCAGAGCAATATTTAAAAAAAGGCAGCAAAATTTATCTTGAGGGACAGTTACAGACACGGAAATGGCAAGATCAAAATGGAAATGATCGTTATACAACGGAGATTGTTTTGCAAAAATACCGTGGTGAATTACAAATGCTCGATGGCCGTGGGGGAGCTAGTGGAGAGCAAGGAGCAAGTCAAGGGGGCAGTTACAGTGGTGGCTTTGCGGATAGTAGCTCAAATCAGAGAAATACTTTTGGCCAAAATAATAGCCAAATGGGAGAAAGTTTTTCTCACAAATTAGATGATGACGTTCCTTTCTAAGAGCCTTTAAATTTAAAGTATTACGATTTCTTTCTGATTTATTTGTTTTAGATTTTTGAAGTTTAGCGAAGTGGAAACGGTTTATTATTATTGGTAATTTTTAATATAAATTAATAACATCTTGAAAAATATTGTTAAACTTCTCCTTTGTTATGGGAGAGAAATTAGCATTCTGGTGTATTTTTAGATATAAACAAAGTGAAGTGATTCTTTTTTGAAAGTTTTAAAATTGTGACCGATCTTACTCCACAGCTAGAACGTGATGTGCTGACCGGTATTGAACCAATCAGCATTATTGATGAAATGCAACGCTCTTATCTCGATTATGCAATGAGCGTCATTGTTTCGCGTGCACTCCCTGATGTCCGTGATGGTCTTAAACCTGTTCATCGACGTATCCTTCATGCTATGAATGAGATGGGGCTTGTTTTTAATAAACCCTATCGTAAATCTGCTGGTGTTGTTGGGGAGGTTATGGGAAAATTTCATCCCCATGGTGATGCTTCGATTTATGATGCTTTGGTGCGTATGGCGCAGGATTTCTCTTTGAGAAATCCATTGATTGATGGTCAGGGGAATTTTGGTTCCGTGGATGGTGATCCACCGGCGGCAATGCGCTATACGGAGTGTCGTTTAGAAAAAGTTTCAGAAGCGCTTTTAGCTGACATTGATAAAGATACTGTTGATTTTCAAGATAATTATGATGGGCGTGAACGTGAACCGGTTGTTTTACCAGCCCGTTTTCCTAATCTTTTGGTTAACGGATCAGGGGGGATTGCTGTGGGAATGGCAACCAATATTCCTCCCCATAATCTTGGTGAAGTTGTTGATGGTTGTATCGCTCTGATTGATAATCCCGGTATCACACTCGATCAAATCATTGAAATTATTCCTGGGCCAGATTTTCCTACAGGGGGGATTATCCTCGGCCATTCTGGGGTCCGTTCAGCTTATGAAACAGGGC
This sequence comes from Bartonella kosoyi, assembly GCF_003606325.2. Taxonomy (NCBI): domain Bacteria; kingdom Pseudomonadati; phylum Pseudomonadota; class Alphaproteobacteria; order Hyphomicrobiales; family Bartonellaceae; genus Bartonella; species Bartonella kosoyi. The sequence goes on from NZ_CP031843.2 coordinate 894,626, forward strand.
GTGGCTCAATTATTATGCGTGCTAAAGTTGATATTGAAGAAATTCGCAGTGGTCGGCAGGCAATCATTGTGAGTGAGATTCCTTATCAGGTTAATAAGGCAACGATGATTGAGAAAATGGCCGAATTGGTACGTGATAAACGCATTGAGGGAATCTCCGATTTGCGAGACGAATCTGATCGTGATGGCTATCGTGTCGTTATTGAGCTGAAGAAAGATGTTGTTGCGGAAGTTGTTTTAAACCAATTATATCGTTATACGCCGCTGCAAACTTCTTTTGGTTGTAATATGGTTGCGTTGAACGGGGGAAAGCCCGAACAAATGACGTTGCTTGATATGCTTCGTGCATTTGTTAATTTTCGGGAAGAGGTTGTTAGTCGGCGAACAAAATATCTTTTGCGTAAAGCCCGTGAGCGGGCCCATGTTTTGGTTGGTCTTGCCCTTGCAGTTGCCAATATTGATGAAATCATAGCGCTTATTCGCAAAGCGCCCGATCCACAGACAGCACGTGCGCAATTAATGGAGCGACGTTGGCCAGCGATGGATGTTGCGCCTTTGATTAAACTTATTGATGATCCCCGTCATATTATTCATGAGGATGGTACTTATAATCTCTCTGAAGAACAGGCGCGTGCTATTTTAGAATTGCGTTTGCAACGGTTGACAGCCCTTGGGCGTGATGAAATCGCTGATGAATTGAATAAAATTGGCGTGGATATTGCTGATTATCTTGATATTTTGGCATCGCGTGTGCGCATACTGCATATTGTTAAAGACGAGTTGAGTGCTCTTCGTGAGGAATTTGCAACACCGCGACGGACCGTATTTGGTTTTGGTCGCGCTGAGATGGACAGTGAAGATCTGATTGCACCAGAGGATATGGTGGTAACGGTGAGCCATAGTGGCTATATTAAGCGTGTTCCTCTTAATACCTATCGTGCACAGCGTCGTGGCGGTAAGGGACGTTCTGGTATGTCGACGAAAGATGAGGATTTTGTCACGCGTTTGTTTGTCGCCAATACGCATACTCCGGTTCTTTTCTTTTCATCACGGGGGATTGTTTATAAGGAAAAAGTTTGGCGACTACCTCTGGGTACACCGCAATCGCGTGGGAGAGCTTTGATCAATATGCTTCCCTTACAACAAGGGGAACGCATTACAACGATTATGCCTTTGCCAGAAGATGAGGCAAGTTGGAGTGCATTGGATGTCATGTTTGCGACAACACGTGGAACTGTGCGTCGTAATAAGTTATCAGATTTCGTTCAGGTTAATCGTAATGGTAAAATTGCCATGAAACTTGATGAAGAAGATGAAATTCTTTCTGTTGAGACCTGTATGGAACATGATGATGTTGTTCTCACAACAGCGAATGGACAATGTATCCGTTTTCCAGTGGTAGATGTTCGTGTTTTTGTAGGGCGTAATTCTGTAGGTGTTCGTGGTATCAATTTGGCTCAAGGCGATAAAGTCATTTCGATGACAATCTTAGAACACGTTGAGGCAACGTCCATTGAGCGTTCTGCTTACATTAAACGTGTGATGAATGAACGGCGTGCTGATGGTGTTGATACAGAGGATATTGTAACTCTGGATGAAGAAGATGCAGGAATGGAGACAGAGTTAACAGATGAGCGTTATGCAGAACTCCATGAACGTGAACAAATGCTTTTAACCGTGAGTGAATTTGGTTATGGTAAGCGCTCTTCTTCCTATGAATTCCGGATTTCGGGACGTGGTGGGAAAGGGATTCGTGCAACAGACCCCTCTAAAACAGCTGAAATTGGTAAATTAGTAGCGGCTTTTCCGGTGAAGGCGCAAGATCAAATTATGTTGGTATCAGATGGGGGACAGCTTATTCGCGTCCCCGTTGAGGGAATTCGTACTGCTGGGCGTTCAACGAAGGGAGTGACGATTTTTAATACAGCCGAAGGTGAAAGAGTTGTATCGGTTGAGCGTATTTCTGAACCTGAAGATGATACGCGTTCATTGGAGGATGAAGGTGAGAATCATTCTGATATCGTTAATATGAGTGAAGAAAAATAATTTTGAAGAGGGTGGAGTGAAATCATGAAAATTGCTTTTTATGCAGGTTCCTTTGATCCTCTTACAAACGGTCATCTTGATGTTTTGAAAGGGTGTTTTGTGTTAGCTGATAAGGTGATCGTCGCTATAGGACTACAGGCTAATAAAAAGACACTTTTTAGCTTTGAAGAGCGTGTTGATTTCATTACGCAGGTAGGAAAAGACTTGCTCGGTGCAGATTCTAATCGGTTGCAGGTTCTTGCATTTAATAATCTTCTCATTGAGAAGGCGCGTGAAGTTGGTGCTTCATTTCTCATTCGTGGATTGCGTGATGGTACTGATCTTGATTATGAAATGCAAATGGCAGGGATGAATGCTATTATGGCCTCTGAATTGCAAACTGTTTTTTTGCCGGCAAGCGTTTCTGGACGTGCGATAACATCTACATTGGTTCGTCAAATTGCCTCTATGGGAGGGGATGTGACGCCATTTGTGCCGACCAATATTGCACAAGCTTTACGGTCGAAATTCCAGTCTTTATAGGGGTGAATAATGGTGTCTCGTAGATTCTTTGCTGTTTTGATATGTTTTTTTTGTTTTTTTTCATTGCGCGCTGTTGCTAATAATTTTAGCTCAGTAAGCCCAGCAAGTGATGCAAACCTGCTTGTTTTATCTCTCAAAGACGGTGATGTTATTATTCGTTTGCGTCCTGATTTGGCGCCAAAACACGTTGCGCAAATCAAAAAACTAACAGAGGAGGGGGCTTACAATAATGTTGTGTTTCATCGCGTTATTCCTGGCTTTATGGCACAAACTGGTGATGTAAAGTTTGGAAAAAAGGGCAGTAGAGATTTTGATCTGAAACGCGTTGGTATGGGAGATTCAAATTATCCCAATATACCGGCTGAGTTTTCAAAGCAACCGTTTAGGCGCGGTACTGTTGGAATGGCACGGTCACAAGATCCAGATTCCGCGAATTCTCAATTCTTCATTTGTTTTGATGATGCTCCTTTTTTGAATGGTCAGTATACGATTTTTGGAGAAGTTATAAAGGGGATGGATATTGTTGATAAAATTAAAAAAGGAACCGCAAGTAATAATGGGGCTGTAACAAATCCTGATGTTATTTATGCTGCTACTTTACAAATTGAAAGATAAATCAAGGGAGTTTTCATATGGCTGAGAATAAAAATCCAGAGAATATCTTAATTCTTGAAACGACGAAGGGTAGAGTTGTTATTGAACTTTTTGCTGATTTAGCGCCTGGTCATGTTGCACGTATTAAAGAACTTGTTCGTGAAGGTGCTTATGATAATGTTATTTTCCATCGTGTTATTGATGGTTTTATGGCGCAGACGGGTGATGTGCAATTTGGAAAGAAGGATGGTGAAAAATTTAATTTATCACGTGCGGGGATGGGTGGTTCAGAAAAACCAAATTTAACAGCAGAGTTTTCAAATCTTTCTCATAAGCGTGGTACAGTTTCTATGGCACGGAGTCAGAATCCAAATTCCGCTAATTCGCAGTTTTTTATTTGTTTTGCAGATGCTCCGTGGCTTGATCGTCAATATTCTATATGGGGGAAGGTCGTTGAAGGTATGGAAAATGTTGATAAAATTAAACGTGGTGAACCTGTTATCGATCCTGATGCAATTACCAAAGCTGTTATTGCTGCGGATGTAAAATAGTATAAATATTATACGTGTTTCAATTGTAAATTGGCTAAAAGAAAATATTCTTTTCTGATCAATAAAGGTGTACGAAATTCTTTTGTAGTATCATGCTTCCCTTTCATATTCTTGAGCGAAGAATTCTCTATTATTCTCTTCAATCTTATTTTCAGGAATATGGTGCCGGGGATTTGTACGAAGAGCTATCAGGATAGAAAAATGCAAAGCCAGTTGTGTTAGGGGGGCAAAGTGTTTTATAAAAATTCTGGCACTTCTCTTCAATCCATTGCTGGGCTCTTAATAGTTTTGTTCTTTTCCTTAAAAGGAACATGCTTTTATTTCTGTTTTTATATCAATATCTAATTCTAATGCTGCTGCATGTTCGAAATATATATTGAGATGGGTAAAAGCCTGGCTGCTTCAATATCCATATGCAAGGTGAAAGAGCGAGCGTATTGTGTATATTTTTATTGCTGTAATCTCTAAAATAGAAAGGTTACCTAATTGGGGGAGAATATAAAGTTGTAAAGGTGAACACAAAAAGTTGATTTTATCATCTCCTTTTTAATTCAGATTTATTTTTTTTCAAAATCATTTAAAGCAATATCTTTTAGATGACAAAGATTATGCATGGCTTTACACTCTTGTTTTGCTCGTTTTTTTATGGAGGAATACTTTAAATGAAATATGCTTGTGTCACATATTTACGCGCTTGTTTAAAAAAACATCTCTTAGCACATCTAAATCCATTTCGTGAATAATCTAACGGTAAAGCCGCTATGAGTCATATAAAACTTATTGAGTAGGAGCATCTTTACGTTTAATAGCTTAATAAAAGAACAAGCTGGCACCATCACACCCTTTGCCATTTTCTGAGGTTGCAACCCAAGCTCTTGGCACTTGAGAGCATTCACAAGAAGCATTTTTTAGTCTTTTTTTGTACAGCTTCATTCCACATGACCTAGTCGTTTATAACGTGTAAGTAAGTGATTTTGGGTGATTCAATATGGTATAAGTTTGGAATGAGAGAATCTGACGCTATACGAGTCTTTTATTTAATATGCAAAAAGTAAATTATTTTTATAAATCAATCTATTGTCCAATAGATAAAAACTTATCTTTCAAAGTGAGAAATATTGAAAGCGAATGTGATTAAAATTTTCCTCTATGCGCACAAAAACATTGCTTGTGAAAATGCGTAAAGAAGAGATTATTGAGATAATAATTTAACAGTTCTATTTTAAGGCTTTGGTGCGTTAAGCATCGATATTTTGAGGTATAATATTTTTGTTATTTTCTGAAGCTAGATTATTTCTTTATTATGGTGGTTTCTAACAACAAATGTTCTTTTATCTCGTTTATCTTTTTACTGGTTTGAGTGAATCAAAAATTAATTCATAAAATTTATGACAATGCTTGTAAGAGAGATATCTTTTTTCTTTCTATAGAAGTATGCATTGATGGAATCAAATCAAGAAGATAAGAGTGATGATAAAGACATTTCATTATAGAAAAATTGCTCAAGATGGATGGGCGCGTCGAGGCGAAATTATTACCGGACGTGGGTGTGTTCGTACACCTGCTTTTATGCCTGTGGGGACGGCAGGAACCATTAAGGCTATGTATATGGATCAAATACGTGATCTTGGGGCGGATATTATTTTGGGGAATACTTATCATTTAATGTTACGCCCAGGCGCTGAACGTGTTGCTCGTTTGGGAGGATTACATGAATTTTCACGCTGGAATGGACCTATTTTAACCGATTCTGGTGGTTTTCAGGTTATGTCATTGGCGAGCATCCGTAAAATTAACGAACAAGGTGTGATTTTTCGCTCTTACATTAATGGAGCCTACTATGAAATGAGTCCAGAGCGTTCTATCGAAATTCAAGGACTTCTTGATGCCGATATCCAGATGCAGTTGGATCAATGTATTGCATTACCAGCCACTGAAAAAGAGATGGAAGAAGCTATGGAGCTTTCATTACGGTGGGCACAACGTTGTAAAACAGCTTTTGGAGAGCAGCCAGATAAAGCATTGTTTGGGATTGTTCAAGGGGGGGATAATATGAAACTACGTGAACGTTCTGCTCAAGCATTAAAAGAAATGGATTTAAAAGGTTACGCGATTGGAGGGCTTGCTGTTGGTGAGCCGCAGAGTGTTATGATAGCAGTGTTGGATACGACTTGTCCGATTTTGCCAGAGGGTAAACCGCGCTATCTTATGGGAGTTGGGACACCTGATGATATTTTACAAAGTGTTGCGCGTGGTATTGATATGTTTGATTGTGTTATGCCAACGCGTGCAGGACGTCATGGTTTAGCTTTTACGCGCTTTGGTAGAATTAATTTACGCAATGCGCGTTATGCAGAAGATCCCTATCCTCTTGATCCACAGTCACTTTGTCCAGCAGCAAATGATTATAGTTGTGCTTATTTACATCATTTGATCAAATCTGGTGAATCTCTGGGAGGGATGTTGTTGACCTGGAATAATCTTTTTTATTACCAACAATTGATGCAAGGAATTCGTGATGCCATTGAAGAGGGCTGTTATGCTGATTTTTGCGCTGAAACGCGTGCTCTATGGGCACAAGGACGCTAAAAAACTATTCATCTAATAGCGCGTTTTATTGTTTATTGAATTTGTTTTTTTACTTACAAATTTTACTAAAAAAATAAAATTATAAATATCTTTTAAAAATATAAAATTGCACTATCTTAAAATCTGAAGGTGCACTTTTATGGGGCACGTGTTCTTTTTGTAATTATCATATAAAACAGAAACTGTTACTCCGGTACGCGCTACCTGATCCGGAGAAAAACAGTTTATTTCTGTTTCTGGTGACTGTTTAAAGCAACAATGTTAATGAGGCGTTAGCGAACTCTTAAAGAAGTATGAAAATTGTATTTTTATGAGTTCTTTTGTGTTTTTTATTGATCAAGGTAAAAAATGTGTTACATGCAGTAGAATAGATAAGATCTTAAAAAAATAAAATAATAATAAATTAATATTATAATCTTTTAAATTTATAATTTATATACTTATTATTTTAAAATAATAACTTCACTCATATAAAATATTGATTAAATATTTTTAATAAAAAAGTACTTATTTTGTTATAATAATTTATATAAAAATAATAATATATTACGTGAATATTTCAAATTTATAGATAATACATTAAATAAAAAACTATCTTATGTTCTTCCTCTATGAGATGAGATAGGGGGCAATATCTCTAGAATAGGATTATTTAATCAATGGAGAATTCAAGCACTATTATCATGAGAATCTTTAAAAGATTTTGCAGTAACGCATAAGGATAGCGTACTCGTTGAAATCATCGCTTATCGATTTGGAAGGGCGGTATTCAGATCATAAAAACGAAGAAACAATAAATTGTGGAGAAGTTTTATACTTGTATAAAGATAATGATGAGATATTGTTCATTTATTTCAAATACATTCTTCGATAAGTTTTAGAGTCGTTTATAGGGTGTAGTATATCTTTCTAAAATAAAGATTTTAGTGTAAAATTAAAATTATTGAAAAGAGAAGGAAAAATTTATTATCTGACTTTATTATCTGGCTGGGCTCATAAAAGTAGTTAAATACATTTATAACCTATAGCCGTTAGGTTTTTAAAAGATCTTCCATTAATTTTACTTAAAACTCCATAAAATGCTTATATATCAAAATGTTTCTAAAACTTTATTGGGGACGATTTGGCGTGCGTGTAACAATGTTTTGAATTTTTATTTTTACGTATTACAGATATCTACAGCTAAAATTTTTATCCAGAAGTGATGATATGAAGGATTTTCATAAACAAAACATTCTTGTATTGGAGACTGATTCGAGAATACGGCGTTTAGCAATTTTAGCCCTTGCAGTGGGAAGCTTTGCTATCGGGACGGCAGAGTTTGTTGCAATGGGGCTTCTACCAGAGATGGCACGAAGTTCATCTGTTGATATTCCTACTGCCGGTCAATATATTTCTGCTTATGCATTAGGGGTTGTGATTGGAGCCCCTCTTTTAGCTGTAGCGACAGCTCAATTTTCACGCAAAACTGTTTTGATAGGGTTAATGTTTTTTTATGCCTTAGCAAATATTGCGAGTGCTTTTTTTTCTGATTTTAGCATATTAGTTACATTACGCTTTCTCAGTGGGCTTCCTCATGGAATCTATTTCGGACTTGCGGCTATGGTTGCCTCTTCAATGGTGGAAATGAATGAACGTTCTAAAGCTGTTGGATCTGTTATGCTTGGCTTAACCATTGCAACTGTTTTGGGAGCACCAAGTGCAACTTGGATTGGTCAACTTATTGGTTGGCAGATTGCTTTTATCCTTGTGGGTATGATTGCTTTATTGTGTTGTTTGCTTATTTGGAATTTTTTGCCTTGCGATTCAAGGATCTCAAGAACGAGCCCTTTAAGCGAAATGCATGCATTAAAGCAAAAGCAGGTGTGGCTTCTTTTGGCAATGGTTTCGGTGGGAGCATCAGGATTATTCTCTGTTTTTACGTATATTAAGTCAACACTCATGCATATTTCTGGTATTTCGCTTGAGTGGGTACCCTTTATCATGCCCTTAGTTGGATTGGGGATGGTGGGTGGAAATCTCCTGGGGCCTAAATTGGCTGTTAAAATAGGCATTTCGCCGATGATATTTTTTTCTATGCTTTGGAGCATATTTGTTTTTTTGCTTTTTTTCTTTTTATCCTATACTCCGTTAACAGCTGCAATAGGATGTTTTTTTGTTGGGACTTCTTTTGCGGCTATGCCTTCTATACAAACAAAAATTATGGATGTTGCGCTACAGGGACAGGTTTTGGCAGGAGCATTAATGCAGTCTGCTTTTAATATTGCTAATGCTCTTGGTGCAGAAGCTGGAGCATTGGTTTTAAAATTAGGCTATAGTTATGAATATACAGCGGTTTTAGGGAGTGTTCTAACTTTGTGTGGATTAATGATTTTTTGCGTCTCATGGTCTATGGAGAAGCATGCTTAATATTTTTCTTATTTTGAATAAAGAAGGAATTTTATATCTATTTTTAGTTATTGGGATGTCCTGTTGGATTCTTAAATATGCAGTAAGAAATGCGTAGCGCTAGTGGAATAGCAAGACAAAATAAAAGCCCCATAAGCACTATAAGAAGAGTTTTTGCTGCTAAGATCATCCCTATTGTTCCTCCAGGATTAAAGAGGCCAGCAAGATTGGTGATGACTCCTGCTAGAGTTGCACTTAAGGCCGCTGAAAATAGTTGTACAGAGGTAAGGGATTCACTGGCACGAAGAGCATCTTCATCATTTGCACATTGTAAGATCCTTGTGAGCAAATGGGGCCATGCTATGCCTGCACTGATCCCAATAGAAAATAGTGCTAAGCAAATAATAAAAATATATTGAAGGGTGGAAACTTTTGTTGGAATGAGCCATAAAAGAATAGTAATGCCTAACAGTTTTAATAAGGGGGAGTATACGATGATGTTGCGAATTTTTTTTGCGGAGACACCAACACTTGAGAGAGCACCACATGTCCACCCTAGGCTCATAAGTGCTGCTATATAACCAGCAATAAGTGGCGCTTGCCCATGGAGCTCTTGAAGAAAGAGTGGAAAATAAAGTTCCATACTGTATACGACTGTTGTCATAACAAGTATCAACGCGTAAACAGGAAAAATTTCAGAAGAAAAAGAAAAGGTTTTGTGTGGCAACATAGGATGAAGGGATGATGATTCGATTTTTGCTAGAACTAAGAGAAGACTAAATCCGATAACGAGCCCGCAAATTTTTGCCATCGTCGACTCCATAGCTCCTCCAACAGAAATGATAAAAATCAATAAGGTGAGTGTGAGAAGTTGGAGAAGAGGGAGAGGGGATGTTGGGACATTGTTTTCATTCTTTTTGGGTAAAAATTTAAAGGCGATGAGTGAGAAGAATATAGCTAATACACCAATGATCCAAAAAGATGCTCGCCATAGACCATAATATACAGAAATCCCCCCGATCGCTGGTCCTAACAAGGTTGATATTCCCCACATTCCGGAAATAACACTTAATGCGTGAGACCATAAAGATGGGCTGAAAACGATACGTACCATAGAATAGGATAGGGATAACAAAGAACCACTTCCAAATCCTTGAATAAAGCGTCCTATTAAAAATAATGGCATAGATGAAGAAATGCTGCACAGAAAAGTCCCTAGGGTAAAGATAACTCCAGAGATAACATAAGCGTTGCGAGGACCTAATTTCCCTAATATTTTCGTTGCAAGTGAAGTCCCCACGAGTGAAGCTGTAATGAAGACAGTCGCCACCCAAGAATAATATATTTCACTCCCAATATGATTCATAAGAGAGGGCAAAATAGTAATAACAATATAAACGTTAGTGGCATGCAACACCACCCCGCCCATAAACGTCAAAAAGAAAAGACCATTTTTACCCAATAAAAGCGCATACCAGCTTTGTTTTTTCACTATTTTTGCTATTTAATAAAAACTTATCCTCTTTATTACTTATAAGGTAGTTCTTTAAATTTGCCAAGAGAAATTCAAAGCTCTAAATAGAGCTTTGAATTTTAATTTAAGTAATAACTTAATTATCCATTGCCTTTTTAAGATTTTCATCAATTTTATCGAGGAAACCTGTTGTAGAAAGCCATTTTTGTTTAGGTCCAATCAAAAGTGCGAGATCTTTCGTCATAAAACCTTCTTCGACGGTTTGAATACAAACTTCTTCCAATGTTGTGGCAAAGTTTTTTAATTTCTCATTGTTATCTAGTTTAGCACGGTGTGCTAATCCACGTGTCCATGCAAAAATAGAGGCAATGGAATTTGTTGATGTTTCCTCACCTTTTTGATGCTGGCGATAATGGCGTGTTACGGTGCCGTGTGCGGCCTCTGCTTCAACAATTTTGCCGTCTGGTGTCATGAGAACGGAAGTCATGAGACCAAGAGAACCAAAGCCTTGTGCTACAATATCAGATTGAACATCACCATCATAGTTTTTACATGCCCATACGTATCCACCGGACCACTTTAATGCAGAAGCAACCATATCATCAATGAGGCGGTGTTCGTAAGATAATTGACGGTTTTCAAATTCATCTTTGAATTCTGTATCAAATATCTCTTGAAAGATATCTTTAAAACGACCGTCGTAAGTTTTTAGAATGGTATTTTTTGTTGAAAGATAAACCGGCACATTCCGTTGTAGTCCATAATTAAAAGATGCGCGGGCAAAATCACGAATTGATTCATCAAGGTTATACATCGCCATGGCAACCCCTGCACTTGGGGCATCAAAAACCTCATGCTCAATAACTTGATTATCATCCCCGACAAATTTAATGCTTAATTTTCCTTTACCTGGAAATTTAAAATCTGTTGCCTTATACTGATCACCAAAAGCGTGACGTCCGATAATAATTGGTTTTGTCCAATTAGGAACAAGGCGAGGGACGTTTTTACAGATAATGGGTTCGCGAAAAATGACTCCTCCTAAAATATTGCGGATGGTACCATTGGGTGATTTCCACATTTTTTTTAGGTTAAATTCTTTAACACGTGCTTCATCAGGTGTGATGGTGGCACACTTTATACCAACCCCATATTTTTTGATAGCATTGGCAGAATCGATCGTTACCTGATCATTGGTTGCATCACGGTTCTCGACGGAAAGATCATAATATTTGAGATCAATGTCGAGATAAGGATGGATTAATTTATCTTTGATATATTTCCAGATGATACGGGTCATTTCATCCCCATCGAGTTCAACAACGGGGTTTTCTACTTTGATCTTTGCCATTAGAAGTCCTTTTTCTTTTAAGTGATATTACTTTATAGCACTTTCAGGCTTATAATGAAAAGTAAAAACAAGGGAAAAAAGGCATGTAAATATGGATGTTAGAATATATAATCAATAGAGTGTAAAATTTTATTGCAGAGTTTAATTTTTGAAAAGAAGTGATGTGTTTACAAACCTATAATCATTATATAATTGATAAAAAGTTTGTTTAATCGATAAAGGAAGTAGATCATTAGGGGACAGAGGGGGGGTATTATCAAAGTTTTCATTTAACTCTTTGATAAGTTGATCATCTTCTAAATTATGGTTTCTTGAGTTGTTTTCTTGCGTGAGGAAGCCTCTATTTTTTTATCGCCATTATATTTCTACAATTATGGACTGTTTGTTTATAGAGAAATTTAATATGATACAAAGCTCCTGTAATGAGGAATGATTCAGCTAAAATGGGTTTTTGGTGGTCAATTTCAGTTTTGAAAGTTGAAAGGAATGCATAAAGGATGTGGTTGGTTTTTATTTAAAAATTAACAGCATACATATGAATGTAGCTTATAAAATTACTTTATCACAAGGTAAAGTTCTCTCTTTAACTTATATTATTGATTTATAGCTACCGAGGTCTACATGAGAGCGTTTTTCCTGAAAAGAAACAAAAAATGAATCACATGATGACTCTTACACCTTTTTTATGAAAAAATCTCTTTAAAAAACTATCCATTCACTTTCATTTATGATTGTTCACGTTTAAAAAGATAAATAAAATAAACGTCTTATATAGGAAAAAGGAAAGAATGGTACGCCCAAGGGGAATCGAACCCCTGTTTCCGCCGTGAAAGGGCGATGTCCTAACCGCTAGACGATGGGCGCAAACCAATGATGAGGCTTATAGAGAGGATCTTTTTACTTCGCAAGCCCTCTGGGGAATTTTTTTTGAAAAAAGTGTACTTTATTGAATGATTTTTGAGTGTTTCTTGTTGGGATCATTTTATTTTCTAAGATTTTTTGTAGAAAAAATATAGAGTTATCATGATGGATAGAAAGTTTTGTTGCCAACATCATATTTAGTGAATGATGTTTTTTGCATATTTTATTCATTTTTGTCTCATGCAGCACATGTGAATATTCTTTAACTTTTTTGCGCTTATCATAAAGCAAAATCGTATAATTTATGAAGTAGAAAGCCGCATTATTTATGAGAAAGTTAATAAATAGTACGAATCACACAAAAGTTTTCTTTTGAAGCATAAGCCATAAATTTCTTTCAATTTCACGAAAAGAAAGCCTGTATAATAAAATTTAAAAATATTGAGGAAGGCTTTATAAAATATCTTAAAAATTGTTTTTTCTCAACTTTACTTTTATATGACTGTAAGAAATTTAAAAGTTCTTTATTTGAAAAGGAGTCAGCGCAGGTAAAGAGCTGATTGAGATTCTTATCATTGCAATTCGTTTATTTTTCAAAGGAGAGGAAATAAATTGAGGTAAAATATCCGAATTTTGCAAATTTATCCTCCATACTTATAATGTATCGGAATTATGCTATACACACATGCGTTTTTGTTTTTTACTTTCATGTAAAATTCTGTTTGATAGAGGAGAGCATTAAGGATTTTTGCATTAAAGAACGGTAGTTTAAGCTATATAATGGTAAGAAAGAATGTGGTATTATTTACTAATCTACTTTATTTTTTCCATTCTTTTTACGTATCATATGAGAGAGTGTTGTTTGTTTAATGTTTGTTGATTTAGAAAAGAAGTGTGTGTTTTCTTTCCAAGTTTTCAATATTCTTTCGCGTGTTACAGATTGTTTTTAGAGAGATTTTTTGATCCTTTGCTGATAGAATGCAATTTTTAAAAAAGTTGTTTATTTTTTAAAAGCAAAGCAATTTTTTATGCTAACTCGCATTTATGAATTTTGCAGATTTTCATTCCGAATTAGATTTTTTATAAAGGTTATGAAATCTTTGAAGAAAATAAATATTCGTATTTTTAGGAATTTTACTTGAATAAGCGGGGATAATTCTATTAGAAAAAAAATAAAGTGAAGAGAGCAGGGGATTTCTTTTGTCTTAATGGATATCAGTATTCTTTGTGTTGAGTGGCATATCATTTAAACGGTTTTGCAATAAAGATAGGGATCAGTGGTTGGATAATGGCAGAAGCTTTAAAAGTTGGTATTGCGGGACTTGGTACGGTTGGGACTTCAGTTGTTCAAGCTCTATATGAAAAAGCAAATAGTTTAGCTTGCCAATGTGGGAGATCCATCAAAGTCGTTGCTGTTAGTGCGCGCGATAAAGGACGTAATCGTGGAATTGATCTCAGTAATATAAGATGGTTTGATTCACCTGTAGAGATGGCTGCCTCCGATGAGATTGACGTTTTTGTAGAGTTAATTGGTGGTGAATTAGATGTGGTGTATACCGCTGTTAAGAAAGCACTTGAGACAGGACATCATGTTGTGACAGCCAATAAAGCTCTTCTTGCTCGACATGGAGTAGAGCTGGCTATAATTGCAGAGCAAAAAGGTGTCTTTCTTCATTTTGAAGCAGCTGTTGCAGGAGGAATTCCTGTTATTAAAGCGATGAGAGAATCACTTGTCAGTAATCACATATCGCGGATTTATGGTATTCTCAATGGAACCTGTAATTATATATTAACACGCATGTTTACAGAAGGTCTTTCATTCAAAGATTGTTTAGCAGATGCACAAAGACTGGGGTATGCTGAAGCAGATCCAACTTTTGATATTGAGGGAAATGATACGGCGCATAAATTAGCTTTGTTAACAAGCTTAGCATTTGGAACAGCTGTTTCGTTAGATGATGTTTATGTTGAAGGAATTCATAATATTTCGCAAATTGATATTCGGGCGGCTGATGAATTGGGATATCGAATTAAGCTTTTAGGGGTTGCATTAAAAACGGATTCTGGAATAGAGCAACGCGTTCACCCGACAATGGTCCCAACATCTTCAATGATTGCACAGATCAATGGTGTAACCAATGCTCTTTCTATTCAAAGTGATTTATTAGGTGAATTACTGTTTTCTGGTCCTGGCGCTGGAGGAATGGCAACGGCATCAGCTGTTATTGGTGATTTGGCTGATATAGCAAAAGCACGTTCTGGTTTTCACTATGCTCCTGTTTTAAGACGTCCAGCTTTAGAGCTTACTCCTCATAAAAAAGCACGCATTTCAAATCATGCAGGGGGCTATTTTATACGTTTAAATGTTCATGATCGTGCTGGTGTTTTTGCCACGGTTGCAAGGCATATGGCTGATAATCACATTTCATTAGAGTCGATTGTTCAAAGACCTTTTGTAGAAAATCAGATTGAAAAAACGATTATTTTAATCACGCATGAAACAACAGAAGTAAATGTTCGACAGGCACTTGCAGAAATTGAAAAAGATGGGCATCTTGTTGCAAAATCTCAATTCATTCGTATTGAACGTATGGCAGAGAATTGATAATTTATATTGATTTGACAAGCTGGAATACTTTTATCTCTTGTAGAAAGTTTTCATCTTTGCCAAAAGCTTTATTTTTAGAGCTTAATAGGACTCATATTTTTTCTGGTATTTATTCGGTAGGATTTTTTCATATGCCCACAACTCAGAAGATTTCAAATGGACTTGATCGTATTTTGACACTTGAATTGGTACGTGTCACTGAACGTGCTGCTGTTGCTGCTGCGCGCTGGCGCGGACGTGGCGATGAAAAGGCTGCGGACCAAGCTGCTGTAGATGCAATGCGGCGGGAACTTAATCGATTGCCTATTGAGGGTACCGTGGTGATTGGTGAAGGTGAGCGGGATGAAGCACCTATGCTTTATATTGGAGAAAAAGTAGGTCTTCAAAATGGACTGGCAATCGATATTGCACTTGATCCATTGGAAGGAACAACACTTTGTGCTAAAAATCTTGCCAATTCTTTAGCAGTGGTTGCCATTGCTGAAAAGGGAAACCTCCTTTATGCTCCTGATGTTTATATGAAAAAAATTGCTATTGGTCCTGGTTATCCAAAGGGAGTGGTGGATATAGATGCTTGTCCTACCGATAATATTCATGCTCTTGCAAAGGCTAAGGGAGTGGCTGTTAATCAGATTACTGTTTGTATTATGGAGAGACCTCGTCATGAAAAATTGATTGATGAAGTACGAGCGACAGGGGCATCAATTCGCTTGATTGGTGATGGAGATGTTGCAGCTGTCATTGATACAACTGATTCAGAAGAAACAGGTATTGATCTTTATATGGGGATTGGTGGAGCGCCAGAGGGTGTTTTAGCTTCTGCTGCTTTGCGCTGCATTGGGGGACAGATGCAAGGTCGTTTGCTGCTTGATACAGAAGAAAAAATTGCTCGTGCAGCCAAGATGGGGATTAGTGATCCCAATAAGGTTTATACAATGGAAGAAATGGCAAAGGGTGATGTTTTATTCGCAGCAACAGGGGTAACAGATGGTAATATGCTTTCTGGTGTTAAATTCACGCCTCGCTACATTCAAACGGAAACTCTTGTGATGCGTTCCCATACGGGTACAATCCGTAATATTAAAGCACAGCATAGAGATCATTCAAAATTTGATTAATCTTTTCTTTTTTTGTTCCACTAAAAAATAAAGAGATTTTTAGTGAATATGCACGCTTCCATGAAGGTAATGCATTCATGGAAGCCTTTATAGATGTGAGAATATCGTTTTATGATGAGAGCTGGACAGAATGCACCCAGCCATTTTTATCTTCTATATTCCCTTTTTGAAGATTAACCAATTGTGTCCGAAGTTGCTTTGTGACTTCTCCAACTGTTTCATTTCCGATAATAAATTCTCCTCCTTTATACCTGAAACGGCCGATTGCTGTGACAACAGCAGCTGTACCACAAGCAAAGACTTCTTTAAGATGTCCACTCTTTGCATCTTCTTGAAGCGTTGCAAAAGAATAAGGACGCTCTTCTATCGTTAATCCCATTTGTTTTGCCAATTGTAAAATTGAATGACGTGTTATTCCCGGAAGGATCGTTCCATTAAGGGGAGGGGTTACGAGTGTATTATTTTCCATAATAAAGCAGACATTCATACCGCCAAGTTCTTCAATCCATTTATGTTCAACCATATCAAGGAAGAGCACTTGGCTACAATCGTTTTCGGTTGCAATTTTTTGTGCAAGTAAGCTGGCTGCATAGTTGCCACCACATTTGGCAGCACCCGTCCCTCCTGGACCAGCACGGCTATATTCTGTTTCAATCCAGACGCTGACAGATTTTTCTTCTCCTTTGAAATAGGATTCAACTGGAGAGGCTATGATACAAAAAAGATATTCTTGAGAAGGGCGAACGCCCAAAAAGTTTTCATTGCCAAACATAAATGGACGAATATAGAGACTGGCGTTGGGATGATCAGAAACCCATTTTTGATCAATTTTTACGAGTTGATGAACGGCATTCAGAAAAATATCTTTTGGTAATTCTGGCATGGCTAACCGTTTTGCTGACTCTATAAACCTTTGTGCATTGGCATCAGGACGGAAAAGCAAGATGCGTCCATCTTTTGCACGATATGCTTTTAAACCTTCAAAAATTTCCTGTCCATAATGCAAGACAGTACTTGCAGGGTTAATTTCTAAAGCTTTGTATTGAGAAATAACGGCGTTATGCCAACCTTTGTCTTCCGTCCATTGAATAGTACACATATGATCTGTAAAAAATTGACCAAAACCGGGACTTTTTAGAACTTCTTCACGTTTTTCTTCTGACAAAGGTGATGGGTGCTTTTCTATTTTAAAGGGAAGTGACGATAGGGGAGATTTCATAAGAAAAACCTTTTGAGAATGTTTTATTTTTTATTAAATAAAAATAATGAGATATTTTGGTTACAACTCTATTATTAGCAAATCCTTTGTGTCAACGTTTTATTGCACAACTCAAAGGCTATGGTAGATATTTTAATTCTATTTTCGACTCTTTTTTCCGACTTTATGAGGTAAACTGGAACCTTTATCTGTAATTGTCGTTTTCCCAAAATAAGTATCTGAATAATTTCATATATGTATACTTTATAGAAATTAAAGATAAGGGAATTGAGAAAAGGAATTCACTATGATTGATAAAAACTATCACACATATGAAGAACGTATGGCTGCAGAAAGAAAAGATCATGAACAGCGTGTTTCAATCGCTAAGGGTATTTTTGCTATTCTTCTTGCATTGGTTATCATCTGGTTTATTTTTGGCTTTTTAGGATCTTTTTTTGCAAAATCTCCTGAACATAGTTCACATTATAATACTCCAGAAGCAAGCCAGACTATAACAACGCCCCAAAAAGATTTAAATTCATCTCCTCCTGTACCTTATACCTATAAGAGTACGCAGTGATTTTTTTGTAAACATAATCTTTTAAATAAAGCGAAAACTGACGCAGTTTTGAAAAATAAAGTCAGTGTAAATACATAAGCAAAAAAGATTGAGATGCTTTTAATTTTTGAAGTTTTTGATAAATCTCATTCAATACTATTGAAATAAATGGCCTTAAAATAAATCATGTAACGGTTTTAACAACCGTTACATGATTGGTTTAACGCGTGATGAAGCAACTTCCACCAGAATTTTTAATGGTTTCACAAAGGATTATAGCTTCATTACGGTTTTGCGTTTGAATACGAATACGGTAATAGGTTCCTTTTCCTGGTATAAAAGCCGGCTGAATATTTAAAGGACGGGACCCGATAATGAATCCAAATTTGGATTTCATCTTTTTTAAAGAATCTTTCGCTAATTCATGGGTTGGTTGAGAGGAAAGTTGTACATAATAATCCTCTGAATTTTGGGGTGAAACTCTGTTTGGTGATGTGGGACGAGTGGCGGCGTTCGTTTCGACTTCTACATTTCTTTCTGCATGAGATGGAATTGGGATAAATTTTTCTTCAATACTCGTATTAGAAGTATTTTCAGCGATTATTTTATCAATATTATTTTTGAGATCATAATCACTTTCTTGGTCATTTCTATTGGAATTATGCGACGAAACAAAGGATGACTCTTGAATCTCGTCAGGAATTTGATCGATGGATTGTGTAGATTGAGCAGCCGTTTTGCTCTCTGTTTGATGTACAGGAGCCAGTGTAATTGTACCATCTTGATTGACAATAACGGTTTGTACTTCTCGCGTTGGAATAGTATGATTGATAGCTTCAGTGACTGTATCTTCAACATCAGATTCAGTCGAAGAAGATGATGAAACGTTTGGAGTCTCTTCTGGATTGAATCCCTCTAAGCTATCAGGTTTTTCAGAGCTATCAATAAGAAGTTGTTGTGTATTTTCTTGTTTGTCATTTTGTCCAGTTGTTTGTTTATAGACATCTAAATTATGGGCAATATCATTTTTCGTTTCAGTTGTTTCTGGTTTGAATTTAAAAGGTGTATTATCAGCGTGGATAATGACCCTTTCTTCATTTTTATGTGATGGCATGAAAAAATAAGAATAACCAGTAAACCCAATGGCTATTAAAATAAGAAGAAAAATACCTTTGATGAAAACTTTCCCCAAAACAGAACTTTTAAAGGGGGGAGGAGGCGTAGGGATTCCATCTGAGCTTGTGTATGGTGAATTCTCCCTCAAGGAGGGAGAATTATATTCGATATTGCCAGCAGAAAAATAGTCGGCATTTTGTTCTTTAGAGTTTATATAACCCCCTTCTTTTGAATTTTGCATAGTTTGATGAAAAATTTCAGTGAAAGCTTCATTGTTCTGTTGTTTTTGAGAAAAATTATCTGTTGGAACATTTCCTACATTGAGTACATCTGCAAATTCTTCTTCTAAACCACCTGCTGGTACATCATATTCTGGGGCTTCATACGGGACTTCTGGAACCATAATAGGACCAGTTTTTTCTACGATTTCTTCTGAAAATTTATAAGTATCAACATTAGGAGGGGGCGTATCTCTGTGTGTATAATTATGGGCAAAAAAGTTCTCTGTTTGTTTTGTATTAAGAGGTTTTGATGAGGAAAGAAACTCATCTAAATTATTTTGGTTATATGAAATTTCTCTATTTGGGTTAGAGACATTTTCCGGCTTATTGATGTATTGGGTTTGAACCTCATTATATGTTGGAAATTTCTTACTATAAGTTTCTTGTTGTGAGGGATTTTCTTCAAAAAAATAGGGGTAATTGGTTGTATGATCCTCTTGTGAAGATCTCTCTAAATAAGATTGTCGGTCAACGTGTAGTGAATCCAAAGGAGAGGAGAAGCCACTTGTTGTTTGATTTCTCGGCGTGTTTTGTTTTTCCGACACAAGATTGGAAGATGAGAAAAATTCATCTTCTTTTGAAGAAGAGGAGACATTCGTATAATCTTCTTGGGTCCAATTTTCTTGATTCGCTGAAATTTTATAGGGATGGTTTATAGAACGATCATAGAAGTTTTGATTGTCATCATCAGCTTTCTGTATATTCGAAGTTTCAGGTTGTTGTGAAGTCGTTTGTGAAAAACGATCGATTTTTTCAACAGTTTCTGTTTCATCTCTTTTATTTTCGCGTCTTTCAGATTCATTAAAAAAGATATTTTCTGATTCTGATTGTGAGATAAAATTCCTTTTTTCAAAGAAAGGATGAGCACGTGTTTCTGTCTTTTTCTGTTGAGACAATTGATTCTTTTGGATGGGTAATGGAGAAAGCGCGTCTAAAATTTGTTCCTCATCATGACTGGTCGGTGAAGAATATTTTTCTTCAGATAAATTATTTTGTTTTGAATGGTTGAAAGAACCAGTTTGTGCAATATCTGAGGCTGTTGCAGTGCTGATTTCATGCGAGTTCCATGTTTTTTTTTGATCATCAAAGGTTGAGTCGCGTGTTAAATTATTTTCAAGTTCTTCTTCTAGGAAGGACAAATCAAAATCATCAGGAGATGATGTTTTGGAATGAGATGTCGGGCGATCTGTCTCTAAAGAAGAGTGCTCATTTTGGTTTCCGCTTTGTTTGGTCGGATTAAAAATGCGCGTAAGTCTTTCTAAAGGATCATGGTGTTCATGATGTTGTTTTATTTCGTGCGGATTTTTGCGATCGTTATCGCTCATAGCTTTTCTCACATAATGATTTGCACTGACGTGCAATCAATGGTTAATTTTGATTTATTATATTAAAATTATAAATTTTCCCCCTCTCATGCAAGGATACATGAAAAAGTTTACCAATAAAGTATCTATTGTATGTATTTATAGAACTTTTTCAACGCATTTCTATTGGGGCTTCGACTCCTATGATGCTAAGTCCTGATGATAAAATATTGATAACAGCTTGTATCAAGCCCAATCTTGCAAAGGATAACTCTTTATCATGAGGCTGAATAAAGCGTAAATTGAGACTTTCACTCCCTTTATTCCAATGGGTGTGAAAGCAGGAAGCAAGATCATAAAGATAAAACGCTAATCGATGGGGTTCTTTATGAACGATGGCTTGTTCAATGATACGCGGATATTCAGAAAGTTTGCGTATTAATAATATTTCATTGTCATCTGTTAGTCGATGAAGATGGGAGATCAATGTGTCCTTTGAAAAACTTTCAATACGAAGCACTTCTTGTGCTTGACGAAAGACTGAGTGGCACCGTGCATTTGCATATTGTACGTAAAAGATGGGGTTATCTTTTGATTGTTCTGTTACTTTTGCAAAATCAAAATCAAGAGGCGCTTCACATTTGCGGTATAGCATCATAAAACGCACTGGATCGCGACCAACTTCTTCGACAACGTCTCTTAGAGTGACAAATGATCCTGCTCTTTTTGACATGCGTACAGGTTGACCATTGCGAAAAAGTTTTACCAATTGACATAAGAAAACACTTAATTTGGCTTTATTCCCAGAAATTGCTTTTGCCATGGCTTCTAGCCGCTTTACATAGCCAGCATGGTCTGCTCCTAGAA
This sequence comes from Bartonella kosoyi, assembly GCF_003606325.2. Taxonomy (NCBI): domain Bacteria; kingdom Pseudomonadati; phylum Pseudomonadota; class Alphaproteobacteria; order Hyphomicrobiales; family Bartonellaceae; genus Bartonella; species Bartonella kosoyi. The sequence goes on from NZ_CP031843.2 coordinate 916,055, forward strand.
TATAAATCATTTCATCAAAATGACGATTAAATTTATCCCGAAAATAAGCAACATCAGCAGCAAAATAGGTGTAAGAACCATCAGATTTGATCAAAACACGGTCTTGGTCATCACCAACATTTGTTGAACGAAACAAAGTTTGCTCGCTTGGTTCCCAATCTTCTATATTTTGTCCTTTGGGAGGGGGGAGTTTTCCTTTGTAGATATAACCATTTAAAGTGAGGTCGTTAATGGTGTTACGAATAGCACGGGCATTATCTGCGTAAAGCATTCGCTCAGAGAAAAAGATATCATGATAAATATTAAGGGCAGCCAAATCTTCGCGAATCATGGACATCATGGCATGAATCGCTCGTTCTTTCACGATGGATAAGGCTTCATCTCTATCCATGGTGAGGAGTTGATCACTAAACTCTTGAGCTAGCGCTTGACCCAATGGTATCAAGTATTCTCCTGGATAGAGTCCCTCTGGAATTTCATTAATTTTTTGTCCAAGAGCTTCACGATAGCGTAACAGTACAGAGTGAGCGAGAACTTCGATTTGTTGACCTGCATCATTGATATAATATTCTTTCGTAATGTTATAGCCCGCAAATTGCAGCAAATTGGAGAGAACATCTCCAACAACGGCCCCGCGACAGTGTCCTACATGCATGGGGCCTGTCGGATTTGCTGAGACATATTCAACATTGATGCGTTTTCCTTGTCCCATTGGGATACGACCATAAGAAAGTCCTAGTTCAAGCATATATTTTATAGCATCTTGCCAAAATAATTTTGTAAGCTTGATGTTGATAAAACCAGGGCCGGCAACGTCAATATTTTCGATGGATATATCATTTTTAAGGAGTTCTATGATTTTATCTGCAAGTGCACGTGGACTGAGCCCAATAGATTTTGCAAGCACCATAGCAGCATTGGTTGATAAATGACCATGGGAGGAATCACGTGGGGGATCAACGGTGATTTTTGATAAATCTAGGTCCTCTCCATTTTTTCCTTTTATATCAGATAATTCAACTGATTTCTTAATTTTCTTTTCGAAGTTTTTAAAGATATTCATATTTAGCTTCCATGATGATGCTAAAAGCTATTAAACGAAATGATTTGTATGGTCAAATAAGCGTTGATATTCACGTAGAGCATAGTGATCAGTCATGCCTGAAAGAAAGTCCGCAATGAGACGTGCTAACTCTTGATTTTTTAAGTGCACTGCTTTTTGGCACCAACTTTCAGGCATTGTATCTGGATTTTCATAATAACAATTGAATAATTTTTGTACAATACATTTTGCTGCATTGCGACGGTTAAGAATTTGTTCATGGTAATAAAGATTTTCAAATAAAAAGTTTTTTAGTTCTTTTTCGTAAACAGTCATTGACGGTGAAAAGGTAACAATGGTTTGTTTTGCTTGATAAATATCGTTTATGCTGGTTGGTTTGATGCGTGCTAAGTTTTCGTGCGATTGTTTGATAACATCTTCAACCATGGTTGTTATTTGTCTTCGTACAAGTGTGTAACCGCGTCGTGCTTGGTCGAGGTGGGGATGCTCATCTGTTATCTCTTTTAAGATTGCTGCTGTTAGTGGAACATGTTCAAATTGATCGAGTGTTAAAAATTGCGACCGTAAACCATCATCAATATCATGGGCATTGTATGCAATATCATCTGCAATCGCAGCACATTGTGCTTCTAGTCCTGCAAAACAATCGAGTGCAAGATCTTGCTTTGCATTGTATTGTAAAATATCGCTAGGAACCTCTTTATTTTTCGCATAAGGACCTAAAAGGGGACCATTGTGCTTTACAAGTCCTTCAAGGGTTTCCCATGTAAGGTTCAGTCCATCAAAATTTGCATAGCGCTGTTCTAGTTTTGTAACAATGCGTAAGGCTTGTGCATTATGGTCAAAGCCACCATACTGCATCATGGCTTCATTAAGAGCCTCTTCTCCTGCATGGCCAAAGGGCGTGTGTCCAAAGTCATGAACAAGGGCAATGGCTTCGGTAAGATCTTCATCAAGATACAGGGCACGGGCTAATGTTCGTGCAATTTGAGAAACCTCTATTGAATGGGTGAGGCGGGTACGATAATGGTCGCTTTCATCAGCAATAAACACTTGCGTTTTATGTTTAAGACGTCGAAATGCATTAGAATGGATAATACGATCTCTATCTCGTTGAAAAGGTGTGCGTGCGGTGTTCATTTTTTCATGAAATAATCGACCACGGCTTGTTTGCGGATGAGCACTGTAGACGGCTCGAGATTGGTAATTGAAATTGATCGTGCCTATATCCATTGCAAGCTGTCCATTATCACCTTAAAATTGAGAGTGGTTTATGATGAATAAACTTCTCTTTTTATAATAATAGGATACATAATAATAGGATACTCTTTCTTGATGGCTTAATGCAAGGATATATAAAATGAATGTGAAAATTTCAGATGCTGCTGCTCAGCAAATTGTACAGATACTTTTGCGTGAACCCGATAAAATCGCATTACGTATTTCTGTTGAAGGCGGTGGGTGTTCTGGTTTTTCTTATAAATATGAATTGGTTTCTAAAATGTGTAAAGATGATCTCGTTCTCAAAAAAGATGGGGCAACTGTGCTTATCGATTCACTATCGCTTCCTTTCATGGAAGGCGCTGAGATTGATTTTGTTGATGATCTTATGGAGCAGTCTTTTCAAATCCATAATCCTAATGCTGTTTCATCATGTGGTTGTGGTGTAAGTTTTTCAATTTGAGGGTGGGGGCATTGCGATATTGTTTCTTGAAAAAAATATCATGTTGGTCAACAATATAAAAATGGCTAGTCTTATAAAAATAATGCACCGATGTGTGCGGTTATGCGTGGTGCTTACTTTGTTGATCTGGAGCCCCTGTGGTTTTTGTGAAGAAGCTGTAGATCAACAGCAGGGACAATCACGGAGTTTTATTCTAAAGTCCCAAGAGCAGCAAAAAGAGAGTTTAGCATCTCAGGCACAACTCGTTTTGAATGCTCGATTAACAAATAGCCGTCGAGATATTGAGAAAGGGCTTGTCTGGCGCCTTTATGCCCCTATTCTAGGAATTGATAATAAATTACCATTAGTGGCAACCTATAAGGGGGGGAGTGCGCGTTTTGATTTAGAGCCAGGAAGTTATCTTGTTCATGTCTCATTTGGTCATATGAGTGCTATGCGCCATATTCGTCTAGAAAATGGGCAGAGTCTTGTGAAAAACTTTTATCTTGAGGCAGGGGGTCTTATTTTAAATGCAACACTGCTCAATGGTGAAATCAATGAAAAGGAATTACGTTTTACGATCTATGAGGATGAAAAAGAAAATGATGATACGGGGATCATTTTATCAAATGTTAAACCTCAATCCGTTGTACGTTTAAAAGCAGGCCGCTATCATGTTGCTTCTCATTATGGTTCCATTAATGCGACGGCTCGTTCGGATATTCAAGTAGAGGCTGGTAAAATAACGGAAGTTACTCTTGAACATCAGGCTGCTCAAATTGTTTTAAAGCTGGTACGACAAGAAGGAGGAGAAGCACTTGCAGATACAAGTTGGTCTCTTGCCAATGATTCTGGCGATATTGTATATGAAACAGTTGGGGCTTATGTTTCACTCGTGTTAGCGGAGGGAGAGTATATTGCCATTGCTAAAAATAAAGATAAAATTTATCAAAAGGTTTTTTCTGTCGTTTCTGGTCATGATGAAGATATAAGTGTGGTTGCGAATGAACAAAATATGCAACGAATTGATGAAGATATGGATTGATCGTTGTTCATAGAACTAAACCGTGATGAAAGATGGGGTGTGCGTTTTGATTGAAATTTCAACAATTAGTGTGTTTTTTGCGGGGGCTCTGTCTTTTCTGTCACCCTGTGTTTTGCCATTAGTTCCCCCTTATTTATGCTATATGGCAGGGATTGGTATTGATGACTTTCGATCAGAAAAGCGTGATGAGAAAGTCTTTATACGATGGGCTTTATTGTCTTCTGTTATCGCTTTTGTTCTTGGATTTACCACTGTTTTTGTTGCTTTAGGTGCTAGTGCAAGTACAATTGGTAAATTCATCGGTTATTATCGTGATTGGTTTGCTCTTGCTGCTGGAATTATCATTATTATTTTTGGTTTAAATTTTTTAGGGCTTTTCAAGATTTCGTTTTTATTTCGTGAAGCGCGTTTTCAGACGGGTAAAACATCTTCTGGTCCTTTAGGGGCTTATGTTATTGGTTTAGCTTTTGCCTTTGGTTGGACCCCGTGTATTGGTCCCATTTTAGGACCTATTATAACGCTTGCTGGAACAAAAGAAACTGTGGGTGAGGGCGCTATTCTATTAGCAGTTTATGCGTTAGGTCTTGCTGTTCCTTTTGTATTGGCAGCTTTATTTTCGAGTCATTTTATGCGGTTTTTAGCAGCTTTTCGTATTCATTTAGGAAAAGTTGAAAAAATTATTGGTGTTTTTCTTATTCTTACAGGAATTTTATTTTTAACAGGCTCTATGCAGGATCTTTCATTTTGGCTTTTAGAGCATTATCCTTCATTGAGTTATGTTGAAGATATTCGATGGCATGATATTATGAACTTTTTTGGATTTTCTCGTTAGTCTGATGTATTTTTATGGTTAGAAGTTGTCTTTCTATTGTTCTTGCTGCAGGTGAAGGGACGCGTATGAAGTCGTCTCTGCCTAAGGTGCTTCATAAAATTGCTGGACTGCCTCTTATATGCCATGTTCTAAAACAAATAGAATTGGCAGGATCTTCACAATTGGCTGTTGTTGTGGGATTTGGTGCTCAAGAGGTTGCACATGTTGTTCAGTCATGTGTAAAAGATGTGATGATTTTTGAGCAAAAAGAGCGTTTAGGAACGGCGCATGCTGTTTTATCGGCTCGTTTAGCTTTGCAAAGGCGAGTGGATGATGTTTTCATTGTTTTTGGGGATACGCCTCTCATTCAGCAAGATTCATTGCAGCAAATGCGTGCACAGCTTGCTGATGGAGCAGATGTTGTTTTTGCAGGCTTTCATACCCAAGATCCAACAGGTTATGGGCGCCTTCTCGAGAAAAATGGTCAATTGATTGCAATTGTGGAAGAAAAAGACGCAAGCGACGAAGAAAAAAAGATTTCTTTTTGTAATGGGGGAATACTCGCTATGCGTGGAAAACATGCCCTTTCTCTTTTAGAGAAGGTTGATAATAATAATATGAAAAAAGAATACTACTTAACCGATGTTGCTTCTCTGGCAACACGCGAGGGGTTGGATGTGCGTGTTGTTGAAGTTCCTTTTGAAAATATCGCAGGAATTAACAACGGTTTTGAGCTATCGAGGGCTGATTCTTTGTGGCAAAAACGTAAAGCGCGCGATTTAATGTTATCGGGTGTTACACTCTTAAAACCAGAAACAGTCTATTTTTCTCATGATACAGAAATTGAACCAGGTGTGGTGATAGAACCAAATGTTTATTTTGGATTAGGCGTGAAAGTACACTCTGGTGCTGTTATTCGTGCATTTAGTTATCTCGAAGGTGCTGTGGTGGGTCAAGATGCGCAGATTGGTCCCTATGCACGTTTGCGTCCTGGAACAGAGTTGGCAAAATCCGTAAAGGTTGGAAATTTTTGTGAAGTCAAGCAAGCTAAGGTAGGAGAATCTTCTAAAATAAATCATTTAAGTTATATTGGTGATGCCGAAATTGGTGCACATACCAATATTGGAGCCGGTACGATTACGTGTAATTATGATGGATTTAACAAATATAAGACCACGATTGGTGATCATGCTTTTGTTGGGTCTAATACGGCGCTTGTTTCCCCATTGGTGATCGGGGATGGCTCTTATGTTGCTTCAGGAAGCGTTATTACTGAAAATGTTCCTATGAATAGTATGGCTTTTGGGCGAGCTCGACAGGTTATAAAAGAAGGCTATGCAACAAAATTTCGGGCACGCTTGTTAGAAAAAAAACAGAAAAAATGATCATTTTCAATCTATTCCTTTGTTTTGTACTGATCCAACGATGGAGAGGAGGTTAATTCTTAAAGATTGCCGTACTCCATGTTTGAATTATTTTATTATTTATCGTTTTAAATAAAGGCTGTTAGATTGTTTTATGATATTTAAATCTTAAAGATATGTGGGTTGGAGCTTTTTAATGTGTGGAATTATTGGAATTCTTGGAAAGAGGTGTGTTACATCCTCTTTGGTTGAAGGATTAAAGCGTCTTGAATATAGGGGGTATGATTCATCTGGGGTGGCAACAGTTTATAATGGGCATCTTTATCGTGTACGTGCTGAGGGGAAGCTTGTTCATTTAGAAGAAAAATTAAAAAAAACTCCTCTGGAAGGAAATTTAGGGATTGGACATACACGTTGGGCGACACATGGCGTTGCTGTTGAGCGCAATGCGCATCCTCATGTAACTGAAAAGCTTGCGGTTGTGCATAATGGTATTATTGAAAATTTTGTAGAATTGCAAAAAGAACTCATCGAAGATGGTTATATCTTTGAGACAGAGACGGATACAGAAGTTATTGCACATTTAATAACGCGTGCATTAAAAAGTGGTCTTTCTCCGCAAGAAGCTATGCGTAATAGTTGGAAAAGATTGCAGGGGGCTTTTGCACTTGCTCTTATTTTTGAAGGTGAAGATAACCTTATGATTGCGGCTCGCTCTGGTCCACCGTTGGCAATTGGTTACGGAAAAGATGAATTTTTTGTGGGGTCAGATGCTATTGCTTTGGCCCCATTCGTTGATCATATTAGCTACTTGGAAGATGGGGATTGGGCTGTTCTCACACGGGAAGGCGTCACAATTTATGATGGAGACAATCAGCCGGTAAAACGTTCTGTGACAACCTTACTTGAAGAAGTATTATTGATTTCTAAGGGAAATCATCGTCATTTTATGCACAAGGAAATGTTTGAACAAGCTGAAGTTATTTCTCATAATTTGGCGCATTATCTTGATCTTGGCAATTATACCGTTCGATCTTTTGAGAATTTGATTGATTGGAAAAATATTCATCGTCTCTTTTTTGCGAGTTGTGGAACGGCTTATTATTCAACCTTAGTTGCGCGCTATTGGTTTGAGAAATATGCCGCTTTGAGCGTTGATAATGATGTTGCGTCTGAGTTTCGTTATCGTGAACCCCCTATAACCTCTGATGTATTATCCCTGTTTGTTTCTCAATCTGGTGAAACAGCTGATACATTGGCTTCTTTGCGTTATTGTCGTGAGCGGGGTGTAAAAACAGCAACAATTGTGAATGTTGAGCAATCAACAATGGCAAGAGAGGCTGATTTTATTTTTCCAACACTTGCTGGACCGGAAATTGGTGTTGCTTCAACAAAAGCCTTTACCTGTCAATTGGCAACACTTGCTTCACTCGCACTTAGTGCTGCTAAACAACGAGGTTATCTCACGGTTCAAATGGAACAGCAATTGGTTCAACAGTTGGCAGAAGTTCCCCGTATTTTAAATGAAGTCTTAAAATTAGAAGGTAAAATTGAATTTCTTTGTCGTGATTTGGTGAATGCAAAAAGTGTTCTTTATCTGGGACGTGGAACTTCTTATCCGATTGCTTTGGAGGGAGCTCTTAAATTGAAAGAGCTTTCTTATATTCATGCTGAAGGTTATGCGGCGGGCGAATTGAAGCATGGACCAATTGCACTGGTGGATGAGACAATTCCCGTTATTGTTGTGGCTCCTTATGATCGGTGGTTTGAAAAAACTTTGTCTAATATGCAAGAAGTAGGAGCGCGCAATGGTCGTATTATTTTGATAACCGATAAAAAAGGCGCAGAAGCAGCTTGTCTTAAGACTTTATCAACGATTACTTTGCCCGTTGTTCCAGAATTTATTACTCCTATTATTTATGCGCTTCCCATTCAGTTAATCGCTTATCATACGGCTGTTTTATTAGGAACAGATGTTGATCAACCGCGTAATTTAGCAAAATCAGTCACTGTTGAATAAAAAGAGATTGTATATTTCTGAATTTTTCGAAAATAATCAAGTGTAACAAATTGATTTATAATGATAGTTTAGTTTTCTATTTTTCTCTGTTGCATGAGAATATCGAAGACAGGATTTTTCATTCCAACTCCTTGATGACAGGATAAAAATATTTTCTTACCTATCAAAAAATGGATCAGTTGTGTGAATATAAGAGTAACAAGAACGCAAAATGCTTCTCCTCTTTTAATGTAAGCGTAATCCAGATTGGGAGAGAGGATGCTACTGTTGGTTTGTTTATACTTTCATGAAGCATAATAGAGTAGGGATTGCGTTAGATCATTTATGGGTGATATCAAGAAAGAATAGCCTATTTGCATAGGAGAAGTATTTTTATTTTTTATCAAACATTTTTTCTAGAATTATCCTGCTCGTAAGAGGCGTGCAGCGTCGTCGTGTCCGAAAAGATAAAGAAGCAACCGTAAAGCTTGTCCTTGCTCAGAAGAAAGATAAGGATCGCGTTGTAAAAATAAGCGTGCATCCTTTCTTGCTATTGACAAAAGATCACTGTGAACAGCAAGATTTGCTATATGAAATTCAGGGACGCCAGACTGTTTTGTGCCCAAAAGTTCTCCTTCGCCTCGCAAGCGCCAATCTTCTTCGGCAATTTCAAAACCGTCTTCTGTATTACGGATAATATTTAGGCGTTTTGCTGCTGTTTTGGTGAGTGGATCTTTATAGAGCAAAATGCAGGAAGATTTTTTATCACCTCGTCCTACACGTCCACGCAATTGGTGTAATTGTGAAAGACCAAAATGTTCTGCATGTTCGATGATAATAATTGAAGCGTCTGGGATATCCACGCCGACTTCAATGACGGTCGTTGCAACTAAAATACGTGTATTTCCGCATTTAAAAGATGCCATAGCAGCTTCTTTTTCTGCTGTAGACATTTTGCCATGAATCATCCCAACGCGAGCTCCAAAGCGTTCATGAAGAAACGCAAAACGATTTTCAATTGAAGTAAGATCAAGAGCTGTCGATTCCTCCACTAAAGGACAAATCCAATAGAGTTTTTCTCCTTTTTCGAGTGCAATTGCAATTCGCTCTATAAGCTCATGCATACGTTTCAAAGAAAGCATTGCTGTTGTAATTGGTTGTCGTCCCATTGGTTTTTCTGTAATTTTGGATACATCCATGTCACCAAAAGCTGTTAAGACAAGTGTGCGGGGAATGGGTGTGGCGGTCATAACCAGCATATCCGGTTTATTGCCTTTTTCTGTAAGGGCAATACGTTGGTGCACACCAAAACGGTGTTGTTCATCGATAATGGTTAAAGCGAGATTGTTATAAGTAACACTGTCTTGTATGAGTGCATGGGTCCCAATGACGATAGAAACTTGGCCTGATAAAATATCATTCAGAATATTTGTCCGCAATTTTCCTTTTTCTCGTCCTGTTAAAAGCGTTGTTTGTAAGCCTATCTTTTCGGCAAGAGGAGTGATGGTGGCAAAATGTTGCCGAGCAAGCACTTCTGTGGGGGCCATTAAAGCTGATTGTCCTGAATTTTCAGCAATTTGTGCCATTGCCATTAGTGCCACGACTGTTTTTCCCGCGCCTACATCGCCTTGGAGCAGTCTTAGCATCGGTTCTGGTGAAGCAAGATCATTGGCGATATCCTCTACCGCTTTTATCTGTCCCTTTGTGAGCTGAAAGGGGAGAATATTAAGCAATTTTTTCGTATAAGTTTCCGTTGATGGTCGAGGAGTCCCAACAAGAGATTTTGTTTTTAAACGAACAAGACCTAGCGCCAATTGACAAGCGAGCAGTTCATCATAGGCAAGACGTTTACGTGCTGTACTTTCTAAGGATAGATCATCGGGGTTAATGGGGGCATGGATACGGCGTAAAGCAACAGAAAAGGAAGAAAAATTTTGTTGCTTTTTAATATTTTCATCTATCCATTCTGGGAGGAGAGGAATAAAATCGAGAGCGTTTTGTATAGCACGTCTTAACGTCTTTGAAGCGAGTCCGGCGGTAGAAGGATAAACAGGTTCGATGAGAGGAATCTGATTTGATTGTTCACTCGGGATAATATAGTCGGGATGCGCCATTGAAAGTTGCCCGTTAAACCATTCAACTTTTCCTGATACAATGACTTTTTTTCCCTCAGAGAGTTGTTTTTTGAGCCAAAGAGGCTGTGCATGAAAAAAAACTAAATTTATTTTTCCTGTTTGATCATGGGCAATAACACGATAGGGAATTTTCTTATGACCACGAGGGGGTGGTTGATGTTGATCGATGACAATTTCCAGCGTAACAGTCTCTCCTTCTTTTGCGTAAGCAATGCTGGGGCGCATTCTGCGGTCTATAACGGAATGGGGCATTAATTGAAGAAGATCCATAAGGGTTGCTTCACGTTGTGTAGGATTAATATTTAAAAGTTTCGTCAGCAAGCTATAGATCTTAGGTGTAATACCAGAAAGGGTCCGAATAGAATTAAAAAGAGGGGTAAGAAGACTTGGAGGCATGAGGAAATTTAACCTGCTCTTTTTGTTTTTTCTAGACCTTTATGGAGAGCTTTTTGGGGATAAAGTCATAAGGAGGAAATTGTTTTATTAACACATTGTGTTTTAGGAAGAAAAATGAGTACTTAAAGAGAAATACAATCTAGAGAATGCAAATTAGGCATTTTTTTGCTGTGAATAGAGGCCTTTTCTTGATGGAACTCTCTTATAAAGATCAATAAAATTGAGATATTTTCCTATGTGGAATGATAAATTTATAGTTTTAAGGTTATGCTAGCCTGGAATTTTTGCTCTAAGGGGTTCTGTTTAGCATTTAGTTTGTAGTGGGAAATTGTGAGAGTGGTCAAAGATAAAAATAAACTGCAAGAGGATAAAAATTCTCTTCCTCGCTTTATTCATTTGAGGGTGCATTCAGCTTATTCCTTGCTTGAAGGGGCTTTAAAAATTCCCCAAATTATTCAACAGGCGATTTCAGATCAGGCACCAGCGATTGCTATTACCGATACCAATAATTTATTTGGTGCTTTGGAATTTTCGCAGTATTGCCTTTCTCATGGGGTTCAACCCATTATTGGTTGTCAGCTTGCCATTGATTTTTGTGATAAAAATGATCATTCACGTTTGGTTAAAGGACGTCATGCTTCTGATTTCTGTTCTATTATTCTGTTTGCTGCTAGCGAAACCGGTTATGCTCATTTGGTTCGTCTTGTAAGCCGTGCTTATCTTGATAAATGTGATACTGATCCTCCTCATATTAAAGCTGATTGGTTATCAGAACACGGTGAAGGCATAATCGCTTTAACGGGTGGAAAGGGAGGACCTATTAATCTTGCCTTGTCAGAAGAAAAAAAAGAACGCGCTGTTGAGCGCTTAATTTATTTAAAAAAAATTTTTTCTGATCGTCTTTATGTAGAATTACAACGGCATGGCTCTTATGACCGTGGGGTAGAAGCAGAACTTATTGAATTGGCTTATGTGCATGAAGTTCCTCTTGTTGCAACGAATGAAGCCTTTTTTCTGAAGAGAGAAGGGTATGAAGCGCATGATGCGTTAATGGCTGTTTCAGAAGGACAAATCGTCTCTAATCCAGATCGAAAAAGGGTGACGCCAGATCATTACTTGAAGTCACAAGATGAAATGGTTGCATTGTTTTCTGATCTTCCAGAAGCTTTAGAAAATAGTGTTGAAATTGCATTGCGTTGTCATATTGCCACGCCTCTTCGAAAACCGATATTGCCTCGTTTTATAGAACAATCTGCTCATTCAGAAAATACTTTAGAAGCAGAAGATAGTGAATTGTTAAATCAAGCTAAAGCTGGTTTGAAGATGCGGCTTAAAACAATTGGATTGGCTGAAGGGTATACGATTGCAGATTATGAGCAGCGGCTTGATTATGAGATTTCAGTTATTACGCGTATGCAATTTTCTGGATATTTTCTTATCGTTTCAGATTTCATAAAATGGGCGAAGATTCATGATATTCCTGTTGGTCCAGGGCGGGGATCTGGTGCTGGTTCACTTGTTGCTTATGCATTGACGATTACTGATGTTGATCCATTGCGTTTTTCTCTTCTTTTTGAACGTTTTCTCAATCCAGATCGTGTTTCGATGCCAGATTTTGATATCGACTTTTGTCAAGAGCGGCGTGAAGAAGTTATTCAATATGTTCAAAAAAAATATGGACGTGATCAAGTTGCTCAAATTATTACCTTTGGTAAGTTACAAGCCCGTGCGGTTTTGCGTGATGTAGGGCGTGTTTTAGAAGTTCCTTATCGTCAGGTGGATTATCTTACAAAATTAATTCCTGCCACGCCAGGAAATCAGGTAGAATTAGCGGATGCTATTAGAGATGAAGTCAAATTTGAAGAGGAAAAGAAAAAAGATCCCGTCGTTGGACGCGCATTAGATATAGCCCTTCAGTTGGAGGGACTTTATCGTCACGCTTCAACGCATGCCGCTGGGATTGTTATTGGAGATCGGCCGCTGTGGGAGCTTGTCCCGATGTATCGGGATCCTCGTTCTGATATGCCTGTTACACAATTTAACATGAAATATGTTGAACAGGCCGGGTTGGTAAAATTTGATTTTCTTGGATTAAAAACGCTTACTGTTTTGAAAATGGCCGTTGATTTTGTTGCTAGACAAGAGGACAAAATAGATTTGTCAAATATTCCTCTGAATGATGAAGCAACCTACGCTATGATGGCACGTGGTGAAACGGTTGGCGTGTTTCAGGTGGAAAGTTCTGGTATGCGCAAGGCGCTGATTGGAATGAAACCAGACCGTATTGAAGATATTATTGCACTGGTTGCGCTTTATCGTCCCGGTCCAATGGAGAATATTCCAACCTATAATGCACGCAAACACGGGGAAGAGGAAATAGCTTCTATTCATCCTAAAATAGATCATCTGATTAAAGAAACACAAGGTGTTATAGTCTATCAAGAACAGGTAATGCAGATTGCTCAGGTGCTGGCTGGTTATTCGCTTGGAGAAGCTGATTTATTACGTCGTGCTATGGGGAAAAAAATTCATGCAGAAATGCAAAAACAACGTACACGCTTTGTCAATGGAGCCGTTGCTGGTGGTGTTGATAAAGAGCAAGCGGATATTATTTTTGATCTTTTAGCAAAATTTGCCGATTATGGTTTTAATAAATCACACGCTGCTGCTTATGCAATTGTTTCTTATCAAACAGCTTATATGAAAGCTAATTATCCCGTTGAGTTTTTAGCTGCTTCAATGACGCATGATATGACAAATACCGATAAGCTCAATGATTTTCGGCGTGAGGCATTAAGGCTGGGTATTGAAGTTATTGCACCTTCTATACAAACATCTCATCGTGTTTTTGAGGTTGGTGAGAACTGTATTTATTATTCTCTTGCTGCTATTAAAGGGGTGGGAGAAACAGTTGTCGATCATATCGTCGCTTGTCGGGGGAATAAGATTTTTAAGGACCTGGAAGATTTTTGTGCACGTGTTGATCTTCGTATTGTTAATAAGCGTGCGATGGAAAGTTTAGTTTGTGCTGGCGCTTTTGATTGTTTTAATATTGCACGTGAGATTTTATTAGCAAATCTTGGAACGCTTCATGCGCGGGCACTTCGTATTCTCGATAACAATTCTAGCGGACAGTTTGATATATTTGGAATGGAAGGTGGATTAAAAGAGCCATTGATTTTATCTCAAACAACTCCTTGGTTGCCGGCTGAGAAACTTTATCGAGAATTTCAGGCTATAGGTTTTTACTTTTCTGCTCATCCATTGGATGAGTATCAAACTATTCTTGCCAAAAAACGTGTTCAGACTTGGAGTCATTTTGCTAATGCCGTTAAAGGGGGGGCAACGGCTGCACGGCTTGCTGGAACCGTTGTGGCAAAAAATGTGCGCAAAACAAAATCTGGTAAAAAAATGGGAATTATTCATTTTTCTGATACAAGTGGACAGTATGAGGCTATTCTCTTTTCTGAGGCTCTTTCGGATTATGAGGAAATGCTAGAACCTGGAAAATCTTTTATTATTACGGTGAGCGCAGAAAATCGCTCTGAAGGGGCTAGTTTGCGAATTGAGACAATTCAGTCTTTGGAAAATGAAGCACTACAGCAGCATAAAATGATGCGTCTTTTTATAAAAACAGTTGATATGCTTCCACAAATTGAACAAAATTTAAATCTTGGGGGAAATGGAGAGGTCGGACTTATTTTAATTCAAGAGGGTGGCTTGCGAGAAGTCGAAATTGCACTTCCTAAGCGATATAAGGTCAATTCACATGTAGCAAATGCTATGAAATTAATTCAGGGTGTTGTCGATGTCGAATTGAGTTAAAAAAAAGTTTAAAGATGAGGAGCTATTGGAGAAGATTTTTGCTTTTGGAAAAGTTAAAAGTTGCGTTTTGAAAATCAGATAAGTGATTTCGAAAAATCTTGTTTTTATTTGAGTAAACTGCGATGAACTTTTGTCAAAAAATCTCGTTTCTTGATAATATTCAAAGTACTGGAAGAATTTTATAAATTTTTATCACGATTTTTTATTGAATTTATTGCATCATACCTATAAAGCCAATGGAGGCTTGACATAATGCTCTCTGGTGTACGAATTTTCATCATGAAATTACGGGCGATTGCTATGGGACCTGTTGCATGATAGGCTAATCTGTTGAAATTCGTGCGTTTTTTTACTTTTTCAAGACGGGGTGTGCGTGTTTTTTCATAAAGTGAAAGAGCTTTGGTTAATGAAAGATCTTTCAATGAAAGTGCTTCTGCTAACGTGGCAGCATCTTCGATTGCCATAGCGGCACCTTGCGCTGCAAAAGGTAAAGCTGCATGTGCACAATCACCAACGAATACTTGTCTCTCTAAGCCTAGAAAACGATTTTGTTTCATGTGAAAGAGCGGCCAATATCTCCATTCATCAATATGATCAAAGATTTGTAAGATTTTTGAATTCCAATCCTTAAAAAGAGATTTAAGTTTTTCTTTATCTCCTTTATGTGCCCATCCTTCTCTTGAATTTTCTCCATGCGTAATAGCGACAAAGTTAAAAATTTTTTCTGACGACTGAAGGGGATAGACAACAAGATGATTGTTTGGTCCCATCCATGCTGTGATTGTTTTCATATTGTGCAATGAAGAACGAAAGCTTTGAGGAAGATTATCACATGTTGTTGTTGCACGCCAAGCAATAAAGCCACTAAAACTTGCTTTTTCATAAAAAGGAGATTGTTGCCGTAATGTTGACCAAACGCCATCACATCCGATCAGGAGGGGCGTTGAATAAAGTTGTTTTGTTGCTGTATCTGTTTTTGTTGTCGTTATTTTAATGTTGGTTGCGGAGTGGGTAGAAGATATGATTGTTTCGCCTGCTTTGTATTGAATCAGAGGGTTTTCAATCACTGCATTATATAAAATTTTTTGTAAAGCTGCACGATGAATGGTCATATAAGGGGCTTTCCAATATTTTTCTGTTAGATTGATAAGATGAGCATGTAGACGTGTTTTTAAAGATATGCCATCTTTTAACTCAAGAAAATCTGGGATTATTGCGACTTCAGTGAGTTTGTTAAGAAGTTTCCAGTGAGCAAGAATAGATGTTGCATTTGGAGTGAGTTGAATACCAGCACCTATCGTTTCAAGTTGCTTACATTTTTCGATAATGGTGCTTGCAATTCCTTTATGAGCGAGCGCTAAAGCGGTGCTTAAACCCGCAATTCCACCTCCAACGATGATGGGTGATTGCTCCACAAATGGTTTCATATTAAATAAGCAGAACTAAAAGAGTGGTAGAAAGCCCGATAACGCATTACACTCGCTCTTCTGGATGATATAAACATCCTGTTGGATTTGTTTGATCGTAGGAGAGTGAGGGAACATAACGATAAAGGGTTGAGCAATAAGGGCAGATTTTCTCATCAGCTGCTCCCATATCGATAAAGATATGAGGATGATCGAATGGTTGTGTTGCGCCTACGCACATAAATTCTTTCACACCAATTTCGATTGTTTTATATCCAAGATCATTTTGAAAATGGGGAATGTTATGATCAGCCATGGTGTATAAACTCCAGAATAAATTGTCTCATCCACTATGATGAGGCTCTTCCATTTTACAAGCATGAGTTTGTAATAATGCTTATAATAATGCAAGATGCTTTTTAAGACAAAATGCTCTTCTATTATGCTATATAGAATGATCGGCATGTGTTTAGCACTTTGCATATGAAACTTTTTTCTAAGTATTTTTAAATATTAAATGGAAACATAATAATAAAAATGAGACATTGATGTATTATGAGGATGATAACATATTATAGAATGTTATGTGAGGTATTTCGTCAAGGATTTTAGAAAATATAAAAGAAGATTAATGAGCGTATATGGAACAGAGGGTGGCAGATAAAATTTCTCTATCGGATATAACAATGAAAAATCCGGTGCGGTTTATTAATCGAGAGTTTTCATGGTTACAATTTAATAATCGTGTTTTGATGGAAGCGGCTAATTCTAAACATCCTTTATTAGAACGGTTACAATTTCTTTCGATTTCAGCAACAAATCTTGATGAGTTTTTTATGGTTCGTGTTGCTGGTCTTGTGGCTCAAATTCGTGCTCATG
The DNA here is from genome assembly GCF_003606325.2 of Bartonella kosoyi. Classification (NCBI taxonomy): domain Bacteria; kingdom Pseudomonadati; phylum Pseudomonadota; class Alphaproteobacteria; order Hyphomicrobiales; family Bartonellaceae; genus Bartonella; species Bartonella kosoyi. The sequence goes on from NZ_CP031843.2 coordinate 932,641, forward strand.
TTACAGCGTGCAGTGCAGATGGGTATACTCCACAAGAACAACTTGATGTTGTGCTCGCTGAGATTTCACAGTTGCAGGCTCATCAACTACGGGAATTGAATGTTTTACGTGGCGAATTAAAAAAGAATGATATTGAAATTATTTGTTCTAATGATCTTTCAGATATTGAAAAATCGTGGCTTGAAAAATATTTTCTTGATACAATTTTTCCTGTTCTCAAACCTTTGCCTGTTGACCTTACACATCCTTTTCCTTTTATTCCTAATTTAGGGCTTTATCTTGCGTTTCAATTGTCTGAAGAGGCGGGGCAACACGTATGTACAGTGTTATTACCCATTTCAATTCTTTTAAGGCGTTTTATTCTTCTTCCTCAAGAAGAGGGGCATCATTTTCGTTTTATTGCATCTGAAGATGTTATTTACCTTTTTATTAAATATCTCTTTCCTCGCTATGAGATTAATGAAATTGGTACATTTAGAGTGATTCGGGACAGCGATATTGAAGTAGAAGAAGAAGCTGAGGATCTTGTTCATTTTTTTGAAAAGGCGCTTAAAAGGCGGCGGCGTGGGCAGGTTATTCGCGTTGAATTTGATGCAAAAATGCCAGAGAATTTACGCCAATTTATAGCGAATTGCCTTGCTGTTCCTGATAATTGTATTCATGTTCTTGATGGGCTTTTGGCACTTAATATGGTCTCAGAAATTGTTTCTATTCCCCGTAATGATCTCAAATTTATTCCTTATATTCCTCGTGTTCCGGAATCCCTTCGTAAATATAATGGGGATTGTTTTGCGGCTATTCGTGAAAATGATATTGTGATTCATCACCCTTATGAAACGTTTGATGCTGTTGTCCAATTTTTACGTCAAGCTGCCCACGATCCTGATGTTGTAGAAATTAAACAAACACTTTATCGTACATCAAATGATAGCCCAATTGTTAACGCTTTGATTGAAGCTGCTAAACGGGGAAAGTCTGTAACGGCTTTGGTAGAACTTAAAGCACGTTTTGATGAGGAAGCAAATATTCGTTGGGCACGGGATCTTGAATGTGCTGGTGTTCAAGTTATTTTTGGTTTTATTACCTTAAAAACACATGCCAAGATGTCTTTGGTTGTAAGACGTGAGGGGAAACGTCTTTGTTCTTATGTTCATCTTGGAACAGGAAATTATCATCCCATTAACGCTAAAACTTATACGGATCTTTCTTTTTTTTCCACGGATGATGATATCGCTCATGATGTTGTGTTATTGTTCAATTATATTGTGCAATATGAGCGTCCACACGAAACAATGAAGATTGCTTTTTCGCCCTTAACATTACGTGGTCGTATTCTTCAACATATTGAAGGAGAAATTGCTCATGCACAACAAGGAAAGCTTGCTGCTATTTGGATGAAAGTAAATGCATTAGTTGATCCTGAAATTATTGATGCTTTATATCGTGCTAGTCAAGCAGGGGTACAGATTGATTTGGTTGTGCGGGGGATATGTTGTTTACGTCCTCGTATTCCAGGAATTTCGGATAATATTCGTGTAAAATCAATCGTAGGGCGTTTTCTTGAACATAGTCGCATTTTTTGTTTTGGAAATGGTCAGGATTTGCCTAACGAAAATGCACTTGTTTATTTAGGCTCTGCTGATATGATGCCTCGTAATCTAGACTACCGTATTGAAATATTGGTTCCAATTTTTAATAAAATGGTGCGGCGGCAGATTCTTTTACAAATTATGCTGGCTAATCTCATTGATAATCAACAAAGCTTTGATATACTGGAAGATGGAACATCGAAACGTATCACACCGCAGAAAGGTGAAAGTCCGTTTAATGCGCAGGAGTATTTTATGGTCAATACAGGTTTTGCGGGGAAAAATGATTCTTTTGAATCTTCTATTCCGCGCTTGGTTGCGTTGCATCGCCAACAAGCTAAAATACATAAAGACTGAAATCCAATGACACATAGAGATGCTCAAGGTCGGCTAAAAGGGCGTAAGCCTGTTGCTGTTATTGACATTGGATCAAATTCTGTTCGGTTGGTTATTTATGAAGGGCTTGTTCGCTCCCCAACGGTTTTGTTTAATGAAAAGATTCTTTGTGGTCTTGGTCATGGTGTTGCAAAAACGGGGTTTTTAGAAGAAAAAGCGGTGAAAATGGCGTTGCAAACGCTCAAACGATTTCGAACATTGTGTCAACAGATTGGGGCAGATGAGGTCTATACTTTAGCAACGGCAGCAGCACGAGATGCAAGAAATGGTGTCGCGTTTATTCAAAATGCTGAAGAGATTTTACAAAATAAAATATATCTGCTTTCAGGAAGTGAAGAAGCAATGTATTCCGCCTATGGGGTTGTTTCTACTTTTTATCAACCAAAGGGGCTTTCTGGAGATCTCGGGGGTGGAAGTCTGGAACTTATTGATATTGATCATTCTGATGTTGGTGAAGGGATTACGCTTCCATTGGGTGGTTTACGACTACAGTATATGTCAAATAATGATAGTGCTGTTGCTGCAAAAATTGTACATGAGCAATTTTATAAATCTTCTGTTGTGCGTACGCGTAAAGGTATGGCACGTTATTTTTATGCCGTAGGGGGAACATGGCGTAATTTGGCAAAACTCCATATGGCAATGAAACACTATCGTCTCCCTGTTATGCATGGCTATGAAGTTGATGCTATGGAAATGGAGAAATTTTTACGTCTTGTAGCAGGCGGCAATATTGATAATATGAGAGGGATTGCGGCGGTTTCACAGAATCGTCGGAAACTTTTATCGTATGGGGCAATTGTCCTTATTGAACTCATTCAGTCTATGGAGTTTGAAAAGATCATTTTTTCTGGTGCTGGTGTTCGTGAAGGTTTTCTTTATTCACGCTTGACGCAGGCGATACAACTTTCAGACCCTCTCATTGCGGCGTGCACAGAAATGGCTGTTTTACGGGCACGTTCTCCCAAACAAGCAGAAGAGCTTATTGATTTTACGACGAATGCCTTTGACGTTTTTGGAATTTCAGAAACTGAAAATGAATGCCGTTATCGTCAAGCGGCTTGTCTTCTTGCAGATATTGGTTGGCGTATACATCCAGATTATCGAGGCAATGAAGCAGCCAATCAGATAGCATTAGGATCTTATCCAGGAATTTCTCATGAGGGGCGCCTTTATGCAGCGCTTGCGGTTTTTTTTCGCAATACAAGTGTATTGGTTGATAAAGAATCTCTTCCCATTTTTCAATTAGCAACGCCAAATATCATTGAGAAAGCACGTATTCTTGGTGAAATCATGCGTATTGCTCATCTGTTTAGCGCTTCTGTTGCAGGGATTTTACCTCATTTATTGTGGCTTAAAAAAACAGATCATATCGTTTTGCAGATCCCCCAAAATTACGCTGGATTATTGGGAGAACGTCCTCTTGGACGATTAAAGAAGTTATCGAAAATAATAAAGAAACCTCTTGCTTTTGAAATTTCTTGATTTTTCCTGCTCATTTATTCGCGTTTCAGATCTTAAAAGATTAGGTGTTTTAGTTTCTATGCTCGTTCATTTTTAATGATTGGATTGCAATTTCGATAAGGATTTTTTTATTATAATAGGGTGATATAATACATCATCTTTCAGTGCTTTTCTATTATGCTAAGGCGCTTTCATTATAAGATTTTTTTAAAAAAACTTTTATAAGAAGCTATCTATTTTTTAAATTTATCAGCCGCAGACTTTATTTATCCTATTTGCCTTGTTCTATAGCCATACCAATTGATATAGTAGTGTAATGGATTTTTAAAAATGAAAATGTTTTAAATTTACTCAGAGGTTCTTTTACATTATTTCAAATAAAATTGATGTAATAAGATGCCGTTGCAAAATTTTTCTCTTTTAATTTTCTACTCATTTTGACATAAAATAAATTTCTTTTTAGAAGATCTTATGGAAATCTCAGAATATGTGAGAAATGTAAATTAAAGCTGTTTTGTGCTTATCTTCCCATCGTTAAAGTAAAATCCTATCTGTCCCTTTAGTAGTTGTTCAGCTTTTTGACCAAATATTTCATAGCGCCAACCATTCATAGCGGGGATATTTTTCTTTATTCCTCCATTGGCGATTTTTTCTAAATCATTAGATGTTGCAATAATTTTAGGGGCAATACTGTTTTCGTTTGCAACAAGTTTTAGTAATACTTTGAGTAGATCGATAGCAGCGGCTGTTGTATCGTTGAGTGGGTTATGTTTAGGAATAGGGGGTAAAGTAGAAAGATCGACCTCTAAGCCTTCGTGGACAGCTTTGATTAATGATGGCGCAATTGAGCGTTTATCCCAATTTTTATTAAGACTGCGCAACCGTTTTAACGCAGATTCATCTTTTGGTTGTTGGATTGCTATTTCTATAAGACATTCATCTTTCATGAGATGGCGACGTGGCATATTGTATTTTCGTGCTTCACGTTCACGCCAAGCAGCTATTTTTTGTAATACCGCAAGTTCACGCGGTTTTTTAACTTTTCCTTTCACTTTTTTCCATGCTTCATCTTCCGGCATATCATAGGTTTTAGGATTTAAGAGGATGGTGACTTCATCATCCATCCAATGAGTCCGTTGATTTTTTTCTAACCTTTTTTTCAAGAGGAGGTAAACATCCCTTAAATAGGTTACATCGGCAAGGGCGTAGAGCAGTTGTTTTTCAGACAAGGGGCGACAACTCCAATCTGTAAAGCGAGAGGATTTATCAAGATGATGCCCCGTGCAGTGTTGTACAATTTGATCATAGGAGATCGAATCACCAAATCCGCAAATTGATCCTGCTATTTGTGTGTCGAAGAGAGGGGAAGGAATAACGCCTCCAAGATAATAAATTGTTTCAATATCTTGGCGGGCAGAGTGAAAAACTTTGACAATTTTTTTATCGATCATAAGATCAAAAAATGCTTGTAAATCAATATCTGGTGCTATGGGATCAATCAGAACTGTAACGTCTGGTGATGCGAGTTGGATTAAACACAGTTGAGGCCAAAAAGTTGTTTCGCGGATAAACTCAGTATCGACTGTTACAAAATCAGAGTTACGTAAAGCGTTCAGTGCAATTTCAAGATCTGTTGTTTGTGTAATAAGATTCATCATTCTATTATAATTCGATATATTAAATTTGTCTTTTATTGACTTTATTTTCGCGTTTTTATTCTCATATCTTGACAAATGGTACTTAAAAAGCGTTTGTAGCGCATGTGAATATTATAATCAAAGGCAAAAAACATGCACCGTTATCGCAGTCATCATTGCGCGGCTCTTCGTAAATGTGATGTAGGAACAAAAGTTCGTCTTTCGGGATGGGTTCATCGTGTTCGTGATCATGGAGGAATTCTTTTTGTGGACTTGCGTGATCATTTTGGAATCACACAAATTGTTGCGGACCCTGCTTCGCCGGCTTTTAAAGTTATTGAAAAAGTGCGTTCTGAATGGGTTATTCGTGTGGATGGGGAGGTATGTGCTCGTTCTGATGAGGTTATTAATGCAACGCTTCCAACAGGTGAGATTGAAATTTTTGTACAAGAGGTAGAAATTCTTTCAAAATCTGAAGAGCTTCCTTTACCGGTTTTTGGTGAGCCTGATTATCCAGAAGATATTCGATTAAAATATCGTTTTCTTGATTTGCGTCGGGAGACTATGCACAAAAATATCATGCGTCGGACTGAAATTATTGCGGCTATGAGATGGGCTATGCAAAATAATGGTTTTACGGAATTTTCAACGCCGCTTTTAACAGCCTCATCGCCGGAAGGTGCACGTGATTTTTTGGTTCCAAGTCGTGTTCATCAGGGAAAATTTTATGCATTACCGCAAGCACCACAGCAATATAAACAGTTGTTGATGATGTCAGGCTTTGATCGTTATTTTCAAATTGCGCCATGTTTTAGAGATGAAGATCCACGCGCCGACCGTCTTCCTGGTGAATTTTATCAATTAGATGTTGAAATGAGTTTTGTTGAGCAGGAAGATGTTTTAGCAACTATGGAACCCATTATGCGTTCTATTTTTGAAGAATTTTCTAATGGAAAAACTGTGACACAAAACTTTCCTCGCATTTCTTATGATGAAGCAATACAGAAATACGGTTCTGATAAACCTGATCTGCGTAATCCGATCATTATGGAAGATGTTTCTCAGCATTTTTATAACTCTGGTTTCAAAGTTTTTGCTCAAATTTTAGCGGATGATGAGAATGCACAAGTGTGGGCTATTCCGGCTAAAACGGGTGGGAGTCGTGCTTTTTGTGATCGTATGAATGTATGGGCACAAGGTGAGGGGCAACCGGGGCTTGGTTATATTTTCTGGCGCAAAGAAGAAGAAAAATTTGAAGGAGCAGGGCCTATCGCCAAAAATATTGGTGAACAGCGAACTGAAGCGCTTCGTATACAACTTGGACTTGAAAATGGTGATGCTTGTTTTTTTGTGGCTGGAGATCCAAAAAAATTTGCATCTTTTGCTGGAGCAGCCCGTACTCGCGTAGGAGAGGAATTAGACCTTGTCGATAGAGAGTGTTTTTCTTTAGCGTGGATTGTTGATTTTCCATTTTTTGAATGGAATGAAGATGAGAAAAAGATTGATTTTGCACATAATCCTTTTTCCATGCCTCAAGGGGAAGAAAATGCTCTTGAGTGTCAAGATCCTCTTACGCTTAAGGCTTTTCAATATGATCTTGTTTGTAATGGTTATGAGATTGCATCGGGTGGAATTCGTAATCACTTACCAGAAATGATGCTTAAAGTTTTTGAACTTGTAGGGCTTTCTAAGGAAGTTGTGAAAGATCGTTTTGGTGCTCTTTATCGTGCATTCCATTATGGGGCTCCACCCCATGGTGGTATGGCCGCGGGAATTGACCGTATCATTATGCTGTTGCAAGGTGTTAAAAATTTACGTGAAGTTGCTTTATTTCCTATGAATCAACAGGCTCTTGATCTTTTGATGAATGCCCCGTCTGATGTTTCTTCTACACAATTACGGGATTTAGGAATCCGCATGGCTCCTACGCACAAAAATAGTTCATAAAGTGATTTATAGATTGTTGTCGTTTCTTTCTCGATAGTGTGAAGTTTTTGATGCCTCTCAAGAGCATATGTGTTGTTTATCAACTTAGAGAGGTGAAGAATACTATTGTATTAATCCTTCCAGAGGCATTGTTTATAAAAAATATCTCTCAATGTAGTCTATCTCGTGTTATGACCCTCACTCATGAAGGATATAACTTAAAACCTCATAAGTGCTATGAAAAACCATTGCCATCTTTATTGAATAAAGAGTAAGCCGTCATTTTCCTTTCTTAGATATCGCTCTTCCCTTTGTGATAAGCAGGAAAATGATTGTGATTGATTTATCATGAATAAATTGGAAATGAGAAAACTTTAGAATACTGGGTATTTTTATTTAAGTTATATATATCAATATGTTATTTATATTTTGTTGAAGTTCTTACAACATTGTAAAAGATAATTATCTCTTTTCGCGTTTATGAAAATAATGCATTTTTTCTTCCTATGGGCTGAACCTTGGGGAACTCTATAAGCTTTGAATATTTTTTAAGTTTTTCATAGAAAAACAGGATGAAGTTGTTATACAGTTTACCTTATACTAAAAGATGATGTTTGAAAGGTGCTTTTTTCAAAATATGTTTTGGGGGAAGTTGTTGTTGTTGAAAAAATAATAAAAATTTATTTTATATCGTTTCGAAAAGTTATATCGTAACTCCAGTTTGCTTAGTAATAATAGCATTGTTTTTGAGATTTTTATTTGTTTAAAAATGCTTGTCGCTTTCCTTAATAAGGAAAATATTTTCTATTTCTTTTGGTTTATTTTTTACCTCTTAAAGAGGATATTGAAAGAAGTCTTCGATAATCTATTAAATATTTTCATATATTGTTTAGGAAAAGAGGAAAGAACATGTATAAATTTTTCAAATTGATATAATTTTCTGTTCATGTTCTAATTATAATGTTTATTTTTATGTTGTTGACTTTTAATAAAAAAGTTGACTCATAAAAATTTTCATTAAGTAAATCCTACACAATAATTTTTTTATTATTGTGGGAATTTTTTGTTCTAATATTATGTCTGATAAAATGAATTTACCTTTTGATAAAGAACATATTGAGCCAATAGAGCTACGTTCTGCTTTACAGGAACGCTATTTGGCTTATGCACTTTCTACGATTACGCATCGTGCATTGCCTGATGTGCGTGATGGATTGAAACCTGTTCATCGTCGGATTGTTCATGCAATGCGCCTTCTCAAACTGAACCCTGGACAATCTTATGCAAAATGTGCGCGGATTGTTGGTGATGTCATGGGAAAATTTCATCCTCATGGAGATGCCTCTATTTATGATGCTTTGGTGCGTTTGGCTCAAAGTTTTTCGGTTCGTTATCCGTTGGTTGATGGACAAGGCAATTTTGGTAATATTGATGGTGATAATGCTGCGGCTATGCGTTATACTGAAGCACGCATGACTGAAGTGGCTGCGTTGTTGCTTGAGGGAATTAATGAAAATGCTATTGATTTTCGTTTGACCTATAATGAAGAAGATGAAGAGCCTGTTGTTCTTCCAGGTGCTTTCCCTAATCTTTTAGCTAATGGTTCTTCAGGTATTGCTGTTGGTATGGCAACATCTATTCCTCCCCATAATGTTGCTGAGCTTTGTGACGCGGCGTTGCATTTGATTGCACACCCTGATACGTGTGATGAGGATTTAAACCAATTTGTGCTGGGACCTGATTTCCCAACCGGTGGTATTTTGGTTGAACCTAAAAAGAGTATTGAGGAATCTTATCGTATAGGACGGGGTTTTTTTCGATTACGTTCACGTTGGCATCAAGAAACTGGTAGCCGTGGTTCTTATGTGATTGTTGTGACTGAAATTCCCTATCAAGTTCAAAAGTCACGCCTTATTGAAAAAACTGCGGAATTGTTGCTTGCGCGGCGCTTACCAATGCTTGAGGATATTCACGATGAATCAGCAGAAGATATCCGCATTGTGCTTGTTCCTAAAAATCGGTCGGTTGATCCTGAACTTCTTATGGAATCCCTTTTTAAATTGACTGATTTTGAAGTAAGGTTTCCTCTTAATCTTAATGTTTTATCTTTGGGAAAAAGACCCAATGTTCTTTCGCTGCGAGAAAGTTTGCAACAATGGCTTGAACATCGTCAAGAAGTGCTTATTCGACGTTCTTGCTATCGGCTTGATCAAATTGATAGCAGATTGGAAATTCTTCATGGGTATCTTATTGCCTATTTGAATCTCGATGAGGTCATTCAGATTATTCGTGAAGAGGATGAACCGAAAAAGCAGCTGATTAATCGTTTTGAATTAACAGAAAATCAAGCAGAAGCTATCCTTAATATGCGCTTGCGTTCTTTACGGAAGCTTGAAGAATTTGAAATTCGTAAGGAATTTGAAACTCTTAAAGCTGAAAAAGAAAAACTACAGAATTTGTTAGCCTCTCCTATAAAACAATGGAAAATAATTTCAGAAGAAATTAAAAAAGTTCGCAACACTTTTGGTCCTGAAACGCTCTTAGGGAAAAGGCGTACGACATTTGAAGAAGCACCAAGACATGATCTTGATGATATTCAACAAGCAATGATCGAAAAAGAACCGGTGACTGTTGTTATTTCTGAAAAAGGGTGGGTGCGTGCTTTGAAGGGGCATTTGCACGATTACAAAGCGCTTTCTTTTAAAGAAGGAGACAGTTTGAAGTTGGCATTTCCCGCATTTACGACCGACAAGATTGTGCTGATAAGTAATGGTGGAAAGTTTTTCGCACTTGGTGCAAATAGTTTGCCTGGAGGACGAGGACAGGGTGAGCCCATTCGTCTTTTAGTTGATATGGATGATGAGCATGATGTTCTTACAGCTTTTGTGCATCATGCAGAAGAAAAATTGCTTTTGGTTTCATCTCAGGGCAATGGCTTTATCGTTCCTGCTGCAGAAGTGATTGCCAACACACGAAAAGGAAAACAAGTGATGAATGTGAAATCTCCTGACAAGGTAAAGCTTTGTGCTTCGGTTCATGGTGATCATGTTGCCGTGGTTGGTGAAAACCGCAAAATGCTTATTTTTTCTATTGAACAAATACCAGAAATGAATCGTGGTAAAGGGGTTCGTTTACAACGTTACAAAGAGGGTGGTATTGTTGATGCTAAAACTTTTAATTTATCAGAAGGTTTAAGTTGGCAAGATACAGCTGAACGAATCTTTAACCGTCAAGCTGATGATCTCATTGAATGGATGGGAATACGTGCGGGGGTTGGGCGTATGGTTCCAAAAGGATTCCCAAAATCAGGCAAATTTACCAATTAAATAACAGAACGTTTTTATTCTAAGCCTATAAAAGCGTAAAGAAAATTTCTTATGGGTTTTTATTATGTGATAACATAATGATTTATAAGGATAGTTCAATATCATTTCATCTTAAATGAGAGGGGCTATAATATTCATGGATTTTTTTATTTCAATCTTGTTTATATTGAAACAATCAAAATAATCTGTTTGCTACATCAAAAGTGGGGGGGTAGATAGAAATTTATGAAGAGAAGAATTAAAAATATCTTTGCTGAGCTGTCTCAAGTGCCAAGAGTTTTTGTAACATTGGGAACGGAGTTTAAATACAATGGGCTTTCATACTTCATAAGTGTGAGGATGATAGAAGTGTTTTTATACATTTTATTGTTTTACCATTATATTATCCACGGCTACTATCGTGAAATGATTTTATGTTTTGAGAAGTGTACTTTTAAAAACTATACATGAATATGTAACACAAGAGAGTATCGTAGGGGTATTCTGTTTTTGTGATAGGCATACCTTTCTTGTTCAAGAGAGGTGTATTAGCCTTGCTTTTAGCAATATCTATTCGTTAGGATTATGATGATATTGCCTAAAGAGATGACCACGTTCAGCCCATAAAACAAGAACAATAGCAATGAGACTTAGAAAGAAAAATCCTGCTGAGTTTGGGATGGTTGTTTCATTAAATTGTTGCGCTACAAAAAAGCTCAATCCTGCACCGATAGATGTTTGGAGAAATCCGGAGACAGAAGAGGCTGTACCAGCAATTTCGCCCACAGATTCTAGAGCGAGTGTATTGAAATTGGCCATAATACCACCGCAGGTAAACATTAATATACAATATAACGCCATATAAAAGGGAAAAGAGATAACGCCACCTGCTAAGACGGATTCAATAAACCAAATGCATGAAGTGGCGCAAAAGAGCAAAAGCATAGCATGGGCAATCCGTCGCATTCCAAGACGTCCGACAAGTTGAGAATTCATAAACGATGAAAAAGCTTGAAATGCGGCACCGATGGCAAATGCTATCGGAAACCAAAAGCCTAAGTTATAAATTCCTTCATAGGTTTGTTGTGATGTATTAACAGCAATAAAAATACAGCCTAAAATGATGGACGTTGCGAGTGTATAGCAAAGTGTTGTACGATTTGTAACGACAATCCATAAATTGTGTTTAATGGAAGAAAAAGAAAGAGGGCGTTGTTCATGAAGTGTTTCAGGAAAGCGGAATAGAATCCAAATCATTAGCCCAAAACCAATCATTGCCATGAAAATAAAAATAAATTGCCAATGTCCGAGAAGCAAAATGATCTGTCCTGTTGCGGGACCAATCATAGGTGCAACAAGAAAAACCATCATAACAATAGACATAACCTCTGCCATTTTTCGACCATTGTAGAGATCACGTACGACGGAAACTGTAAGGACCCGCATAGATGCGCCTCCAATGCCTTGCAAAACACGCAAAATAAGCAGGAGAGAAAAATCCTTTACAAAGGCACAGCCAATCGCCGTAAATGAATAAAAAGCAAGCCCAATAAGTATAAGTTTGCGTCGCCCATATCGATCACTTATTGGACCGAAAAATATTTGAGCAATACCATAGCTAATAAGATAACTCGAAATGATATAATGTTGATCATTCTCGTTGAGAACATTTAAGCCTTCCAAAATATTAGGCATAGCTGGCAACATAATGTCCACAGCTATAGCATTAATGGCCATGAGTGAAGCAATAAGAATAACAAATTCTTTATAGCCAATTTTTTTCTTAATCGCATCACTATGCATCTGTTCATCAACTGAATATGACATACGGTATCCTTGAAATAAAAATTTCGTCTGAAAACAGCTCTTTTTAAGAGTCTGAATAAAATGAAAGATACCTATGATGGGTTATAAGGAATATTCTTTTCTTTCAAAAGTTCCTGTAACTCACTGTTTTGAAACATTTCTTTAACAATATCACAGCCTCCAATAAATTCACCTTTGACATAAAGCTGTGGAATTGTTGGCCAATTTGAGTATTCTTTGATCCCTTGACGCAGTTCGTCAGAAGTTAAGATATTAATTCCTTTATAATTTAATCCCAAATAGTCAAGGATTTGAACGACTTGTCCTGAAAAACCACATTGTGGAGCTTCAGGAGTTCCTTTCATGAATAAAATAACGTCGTTTGTTTTAATCTCGTTATCAATAAAATCATGAACAGTGGTCATTTTTATCCCTCGATATTTCAGATTTTTATAAATGTGTAATTATGTTCGTACTCGTTTTAATCGTATTGAACGAATGAATGCAAGAAGAAAATTTAGACTATTTTGGGATATTTGTTTGCAACATTAAGGCATGAAGGTCATTTCCCATATTGCCTTTAAGGGCATCATAGACCATTTTATGTTGCTGAACGCGGGTTTTACCACGAAAACTTTCAGAAATAACTTCTGCAGCATAATGTTCCCCATCTCCAGCAAGATCACGAATTATGACTGTAGCATCGGGAATACCTTCACGAATAAGCATTTCAATTGCATGGGCACTCATTGCCATCATTATTCTCCTATATTATTCATCTTTTTGTAAGAGCCGTTTCACAAGAAAGAATAAATTTTTACTCTTCACCCATAAATTGTGGAAACCAGTTTTCATAGGCTTGTGTAAGACTTTCGACTGAAAGTGTGAATACCCCATCTATGTTAAGAGAATCTCCCTCAACTTGACCTAGCTCTGTTAAAGAAACGGCATGGGTTTGTGCATATTCTTTAAGATTATTGAGAGCTTCAGGTTTGACGGCTAGAAGATAACGACCTTGGTCTTCTCCAAAAAGTTCTGCATGGTGGGGAGATTTATTGCTTAATTTCGCTTTGATTCCTTTAGCTGCTTTAATGACCATTTCTGCAAGTGCAATCGCTAATCCCCCATCAGAAATGTCATGAGCGGCATGAACAAAACCGTTATGAATAATATCTCGAACGAACTGACCATGTCTTTTTTCAAGTTCTAAATCTACGGGAGGAGGGGCACCTGCATCAATATTTAAAATGTCACGTGCATAAATTGATTGTCCTAAATGAGAACCGCAATCTCCCACTAAAATGATGCTATCTCCATTTTGCATACCACTTATTGTTACCATTTTAGACCAATCACTCAGAAGGCCTACACCAGCAATTGTGGGGGTAGGAAGAATAGCTTCCCCATTTGTTTCGTTGTAAAGAGAAACATTGCCTGAAACGATGGGGAAGTCGAGGATTCTGCAAGCTTCTCCGATGCCTTTAATAGCCAAAACCAGTTGTCCCATGATTTCAGGTTTTTCAGGGTTTCCAAAATTGAGATTATCTGTCGCAGCTAGTGGTATTGCACCTGTCGTACTAATATTTCGCCAACATTCTGCGACAGCTTGTTTTCCTCCCTCATAAGGGTCTGCTTCACAATAGCGCGGCGTTACATCAGAAGAAAAAGCAAGAGCTCGTTTACTCTTATTGCTTATGCGGATAACACCTGCATCACCTCCTGGACAAATGAGGCTATTTCCTTGAATAAGTGTATCATATTGTTCATAAACCCAGCGCCGTGAACTTTGATCAGCAGAATTCAATAAGGTCAGAAGTGCATCACCAAGATTCTCAACTTTTTTGACGTCTTCTGCTTTCAGAAGTGCTTTTTTTACAGGCTCGCTCCAAGGACGGTCATAAACAGGTGCTTCATCACCAAGTTCTTTGATGGGGAGATTAACAACTTCTTCTCCTTGATGAAATACACGGAAACGTAAATCATCGGTTGTTTTTCCAATAATGGAAAAATGAAGCCCCCACTTATGAAAAATGGCTGCGGCTTGCTTTTCTAGTTCTGGTTTAAGGACCATGAGCATACGCTCTTGGCTTTCAGAAAGCATCATTTCATAGGCTGTCATGTTTTCTTCACGAACGGGAACTGTATCGAGATTAAGTTGTATTCCTAGATTTCCTTTTGCACCCATTTCAACGGCAGAAGAGGTGAGACCTGCAGCCCCCATATCTTGAATAGCAACCACGGCTCCAAGTTCCATGAGCTCTAAACATGCTTCAAGGAGACATTTTTCTGTAAAAGGATCACCAACTTGAACAGTTGGGCGTTTTTCACTGATTGAATCATCAAATTCAGCAGAAGCCATTGTTGCGCCACCGACACCATCTCGCCCTGTTTTTGCACCAAGATAAACAACAGGGAGCCCTACGCCTTGTGCTTTGGAATAAAAAATGGCATCTGTCTTTGCAATGCCGGCAACAAAAGCATTAACGAGGATATTACCATTATAACGCTCATCAAAATTGACTTCTCCACCAACCGTTGGAACACCAAAAGAATTGCTGTACCCCCCTATTCCAGAGACAACACCAGAGACAAGATGGCGTGTTCGGGGGTGATCAGGAGCACCAAAACGCAATGCATTCATCGCTGCAACAGGACGGGCACCCATTGTAAAGACATCACGTAAAATACCACCAACACCTGTTGCGGCCCCTTGATACGGTTCAATATAAGAAGGATGGTTATGACTTTCCATTTTGAAAACAACACATTGTCCTTCACCAATATCAACAACACCAGCATTTTCACCAGGACCTTGAATGACACACTTTCCTTCTGTCGGAAGAGTTTTGAGCCATTTTTTAGAGGATTTATAGGAACAGTGTTCGTTCCACATTGCAGAAAAAATTCCCAATTCAGTAAATGTTGGTTCTCTCCCGATTAACGTTAGGATACGTTGATATTCATCCTCTTTTAGGCCGTGTTGTGCAATGAGCTCTGGTGTAATCGTGATGTTATTGCAAGGATTCATGAGCATTTATCCGTCAAATTAATCGAAATTCAGCATTTTATTTTTTTTAATCTAGCAGTTTAGATTATGGAAAATTACGTGTTTAATCATTAAAATATTCATAGACCCTAAGCTGAAATTTTGTTCGTTTGGTTGGTTGGGTTTCAAGACCAAAAAACAATCTTAAATAATTATATGTTTAGAAAATAATATCCATTGTTATTTGTATAGAACTTCTGTTTATAAATTTACAACCTAAGAAATGATATAGACCTTTATTTTTATGCTTTTAGAGGATAACACCTTTTGTGGCATCATCCATTGGTTAATTCTAAAGTGCTTTGAAAAAGTAAACGACCGTCAATTCCTCCATGAGCGGGTTCAATAAAGTTTTCAGGATGGGGCATCATACCAAGAATATTACCAGCTTTATTAACAATACCAGCAATATTTTTTATTGAGCCGTTAGGGTTTGTATTTTCTGCGTAGCGAAAAACAATCTGTTCATTATCTTCCATTTGTTTTAACGTTTCATCGTCAACAAAGTAATTTCCATCGTGATGGGCAACAGGACAACGAATAATTTGTCCTTTAGAATAATATCGAGAAAATTTTGTCCTGGCATTAACGACTTCAAGTTTGACTTCACGACAAACAAATTTTAAAGAAGCGTTACGCATTAAAGTTCCAGGGAGCAATCCAGCTTCCAACAAAATTTGAAATCCATTACAAATACCTATGATTGTAATGCCTTCTTGTGCTTTTTCACGAATAGCTTTTAAGACGGGGGTTCGTGCTCCAATAGCCCCACATCGCAAATAGTCGCCATAAGAAAAACCACCAGGAATAATAATAACATCTACATCGGGAATTGTTGTTTCTGTTTGCCAAATTTTGAGTGGCTCAACTCCTGTTATATGATGCAATGCTGCAACCATATCTCGGTCGCGATTTAATCCAGGAAGTTGAATGATGGCAGTTTTCATGAGTGTTCCACTTAAAGAAGTTCAATAGTATAATTTTCAATGACAGTATTTGCGAGTAATTCTTCACACATCTGTTCAAGTTTTTTCTTTGCTGTTTCAGACGGTTGATCATCAAGAACGATATCAAAAACTTTTCCTTGACGAATGGAGTGAATACCTTCGAAAGCTAAACTTTTTAAAGCACCGACAATTGCCTCTCCTTGTGGATCAAGGACGCTTTCTCTTAAAGTAACTATAATGCGTGCTTTCATTTTTTGCTTCCTGTTGTCAAAAGAACCTCTCCTTTGAAGAGGTGTATTTATAGAAGATGGTAATTATTTTACCTTGACGCGTTTTCTTATTTTACCAATACGGGACCACTTGGCCGAGTTGGTTCATTTTCATTCATAATACCAAGGCGTTTGGCAACCTCTTGATAGGCATTAATAAGCCCCCCCATATCACGACGAAAACGATCTTTATCCATTTTTTCTCGTGTTTGCATATCCCATAGTCTTGCAGAATCAGGTGAAATTTCATCAGCAAGAACAATGCGCATTGTTTCATCTTCCCACAGGCGACCAAACTCCATTTTAAAATCAATTAACTGGATGTTGACACCGGAAAAAAGCCCAGAAAGAAAATCATTAATACGAATTGAAAGTTGCATGATATCTTCTAGCTCTTGTGGGACAGCCCACCCAAAGGCAGTGATATGTTCTTCTGTTACCATCGGATCATCGAGAGAATCATTTTTATAGTAGAACTCAATGATAGATTGCGGGAGTAGGGTTCCTTCTTCTAGTCCTAAACGTTTTGCAAGAGAGCCAGCCGCGACATTGCGAACAACAACTTCCAATGGGATGATTTCCACCGCTTTAATAAGCTGTTCGCGCATATTTATGCGTTTGATAAAATGTGTTGGGATGCCCAAACGTCCAAGATGGCTAAAGATATGTTCCGAAATTCGGTTGTTTAAAACCCCTTTTCCGTCGATAATTTCATGTTTCTTGGCATTAAAGGCTGTAGCATCATCTTTAAAAAATTGAATATAAGTTCCTGGTTCAGGTCCTTCATATAAAATTTTAGCCTTGCCTTCATAAATACGGTGGCGACGATTCATTACGATTCTCTATTTATTTTGAGAAGTTTTTAATAATACTGGTAGACGATACTATCCTAATTGATAGAAATTCTCAATGATATTGCTACGATACTTTTATAATTTTTGTCATGATACATCTATCCAAAGGTGGAGAGACAGAGGCAATGAGAAAAAGGATTACCTCTTTTGAGTCAAATTTTTGCAAGAAAGTGAGAGAGGACCATAAGCCCTTCAGGCCAAGGTCCGTGCCCAGATTCTGCATTAATATGCCCAGAATACCCAGCATCAAAAAAGAGTGAGCCCCAGTCATTGGCAATTTTTTCTGCGACTGAAAATTGACAAAATTCATCATTACGGCTGGCTATGACAATAGAAGGAAAAGGCAACTTTTGACGATGATAGGGACCAAATGTCATTAAATGTTTAGGACGTATTTTCTCATTGGCAACATCTGGAGGCGCAACAAAGAAAGCGCCACAAATTTTTTCTGCATTTTGTACAGTTGCATGAAGTGCGGTAGGAACGCCTAGTGAATGAGCAATAATCATAACAGGCCTTTGAGCTTGTGTGATGGCGGTTTTAACTTCATTAACCCACTCATCACAAACAGGTTTTGACCAATGGGCTTGTTCTATACGGCGGGCTGTCGACAGTTTTTTTTCCCAACGTGTTTGCCAATGATCAGGGCCAGATCCTTTGTAGCCAGGAACAATAAGGATATCGAGTTGATTTGCTTTCATGAATTGTTTTCTTTGTTACAAGAGTTTTTTGATCATAGAGGGAATAGATTTAGGTTTTCTATGTTGTTCTATTGTTGTTCAAAAACACGTTTAAAAATCGTATTGATATGTTTGGTGTGATAAGAAAGATCAAATTTTTCTCGAAGCTCTGGTTCACTTAAAGCTTTGCTAACATCTTTGTCGTTGAGCAGTTCTTCTAAAAAATCTTTTCCTTGTTCCCAAACCTTCATCGCATTTCGTTGTACAATCCGATACGCATCTTCGCGACTGATTCCTGCTTGTGTGAGTGCTAAAAGTACCCGTTGTGAGTGAACAAGACCTCGGAATTTATTGAGATTTTTTTGCATATTTTCTGGATAGACAATGAGATTTTCAATGACAGATGTGAGGCGAGAAAGAGCAAAATCAAGTGTAATCGTTGCATCAGGGCCAATATAACGCTCGACAGATGAGTGAGAAATATCACGTTCATGCCAAAGTGCTACGTTTTCCATGGCAGGGAGTGCAAATGCACGGACCATACGGGCTAATCCCGTTAAATTTTCTGTTAAAACTGGATTACGTTTATGAGGCATTGCTGATGAACCTTTTTGCCCTGGTGAGAAATGTTCTTCTGCTTCGAGAACTTCCGTTCGCTGTAAATGGCGTATTTCTATCGCGAGCCTTTCAATAGAAGATGCAATAACACCAAGTGTTGCAAAAAACATCGCATGACGATCCCGTGGTATAACTTGGGTGGAAACGGGTTCAGCACGCATCCTCAAGGCTTTTGCGACGTGTTCTTCAACGCGTGGATCGATATTGGCAAAAGTTCCTACAGCGCCCGAAATTGCGCAAGTAGAAATTTCTTCGCGTGCAGCTAGAAGACGTTTGCGACAACGGGAAAACTCAGCGTATGCGAGAGCGAATTTGACTCCAAATGTCGTTGGTTCAGCATGAATGCCATGACTCCGCCCAATAGTGATGGTTTCTTTATGTTCAAAAGCACGTTTTTTTAAGGCTTCAAGGAGTTGGTCTATATCCTTGAGCAAAATATCACTCGCACGCATCAATTGAATGCTCAGCGTTGTATCAAGAACATCAGATGATGTCATACCTTGGTGGATAAAACGTGCTTCTGGTCCAATGAATTCAGCGAGGTGGGTTAGAAAAGCAATAACATCATGTTTGGTAACAGCTTCAATTTCATCAATACGATTGACATCAAATTTAGCGGCTGCCCCTTTTTCCCAAATGACTTTGGCGGCTTCTTTCGGAATAACTCCCAGTTGAGCAAGAGCATCACAGGCATGGGCTTCAATTTCAAACCAAATACGATATTTCGTTTCGGGAGACCAAATTGCGACCATTTCAGGGCGGGAATAACGTGCGATCATCATTTTTTTCCTTGTTGTGAGAGGAGTGCTGCTTGGCGCAATGCACTTATGCGTGTTTTGTAAAGCTCTTTGTTTCCGTTTTTATAAATTGCAGAGCCTGCGACAAATACATTTGCACCAGCTTTTGCAGTTATTCCAATTGTATCAACGGTGATACCACCATCAACTTCAAGATCAATAGGGCGGTTTGCAATCATGCTTTTAACGCACTTAATTTTATCTTTTATTTCTGGGATAAAATTTTGTCCACCAAAACCGGGATTGACGGTCATGATGAGGATGAGATCTAATTGATCAAGCAAATATTCAAGGACATGTTCAGGGGTGCTTGGATTGAGTGCAATTCCTGCTTTTTTACCCATTGCTTTGATTGTCTGGAGTGAACGATGAAGATGGGGACTTGCTTCAGCATGAATGGTTATAATATCTGCACCCGCTTTTGCAAAAGCTTCCAAATAAGGATCAACAGGTTTGATCATCAGGTGCACATCAAATATTGCTTTGGTGAATGGACGCAGAGCCTTGATAATTTCAGGGCCAAAGGTGATGTTAGGAACAAAGTGCCCATCCATAATATCAAGATGGAGCCAATCTGCACCAGCATCAACAACATCTAATATTTCTTGACCAAGTTTAGAAAAATCAGACGCCAAGAGCGAAGGTGAAATGAGATGAGAATGGGGCATAAAAAACTCCTTGATTGGCTGTTTTTATCATGTCGCTGTGTATACACAAATATCTTTTGTGTTATGACGAAAAAGAAAAATACGTATTATAGATTTTTTTATACAAAGACCGCTTGAAATTTTAAAGTTTGATAAGTGAAAGATATGTCGAATCATAAAACATGTTTGGTGCCTAAACTTCAACATAATATTACCGTTTCTTCGCAAGAATATCGAGATGCTATGAGCCATTTTGCAGGCGCTGTGCATATTGTGACAACAGATGGCATTAAAGGAAAGCGCGGTGTAACCGTTTCGGCGTGTTGTTCTTTATCAGATGATCCTCCAACGCTTCTTGTTTGTCTTATGCGCCATAATCTGAAGAATCATGTGTTTATGGAGAATGGAATTTTTTGTGTTAATAGCTTGGCAGGAAAACATCGTCCATTAGCGGATGCCTTTTCAAGGCGTTGCAATGTTACACAAAATGAGCGTTTTGATAGGACTCAATGGGGAACTTTGC
This sequence comes from Bartonella kosoyi, assembly GCF_003606325.2. Lineage (NCBI taxonomy): Bacteria > Pseudomonadati > Pseudomonadota > Alphaproteobacteria > Hyphomicrobiales > Bartonellaceae > Bartonella > Bartonella kosoyi. The sequence goes on from NZ_CP031843.2 coordinate 953,145, forward strand.
AGACGGGAGCGCCTAGTCTTTCAGATGCTTTAGCCTCTTTTGATTGTCGTTTGATTTGTTGGCATGAGCATGCAACCCATTGTGTCTTGATTGGTGAAGTTGTTGCAATCAATCGTAGTCACGGAAAAGATGCTTTGATGTATTTGAATCGCGGATATCATACTTTACCTTTATAAAGATTTTTATTTTTTGTATTGGTGAAACGATTTATCGGTGTTCCATTTAAATTTTAGTGCACTGAAAAAGGAGGAGAGAGATTGCTTGGAACTTTCTTCTTTTTGAGGTTTCTTAATAAATGAGAAAGATGATTTTGGGGTAATCTTTGATCAAAGTTCCAACTTAGGCAAAAAAGCGATTAGGTTCAAACAGCGTATTTAGACATATTTGTAGATTGTTATGAAAGAACATTTTATTCTTGTGTTGATGGGTATTGCACAATATATAGACCCCACAGAGCAGATGTGGAGGTTTTTTATTGCATGAGCGAAGAGATTGATGCTCAATATCGCCCTAGTGAAGATGAGCCTTTTATGAATGAACGGCAGAAAGCATATTTTCGTGCTAAATTAGTTTCTTGGAAGAATGATATCTTAAAAGAAGCGCGTGAGACTTTGGAAAATTTGCAGGAAGAGAATGTTGGTCAACCTGATTTGACCGATAGGGCATCTTGTGAAACTGATCGTACAATTGAATTACGTGCTCGTGATCGTCAAAGAAAACTTATTTCAAAAATAGATGCTGCCTTGGAGCGAATTGATAATGGGACATATGGTTTTTGTGAAGAAACCGGCGAGCCCATTAGTATCAAGCGTCTTGAGGCTCGGCCGATTGCCGTTTTGTCGCTGGAAGCACAAGAACGTCACGAACGTCGTGAAAGAGTTTATCGTGATGATTAAAGTTATGAGAGCGATAAATAAACGAAGTTTCTAGAGATAAAATTGTATATTTTATTTTGGAGGGGTAGGAATAAACAAAGATGGTTCTTGTCGCCCTTCAATTTCGGCCGTGATGGCTGAATCTTTTACCGTTTGATTCGTAAAAGAAGAGGAGGTTTTATCTGTCGTCTCGTTTCTTTCTGTAAGGGAGGAGGTGGGGTGGGGATGTATTTCTTTCTTCTGTGTGCTGGATGTGCTGGTAATATCCGATTCTACAACAACATCTGTTAATCCGCCAATAAGGAGTAAATGTTCTTTATTATCACAACGGATTAAAACAAGGCGGCGTGTTCGATCTATAGAAATTGCTTCACATAATGCTAACCGTGATAGATTTTTTTTTCTATTAGTGTTGAATCTTCCCATATTCAAACGGCGTAAAAAAAAGATAATTATGATAATAGCTGTGATTGTTATTATAAAAAACAAAAAGCTTATCGTTATGTTTGCAGCAGATATACCTATTTGGTCTGATAACCAGATAACCATAGATTTTCTCCCATTTTGGTATGGAAACTATCGTTTTTTATTGAGATAAATTTATAAACATCCCCTTAAAAGTTTCACTTAAAGACAAACAAATAAACTTTTTAACATTAAGTGAGCTTTCTTAGAAAGGTAATATCATAGTATATATTTTATAACAATGAATATAAAGGAAGTTTCTTGGTATAAGAGACAGCTAAATCTAAGGCAAAGAGAGATGGATAAAGGTTTTGAGAATAATGAAAGATCAGCGTCTTCGTATTTTGTTCGTCGGAGAGTTGTGATTTTAGGTGTTATTTTTATCTTTGTTTTCCTTTTTACTGTGGGCGTTTTAGATTTTTTTTATCCACAAAGTTATTTGCAAAAGGCTGTGGTAGCATCTTTTTTGATTCTAGCCACTATTGGTGTTGCAACACTCATTTTAAGTGGAATGGGAATTTTAAGATATCATGCATTGTGGTTGCATGAAGATTTTGATTTTAGCTTCTTTAATAGAAGCGATGATGCGATTGTAATCTCTGATCTTTCTGGTTTTGTTTATTATTCTAATCAAAACTATCAAAAAATTCTAACCTATAAGCCTGAAGGGTCTTGTTATAGGGTTATTGCTGATCTTCCAGGAGCTGGTGCACTTTCCTATCGCTTAAAAGCTGCTGCCTATAATAATCTTTCAGCGCAAGAAGAGTTAAGAGTAGAGCAACCAATTTTTATCGATTCTACACAAAAAAAATCTTTTTGGTATAATATCTCTGTTCAACCTATTACAAAACGGAAAAAAAATCTTTTATTTTGGCGCATTAGCGATATTTCGCATTTACAACAAAACCGAGAAGTTTTTTTCTCTAACCTTCAAGAGGCGATTAATCACTTAGATCAGGCACCTGTTGCTTTTATATCCATTAATACACAAGGTGCACTTCTCTATGCCAATGCGGTTTTTGCCGAATGGTTTTCAATTGATTTAGCAAATTTCTCAGTTGGTCAATATCATTTTGATTCATTATTTGAGAGCGTTGGCGCTAAAAGTTCATGGAGTGATATTTGTTTACAAACTAATAGATATCAAAACTCAGGTTACCCTTTACCTTATAGATTTTCATTGTGTTTAAATTCACAGACGATAGGTGAAAAAATATTTCATTGTTTTATTTCTGCTTCTCCTCTCTTAGAGGAGGAAGCCGTTTATCGTATTGTGATCATTCCACAGCAAATACAAAAAGAAGAGGCTGATGAAGCAAAATTGCCCAGTATATTAGGTGAATATTTTGATGCGAGTCCTTTTGCAATCGCCGTGGTAAATCGGCAAGGGAAATTGATTCACATGAATAATGCTTTTTCATCACTTACGGCGTGTATGGATAAGACTATCAACTTTTATGATATTATTTCTCGTCGTGATTGTGTGCAGTTAGAGCGTGCTTTTCAGAAAATTGCGACCAATAAAAATTATTTTGTTTCTTTGGAAACGGTTTTGGAAAAGAATGAAGAACGCCATTTGCGCCTCCATGTTATGTCTGTTCCACCCTATCATGGTGATGCACTACAAGATTTGGTCATTATCTCTGTCATTGAAACAACAGAACAAAAAACACTTGAAGATAAAATAATGCAAAGTCAGAAGATGCAAGCTGTTGGACAATTGGCAGGTGGTATTGCTCATGATTTTAATAATGTTTTAACAGCAATTTTAATGTCATGTGATCTTCTTTTAAATACGCATCGTAGTTCTGATCCTGCCCATGCTGATCTCATCAATATTAAAAATAATGCTAATCGTGCTGCTGCTCTTGTACAGAAATTACTCGCTTTTTCTAGAAAACAAACACTTCGACCTGAAGAGGTTGATTTCACAGAATTTTTATCCGATATTCGCAATCTTGTTTTACCACTTTTGGGGAATAATATTCAGTTAAAAATTATCCATGGAAGAGATTTGTGGAGCGTTGAAGTTGATCAAGCTTCTTTTCAGCGTGTGATTATGAATTTGGTTATTAATGCGCGTGATGCCATGTTTGATGGCGGTATTGTTACGATTGCGACAAACAATATTACAAAACAACAAAGTGCTGAATTTAATCATCTGGGTTTAGCAAGTGGTGAATATGTGCAATTGACTATTTCAGATACAGGGACTGGGATATCTGCTGCTATACAAGAAAAAATGTTTGAGCCATTTTTTACAACAAAAGAAGTTGGAAAAGGAACAGGCCTTGGTTTATCGATGGTTTATGGAATTATCAAGCAAAGCGGTGGGTATATTTATTGTGAAAGTAAAGAGGGAGAAGGAGCAACATTTCATATTTTTCTGCCCCGTTATATCCCAGATATAAAAGGAGAAATCTCTCAAAAGATTGAAAAAGATGAAGAGAAAGATAAAAATATAGATTTAACAGGATCTGCGACTGTTTTATTGGTTGAAGATGAGGATGCGGTCAGAATGGGGGGGGTAAGAGCTCTTCAAATGAGAGGATATACGGTTTTGGAGGCAGCTAGTGGGGTGGAAGCCCTTTCTATTCTTGAGGAAAAAAAAGGCATTGTTGATATTATTGTTTCCGATGTGGTGATGCCAGAAATGGATGGGCCTACTTTATTGAAGGAAGTGCGTAAAAGCTACCCTGATATCAAATTTCTTTTTGTTTCTGGATATGCAAAAGATGCTTTTGCTAAGAATCTTCCACAAGATGCTGTTTTTGGTTTTTTATCTAAACCCTTTACACTCAAACAGTTAGCTCTAACAGTTAAAGAAACACTTTCGTCATAAAACCCAAATTGATGTAATAGAAAAATTGCGTATTTTAAAATTTTTAAAGGGAAATACGAGAGTATTTTGATTCAGTAGAGCTCGTGATAATATCCGGAGAACTTAAATAAGCAAGAACAATTTGGAAATTTAAATAATAAAAAAATTACATATTCTATGCAAAAATTTATGAAGAAATAGACTTTATCCTGCCAACATGAGAGGTTTTTAATGATAGGCGCTGGAGAATAAATTGCATGTACAACGTTAAAGATGCTATAGACTGCCGATATACTCAAAAGGATAAAAGCTGTTGTTGCGTATCGACTCTTTTGCTTTTTCCTTCAATAAATGCTTTTAAGGCTTCGGGGTAGAGTTTATGCTCTACTTTAAGGACTCTTTGTGCTAAGCACTCAGTGTTATCATCCGGATAGACCGGAACGGCTGCTTGGGCAAGGATTTTGCCAGCATCCATGTCTTCTGTAACAAGATGAACAGTACAACCCGTGATTTTTACGCCTGCTTGTAAAATTCTTTCATGCGTGTTTAAGCCTTTAAATGAAGGCAAAAGAGAAGGGTGAATGTTTAAAATTCGCCCCTCATAACGTTTTACAAAGCGTGATGAGATAAGGCGCATATATCCCGCAAAGCAGATAAAATCTGGCTTATATTGATCTAAAATCTTGAAAATATCTTCTTCATGTTCTTCTTTCGTTTTATAGATTTTGCGATCAACAATATGAATTGGTAAATTATGATTTTTTGCCTTTTCAATACCGTTTGCACGTGGATTATCGCAAATAACTGCGACGATTTTAGCGGGATATTCCTTTTGTTGACTTGCTTGAGCAAGGGCGACCATATTGGACCCATTACCAGATATGAAAACGACGATTTGTTTTTTCATAAATGCAGTTTCCCTTTATAAAGTATTCCTTTATTTTGATCTTGGCGTTTTGTTAAAATGCCAAGGGGAGTCACAGCTTCTCCATTTTTTTCAAGAGCTTGTGTAATTGTTTCAGCAGCATACTGTGCCACGATAATGATCATGCCAATACCACAATTGAATGTTCGTAACATTTCTATTTCTTCTATTTTACCTTGTTTGGCAATCCATGAAAAGACGGAGGGGACCTTGATGGTAGAAAGATTAATTTCAGCGCAAAGAGAAGAGGGAATGACACGTGGAATATTTTCAGGAAAGCCTCCGCCCGTAATATGCGCTAGAGCCTTAATTCCTTCGTATTTTTGCATGATGGGAAGAAGCGATTTCACATAAATGCGTGTTGGTGTCAAAAGTGCTGTACCAAGGCTGTTTTCGGGGGCAAAAGGGGCAGGGTCATTCCATTTGAGATGACTTTGTTGAATGATTCGTCGAACAAGTGAAAAGCCGTTGGAATGAATTCCAGAGGCGCTTAGACCTAGGATAATATCGCCTTCTGTCAAGTCCTTTGAAGGGAGAAGCGCACAGCGTTCACATGCGCCTACCGCAAAACCTGCTAGATCATAATCTCCTTCTGCATACATTCCTGGCATTTCTGCAGTTTCTCCTCCAATAAGAGCAGCGCCGGCTTGTTTACATCCTTCTGCAATGCCAGAAACAATTGCAGCACCTTGTTCAGGGTCAAGCTTACCCGTTGCAAAGTAATCCAGAAAAAAGAGAGGTTCCGCTCCTTGTACAAGTAAATCATTGACACACATAGCAACCAAATCAATTCCTACAGTGTGATGATAGCCTACTTCAATGGCAATTTTTAGTTTTGTTCCCACTCCATCATTAGCTGCGACTAAAATAGGATCTGTAAATCCGGCTGCTTTTAAATCAAAAAGGCCACCAAAACCACCAATTTCTGCATCTGCTCCGGCTCGTTTTGTCGCGCGTATAAAGGGTTTAATTTTTTCTACCATAGCATTACCCACATCGATGTTTACACCGGCTTTTGCGTAGGTAAGACCAGCTTTGGATTTAGTATTTGTAAGATCTTGATTGCTCATTGGAGCCTTCCTTTAATGGAAAATCAGGTTTTGACGTTATGCAATGCCATGATAGAGTTTTCTCTGCAAGAGATATTGATAAGAAAATAAGCAACTTTACTTGTACCTTATTTTGAAGATGTTTATAATTTTTGTGAAGAATTTTTTTTAGGATATTTTATGAGCAAGATATCAGATAATCATGGGCAGTCTTCGTGGAAACTTATGAAAAAGAAAGGGAGTGAGAGTACATCCCGTGACCGTTATAAGACTTATACGCCAGCATATACACAATTACCGTTGCCAAATAATATGAAAAGACAAATCTTTTTTTGGCTGGGAACGCTGATTTTTTTCATTTTTTTTATGTTTGTTTTTGGATCAATTTTGCTTCCTTTTGTGGCAGGAATTGTTTTGGCTTATTTTCTTAATCCCATTGTTCAACTCCTTGAAAAGTTTGGTATTCGCCGTGTTTTTGGTACTGTCCTTATTACCTTATTTATTGTTATTATCTTTGTTGCTGCTTTAGTTATTCTGATTCCTATTATTAGTTCGCAAATACAGCAATTTGTGAGTGATGGCTTACCTGTTTATATTAATCGTATTCAAACTTTTTTCGTTGAGCATGATTTTGATTGGATAAGGCACTATTTTGGAAGTGATCCAAATGAATTACGGAGTAATATTAAAGGGCTTTTGGGAGAAGGTTCTGATTTTATTACATCTCTTTTGAATTCACTTTTGAAATCAGGAAAGTCTATTGTTAATATTGTTAGCTTATTTGTTGTGGCGCCTGTGGTGACATTTTATATGTTATTAGATTGGCCACGTATGGTGACAGCAATTGATTCGTTAATACCGCGTGATCATCTTGAAACCGTTCGAAGTATTTTTCATGAAATGGATAGAGCTATCGCAGGCTTTGTTCGTGGACAAGGAACCGTTTGCCTCATATTGGGGGGGTATTATGCGATTGGTTTAACGATTGCAGGACTCAATTTTGGTCTTTTGGTTGGTATGTTTATTGGCCTTATTAGTTTTATTCCTTATATTGGAACAATGAGTGGTTTGGTTCTTTCTGTTGGGATTGCATGGGTCCAGTTTTATCCCAATAATTGGGGGGGAATCATCATTGTGATGGTACTTTTTTTAATTGGTCAATTTATTGAAGGTTATATTCTTCAACCAAAACTTGTTGGTTCATCAGTGGGATTACATCCCGTGTGGTTGATGTTTTCGCTTTTTGCTTTTTCTTCACTTTTTGGTTTTACTGGTATGCTTGTTGCTGTTCCGGCAGCGGCGGCGGTGGGCGTTTTAGTTCGTTTTGCCCTTCATACTTATCTTAGTTCTCAGATGTATTCGCGAAGTGGAAAGTCGGAGCCACTAAAATGAATGGGCGAGAAACGCAATTATCTTTAAACTTCCCTTATGAGCCAATTTTTCAATTTGATGATTTAGTCATAACCGATAGCAATCGTATGGCTTTTCAGCTTATTGATCACTGGCCTAATTGGAGCGTGCCTATTGCAGTTTTAGTTGGAAAAGAAGGATCTGGAAAAACGCACTTTTCGAGTATATGGCAGCAAAAAGCAAATGCATTCAGGATTCAGCGCAATAAAATTGATCAGGCTGTTGCTATGGCTTCTTTAGGCAGATCATTTTTAATAGAGGACATTGATGCAGAGAAAATTAATGAGACAGAACTTTTTCATTTAATTAACAGTGTTAAGCAAGCAAATGTCGATACACGACAAGCTACTTTATTGATGACGGCACGAACACTTCCTTCTACTTGGAAGTTAAAGTTAAATGATCTTAAAAGTCGTCTTAATTCAGTAATGTTTGTTGAAATTAATCAGCCTGATGATGCATTGTTAACAACTGTTGCCTTTAAGCTTTTTTCCGATAGGCAGCTTATTGTGCATCCAGATACGGTTTATTATCTTATCAGCCGTTGTGAACGTTCTTTATTTTCATTGAAGCATGTTATTGATTCTGTTGATCAGTTGGCGTTACAAAGAAAAAGAAAAATAACGCGTGCTGTGATTGCTGAAGTTTTGAATAGAAAAAAAACATAAATACTCCTTATCGTAGTTCTATATGTCCTTGCCTTTTATTATTATTTAGATATGAGGAGAGACACGTCATTTAAAGTTTCTACTTTTTTATGCGTTTTGTTTAAATGGCTTTGAGATTTTATTGGATGGATATTTGTTTTATCATTTTTACAAGCCATATATTTTGTGTTTGGAAATATTTCTAAAAAGAGGCTTATTATTTTTTTCTATTGGTGGAGTTTGGGTACGGGTGCTATTTTCTATTTTCGTCAATAAATATGTTATTGAGGAGGAAAAAAATTTAAAAACATTCTTTTTTGTAAAGAAATGCAACAAAATTGAAAAAAAGTGTGTTTTTCTCTTGCACTTCTGTTGTGAAAATTTTAGGAAATGTGCATCAAATAAATGTTAAATGGCGGAGCGTAGCGCAGCCTGGTAGCGCACCTGATTTGGGATCAGGGGGTCGTAGGTTCGAATCCTATCGCTCCGACCATATTTGATAAGGTGTATGAGAAGACCCAGTTGGGTACGTGTGGTGAAAAACGATCATTCAAGCACTATGTAATCTGAAGGGAAAAGGCATGATCGCACGTATTTATAGTCCTGCTAAGACTGCTATGCAGTCAGGGAAGGGAAATACAGGCTTTTGGATTCTACAGTATGAGCCGATCAAAGCAAAAATGCTGGAGCCTCTTATGGGTTACACGGCAACATCTGATATGAATAATCAGGTAAGAATCCGATTTAATAGAAAGGAAGAAGCGATTGCTTTTGCACGCAAGAATGCTATCCCCTATCGTGTAGAAAAGACACATATGTCTATTCGGCGTGCTGTTTCTTATTCTGATAATTTTCGCAGTGATCGGCAGCAATCTTGGACACATTGAGTTGAAGATGCTATTTTGAATTGAGAAAATAATCAGTTGGGTCCCGTAGCTCAGCTGGATAGAGCAACGGCCTTCTAAGCCGTGGGTCACAGGTTCGAATCCTGTCGGGATCACCATTTTAAGAAAATTAATAGACAAAAAAATCGGGAGTTTCCCTTTAATTCTCTTAATTTGTTTTTCTGTACACCTTGAACCTTTTTCATGTTTTTTATTAATGCTATTGCCTTTTTTGTTGGTTGTTTGAGTATAAAGTGATGACATGCTATTTTCTGGCCAGCCAAAAGTACTTTAAGTGATGATATAGTAGCTCCTGTATTTGCTTACCACGTATTGCTGATCATTTTTTACCCATTGCTGATTTTTTTAAATGCAGCTGCATTCCATGCTTTAGAAAACAGATTACCAAAGCTTTTTTTAGGTGATTTTTTTATTTTTCTAAAAATGAATGTGCTATTTCTTAGGTGAGGGGTAAGCATTGAGGCTAATGCCGATAAAATTGCAAAAAATGTCTACTTTAAATTTTTTTTATGAATAATATTATGATATTTTTCAGTATGATTTTGTGTACGATTGGTTTTCAAGACATGATAGATTCTTTTAGTATTTTATGGAACATTGAAGAATAAAGATGGTGTCTGTTTATGATGAGAGTTTACAGAAATATCCTCTGAAGGGATGAAAGGTGTTTCTTGTATTGAAAGCTTTGCTTTATAACGCGTTACGACTTTAGAGTTTTTGGGATAAAAAGATGTTGCGTATGTGCAATTTGGATAAGATATTGTTTTTTTTATGTGATATATTTATTGCCAATCTGATTTAATGTGGTTGTTATTGTTTCTCAGGATAGGGCAATAGATTTCAGCAATGTTTATGGTTTTCTGAATTTTATCAGTTTAAGCATACATGCTGCATATTATAGGTTATTTTGTGCATATTCTGTTTGAATTATGAATGAAGATAGATTGTATCTCAGAGTTAAGTTTTTAGATTTCATATTTATATTTTCAAATATTTTTTCTTATTTCTTTATAGTTTTTACGTTATGCGAGAGCTATTTAGTATTGAGTTAACGATTACACTAAAATGTTATGCGATAAGATCTGATGTTCTAAATACATACAATTTAAAGTGATCATTGTTTCAATAGGAATATAGCATCAAGAACAGAGCGCTATTGTATTGTATATTATGCGCTTGTTTTAAAAATACGTCCTTTAAATCCCAAAAACTCATTTCACGCCGACGCTTGTGAATGGTATAACGGCAAACCCATTGAATGCAATCATTTGTACGCTTGTGAAGGAATAAGTCGGCACATTACATACTTTTTGTCTATTTGCTAGCCGACAATGTTGCAATAGATCTCGGTTCTTTAAATTATTATAGGTGTTTTAGTGCTTTCTTGTACAATTTTTATCCACACGCCAATCCTTCTTATGACGTGCAAAAGAGATGATTTTGATTTATTCAACATGGGAGAGGTTTGGAATAAGAAGACTCTATAATATTCGGATTTTCTATTCAATATGTCAAATAATAAAATATTCTTATAAATCAATTTATTGACAGAATAAAAACTTTCTTTTGTATTGTTTTTACTCTTTCGAATATTTTATGACAACGTGTTATTGGTAAATTTAAAATACCGCTTTAAAAGCTAAAGTGTTTTACATACTGAAGAGACTGTTATTATATATCTAACTATTTTAGCAACAGGGTGTGTCAATAGAGGAGAAAGAATCAAAAAAATAGAGAATAGATTGGAAGATAAACAACGCCTTTTAGAAAAAAGCTTATCTTTGTCAAAAGAATTTTACAACAAAACCTTTTAACCCGTCGCAATTGTAACTGTTGTTGCAATTATGGTGCTTTCTAGATGGCTTATCTTGAGAGTCGTTATCAGAATTCAATAAATATCAAAAATATCCCGTAGAGTATGCTCTTTGGAGAGGTATGTTGCAAAATACTATTCCCTAACCTTTTTGTGCGTCTCATACTCTGAAAAAGATATGACAAACCATAAGTTATTCATAGTAAAAGTTGCATATGGTGGGCGTGACAGCCAAATAAAAAGTAAGTAAAATGAAACAGTTATATCTAATATGAGGGAATAGGTTAATATTGATTCTATTACGTTTTTTTTCCTCTATCCCTCGTTTTTTTGAAGCTTTTTTATAGCTTCAAGAGCTAGCCTTTTACGGTCTGCGCTCTTTGTGTAGAGAGATGGCATAGCATCATTTGTCCAGCCAAAAATTGCCTTGAGTTGTGAGACTGTTGCACCAGAGTTAGCTGCGCGTGTTGCCGCTAATTTTCTTAAACCATGGGCTGATTTTTTAATGCCTGCTGTATTACAGGCGTTTCTAAATAAGTTTCCGAAACTTTCTTTAACAAGTTTCTTACCTTCTTTACCACAAATAAATGTTTCTTCACCAATAGGACCATCTTCAAGTGTTTTGGTTAATTCTGGTAAAATAGGAAGAAAAACATCTGTTTGGAATTTGCTTTTCTCTGTTTTGAGATGAATGATGTTATTTGTTACATCTTTCCAACCGATACGAATCGCATCACCACGACGTAAACCCGTATATAAAAGAACATCAATCCAGACACGTTCATGGGTACCATGATGCCATTTTTGATAATATTTCTCAACATCATCTTCTGTCCAAACAGCGAATCCGTCTTTATTGCTAAGAGCTGGTCTTTTTACTCCTATTGTTGGATTATTTTCCAAAAGTCCTTGGTCAATTGCCCAATTAAAAAGCCCATTAAGAGCTTTCAAAAAATTTTGAGCAGCTGATGGTGTTTCTTTACGCCGTTCAACACCGGCTATAATATGTTTTTTTTCAATTGCTTTGTATGGAATATTTCCTATGCTATCGCATACCTTCATAAGAATGAGTTCTTTTTGTCTTTTCGTAGCTTTAGCAAGGCTATGCCAATTGACGCTATTAAAATATTGTTTAAGCAGCCATGCAAATGACCCTTCAATCAGTTTTCCGGTTTTAGGTTTTGGAGGGATTATGCCTTGTAATTCGGCAAGTGCGCTTTTGTAGTTATCAACAAACTCTTGCGTTCCATAGGTTCCGCGTATTCGAATACGTTTTCCATGACCAATACGTACATACCATATGATTTTGTTATGGCGTGTGACTTCTTTTAGAAGATAGGGGGGGCGTGGTTTTGGCATGATCAATTTTACATCTTAGAGAGTGCGATTTCGTAATATTCATTCTTTGACAAATCTAAAAGTGTGTCTGGGTGGCTAACGGAATTTAGTCTTGGAATATCTGCTTTAAGATAGATAAGCAGTTCACCGGTAGGTTTGATTTCTATGAGTTCGCAGCCTTGCTTTTTTGCTTCTTTTAAAGCGCGTGCAATGTCTGCTTGCGTTATGATAGCTTTACGAGGCGCCATATCTCTTCTCCTTACATTGAGACGCAATTCACTCGTGTGGTGAGTCACGAATTGATTAAAAATTGTTAGGAAAGGGTGGGGGTGCTAGGAGGCGTTGGTGAGGATAAGCACCCCCATAGTTTCAAGCGGCTTTTATTGAGATTCTTTGTATCTCTTGTTCTATTTCTGCTAAAAAAGCTTCGACGGCTTGATTAATCTGTTCAATTTGTTTGTCATCACGGTAGATGCGTTTGATTTTCATACGCAAGTGAGATGAATCCCCCACAAAACGCGGGTCATAACTGATAAAATCACACCATTTTCGCTCTGTACAAGCCATTTGGAATTGCATTTGCGCATGATATTCTGGTTTAATTTCATCATCTATACAAAAGCGTAAATGGTTGATTGATTGTGGACATTTGATTTCGATTAAACCGTTTTCACCAATAAGCCCATCAGGGCTAGCCCCCGCCATTTTGATTGTGGGGTGTTGGATAAAACCACATTGAGTGATTTCTGTATCATAAATGAATGCATATTCTTTTAGAGCATCTTCTTCATGTTCAATGCCCCATTGCATAGCCGGCGTTGGATAAGATTGGCTTATTTCACCCGTTAAACGCTCTGTCATAAGTTTGATTTTGTAATCTTCATATTTGCTTGTAGGAGTTCCCTTTGCTGTTTTACTAATGACGTTATAAACGTTTGAAGCGGTGACTTTGCCTAACCGTGCTTGAAACCATTGTGCTGTTCTTTGTTCCATCTCACACCGCCGTTTGTTGTTGAGTGGGTGCATATTCGATATCTTGGATATGAATATATTCGGCATCTTGTATAGGCGCGTCTATTTGCTCTTGTTGCGGGTGAGATTGTAGAGCTCTTTCTTTTTGAATATTTTGCTTTTTTTCCAATAGCTCTAAAATCTCTTGTGCTTTTTCACAAGACAGATCTGTTAGGTTTTCGATATTTGCGTAAGAGAGAAGAATATTTTCATTGGTTTGTGTTTCTTTAATTAACAGTTTGATTTGTTCGAGCATGGCATGAGAAACAAATTGTACTTGTGTATTCCGGCTTGCTTCATTAATACGCGCTGCTTCATCTTCTTCATAAATGCCAGAAAAGCCAAAAGCGTAGCGAGCGCATTGTATAGTTGCTTTATGACGTAACATACGAGCGGGGTATTTTTGCCAAGTGTCACTTTTTTGTTTGCATTCATTTAAATATTCGGTGACTTCGATAGGGTCTTGAATACCTTTGAGACGAATAGCGCATTTAATGGCAATGATATTACCGTTTTTATCGAGTTGATCTTGAAAGGTCATACCATCAAATTGAGGATTAGATTTAATGATCTTAATCCAGCCATCAATAGAGACAACAGGGATAATGCCGCCACCTCTTTTAGGGAGCGCATAGATTTCTTTTGTTAATGGGTTAAGCCCATAAGTATTTGCCACCGATATAAAAGCAGCGAATTCTTCATCAGAGAAGTTATGATTGATACAAGTTTTGATAATTGTTTTACGGAATTGATCATGAGAAAATCCATATTTGCTAGCCATTGTTGTTAAAGGAGAATTTGTCATTATTGTTTCCTTGATTTGCGCGCAATTCCCCCGTGGCGTGAATCACGCTTGTGTTAAAAGTTGTTTGGTTTGGTTGTTAGAAAGGATTGTAATCCTCTGTTGAAGGTTTGCGGTTATCGCCAATCATGGCTAGTCCAGAAAGTTCAAAGTCTCCATAAACATTTACATAACCACAGACCAATACCTTGTCGTAAATTTTTGTATTTCCGTAGATAGATGCACCGCAGCAAGCTTTTGCATTTCCATAAATCTGCGCATTTTCATAAATCACTGTACCGGAAACACATGCGTTGTCGTAGATACGTGCATTATCGGAAACTTTAGCACCATTGGTAACCTGCGCATTACCAAAAACCTTGGCATTTTTACTAACTTGCGAGGCAACATCAACTATCGCATTATCACAAACTACAGCATCATCATAAACAGCGGACAAACCACGAACCCAACAATTTCCATTATGCGAGAGGTTTCTTTCGTGCTCTACAAAACCACCTAAATCACCAGCCTTTACATCTCCAAAATCTCTCAATGCACGAATGCGATAAGTTAACTTATTTCCGTATATCCAAGTTGTCTCATCAGTAAGTTCGTATTTTTTTTCCATGGTTTATTGCTTCTCACGATCTAAGATCACGGTGGATCCACTAATTTTACAATCTCCAGCAATGTCTACACGACAGCAAATATATGCTTGATTATAAATTTTAGCATTTCCGTAAACGTGTACACTCCCCCCTATAACAGAATTTTCATAAATCCGTGCATAGCCATAAATTTTGGCATTATCTCTAACAGAAGAACCACTAACTTCGGCATAATCGGAAACTTGTGCATTTTCAGAAACGAGTGCATTCCCATAAATCCGCGCATCACCATAAACTTTGGCATTATCATAAACTTGTGCATTGCCAAAAATCCAACAGTCTCCCTTATGGCTTAAGTTGCTCTCTTTTTGTATAAAACCGCCAAGGTCACCTTTTTTGACATATCCAAAATCTTTTAAGGCACGTATGCGGTGTAGAGTATGTCTATTAACTTCGATTGTCTCATCAGTCAGTTCGTATTTTTTCACCATGCTTTTTCTCCAGTGGACATGATATTATCGCCATCAATATCCGCATCACGATAAATTTTTGCGTCACCATAAATACGTGCATTACCGGAAACCGTTGCCATTCCATAAATTTCGGCAAAACCGTAAACATGTGCATTATGTTTAATTCGTGCACTACCATAAACTTCAGCATCATCATAAACTTGAGCATTATCGTAAACGCAAGCACAAGATAAGACGAATGCATTACCACCTACCCAGCAATTACCATGATGCGATAGGTTGTTTTCATGTTCTATAAAGCCGCCTAAATTACCTTTTTTAATAACTCCAAAGTCTCTTAAAGCTCGGATACGGTGAAGAGTTACCCCTTTAAACTCAGCTTTCTCATCAGTAAGTTCGTACTTCTTTTCCATGGTTTATTGCCTTTAATGCATGTTTTGTCGTTTAAATTCTTGAGACAGCAGCCCCATACCTTTTGTTGTGATTTTTGCTGAAGGAATGACTTTTTCTGTTCCATTTTCGGTTTGAACAGTGTGTGTTGAGCAATCCATAAGACCTTTTTGGATTTTATCTTGATAAGGCAATAAATGCGCCCCGAAAGTGCGTCGATACACCCATCCTTTTTTCTGTAGGAACTGAATGAACTGTTTTGGTTGAATTTCGAGAATTTTAGCAGCTTCAGTAAGACCGAAGAGCCCATCAGCGCGTTGCAAGCTTTCCAAAGCCATTGCTTTTGGTTTTAAATATTCAATGATAGTATCTTGTTGATCTATTTGACTTTGTAGGTAATTCAAAAAGCCCATCATAGCTTTTGGACTTGAATAGTCGATTTGTTGTAGTGTTAGTGCCTGCTTTGCACGCCGCTCGCACTCGATAAAGTATAAACGAGCTTGTTTTCCTTTTTCATTACGCTCTACCATGGAAAGTTCTTTTGCCATTTCCAAGGTGAGATGATAATTAATTGCAATAACAGATCTAGATTTTGCGCTCGCCAAATTTGGTGACCGCAAATCTTGTGTTTTTACAAAGTCTTGTCCTTCTATAAAATTGTATCTGCTAATACGGTCCTTAATCCAATTGGAAAAGTCTCGTTTTGCTTCTAAGAATGCGTGCAAATCACGAGCATTGACTGTTTGAACGTCTTCTCCGTTAACCGTGTTATTTGTAATAGCAATAGGATTATCCATAAGTTTACTCCGTCCGATATTTAATAAGAGGAAAGAGGGGGCGCTCTTAAAAACGCCCTTCATAGTTTTTAAAGCACATCTCAAGGATAACGGTTCTGTTCTTCATAGGTACCATAGACCTCATCATTATATTTTTCTTTTGCTAAATCATCTAAAAGGTCATTGTAAGAAACACTTTCGCGAACAAAGTCATGAACATTACTATTCTCATCGAGATGTTCGATATTTTTTTCTACATATGCTTCTGCAATCTCTTCAGAAATGTCTTCACAACTCTTTTCAGAAGGATTTATACGAAAGATTTGTATAACATCATCTACCCCATCAACAATGCTTAGAATTTGGCTCGCATCAAGCGGTCCAGACTCTGCAATGTTTTGATCATCATCGCAGGAAACTAGTAAAATTTCATCAGAATTTATAAGCACTGGTTTGTTCACAACTACCTCCATTATCAAAATATTTAAATACATTTTGAAAAAAACGCCTTGACATAGGTTTTTTTTTTCAGGGTATGGTGCTGTGATAATTGTATTTTATGCACAAGTCAACTAAAATTTTGCATAAAACGCAAAAATAAATCTTAAAATATATAATTAATTTATGCGCTATCCACAATTTAGGAGATGTTTATGAGCGATATAGATAAAAAAATAGAATCTGTTTTCTCATTATTTAATGAGAAAGAGCAGTTAATTCTTACTTATTTTGTTTTTAATTTTTTTAATAATTCAAGAAAATCAAGCACCGCTTCTTTGTCGACTGGATCAAGCGATGCACATATTTTCATAAAATCCAAGTCTACTTCTTTATAAAAACTGGGTGGAGGTTCATTAAAAAATTCAGAAATCTTCACTAGTTCATCTATTGTTATATCTCGCGTTTTCCCATTCTGATAGGTATTAAGCATGCGATTCACTGCTGACGGGTGTAGCTCTAAATGTAATGCTAATAATGTTTGTGCGCCGTGTCCTCGTTCTTTAAGACGCTCTTTAATCCATAGCTTAAGTTTGGACTGAATATCTTGTTCCATAGTTTGTATAATCCTTGAAAATATATTTTTATGCAAATGTGTAAAAATGATAAAAACGCATAATTTTGTTGACTTGTGCATAAAACGCAATTATTTGTTACGCTGTTATGGAGATTACATATGCCTGCGAGATTAATTATAAAATATTTAGGCGGTTTAAAAATTGTAGCAGCTATAGTGCAAAGAGATGCGTCGTCTGTTTCTAGATGGCATGATTTTATACCAGCAAAGCACCAACAAAAATTATTAAATTATGCGCGTGAACATGGGATAGATTTACGTCCAGAAGATTTTTTTTATCCCGAGCGTTTGCAGTCATTAATGCAAGAGCAACGCCCCCCATTGTCGAAAATTTGCAAGAGCCGCGTTGTTGATCACACCGGCGAGACTTTGCAGCCTTAAGGAGATCAAAATGGGATTAAGTGAAGTGGTATTGATAGTTGTATGTGTGACGCTTGGTTCTTTGCTTTTTAGTGGGATGTCGTTGCTTTGTGCTTTGAATTATAGCGAAAAGGTTAAGGCGCTTAAAAAGGAGATTGAAGATGAAGAATTTGCAGCTAGGGCTTTAGAAAAAGAACGCGAAGAAATTAGAGAGATCATTAGTGGATATGATGAGAATGTAGAAAAATATGAAGAGGAAATTAAGAGACTTAAAGAAACTAGAGACGAGTACAGAAAAAAATTACAACGAAAAAACGAAATTATAGATACCCTTGAAGCAGAAGCTAAATCACGTGGTGAAGAAATAGAAAAACTTACACAAGAGCTTAAGCAGCGTGGTGAATCTGTAAAAGAAAAGTCTCATAAAAATAAGAAGAAAAGTAAGTGAGGAGAGAGAGATGGCAATGATACCTACAGCTATTTTTATGGCTACTAATTTTTATCTGCTCTATCAAGTTTATTACTGGTTTAAACTGACACAAGAATTGAGAGATGAGATAGACGAAAAAAACAAAATAATATGGGATTTAGAGGATGAGCTTAGCCTGAAAAACAACCGACGAAATGTGTCCAAAAAATAGACTTCATTGTTTTTTGGGGATGATTTGATGAGGTGTGTTCTAAAATGAAGAGTGGAGAAGCTGCTTTATCTAAATTTTGGGGCAGGATAAAAATCTCCCATTTAATTTCTTCTCTTGGGTCGATGTTAAATGGAGCAACAGTGTATCCATTAAATAGTATTTGTGGTTTAGTTTTAGGATTTATAAGATTAATGTGCTTTGATGATGTTGGATAAATTTCTATCGTTTGACTAAGTCTAGGAGGACAACACTTTATCTTATAAAATTCGAAAGGGCACTTTTTATCTATCCAGATATTATCCATTTGAATTATTCGTTCGGTAGGATTTATGATACGTACTATTATACTGATGGGGCCATTATTAGGGTCATCTTCATCTGGAGTGGGGCTATTAGGCTTAAAAAGTAGCGATGGTCCTAAATCCAGCTCTTCTTTTGTTTTTAGTAAAAAATTGACGTGTTTTTCTGCTAATGTAGCTTGCTTTTGCAATGATTTATTTTGGTCTTCTAAATGGTTAAACTGTTTTTCTACATTGCATAAATCTTCTCGTCGAGTTTTCTCTGCTCTTTTTAGGTCTGCGTTTCTCACACACCATGACAGCAAAAACGAGATCGTACTACCAATGAGAGCAGAGATGATACTACTGAGTATATCAAGTGGTATTTCCATATTCTATACACCCTTCTTTCCTTCATTTTCAGAAAAAAACAATCTTATAAAATACGTTTTGTATGGAGTGGTGCGGTGATTAACACGATTCTTTGTTTTGATCTAGGTACGAAGATGGGGTGGGCGATACGAGGGGGAAATGGTCATATATTCAGTGGTACGATGAGTTTGCAACCCCGTCGTTTTGAAGGCGGGGGAATGCGTTATTTACGCTTTAAGCAATGGCTTAATGAGATAAAGCATACAGCAGGTGATATTGACGCGGTGTATTTTGAAGAGGTGAGGCGTCATGTTGGAACCGATGCAGCGCATGTTTACGGTGGTTTATTAGCAGCATTAACGGCGTGGTGTGAAGATCATGAGATACCGTATGAGGGGATACCAGTTAGCACAATTAAGAAAGCGACGACGGGCAAGGGGAATGCGTCAAAAGAAGAAATGATTAAGGCGATGCGTGCAAAAGGACACGCGCCTTGTGATGATAATGAAGCGGATGCTTTAGCAATTTTACATTTAATTAAAGAGAGGGAGATCTTATAGCGATGCCCAGTAACAAAGTAGAGTGTGTAAAGTTTAATTCAGATCAGTTTTTAAAAGAGCTTATGGGTTTAAAAGCAACAGAGAAGGCAGTTTATACAACACTTGTGTTGCTTATGAATGATAAGAAAGCGCCTCTTATCAATAATGGGTCTTATTTATCAAGTTGGTGTGGGTGTTCAGTAAGAACGTTTCAAAAGACATTAGAGACTTTAATAAGCATGGGTTACATCACGCGTTTAGAGAATGGGAACTTATGGCATAGGTCATTAGCTTTTGATTATAGCATCAGTAAATTTTCAGAAAGAGCTTCAAAAGCAGCGCATATGAGGTGGAGTAAGAAAAGAGAGGAGGCAATACATGTCAACTAAGTTGCCATGGACGAGGCTTTTTGCAGACAAGTGGCTTCTTGATCTTGCGCATTTGCCCGCTTTTGAAGGTTTTATATATGTGAAGTTGCGATTTCAAATGCTTCGCACTGGAGAACCGCTTAAGAATAATTTTCGAGTATTGTCTTTATTGGCTGGTTGCTCAGTTAAAAGATTTCAGAAAGCATTAGATCTTTTATTAGAAACTGGACACATTATTTTTTCAGAAGATGGTCGTTTGTGGAGTTTACAAGTTGAAGAGGAACTCAATAACTCAAATGAAAATTTAAGCAAGTTTTCAGAAAGAGCACAAAAGGCAGCGAAGGCAAGATGGGATAAAAATAAAGATAACAGTGATGATGATGCTAAACATGCTACAAGCAATGCACAAGCAATGCTTAATGATGCCATTAACAATAACATTAACATTAACATTAACAATAACAAAAAAAATAAAAATATTATTTTATCAAAAAGAGAAATTGAATTTGAAAATTTAGAAACAAACGATTTGGTTGACGAGCCAATCGAGTGTGATGATGTTCAATCAGAAGAAATCAAAACGATAGAAACTAAACAACTAATCATTCACGAGCAAAATAACAACATTTCAAACGAAGCTAATAATCGATGGCAAAGTAACGAAGCAATGATTGAGAAATTGCCTTCACGAAAAGGTAAAAAGGTTGGCAAACAACTTTCAGAAATCGTTGACAAGATAATGCCTGCTTATTTTCCAGAGCAAGCAAACTTTTTTGAGAAAGACAAGAAAATGAGAGAAAAACAAGAAGTTGAAAGCATGTTAGAAGATTTCAACCCCGATTTTCAATACGCAATTGATCTAGGATTAACGCATGATGAAGCGTTATCAGAGTTTAAAAAATTTATACGCTTTTCAAAAGCCAACCCATATCGAAATGCTCATGAACGTGATTGGCAAAGCGCTTGGGATAATTGGATTACACACCCGAAATATGGATTGGTAGCTAAGAGACACGCAGAATTAGAAATGAAAGAAAGATATACAATCACATGCTGTAAACCACTAACAGAGAGCTTGGCAAAATATATCAGAAATATAGAGCCTATCAGTTCATTTGCAACATAATGAAATCGTATTTAGTTGCATTTGAAAAAACAGCAAACTAGTGAAAAGAGCTGATAGTTTTGAGAATAGATATGGGTTTAAACAGCTAAAAAAGTACCGTACAGAGCGATTTTAGATTTTTATGATAAAAACCACATTGAAAATAAAAACGCTACTGCACGGTCCAATATGAGGCAAATAAACCCATCGGTAAAGTTATGGATTTAAGCAAGGGGATATTAAATCAAATGTTTTTAAAAAAACGTAAATCAAGACAGAAAAAAAAATTTATTGCAACGGCGGTTGGATATGCACCATGGGGATTAGGGGTGGCTGAGTATTTTTACAATCTCTATGAATATGATGATGGTATGAGAGAATACGAGGAATTCGATGGTGGTCAGTATCAAGAGATACCTTCAAATGTTGATTATAGTACCAAAGCGCAAGTGAAAGCATGGATATATGGGGGTGATTTACCAAAAAGCGTGTTGAGTTATGAACCTTTGATAGATGAGGTAAATGTGAAAATTAAAAAGCGTACAGAGAAAGATCAGTTGATTTGTGAGATTACGAATGATGGGGAATGGGGTTATCCCTTGTCTTGTGAAGAGATGGATCGCGAGCTAGAAAAAGCGCTTGATATTCAATTAGGTAGATATCAAAATGAAAAAAATAAAAAATACGTATTGACTTTAAAGGAAAGGTCGTTTATTAAGGTTGGCAAGTGCTCAAAACACTGTAATACGAGCGGATAGGTTACGAAACGACCTCTTCCCATATTTCTAAAATATACTGGCTTTCTTTTGTGCTGTTATTGGCATATAACGATTTTGCCGGGTGTGGTTATACTATACAATACCCTTCATAGGGGAAAGTGTAACGACGGTCTCGTATCCGTGTTTTGAGCGCCCGGCGCCCTTATGGGTTGTCAATCAAAATGTTAAAATACGAGGTAGTTATTATGCAAAATTCTGTAAAAAAATATCAACTCACAAATCAAACAATTCTTCGTGAGGGTAAAAAACTTTATCGCATTAAGGCGTTAAGAGATTTCGGTGATGTTAAAGCTGGTCAACTTGGTGGTTATATTGAATCTGAAGAAAATCTTTCCCATGATGGTAATTGCTGGGTTGGTGATCAGGCCATTGTTGTGAGCCCTGGTCGTGTTTACGAAAATGCGCAGGTTTATGGCAATGCAGGTGTTGGTGGTTTTGTATATGGTAATGCTCGCGTCTACGATTCAGCAAAGGTTTTTGCCAATGCCCATGTGTATGATAATGCCCATGTTTTCGATAGTGCAAAAATTGTAAGTAAAGTGCATGTTTATGAAAATGCCAATGCATGTGGCATGGCTATTGTTACTAAGAATATTTGTGGTGACACAATGAATAATGTTTATACAGAACGCCTTTCTCCTTATGGTGAAATTTGCTTTGTTATGTGTCGTCCTCATAGGAAAACAGCTTAAATAACGCGCGGGCGCGGCGGGGGCGCCCCCTTTTAAACATTTCATTTTAAAATTTAAATCTTTTTATAAAGGAATAGTGTTATGCAAAAGAAATTTGCACTCACAAATGAAACGCGTATATTTAATAATAAAACTCTTTATCGCATTAAAGCTTTAAGAGATTTTGATGATGTCAAAGCTGGGGCTTTAGGCGGCTTTATTGAAAGTGAAAACAATCTCTCTCATGATGGCAACTGCTGGGTTTATGATAATGCTCTTGTTTTAAGTCCAGCCCATATTTACGAAAATGCCAAGATTTTTAATAAGGCTATTATAATGGGTAATGTTTATGGCAATGCTCATGTGTATGACAGTGCCCGCGTTTATGCAAATGCTCATGTTTATGACAATGCGCATCTTTCTTATAATGCTTGGGTTTATCATCAGGCGCGGGTTTATGGCAATGCAAAATTATCAGGAAGTGCACGTATTCATGGCAATGCTGAGGTTTATGATTATGCTGTTGTTAGTGGTGCTGCTAAAATTTATGGCAAGGTTTATGGTCGTGCTAGTGTGGGGTGCCATGCTGAGATTAAAGGCTGTGTTTATGGCAATGCAAAAATCTCCGGTTATTTCATGGTTATAGGTAATGTTTATGGTAATGCAAGGTTAAAAAGACATAGTGATCTTTATTGGGTTCCTAAAGATTGTGAGGTTTATGAAAGCGATACCGTTGTAAAGATTAGTGAAAATAACGCTGCGTAAATAATGGCGCGGGGCGCGGCGGGGGCGCCTCTCTTTAAACCTCTTATTAAAAATTTATTCAAATGTTAGATTAGGGAGCTACCTATGACCACTAAAAATGTATCCAAAAAATATGAAATTACTGACGAAATCAAAGAAGTTTGCGATGCAGAAACCCGTCAACCTAAACACTTTTATCGCATACGCGCATTAAGGGATTTTGATGATGTAAAGGCTGGTGATTTAGGTGGTTTTATTGAAAATGAAAGCAACCTCTCTCATGATGGGAATTGCTGGGTTTACGATAACGCTATGGTTTCACATGGTGCTATTGTTAGTGAAAATGCAAAGGTACGTAATGATGCTTGTGTTTTTATGGAAGCAAGGATAGCAGGAAATGCAGTGGTTAGTGATAAAGCACGGGTTCTTGAAAAGACCGCTTATATTCATGGCAATGCAAAAATATGCGATAATGCAGTAATTTGTGGTGAAATTTATGGGAATGCCATTGTTTGTAATAAAGCCATGGTATCTCCAGAAGCAAGAATTTATGACAATGCAAAAATTTTGAATAGTGCTTGTGTTGCTGGCTTTATTTATGGGAATGCAAAAATATCGGGGTCGGCTTGTATTTATCCCGAGGCAGAGATTTATGATAATGCATGCATTCAAGGAAAAGTTAAAGTTTATTTCTCTGTAAAAATTAATGGCAATACCGTTATTAAAGGCAATAGAAAAATTTATAAAGATATTGATGGTAGTGAACAAACTTTAGATAAAACAGCGTAAATAAGTGGCGGGGGGCTGGTTTATAGCAAAAAGGAAAGCCGCGTCCTTTGAAGACACGGCTTTTGATTCCAAAACCAATCCAAAACTACTTTTTGATAGATACAAACAAAAAGAGGAAAATACCTCCTCATTACACAAAACGTATCAAAATGCAAGACTTAATACATAAAAACCGCATCAAAATGAATTGATACGGCTTTTATAACTAATGAATCAAACAAAATAGAATTGAAAATTAAACACAAAAGCGTTTAAAAAAAATCTTTTCACTACTAAAATACATATTTTGTGTATAAACACAAGTTTATTTCAAATATTTGATGATGATTGTTCATATGATAAAGCCGCGCTCTTTATGAACGCGGCTTCTGTTTTGCGATGTGTTTCTGTTATCGTTATTCGTAAGTTTACGAACACCTCTTTTATTGCACATTACGTATCAAAACACAAGCAAATAAGTAAAATAAAAACAGGATTAATTCTTTAGATTCAGTTTATTAAAACTATTTTTGCTTGTAATAATATAGCATAATGTGTTATATTATTGTTATGTATCAGTTATTTCCGTTTCTAAGTACCATTTCCCATAAAAAGGATAGCAAAGCAAATGCTTAATAAAGTGATGTTAATTGGTCATTTAGGTGCAAATCCTGAAAGCAAAACAATGTCATCTGGCGCCGAGGTGGTCAATTTTCGTATGGCAACTTCTGAAAGCTACACAGATAAGGCAACCAATAAGAAAGTAGACAAAACAGAATGGCATTCCATTGTGGTGTTTAATTCGCATTTGGCAAAAATAGCACTCCAGTATCTCAATAAAGGCAGCAAAGTTTATATCGAGGGGCAGCTTCAAACGCGTAAATGGCAAGATAAAAACGGTATTGAACGATATACAACAGAAGTCATTTTGCCTTCGTACAAAGGCGACTTAAAGCTTTTAGATGCCAAAAATGATGATAATCAAGAGCAGTCATCATCTGCTTATGCAAGCATTCACAGACCTCTTGATATGCCTACAAACTCTTTAAATGATGATGTTCCTTTTTAAATAGAGGGTATAAGTGAAAAGAAACAAGAGGGGACGCCCTAAAATCATAGGGCAAATAAGAGAAGCCAATGGTCGTATATCACGTGCAAATCCGTATCATATCAAAAAACACAATAAAGTCAATAGTTTGTTTGTAATTATTTTATATGAATCCACTTAAGAATCCATCTTTTTATGCATGTTTAAATTGACCATTTTTTACATAGGATTGCTATGTGTGAATAGACCATAAAAAGCAAATCATGGTGCAAATATTATAACGCATGTAAACGTTCATATGAAATGAAAAGCAGATATTATTCATAACAGTTTATAAATTTTATGATACGTTTTTATCATAGCACAAATCACATTGTTTAAAAATTTAGTTGTTTGAAATTATCGATAACATAAATTGTATACGTTTAAAGAATGGTATGAGTTTTACTCTTTTTTGAGCTAAACCTTCAAAGGAATAATCGTTTGAAGCAGTCATAAGCTTATAGGTTTAATTCATAAAGATTGCATAAAAGGATTAAGGATAAGATCGCTTTTAAAACGCTTACTAAAAATTTAGAAAACGATAAGCAGGCATTATACAGACCCTATCATCACAATAAATATGAAATTCAAAACGTCATATCTTATGAAATTGAAAACCTTTATGAATGATCTAACGCAAGCAAGCAAAAAATGTTTTAAGAGTATAAATTGAAAGATATGAAAGCAAACGAGGTCAATCCAAAATTGGATTGGTTGCTTTTTCCAGCCCAAATATGGACCGGCTAAATTTTAAAGAAATTAGGTTTTAAAGAAAAGTGAAAATACGCTTATGAGAGCCTCTCTAAATGAATGTTTAAACGTTTGAAACGGATGTTTATAACAGTTTTTAAAGCCTTGCGTTTGATAAAAGCGGTTGTTTGGTTGTTTATTGTCTTTATGAGAGCTTGTTTTAAAAGAAGCATTTTGATCATGTGCTTTATTTCAAAAGACCACCTCAAAAATGAGGGAGTTATGATTGATAGGTTTAATAGCAACGAAAAGCGTTTATAGGCTTTCTTATTCAAATGAATGATTAAAGATCATATGCATCATCATTCCTTTTGATAAGTTTTCATATCTTTAATAAAGCGCTTGCAATATGATACGTTTTGTATATATGAATTAACTCCTCCATTGTGGATGATTAATTTTAATCATTAGAATCGTTCTTAGAAAGCCGCGTCATATCAATTGGCACGGCTTTTTTTTGAATTCTTTCTTTTATGATGGGTTTATAACCATCAAGAAGGCGCTCCCATACCTATTTTTATTCTGTTTTATCAATAATCTTAACGACATTATTGTTTTCATAAACCTCATAATTTTTAGGAACTAACTTTGCTTTGCTTTTTGTGTTGATTATTGCATTGCCATAAGCACGCCCCCAGATCGTTGCACAATGTGAGATTTTTGCATTGCCATAAACAGAGCCATAAACCTCACAAGAGCCCCCCACGCGTGCATTGCCATAGACCTTGCCATAAATCTTTGCACGACCATTAATAACAGCATAATTATAAATTTTTGCATGGCTATAAATACAAGCAGAGCCACAAACCTTGGCATGACCATAGACGCGGGCATAACTAAAAACCGTAGCATCATAAGAAACATGGGCATGGTCATAAATATGAGCATCAGCAAGAACGCGAGCAGCACCACTCACATGAGCATTGCCATAAATATTGCCATACACATGAGCATTGCCATAGACAAAAGCATTGTCATAAATCTTGGCATATTGAGAGATAAAAGCCTTGCTATAGACCTCGGCATTGCCATAAACTAGACCACAGACTTGCGAATAATGCCGTATTTTTGCATCATCATAAACACGGGCATGACCATAGACACAAGCATCATCATAGACCCAGCAATTGCCATCATGGGATAGGTTAACTTCCTTTTCGATAAAACCGCCTAAAGCACCCGCTTTTATATCATCAAAATCTCTTAAAGCCCGAATGCGATAAAGGCTTGTAATATTTCGAGTAAGTGCATGTTTGATTTTTTTGATTTCACTGGTTAATTCGTATTTTTTACACATAGGGATACCCTCACAATCTAATGTGATAAACAGTTGATAAAATTTGAAATGGAAAATTTATTTAGAAAGCAGGCGCCCCCACCGCGCCCGCCGCTGCTTTATTGATTAAACCCAGACAATCTCTAATTCGCTATAAGGGGAAAGCTGTTCAATATAGGTTTTTATTTTAGTAGACCCACCGACATTTTCACGAATAACAGCAATGCCATGGATATGAGCATTTTCATAAACATGCACGTTATTTGCTATACGAGCGTATTCATAAACCCTAGCATTGTCATAAATATAGGCATTATCATAAATAATAGCATTGCCATAGACATGAGCATTGCCATAGACATGGGAATTATTAGAAACAGCAGCCTTGCCATAAACATGCGCATGACCATAGATATAACCAGCCACGATAGCGTTGTTGTAAACTCTTGCGTTTTCATAAACATGACCATTTTTAAACACAAGAGCATCATCATAGACCCAGCAATTGCCATCATGAGAGAGGTTGCTTTCACTTTCAATAAAGCCGCCCAATTGACCAGCTTTAACATCAGAAAAGTCTTTTAATGCTTGGATACGATAAAGAGTATGATTCCCTAATACACGCGTTTCATTTGTGAGTGTAAACTTTTTTTGCATAACACAATTCCTTTATAAATAGATTTAAATTTTAGAAGGAGATGTTTAAAGGAGGGCACCCCCGCCGCGCCCGCACGTTATTTATGCAGCTTTATTTTCACTAATCTTTACAACGGTATCATTTTCATAAATTTCACAATCTTCAGGAATCCCATATGCATAGTAAAAGTTTTGTTTGACATATGAATAACCATCTCTTTTTAACCTTGCATTGCCATGCACCAAACCTCTAATGGTGTGATAACCAGTCACTTTAGCATTGCCATAAACAGAACCGTAGACTTGAGTATACCCTCCCACGCTAGCCTTGCCATAAACCTTGCCATAAATTTTAGCAGCACCACTGATAACAGCATGATCATAAACCACGGCATTGCTATAAATACGCGCATTTCCTGATAATTTTGCATTGCCATAAACAGTACCCATTATAATAGCGTTATTAAAAACCTTGGCATTTTCATAAATATGGGCTGGATTTAAAACAAGAGCATTATCATATACCCAGCAGTTGCCATCATGAGAGAGATTATCTTCACTTTCAATAAAGCCGCCCAATTGACCAGCTTTAACATCAGAAAAGTCTTTTAATGCTTTAATGCGATAAAGAGTTTTATGATTAAATACACGTGTCTCATTTGTGAGTGCAAACTTCTTTTGCATAGCACAATTCCTTTATAAAAAGATTTAAATTTTAAAATGAGATGGTTAAAGAGGGGCGCCCCCGCCGCGCCCGCGCCATTATTTACGCAGCGTTATTTATAGCCTGATCAGCACCACAGACATCTTCAGAAAATTTCTTATTTTCATTAAGCACCGCATTGCCATAAATCGTTGTAAATTGGCAAATTTGTGCCTTGCCACTCACATGAGCATTATCATGAATTTTTGCACAGGGACCAACACGCGCCGAGCCAGAAACCTTGGCATTATCATAAATATTGCTCCCATCATAAACTATAGCCTTATCAAAAACATGAGCATTACCATAAGCTTTTGACCACGTAGCAAGGCGTGATTTACCGTAGACATGGGCATCATTAAACACAAGCCCACTCACATGAGCATTTTCATAAACACGGGCGTTATCGTAAATAAGAGCCCCCTCCGTAATAACGGCATTATCACTCACAACGGCATTGCCAAAAACATAGCCTCCAATTTTTGCATTGCCATTAATGATTGCATTGTCATAAACATGTGCTTTATTACTCAAAACCCATGCCTTATCACTAATCACGGCATTCCCATAAACCCTAGCATAATTCACAACACAGGCATTATTGCGTATTTTTGCATTTTCGGAAACGCTTGCTTGGATAACCATAGCATCATCATATACCCAGCAATTGCCATCATGAGACAGATCACTTTCATCTTTAATAAAGCCGCCGAATTGACCAGCTTTAACATCATCAAAATCTCTTAAAGCTTTAATGCGGTGTAAAGTCACGCCGTTAACAACGCGGGTTTCATTAGTAAGTTCATATTTTGGAGATGTTTTTTTCTTATTAACGGGGGTGTTTTTTGATATATTTGTCATAATTAAATCCTAACTGTTTATATTTGTTATTGACAGCCCCCAAGGGCGTCGGGCGCTAACAAACACGGCAGTTAGTCCGCTGCTTACACTTTTCCCTTTAAGGGTATTGTATGATGTAAGCACACCCGACAAAATCACTATATATGCTAATTAGAGCATAAAAAATAGTCAATTTTTATAACAGGATTAGGTTTATCGTAACCTATTCGCTAACTGTTTAGTGTTGTTAATCACTTGATTATTTATATAACAAAATACGTATTTATTGTCAATTAATATTCTATCTTTTTTGATATTTTTTGTATTTTTTAAAATGCGTTATGTATTGATAATATCTTATGCTTATTAATTGCTTCTTTTATATTTATATGCGTTTAAAGCTATATTATAGGCTTTATAAAACGATTGCGTTATGTTTTGAATCTATACATTTATAATATTTAAAAACGCTCTTATCATGCGTATTTTTATCTTTATAACCTATCAATTTTTTTACTAAATGAATTTAAATTTTTTTGTGAATTTTGTTTATAACAAATTTGCAACTTAACAGCCTTTTATAGGAACTCTTTTTATAACCAATGCATTCATTTGCATTATGATTATAAAACTTTGCTATTTTACGCATTCTCTATAGCCATGGCATCATTTTTCATTTTCATAAGAGAAACGATAAATAGGATAATTGCGATTTATAGACTGTTATGAAAATATCTAAAGAGAGATTGATAATTATAGAGATTAGAAAAATACCTTTTAATAGACCGTGTCAGTTTTGTCAGTTCCTTTTAGACCCTATAATTATTTTTGCAAATGAGTAAAATTAAAAACATTATTTTTCAATAGGTTAATGTCTTTAAAACACAACCCATATCAAGAATACAATCTTTAAAGATAATCAATGATGTGAATTGATTAAAACTTGTCAGTTATGTGTCAGTAAATTGAACCGACAAAAGTGGTTATTTTAGTGTTTCATTAAAACGTGTCTTATGAAAAGCGTATGAAAGTAAAAACTGATTACGTTATCAAAATCCTTTTTATGAATTTTATCAGTTCTTTTGCAAATATAACCTTATGATTTTAGACTAATGATTAGAACACATCTTATGAAAAGCATATGACCCTTTAAAGCCTTTCAAAAGATGTCTTGTAACTCATAAGAGATGCTATCAAGATCATTAGGTTATGAGTTTTGAAGATTTTGAGTATTTTGAGGGTGTGAGAAACCTTCAAAACCTATAAGTAATATAAGAAAATGAATATATATAACTCTCTTTAAACAAAGCTTTTAAAAAGGATAAAGCTATCATTTGAGATTACGGTATAATCTCTTAAAGGCAATGTAAAAAAATCTAACTCTATTTAAGATGGGATTTCTTAAAAGTCTTAAAGCAATCCAAATGAGAGTATTTAAAAGTGCAAATGATTTCTTTTTAGAATAACGCATGATAAATTATCCTTTGAAAGATTGTATGTAAGCAATGTATAAAGGGGGTATAGACTGTTATAAGACCCTATACCCCTTGTGAGTTTATCATACCCATTATGTGAGCATGCTTTATAAGCTTATTCAGTTTCTCTTAATACCAATTTTGGTAAGTTTTTAACGATTTTCATTGTTTCTAAACTTACAGTAATAACCCTTTGAAACAACTCTAGAGGGTAGGCAGGGTTTCCAACGGTTTCAACAGCATAGCGATTGGCATCATTGACAATACTACTCTTTTTATCAATCTTAACACATTGACGCCCCATAACCCATTCAAGAGCAGGCTTGCCATTTACAATATACTCATAAGCCTCAAGAGGGATATCTGTTATTGTGATATTGCTATTGTAAAAAACAGTCGATTTATCCTTTTCCTTACTATTCCCAGCAAATTTCATTTCAGTCACATAATAGAATTTTTCGGGATTAGAGATCTCAGTCTGTTTTGGGTTACCCTTTTTAAAGGTCACTGGATAAGGCTCTACATCTTCATAATTTACGTGTAAATGACCCAGTTCACGCCCTGCTGTTACAAACTTCCAAAAATCATCAGCACTCTTTACGCAAGGAATACGAGGCAGTTCTTTGCATAAATTATGTGCATAACGAGTACGGTAATCTTCCGAATGAAGTAAACCGTAAACATAATAGAACAAATCATCTTTTGTTATGGTTTCATTAGGATAAGAGGTTTTAAAATGGTCTAGACCTTCATCAGTAATGGCATCATACCTCTGTAAACCAGCTGTTGTGTTTGCTTCTGTAAATAAATGGGATTGTTTCTTGTTTTTATCTTTTAAAACTTCAGTATCTTCGTAAATATAGCGTGGAAAGCATTGGCTATTATCTATCACACCCACATCAGGCACATTTTTAGTCATCAAGACAGAAAATCCACCTCTTGCTCCTACAGCAGCAATTTTCATAACTCTATTTTCAACTATTTTTCCCATAGGAAATATCTGTGGCATTTGATAAACTGATTCATTAAAAATGCGACTATAATAGAGCCATTGTTGTATAAAAGGACGATACAAGCTCTGAGTGAGGCATGTTTCTTCAAATTTAAAAGTTTTTCCTCTAATTAACTGTTGCTTAACACTATAGCTCCAGCTAATTTTACCGTCATCGGAATTGACAAAACTATCTACATACTTTGCACGCGCTTTACTGGCGGCATGTGTATAAGCACCATTAAAACGTTCCACTTCACTATTGTAGAAAGCAATCATATTACTCATGTTTTTCTTTAAAGTTTCATGGCTTGAATTGTAAGCCCAAGCGTCACGATTGGTTTTTAGACCACATGAAAACGTTTCAAAGAGTTTTTTATTATGATCTTTTTTATAACCTTTATCACCTATAGCTAAAAAAGCGTTGAAATTGTCATCACGTTGACCAAGCCAATCACCATGTTTATCTGGTGTAATTATTTGCCAACCTTTTTTGCTCTGTGTAATGCCATCAATGCTCCTAAATTTTTCAATTATTGTTAGCTTTTCTTTTCTCGTAAGGTAATCTCCAATATCACGAAAATATATTTTACCATGCTGTTGTGCATTTGGATTTTTAACCAAAATAGAAATCGCTATAGGGGCACGAGAGCCAGACCCGAAAATTTTGCCACCTTCTTTTCGCGAAACTTCTCCAGACGTTCGTTGATTACCCCGTAAATGGAAAATATAAAGGCTGCTAAATTCCTCAACGAGACATTTGCGTAAACCATCCATAGAACTTCCATCAATAAAACCCGCGTTTGTGACAAAACCAATAACACCGCGTTTTTTTATTCGGTCACTAGCCCAACGAATAGCACGAATATAACTGTCATATAACTTGTGCGTACTAGTTGCTTTAGATTGAGCAGCGTAAGTTTCACCGATACGTTTATTTAATATGGGATAGGGAGTATTCTTTGCATTATCATTTTCGCTTTTTTGTCCTACCGAATAAGGAGGGTTGCCAAAGATAACTTCAATATTTAGTTTCTTTTGATGCTCTAAATATTCACTATTTTCTTTGAGTATACCGTCTATCAAGTTTTTTTCTTTAAGTGTTTGAAACGTATCAGCCAAACCAATATGCTTAAAGGGAATATACTCACCTTTCATGATACTATGATAAGTCGATTCAATGTTAATCGCTGCTATGTAATAGGCAAGTAAAACAATCTCATTAGCATGGATATCATGACGAAACTTATATTCCATATCCTCTGGTTTGATGAGATTGGATTGTAAAAGCCTTGTGATAAAGGTTCCAGTTCCCGTGAAAGGGTCAAGAATAGAAACACCCCGTGACCCCAAGCTTTTTCCAAATTCATTGCGTAAAACGTCATCAACAGAATGAATGATAAAATCCACTACCTCAACGGGGGTATAAACAATCCCAAGTCTATCCGTGGTTTTCTTAAATGCCTTGGCAAAAAAGCTTTCATAAAGCGTGATAATAAGATTTTGCCTTGCTAAAGGCGAGGTAATCCCAGAAGCACGAAGCCTTACACTGTTATAAAACTCTTGTAATTCCTTGGATTCTTCCTCGATATTGGTTTTATCAAGTTCTGTTAAGATCCTTTCCATGGCTTGCGAAATGGCATTGTTTTGCACAAATTCATTGCCCTCAAACAAGGCTTCAAACACGGGACGCGTGACAAGATGTTGGGCTAACATCTCAATCGCTTCCTCTTTCTTTATTTCACTGTTTAAGTTGTTCTTTAATTCTTTATGAAACGCATCAAAAGCATGAAAGGCTTCACTGTTTTCATCAGCAAGCAGGTTTTGAAGATGGGTGATATGGTTTTGAGCAATCTCAGCAACATTACCCGCCCAATTTTCCCAATAATCCGCAATGGCAAATTTCTTCGCAAGAAGGGTTTTAAGGGCATTGGGAAACTCTTTATAAAAGGGTAATCTCATTTGCCCTTTATAACTATGCTGCGGTTCAGGAGCGGCTTTTCCAATCTCAAGACCCATATGTTCTGATTTCTCATGGATATGGAGTTTATCCTCAACCGCGGTCATGCTCTTTAAGGCAGCAATCTCCAAAACATCACTAACGTCTTGCCCTAAAATCATCTGGTTAAGGGTGATTTCAAAATTCTCATCATGAGCAAGCAAAGCATTGATCACTTGCCAGACAACACTGTATCTTTTGTTGTATTTTAAAGCCTGTTCAGCAGAAACCCCAGCAGGAATCCCAACGGGTAAAATGATATAGCCTCTTTTTTTGCCCCGAGCACGACGCATGATACGCCCCACCGCCTGTATCACATCCACATGACTTTTACGCGGGTGTAAAAACATAATGGCATCAAGAGCAGGGACATCCACCCCTTCAGACAGACATCTTACATTGGTAAGTACACGACACGTATTTTCCCCCGCATCTTCCTTAAGCCAATCAAGGGCTTTATGACGCGTTTTGGCACTTTGTGTTCCGTCAATATGATCAAAGGTACAGTCAAGAGGCGGGGTCTCTTTATAGACCTTATGAAGATCATACAGTTCTTTCTGTATTTCTTGAGAATTGAAGGTATCACGGATACGTTCAGAGGTTTTGATATCTTTACAAAAAGCCAAAGCCCGCCGCATGGGATTGGGGTCATCACTCAAATCAATCTTTAGATCTATTTTAGCAAGGGCTTGATAACAGCCTATGATTTTGG
Organism: Bartonella kosoyi; assembly: GCF_003606325.2. Lineage (NCBI taxonomy): Bacteria > Pseudomonadati > Pseudomonadota > Alphaproteobacteria > Hyphomicrobiales > Bartonellaceae > Bartonella > Bartonella kosoyi. The sequence goes on from NZ_CP031843.2 coordinate 987,607, forward strand.
TTTTATCATCAAGGATAAGTTCATAATTCTCATCGGTCATCAGATGTTGAATGGATTGACTCACTTCCTCTTCATTAACACCCAAAACAATAATCTTATAAGGTGCTAAAAGTTCATTCTGAACGGCTTTTGAGAAGGTATAGGTATAAAGCTCTTTTCCATAGAGCTCTTCATCATCCATAGAGGCGAGAACAGCATTGATCTCATCGGCACGTCTTTTGGCATCATCGGTAAAGATCTTAGGCGTTGCTGTCATGTACAGACGTTTTTTGCCTTGAATAATGCTGTTATCATGAACCTTGATAAAATCAGATTCATTGTCCTCTGTTCCCAATGAAGCCCCAGTGGTACGGTGTGCTTCATCACAGATGATCAGATCAAATTCGGGTAAATCATACTTTTTTTGTGCATCGGAAATCACTTGGATTGAATGATAAGTGGAAAACACCACGGTCATTAGATCATGGGAAACCTTACCTGCTTTGCTAGCCAGTTCTTTTGCATCAGTTGTTGCAGGCAAGGCAAGATCAGAGCTATCAAATTCAAGAGTATCATTTTTATTATTCTTACGACGTTTACCCACTTGTGTATCGGAACACACAGCAAAGGAACGCAAAGGCACTTCTGTATCTTCTGTCCATTCACGGATTGTTTGCGAGACTAAAGCCAGAGAAGGGACCAGAAACAACACACGCTTGCCTTTTCCTGCTATGGTTTCTGCTATCTTCAAACTCGTGAAAGTCTTGCCTGTACCACATGCCATAATCAGCTTGCCACGGTCTGCTTCTTTTAACCCTTCACAGACTTTCTCAAGGGCTTCTTTCTGATGATCTAAAAGCTTTTTTTTCAGCTTTTCTTTAAGGACGGCTTGTCCTTGTTCTTTATAAGCGCTCCAATCGATTTGACTGCTTTCCAAATCAAAAAGGTTTATGCGTTGAATACGAACTTCTTGCCCCTCACAAGTCAGTTCAACATTATTACTCCAATCTGTTTCGGTGCTATCAACCAGTATACGACGGGTGAAGATCTTTTTGCCCGAGGCAGCAATAAAACTATCAATATCTTCTTTTTTAATTATGTGAGAGGCGTTGTAGCATTTACATTGAATGGCAGCATACCCCCCTTCATCACGGATTGTAGCCACCAGATCAATCCCAATATCCGTTCCATCTTCATCATGCTCTTTTGCCCATTCCAAATAAGTTTGAACCTTTTCGTATTCTTGCTTTTGAAGAGGGGCTTCACTCAAATAAACCATGACAAGGTTTTCAAACATGGTTCCTAATTCACGGGGTGATTTAGCTTTTTGACGATAATATTTCAACAGAGAGCGTAAAGTGACGTGTTCATTATCAGAGTTAACAGATTGCAGCATATTGTAATAAAAATCCCTTGCCTTAAGAGATGATCAATAATCATCAAAAGAATCAAAACGAACTCAATCAAGTTGACTTAAAGCAAATAACGATAAAAATGGGAAAAAACTGATAAAAAAAGCAGACATTTTTTCAAAAGGAGTTTTTACAGGTTGTTTATCAACAGCCTATGACATGGAGTATATCAGCAAAATAGTGAAATTTGCTGTTCGTTTGACGGGTTAATCAAGATAAATGCACTATGTACTTTAAAATATCAGAATAAGTATTTTGATGCATTTTATAGATAGATTTTGAAGGTTTCTAACACCCCAAAAAAAACTTCAAAACTAATGATGGGGAGTGCTTTGAAGGTTCCATTCTATGAATAAGGGGACATGGTTTAGCAAATTTATCCTTTATATTGATGGGGATATTGAGGCTTACACATTGACTTTCTGGACAATTTTGGTTATAGGTCTGAGAGTATAAGTATGGGGGGAATATCTTCACACGATTACAATCAAGGTGTTTTGTCACTTGGTCTTTGGTGACAGAGGTATATGCTTTTATTAAAAGCGTCATAGGGTAGTGGCTGTTTTAATTTCTATTATCAACCAGGGTTGATGAAGCGATAGAACGCTTCATGAATGCTGCAAAGCGGGGCAATCTGTATTGTTATTTATCTTTTTACGTTGGAAGAGTTTTTTTAGGTTTTTTCTTGCCTCAGTATTGTTTGGCATGTTGAGTGGCGTAACCGTTTATGCGCGCTCCTCAGCTGTTTTTCATTCTCCAACAGATAATTTTTCTCGCGGATATTCAGAAAAGCGGCAATTAGAAAGAATTGAGAATTTACGGGCTTTAACGCCTCACGGTATGACAAGACCTTCTGAAGGAAAGCAAGGAGCACTTTTGGGGAGTGGGTACTGCTTTCCAATTCATGATATAGTTGTTGATGGGGTTTATCATATCAAGAAGAGCTCTGTAGCCGCTGTAACAAATCCCTATGTTGGAAGATGTATCGGTCTTGTCGATATCCAGCTCTTAATCAAGCAGTTAACCAAGGTTTATTTGGATCAAGGCTATGTAACGGCGCGTTTTTATATCCCAGACCAAGATATAAAAAGCAGTAAGACGTTAAAGTTTGTTGTTGTTGAGGGGAAGCTTTCAGATATTTATTACAACGGTTTACCAGCTTCTTCTCATAATTATGTTGTGTGGAGTGCTTTTCCGGGTTTGGAAGATCATATTCTCAACATGCGCGATATTGAACAGGGTTTAGATCAAATCAACAGACTTTTTTCAGCACATGCTCAAAGCGAACTTCTCCCAGGTCGTGAAGAGGGGAGCACCATTGTGAATATTAATAATCAGCCTAGTAAAGTTTTCAAGGTTCGTGTTTCTCATGACAATATGGGACAACCCTCCACGGGTTATGCGCGTTATAGTGCGGGCTTAAAGCTCGAAAATATTTTAGGTCTCAATGATGCATGGGATTTTAACTATCAACGCAGTGAGACAGATTATTGGGGTGGGAGTGAACAAGAAGGACATAGCAATAATATTTCTGCAAGTGTGAGCATTCCCTATGGTTATTGGACTTTTGGTTTAAATGGCACTGTTTATAATTATCAAAGCATTATCCATGGCAATTTTACCGATATTGAGACGACGGGGGATTCCAGTGAATTACATGCCAGTGCAAGCAGGGTTCTTCACCGTGATAGTGTTTCACTCACAACACTCAATTTAGGTCTTTCTTATAAAAGAACCAACAATTATCTTCTTGGCAATAAGATAGAGGTCGGCAGTCGTCAATATAGTGTCGCCAATTTTGGCATTTCGCATTCGCGTCAGATGTTAGGGGGAACCTGGACCTTTGATGTGAGTTATTTGCAAGGAGTTCCACTTTTTCATTCTGTAAAGAAACATGCTCCAGGAGCGGGGGATGGGGAGCCTCAATTTGCAAAATTTACCGGCACACTCAGCGTTATGACACCCTTTAAGGTTGGAGAGTGGAATTTTCTGTTGAGCAATCTTTTGAGTGGTCAATATTCACCACATAATTTATTGGCTGCAGAGCAGATTTCGTTGGGGAGCGCTTCCAATGTTCGTGGCACGCGCGAGAGTTTGATTTTTGGCAATAACGGTTTTTTTATCCGTAATGACCTGTTTCTGCGAACCATTCCATGGAGCAATAATGCGACGTTCAAAAAGACTTTGGGTGAACTTCGCCCTTATGTTGGTTTGGACTATGGTCGTGTTTTTTCGCAAGCTTTGTATGGATTTACGAATGAACAACTTGCCGGTTGGACAGCAGGCATCAAGCTTGCAGGGGGGATGGTTTCTCTTGATGCCAGTTATTCCAGTATTTTCTGGAGCACAGTTAAGCACAAGAAGTCAGGCACATTTTTAATGACATTAGCAATGGAACTTTAAGCATATTTATTGGGGAGTTAAAGCATGGGACATGAGAAGAGAGAAGAAAGAGCAAAGTTATTAAGCGTTTTAATTTCTAGTACGATGCTCAAGAAGGTTTTATTTGGGGGGCTTGGTTTTTCTTGTTTGTTAGTCCCTTCAGGGTTACAGGCGCAAATTGCCGTTGATGCGAACGCGAATGCCGCCCATCGTCCAGATATTGTGGCAGCGCCCAATGGGGTTCCTTCCATTGATATTGTTACCCCCAACAGCAGCGGTTTATCGCACAATAAATATAATGATTTTAATATTGGCAATGGAGGTGTGATTTGGAACAATCATGCGCAAGAAGTAGGGCAATCGCAATTGGGGGGCATTATGCCGGGCAATCCGCATTTGCGTGTTACGGGTTCAGCGAAGGTTATTTTAAATGAAGTGACCAGCAGTAAACGCAGTGCGCTTCATGGTCCAGGAGAGGTTTTTGGGCGCCCAGCCGATGTGATTATAGCCAATCCCAATGGGATCAGTTGTGATGGTTGTGGGTTTATCAATACGCCCCATGCGACCTTAACCACCGGTGTTGCGGAAATTGATGCATCTGGTTTTCTAAAAGGTTTTGTGGTGAGAGGTGGTGATATCACTTTTGGAACAAAGGGCGCGAATTTTTTCTCAGGAAAAGGGGCGGTTGATATCGTTGATATTGTATCGCGCACAGTGCATTTTGAAGGTCCTGTTGCGGGGAAGGATATTGGGGTTGTTGCTGGAACGGGCCGTTATGACTATGCTTCTCGTGAGATGAAGGAGCTCACCGATATTACTGGTAAGCCAGAATATGCGATAGATGGTTCTGCTTTGGGGGCTCTCCAGGCGGATCAGATTAAACTTGTGGCAACCGAAAAAGGTGTTGGGGTTCGCATGCGCCATGATATGGCGGCCAATGCGGGGCAGTTACATCTTTCTGCGGATGGAAAAATCTCCCTACAGAATGCCTTTGGTCATGGGGGTGTTTCCCTTAAGTCGAAAAGCCAGAGCATCTTGGCAAAACACATCACCTCTAAAAAGCATATTGATATTGCAGCAAAAAAAGATGTGACATTAGAAACTGTTGGGGCGGATGGTCATTTTACAGCAGAGGCACAAGAAGGTTTTTTAACCATTGCAGGGCAAGCAACCTCTGGGGGCAATATGAAGCTGTCCTCACGCGAAGCCATCAAAGTCTCAGGGCTAGGGGCAGGGGCTGATATGGCGTTTGAAACGGGCGGTGATCTGACCATTGCTGGCACTGTTTTGTCTGGGGGCAATTTAAAAGCACATGCCGGTGGTGATATCAGGGCGTATCTTTTAGCCGGTGGGGTTGATATGGCAGCAACGGGGGCTGCTGGAAATCTTGTTTTGGGAAGCCATGGGGGTGTTGATCTCCAGAGTAGTCAAGGTGCGATTGTTGCTGAAAGCATTTATGGAGCGGGAGATATCACACTGGTTTCTCATAACGGGCTATCTGTTTCTCAAACAATCCTCTCTCATGATAATGTTGTCATTCATACACAACCTGATGCTGGAGTTCATTTTGGACAACTGATTGCTTATGGAAAGGCAGACATTGATGGTGGAGCGGTTGATTTTTCTTCGCTGATGGCGGGTGGAGATGCTGTTTTGAAGAGTGGCAGCCTTGATGCTGGCACATTGATGACAGGGTTAGATTTTGTTGCCTCTCAGGCAAGTCCTTCGAATCCTTCCGGTGATCTTGTTTTTTATGATAAAGGTTCTCTTTCGATCACAGCAGAAAAAGGGATAAAGGTTGGACATATTATCAGTGGTGAAAATATTGACCTTTTTGCTGGCAACGATATTTATTATGATCAGATCATAGGCTACGGCACAGCAACACTGACATCGGTATCAGGAGGGATTAGTGTTGAGAATGTGCTGTCTGTTCTGGGGGATGTGAGGTTGACAGCACCGAGACTGGATTTAAGCAATAATCGTTCTCATATTTACACGCCTCAAACGCTGTATTTAATTGCAGATCATATTGATGTTTCGGGAAGCGAATTAACGTATGGTGGTTTAGATTTTAACAGCACCAATGCCCTTGATATTCACCATGCACGGTTGCAAGCCGTGACAGATGAGGGTGGGACGGGAGATATTCTTTTTGTAGCACCAGGTGTTCTGGTTGATGAGGCAACATCAGTTTTAGCGGCACGAGATTTTGCCATCAAAACAGGGGAGCTTCACAATAGTGGTCAATTGGCAGCGGGTCAGAATTTAGCCTTTAGCGTGACGGGGGATTTGACCAACAGCAAAACGGGATTAATCTATGTGAAGGGCCATGGTGCTCTCAAAGTTGATGGGGCTTTGTTGAATGATGCTGGTGTCGTTATGGCAGAGGGTGATTTATCTTTTACCAATGTGGCGGGTACTGGAAAAAGCCTTTCCCTTGTCAATAAAGCAGGCTTGATTCAAGCCGGTGGAAACTTATTGATCCAAACCAAAACCTTGCAAAATGAAGCCGATAGTACGCCGGTCATCACGGAAAAAAAGGAATATAGGGATATTTCTTTCCAAAAACCAGAAGGTTCTGATCAGCTCAGTGATGGGATGTTATATCAGGAGGACCCCAATCTTTGGGGAAAGGGGCACGAACATCAAGACGATAAACTAATAGGGAAAGGGCACGTAGAACTTTACTTAGATATTCCACTTTGGAATAGCAAAGAAGAAACCTATGGCACGGCAACATTGAAAAATGGAACAGTCTATAAGGCTTTTACTTGGGAACATAAGTCTATAAAGAAGGAATTTTCTGTACACCACTATAAATGGAATGGTGATAGCTGGGGAGGATGGTTTTTACCAAACAAAAACTGGTCCCATATGACAGAGGAGACTGTCACGCAGACGTTTTCGCATAAACCGGCAGCTCAGGGGATGATACAATCTCACGGCAATCTTATTATTAACGCTGATGATATTGAGAATCACTACAGCATCATAGAAGCGGGTGGAAATGCGGATATCCAAGCCAAGACGCTGACTAATTTGGGGGCGACAACTTATAAAAATGTCTATCTTGGCTGTCAGGCCAATACGGATGCTTATTGTTATGCCTATAACGCTGATGGCAGTCGTAATGGTAGTCTCGATATAGACAATGGGAGTATTCGTCATATAAGTTCAGAAGTGACAGATACCGTTTCTGGTCTTGTTCAAGCGGGTGGCACGTTGAATTTGGTGGTCGATCAACTCAACAACAAGGCAGCCGAAGGGTCCATTACAGGGGATGCGCATTTTGAAGCCAAAGCGGTTGGAGGTAATCCACTGGAGGCGCTGAACGGTTTAACCGGGGCTGGTGCTTTGTTTACACCCAAAGTGGATCTCAATAATTCAGGGGATCTTTCTGAGGGGCTTCCTTTGCCAAAGCCCCAATCGGGGGGTGTTGGGGGCACGCTGCCCAACCAGAATTTCATTTATGAAACGAGAGCAGATTTCCTTGATGTCGGTAAGTTTTATGGTTCAGCCTATTTTTTGAACAGAATTGGTTATAAGCCAGATCGGGAGATTTTCTTCTTAGGGGATGCTTATTTTGAAAAGCAACTGATTGAAAAACAAATGCGTGATCTTGTGGGTCAAGGTTTGGGTAAAGGCGCCTTTATTCCAGGCAGTGATGCCATTGAACAAGTCAAAAGCCTGCTGGATGTCGGGGCAGAATATGCCAAAGCCCACAATCTTGTCTTTGGTGAACCTTTAAGTGAAGAACAATTGGCAAGTTTAGAAGCACCGATGGTGATTTATGTTCGTCAACAGGTCAAGGGCATGGATGTTTATGCACCGGTGCTTTACATTCCAGAAAAAGACAGAGCCTCCTTTGTTTCTGCTGGAGCTTTGATCATGGGGGATGATGTCAATATCACCAGCCAAAATACAAGCACTTCAACGATTATCAATTCAGGGCGGATTGCGGCAAACCACCAATTGCATGTGCATGGCGGGGATATCCTCAGTCAAGGGGGGCATTTTGCTGCTGGTGGTGATGCTGTTTTGCTTGCAGAAAACAATATTCGTTTGGATGCAGGGCGCACAATGGTTGATGGTGTGGAAACTGTTTTAAACACCAATGCGCTTTCTACTGGGGGCAATGCGACAGTTTTCGCTAAGCAAGATATCACAGCCTCAGGGGTGAAGGTCACCACAGGGGGTGATCTTGCTATGGTTACAGAAGAAGGTAACTTAACGATAGGCGCAGCAGAAACCCATCACCACAGCGAGCATAGTGATGCCTCTATGCATCAACAATCAGAAGTTAATTCTGGCGGCTCAACGACGCTTGTCTCTGGAAAAGATTTGCATGTTTTAGGCTCTGAGGTTCAAGCAACGGATAACCTTTTCTTACAAGCAAAAGAAAACGTTTCGATTGATGCCACGCGCAACAGTGCCAATAGCCATCGGGGGGAACAAACCTCCCATGTTGCTGTGCACAATGGCTCTCATTTAAGTTCTGGAAAAGATACCACTGTTCTCTCTGGAAAAGATATCCATGTTTCTGCGTCCGATATCGATGCGAAGGGCAATGTTGCTCTTGGTGCTCAAGGGGATATCACAATAGATACCAAATCCGATGAGATGGAGTATCATCTTCAGAATAAAAACCTTAAAGTGGATATGCAAGCCTCGCGAGCCGTTGGCTCTTCGATCAATGCTGGGGGTGATATCACCGCTATTGCAGGGCAAGATGGCAAACCACATGATCTCACCATCACGGGCAGTTCTGTTACGGCTGATGGCAAGGTGGGGTTGAAAGCCAGCCACGATATTCTCATCAACAATGCGGAAAATAGTTTACAGTATGAGATGTCCTACCATAAAGAGGGGGGAGCATTTAGTAGCAGCAAATCCCAGCATAACAAGATTGATGCGACCCAAGTTTCCGGTTCACTCATATCGGGGGGCAAAGGCGTTGCCATTGATTCAGGAAACAACACGAAAGTTGTTGCCTCGATACTCACAGCCGGCAAGATAGGGGAGACTTCAGGAGAAAAAACGCCAGAAGACCAAGCAAAAGCCGATATTACCATTCACTCTGGTGGTAATATTCTCATCAAAGGGGCGCAAGAAAAGTATGATCAGCAAGCACAATCGTCAGAAAGTGGATTTTTGAGTAGCAAATCTTCCGATACATCTCAATCCCATACAACAACGGTTTCCTCCATTCTTGGGGCGACGGGCAACATTATTACGCAATCAGACAAAGAGACCACAATCACGGCTTCTCATATGATTGCCAATGAAGATATCAATGTGGCAGGACAAAGCGTGACGATTGATGGCATGACAGACCATCATGAGAGCCATTCAGAAACTCATGAAACGGGTTTTGGTGTGGGATCAGGCAAGGGCTTTGTTTCGATCTACGGGAGTGAGGGAAAGGTGCAAAATGAAGAAAGTTTTGAACATCAAGGCTCTTCGCTCAATGGTAAAAATATCACTATCACCGCCGAAAAAGAAGATGTGAACGTGGTAGGTTCTGATTTTAATGCACGAGAAAATATTAATGTTTCGGCAGCCCATGATATCAATGTTTTGCCTGGTCACAATAGCCATAGCACAAGCTCAAAGGAAGAACGTACAGGTTTTGGTTTTCAGTTTGAAAAGAGCAAAAGTGGTGCTTCTGTGGGTGTGGGGGTTGCGGGCGCCAAGGATAAAGGCGATCAATGGGAAAATACGAATACGCCGTCCAATTTCCATGCGGGCAATGATGCGAATTTTAATGCTGGCAATGATGTGAATTTTAAAGCGGCAAATGTTTCGGCAGACCGTGATGTCAACGTTAATGCTGGCAATAATATCACCCTATCGGAAAGCTATGATACCTCTAATGTACAAGAAACACATGAAAAAACCTTTGCCGGTGTGACAGCCTCTGCGGATATTGGTGTTCTTGGCACGGTACAAGGGCTAAAAGATTCAGCAGACCGCATGAATAATAAGGATGGAAATAACACAGTTATGAATGGCATCCTGACCGGCATGAAAATCAATCACCTCTTTACCAAAGGCAGGGAGTTTGTTGATTGGTTGAGTGGTAATACAGGGGAAAGGGGAAATATAACCAAAGGATTGAGCAGTTCATTAGGTGGATTTGGAGGTTCTACCAAAGATGTTCTTGCCAATATGGCTGGTGCATCTGGCAGTGTGAGCGTGGGCTTTAAGAGCGAGAAAGCAGAAGCCTCTTCTCAAGTCTCCACAGCGACGACGACGACAATAGAAGGGAGGCGTTCTGTTAACATAAATGCTCACAACGGCAATATCCATGGTGTTGGAGCCGACATTATCGCCGGCACAAACCCGATTTATGTTCTGGACAATGATGCACAGAGCGGGAATATTAATATGACAGCGGGGCAAAATATCACCTTTGAAAGTGCAAAAAACACACAAAGCACACAAAACAACAATGAAAGTACTTCCATGAGTGTGGGCTATGGTTATGGCACGGGGGGGGCAGGGGCAACAGGCAGTGCTGCTTTTAGTCAAGGGGAAGGTTCCAGTGATGAAGTGCACCACAAGAACAGCCATATTATAGGCACCGGCACGGTTCATACCAACAGTGGGCAAAACACCACACTGAATGGCGCCGTGGTTTCTGCAAACCGTGTAGAGATGAGTGTTGGAGGTGATTTCAGCATTACTAGCCAGAGCGATACCGGAAAAACTTCCAGCAAGCAAAATTCTGTTTCTGTTGGTTTTGGTGCTGGAGCAACGGGTGGCGGAGGTTCAATGAGCGCCTCTTTGAACAAGGATAAATCCTCTAGTGATTATCACAGTGTTGTAGAGCAATCAGGCATCAAAGCAGAGGCGGGCGGTTTTGATATTACAGTTACGGGGACAACAAACTTGACCGGAGGCATTATTGCGAGCAGTGCCTCAGCGGATAAAAATAGTCTGACCACCGGAAGCATTACGACGAGTGATATCACCAACAGTGCCCATGCGACAGCCAGCAGCCATGGTTTTAGCCTTTCTGGAAATGACACGATAAAAAATATTACCAAGAATGTTTTAAACCATGGCAAAGCCAAGGATGGCGCAGAAGGAGAAACCAAATCCGCTATCAGTGATGGAACCATCATCCTAACCAATACAACTGGCCAAAGGTCCATGGGGCAAGATGCTGGAGAAATCATTGGTTCTCTCAACCGCAATACTGCAACAGCCCATCAGGCTGTTGCACCAATAGACGCCACATCCCTTGAGGGAGCAGTGCATAATCGCTTAGACATGATCAATGATTTATCCGATGAGGGATTGGGATATTTTTATAAAATTTACAAAATCGCTTATGCCACAAAACATCCTGAAGGAGAAGTTGCGCATGATGAAAATGGCAATGTCCTCTATTTAACCGATGAAAATGGAAAACCTATAAAAGGCAATGATGGAAAATATATTACTCTGTATCATTTTTTAAAACCAGAGGAAGAAAATCATTTACAAAAAGGCTCTGATGGCGAGGTTCATATGTTTTATAATGGTATTTTTACCTCCCCCGATGATGCCGCGCGTTATGCCGTCCAATTTGCTGACAACGATCATGGTCATCTGTATTTTACATATTTCCCGCAAGATAAAGACATGCTAGTAGAGGTTGGTATAGCGGTTTTTCAGAAGTTTTTTGAAGGTACATTTTTCTTTGGATTGACCAATTCGACCAAGAAGTTCCAGAATACAATGTATCTTTATGGCAATGACGGATTACGTATTGATGGGCACAGCCGTGGTAGTATGACGGTAGGTAACGGAATGCATGATTTTGAAAAGCGTGGTATTCACGGTATAGCAGGCAACACGAGTATCAATCTTTTTGGTCCAGCTTACAACGCTCAATCGATGGCTAATACACTCGATTATTTAAGTGATGGCAAGCAAACCTCTGTCGGTTTAGAAAACCACGCATATGACTTTGTTGGTATAAAGTTTGGTGGAAATCCTGCTACTTTTGATAAGATCCCTTCAGGGAGTAGTCCTGGGAACGAGGCATGGAGAATATTTACGACTTATCCTACTGTCCATGCTTGTTATGGTCATGCAAGCGATGTGTGTACATCGTTCTATGGCTCATCTCATCGTATACAAATTAATTCAATTCAATCAGGGGGCAAGAAATGAAATACATCTTAAAATTATTGAGTGTGCTTGTTTTATTTATGATAGCTGGATGTAATTTTTTTAAGCCTTCTCCAGGGTATCTCAGTATGTGGGAAAAGCCAGGGGCAGATTTTACAGAGGTAGGAAAAGCCTTGTTAGAATGTGGCATGCCAACCCCTTATGATGAGGATTCAGAAAACAGAAAGGTAAGCATTAATGCAAAAGCGACAATTTATGCTTGCATGATTCAATCAGGATTTCGCTATAAAAATGAGGAACTTTCGAGGATAGGAGGATGGTGTTATACATTTAGAGAAGAAAACCTTCCCATTTGCCAACCTGGTGCTGTCATCCCAAAACGGAGTGTCAAAAAGCGCTTAAACAGCCCTTTTTGTAAAAGGTACAAAAATGCAGATGAATGCCAACCCTAACAACACAACACCATTCGCAAAGCGTTTTAATGAGAATGTTGGCTTTGGTGCTGGAGCAACGGGTGGTGGAGGTTCAATGAGCGCCTCTTTCCAAAAGGACAAATCCTCTAGTGATTATCACAGTGTTGTGGAGCAATCCGGCATTAAAACCGGTAATGGCGGTTTTGATATTACAGTGGCGGGTGCAACAACCATGACCGGAGGAATTATTGATAGCACCGCACCGGCGAACAAAAATAAACTGACTACAGGAACCATTAAAACGAGTGATATTACCAACAGTGCGCATGCTCAAGCTAACAGCGATGGGATCAGTATTTCTGCGGGAGGTCCCATGTATCAAGGCAAATACGGTGTCGGGAAAAACATTGCCAAGAATGTTTTAGATCATGCAAAAGCCAAAGATTCAGAGGAAGGCTATACCAAATCCGCCATTAGTGATAGCACCATTGTGCTGACAAATGAAGCAGGGCAAAAGGCGTTGACGGGGCAAGATGTGGAACAAGCCATCGCCTCCCTTAACCGTGATACTGCCAACGCCCATAAGGGTGTACAACAGCTTGATGTTGCCAAGCTGGAACGAATCGTCCATGAAAACCGTGAAATGGCAACACAACTGCTGGAAGAAGGGTTTAAATACAGCGATGACTCCTATAAAACCATGTTTATCAAAGAGCACCCCATCGCTGTGGTCGACCGTGATGAACAGGGCAATACAATCTATAAAACAGATGAAAATGGAGAACCTATAGAAGACGCTCGTGGACAAAAAATCCCTAAGTTTCATTATTTAACGGATGAGGAAAAGCAGCATTTGCAAGCCGGCTCTGATGGCAAGGTTCATGTGTCCCTCAATGGTATCTTTACTCCACCAGAGGAAGCTGCTGTTTATGCGGAGCAACATGCGAAGGATCAAAATGCACCGCTTTATTTTGTTGTGTTTCCAGAAGCCGATTCTGCTATTTCAGAACTTCTGGTCGCGGGATACCAGAAGTTTATGGAAAATAACTTTTGGGGTTTGACCAATTCAACCCAAGAAGCAAAAGATCTGATGTCTCGCTATGGGAACACAGGATTGCATTTTGATGCCCATAGTCGTGGTAGTTTGACAAACTTGAATATGATGAATTCTTTCAAGCAAGAAGGTATCAATGATGTAGCTGGCAATACAACGATCAGTTTCTATGGACCAGCGGCTAATGTTTTGGCGGCATCAGATCTGTTAAAGTATGTGAGTGGTGGCAAACAAACCACAATTGGTTTTGATGGTCATAGATATGACTTTGTCAGCAGAATTATCGGCGGCAATGGCTATACCTACGAGACAATACCTACTGGTAGTAGCATGTGGAAAGAATGGCGGAGAATGTTCACAAATCCCAATAGCGTTCATACTTGTCTTGGACATGCGAGTCCAAAATGTAGATATGATTATGGTCTATCTCATCTAAAACAATTTCCTTTAAGTAAATCATGGAGCAAAAAATGAAACAAACTCTAAAGCTATTAGGTGCGGTAGTTTTGTTGATCATAACAGGATGTCAATTTAACAAACCTCCTCTAGGAGAGGTGGCAGCGTGGAAGAAACCAGGAGCAGATTCTACAGAAGTAGGAAAAGCCTTGTTAGAATGTGGAATGCCAACTCCTTATTATACCGATCCAGAAAGCAGAAAACTTAGTATCAATGCATGGGCAAAAATTCATGCGTGTATGGTTCAATCAGGTTTTCATTATGAAAATGAACATGAGGGTGGGTGGTGTTATACTTTTAGAGAAGAAAACCTTCCGATTTGTCGACCAGGGGCTGTTGTTCCACAGAGAAGTGTCAAAAAGCGCTTAAACAGTCCTTTTTGTAAAAAGTATAAAAATAGCCGTAAATGCCAACCTTAACAGCGCAAAACCATTCGCAAAGCGTTTTAATGAGAATGTTGGTTTTGGTGCTGGAGCAACGGGTGGCGGAGGTTCAATGAGCGCCTCTTTGAACAAGGATAAATCCTCTAGTGATTATCACAGTGTTGTAGAGCAATCAGGCATCAAAGCAGAGGCGGGCGGTTTTGATATTACAGTTACGGGGACAACAAACTTGACCGGAGGCATTATTGCGAGCAGTGCCTCAGCGGATAAAAATAGTCTGACCACCGGAAGCATTACGACGAGTGATATCACCAACAGTGCCCATGCGACAGCCAGCAGCCATGGTTTTAGCCTTTCTGGAAATGACACGATAAAAAATATTACCAAGAATGTTTTAAACCATGGCAAAGCCAAGGATGGCGCAGAAGGAGAAACCAAATCCGCTATCAGTGATGGAACCATCATCCTAACCAATACAACTGGCCAAAGGTCCATGGGGCAAGATGCTGGAGAAATCATTGGTTCTCTCAACCGCAATACTGCAACAGCCCATCAGGCTGTTGCACCAATAGACGCCACATCCCTTGAGGGAGCAGTGCATAATCGCTTAGACATGATCAATGATTTATCCGATGAGGGATTGGGATATTTTTATAAAATTTACAAAATCGCTTATGCCACAAAACATCCTGAAGGAGAAGTTGCGCATGATGAAAATGGCAATGTCCTCTATTTAACCGATGAAAATGGAAAACCTATAAAAGGCAATGATGGAAAATATATTACTCTGTATCATTTTTTAAAACCAGAGGAAGAAAATCATTTACAAAAAGGCTCTGATGGCGAGGTTCATATGTTTTATAATGGTATTTTTACCTCCCCCGATGATGCCGCGCGTTATGCCGTCCAATTTGCTGACAACGATCATGGTCATCTGTATTTTACATATTTCCCGCAAGATAAAGACATGCTAGTAGAGGTTGGTATAGCGGTTTTTCAGAAGTTTTTTGAAGGTACATTTTTCTTTGGATTGACCAATTCGACCAAGAAGTTCCAGAATACAATGTATCTTTATGGCAATGACGGATTACGTATTGATGGGCACAGCCGTGGTAGTATGACGGTAGGTAACGGAATGCATGATTTTGAAAAGCGTGGTATTCACGGTATAGCAGGCAACACGAGTATCAATCTTTTTGGTCCAGCTTACAACGCTCAATCGATGGCTAATACACTCGATTATTTAAGTGATGGCAAGCAAACCTCTGTCGGTTTAGAAAACCACGCATATGACTTTGTTGGTATAAAGTTTGGTGGAAATCCTGCTACTTTTGATAAGATCCCTTCAGGGAGTAGTCCTGGGAACGAGGCATGGAGAATATTTACGACTTATCCTACTGTCCATGCTTGTTATGGTCATGCAGGTCGTGAGTGTACATCGTTCTATGGCTCATCTCACCGTATACAAATTAATTCAATTCAATCAGGGGGCAAGAAATGAAATACATCTTAAAATTATTGAGTGTGCTTGTTTTGTTTATTATAGCTGGATGTGGTATTGAAAACATCGACAAGCCTCCTTTAGGTAATGTATATGGGTGGGAGAAGCCAGGGGCAGATTTTACAGAGGTAGGAAAAGCCTTGTTAGAATGTGGCATGCCAAGCCCTGAATATCTTGATAGAGAAAATAGGCGTTTGAGTTACAATGATAGTGCAACAATTTATGCTTGCATGATCCAAGCAGGATTCCATGATAAACTTGAAAGAGAGATAGGAACTTGGTGTGAGAATTTTAAAGAAGAAAACCTCCCCATTTGCCAACCTGGTGCTGTCATCCCAAAACGGAGTGTCGAAAAGCGCTTAAACAGCCCATTTTGTAAAAGAAGTCCAGAACAACCTGAATGCAAGCCTTAAGTCTTGCTGTTCCTTTTTATTGTCAAGAAACCCATTAGAGGAGGGGAAAATGAAAAAAACTTTAAAACTATTGAGCTGCATAGCTTTTTTAAGTACAGTTGGGTGTGTTAATCAAATTCCCTCACTTTCTCCAGTATTATGGAGGCAGAAAATACTTTTAGAATGTGGCGTACCGGACCTTGATAAGGTTGTGGCGCTAGATTTGAATCAATTTGCTAGTATTGAAATTTGTATGGGGCAATCAGGTTTTCGCCCTAGCTTTACCATACAAGAATGGTGTGAGAACCATAAATCGGACAATCTTCCCATATGTCGTCCTGGAGCTGTCATGCCTCAGCGAAGTGTTGAGAAACGCTTAAATAGTCCTTATTGTAAAAGACATAAAAACGTACTTGAATGCCAACCCTAACAACACAAAATCATTCGCAAAGCGCTTTAATGAGAATGTTGGTTTTGGTGCTGGAGCAACGGGTGGTGGAGGTTCAATGAGCGCCTCTTTGAACAAGGATAAATCCTCTAGTGATTATCACAGTGTTGTAGAGCAATCAGGCATCAAAGCAGAGGCGGGCGGTTTTGATATTACAGTTACGGGGACAACAAACTTGACCGGAGGCATTATTGCGAGCAGTGCCTCAGCGGATAAAAAGAGTCTGACCACCGGAAGCATTACGACGAGTGATATCACCAACAGTGCGCATGCGACAGCCAGCAGCCATGGTTTTAGCCTTTCTGGAAATGACACGATAAAAAATATTACCAAGAATGTTTTAAACCATGGCAAAGCCAAGGATGGCGCAGAAGGAGAAACCAAATCCGCTATCAGTGATGGAACCATCATCCTAACCAATACAACTGGCCAAAGGTCCATGGGGCAAGATGCTGGAGAAATCATTGGTTCTCTCAACCGCAATACTGCAACAGCCCATCAGGCTGTTGCACCAATAGACGCCACATCCCTTGAGGGAGCAGTGCATAATCGCTTAGACATGATCAATGATTTATCCGATGAGGGATTGGGATATTTTTATAAAATTTACAAAATCGCTTATGCCACAAAACATCCTGAAGGAGAAGTTGCGCATGATGAAAATGGCAATGTCCTCTATTTAACCGATGAAAATGGAAAACCTATAAAAGGCAATGATGGAAAATATATTACTCTGTATCATTTTTTAAAACCAGAGGAAGAAAATCATTTACAAAAAGGCTCTGATGGCGAGGTTCATATGTTTTATAATGGTATTTTTACCTCCCCCGATGATGCCGCGCGTTATGCCGTCCAATTTGCTGACAACGATCATGGTCATCTGTATTTTACATATTTCCCGCAAGATAAAGACATGCTAGTAGAGGTTGGTATAGCGGTTTTTCAGAAGTTTTTTGAAGGTACATTTTTCTTTGGATTGACCAATTCGACCAAGAAGTTCCAGAATACAATGTATCTTTATGGCAATGACGGATTACGTATTGATGGGCACAGCCGTGGTAGTATGACGGTAGGTAACGGAATGCATGATTTTGAAAAGCGTGGTATTCACGGTATAGCAGGCAACACGAGTATCAATCTTTTTGGTCCAGCTTACAACGCTCAATCGATGGCTAATACACTCGATTATTTAAGTGATGGCAAGCAAACCTCTGTCGGTTTAGAAAACCACGCATATGACTTTGTTGGTATAAAGTTTGGTGGAAATCCTGCTACTTTTGATAAGATCCCTTCAGGGAGTAGTCCTGGGAACGAGGCATGGAGAATATTTACGACTTATCCTACTGTCCATGCTTGTTATGGTCATGCAGGTCGTGAGTGTACATCGTTCTATGGCTCATCTCACCGTATACAAATTAATTCAATTCAATCAGGGGGCAAGAAATGAAATACATCTTAAAATTATTGAGTGTGCTTGTTTTGTTTATTATAGCTGGATGTGGTATTGAAAACATCGATAAGCCTCCTCCAGGGTATCTCAGTATGTGGGAGAAGCCAGGGGCAGATTTTACAGAGGTAGGAAAAGCCTTGTTAGAATGTGGCATGCCAACCCCTTATGGTGAGGATTCAGAAAGTAGAGAGCAGAGCATTGATGAGCAAGCAACAGTTCATGCTTGTATGATTCAATCAGGATTCCACTATAAAGATGAACATGAAGGAGGATGGTGTTATACATTTAGAGAAGAAAACCTTCCCATTTGCCAACCTGGTGCTGTCATCCCAAAACGGAGTGTCGAAAAGCGCTTAAACAGCCCGTTTTGTAAAAAGCATCCAGAACAACCTGAATGCAAGCCTTAAGTCTTGCTGTTTGTGGAAACTACAATCCCCACATTCATGTGTTCCCATGCTTGTGCGGGATTGTCTCCTCAACCAACAATCTCAACACTGTATGTGAAGCAGTATAACGTAGGGAATACACTTAGTAATCCTATAACGTTGCGTCATAGGACGGATTGTGCACTCTCTAGGATTGTGAATTTGAGAAAGCCTTGTCCGTCCTTACGTGACAAGGTTTTTTTTATGCCGCGTCACTTTGACGTTGCTGTTTCGCTTGCTCGATTACATTGAGAAGATCCGATTGTAACCAACGGGATAAAAAACCAAATTTTAAAGGTTTTGGGAGAGAGCCATTGGTGACATGACGGCGGAATGTTGAGACACTCATATGAAGCAATTTTGCACTTTCACGGTCAGTTAAAAGAATATCATTTTCTGTCATTCTAAAATCCTTTCATTTTCAAAAAAATAGAAACAAATCATGCCTATTTATTAAGCACATTTTGGTTTATTTTTGAAGGAATTTTATTTATAGAAAACAATATATTATCATATAATTTCTGATGTGATAAATTATGCGTCTTATTGAGAGAGAATGAGAAAACAGAGAGCGAAAGTTATCCACAGATTATGGGGTTGTTCACCCCATATCTTAAGATTGACCAGTGACATAAGCCGCCCATTTATCCATATAGACACGGCGCTGTTCTAGATAGTCAGTACGACGATAGGCACGCTCTACTTTACCACCGACCACATGCCCTAAAATGGTTTCAGCCACCTCATAGGGGGCATCGGTTGTTTCAGCGAGCCAATCGCGTAAACTAGAACGAAAACCATGGGGGCAGGCATCAAGTTTATTATCTCTCATATATTGAGCCATACACTTCTGCGCAAGAGCCCCCCGACCGGTTGCAGAAAAGAAAAAATCATTACGAGAAAGCAATCGTGCTTGTTTTAAAATGTCTAATGCTTCTGTTGATAGAGGTACGCGAAATTCTTTTGTTGTATCACGCTTTCCTTTCATATTTTCAGCAGGAATAGTCCATATATCTCCATCAACTTGATCCTTATGGATATAACGTAAAGGACGTGTGCGAACGCCTGTCAGAATAAGCAGACGCAAAGCCAGTTGTGTTAGGGTTGTTTTTTGACAAAGTATTTTATAAAAAGCCGGCACATCTCTCCAATCCATGGCAGGTATATTTTGTTTTTTATAACGTTGTTTGCCTAAAAGAGCGCGTGCTTTTTCTGCTGCTTGTAAATCAACATCCAATCCTAATGCAGCCGCATGTTTGAGACATATATTAAGGCGAATGAGTGCTTTCTCTGCTGTTCCAGCTTTTGTATGCCAAATAGGGGCAAGTGTGTTGCGTATCTCTGTTTGTGTAATCTCAGAAACGGGCAGACAGCCTAATTTTGGTAAAATATGGAGTTTTAAAGGTAAAAACCAATGTCCATTCTTACCACCCCCTTTTAATTCAGCTTTACGACTTTCAAAAGCATCCACGGCAATATCTTTTAAGTAATGGAGATTACGCATTGCTTCACGTTTTTGTTTTTCACGTTCTTGAATAGGGTCACGCCCTTCACGTAAAATAGAACGCCATTGGTTTGCCAATTCACGTGCTTTTTTTTAAGAAATATCTCTCAAGGCACCTTTTAAAGAAACATCTCTCAAGGCACCCAATCCCATTTCACGACGACGCCCGTGAAGGGTATACCGTAAAATCCATTGAGCACCTCCATCTTTACGCTTATGAAGTAGCAAGCCGGCACCATCGTTATATTTGCCAGCCCCCAATGTTGCGACAGACCTTGCATTAAGACGGTTCATAAGTGTCATTTTTACTCCTTTCTTATACAAATTTTATCCACACATTCATCCCGCTTGTGATGTGCAAATGAGTGGTTTTGATTGATTCAAGATAAACAGCTTTGAAATAAGAGAATCTTAGGTTATTCGGGACTCTCATTCAACATACAAAACAGTGAATTATCATTATAAATCAAAGCGTTATCCAAATAAATAACCACGTGAATAAAGAGAGACCGATAATTATAGTTAGTATGCTTATCTTTATTTTATCATTCGCAAGTCCCCAAACAAACACAACGAATGTCAACATAACTACAATGATTATCGCTATTTCAAAACCAGTAGCAGGTACATCATTACCCTTATTCCCTAACAATGCTTGTTGCATAAGCATATTATTCTGTATAGTTATTTGCAAAGAATCGAATTTACTCATTAACATCAAAAAGGAACATCATCATTTATAACAGCATGAGGCGTATCAAGAGGTTGTTGGAAACTTCTGTCATAAGTAGATAATGGCTCTTGATTATCGTTATTTTTTCCGTTTAAGAGCTTTAACTCACCTTTTTATTTTAACTCACCTTTTTATATTGTGATAAGACGATCTCTGTTGTGTAACGGTCAATACCGTTTTTATCTTGCCATTTACGGGTTTGTAATTTGCCTTCTATGTAAACCTTTGAACCTTTGTTTAAGTATTGAAGAGCAATTTTTGCCAAATGTGGATTAAAAACCACCACGGAATGCCATTCTGTTTTCCCTACTTTTTGCTGTGTATTTTTATCTGTATAGCTTTCAGAAGTAGCCAACCTAAAATTGACTATTTCGGCACCAGAATTCATTGTTTTGCTTTCGGGATCTGCCCCTAAATAGCCAATTAAGATCACTTTATTCAACATGTTTGTAAGTTCCATTTGATTTGCATTTTATATACGTAAAATCTTATCATAATTTGTTTATTTTTTCAATTATTTCAGTTAATTAATAACAGTTTTTTAAAGTATTGCATTATAATTTTATTTGATAAACTCACTAAATAGCTGTGTTATAAAAAGGCAAAGCTTTTTTGTTCGATTTATTATTGACAATCGAACCTTTTTGTACGATATTGGTTTTATGGAATTAAGGGGAGGCTAAATGAAACGAGAAGCGCTGCTTAGAGAGTTACGCAAAGAAGCCAGAAAAAGAGGTCTTCATTACAGTGAAGCTCCAGATGCAGGCAAAGGGTCACATTATTTGGTAACTTTTGGAGACAATACAACTGTTATAAAATCGGGTGAATTAACGCCACTTTACGTGAAGATAATAAAAAAACAATTGGAAATATGAAATTTGTAATTCAGACTCTTTTAGTTTTTCGTTTCAAAAGCATTTTGATCATAGTGAGGAGACCTAAACATGGAATATACGTATCAAGCAAAATTTGAAACTGATCCGGATGGTGGTTTTGTTGTGACTTTTCCGGATGTACCTGAAGCAATAACAGCTGGAGAAAATAGAGCAGAGGCAATAGAGAATGCTGTTGAAGCTTTAGGGTTGGCATTACGGAGCTATTCTATGCGTGGTCTACCTTTACCTGTACCACAGCAATATAAAGGTCTTGTAGAGGTTACGGTAGATGCGTGGAATGCTCTTAAGCTTGCAGTGGTAGAAGCCTTTAATGAAGCGAATATTACAAAAACAGAATTGGCACATCGTTTGGGTAAAAAAGAAACAGAAGCAAGACGCATTCTTGATCCCAAGTATCCAACGAAGCTTCAAACTTTAGAGCAAGCACTGAGTGTTCTTGGCAAGCAAGTCGTTATTACAATAAAAGATGCAGCTTAACTATCTCCTCGCCTTTGAAGACGAGAAGATAAAATCATGTTTTTAAATCTAAGCAGCTTTTAAAACAGATTTTTCTAAAACCTGTTTTGCTTCTTCAATGAGTGTTTTATACTGTTCGCTTTCTTCTACCAATGTAAAGGCTTTAACAAGATGCATGTGGAGAGGACCATAAATGTAAACAGCCTTTTTAGTTGGAGACATTTTATCCCAATCTTTTGGAAAATCAAAGCGTGTATCATGGTCATAATCAACAGATTGGCTTTTTAACTTTTTCTCACACTCAATAAAGTAACGACGAGCTTGTCTGCCTTTCTCATTGCGTTCAACCATTGAGAGTTCTTTCGCCATGTTTAGTGTGATATGATATTCTTTACTTATAACATTTTTACGTTTCTCATTTTTGAGAAACGTAAAACCATAATCTTGATTTTCCAAAAATCCATATTCTTTAATACGGCGTACAATCCAATCTGCAAATTTAGAGTTAACTTCTAAGAACATATATAATTCACGTGCGTTAACAGTTTGCACAGTTTCTTGTCCAACAGCTTGTTCTGATATTTTAATTAGAGTGTTCATCTTATTAGTCCTTTGTTTTATAAGTTAAAGTATCCAGGGCTAAAACAACCGAACTAATACAGTCCTTCGTATCTTTAGGTTATCCTTGGACATACACACGAAGACCCTGGACAAAATTTTTTATGATGGGCAACAGATCTTTCGGGATACCGTTGAACCGATTAGTTACGAGGTGTTTTAAGCCTGCCAATCAGACTATCGCTGTTCACAGAAACTGTCAATTATTTTTTGAAAAATCCTAAAAGTAATGACACTCTAAAGAATGCCAGGCGCTAACAAACACGGCGATTAGTCCGTCGTTACACTTTTCCCATAAAGGTATTGTATAGTGTAACTACACCCGACAAGACCACTATATGCTACACGCATATAACGAGTCAAAACCTTCAATGTGCGGAGAAAAGATTGTATCGTAATCTATCCGCTAATCGCTTAAGTGTTTGTTAGGCAACTTGATTCGACAATAGACACATTGTTGCAACGTTGTCAAGAAACTTCCAATAATTTGTTGATTTCATCAATCGATGTTAAGAAGATACAATACCGATTAACCAAAACAGTCTTATAAATCGGAGATTTTACTATGGCTTTTTAGTACAAGACTGTAGTATGTAGATGGATATATTTATTAAACTGCGTGTACGAAACATAAGAAACAATACACAGCATAAAAAGTAGTACCAAAGCACAATGTCTAAATACCCAAATACGGTATCCAATGAAAAAGAAAACTGGTGTTCCACGTGCTTAGAAGTGACAGGCAAAGAAACAGCCTCTTCATAACTATTTGGAAAAATTAAAACGACAAGTGCTAAAATTATTAGATTTAAAATTCGGTGCATATATTGTTGTAAATCACGTGTTAGGATCACCCAACCCGTTGTATCATCATGTTTATATTTTGGATTATTTTGCAATTCAAAAGGAATATGAGAATTGCATAAAATTACAAAAATATTTGTTATTATTATCAAACCAAAAGAGGCAAATATCAAAATACTTTGAATAAAATAGGGATTTTTTTTGATATCTAAAAAGCATAAAAATATAAAAACTATAATGCCAAACAAGGCTCTTAGTTGCTTATCTGTAAACATTTTCATTTCCTGCGGTTTTCGATAGTTTTTTAATCTCTCTGTTGATGTCATCTATGAGAGGTTCGTAATTAAGAACGCTTTTTGGCAAATTGCCACCATAAACCCATGCTTTTACTTGCGCTTTGGTGCTAAAATCTGCCTTTTCTGGTATGGTGTAATACTGACCACCGTCAAACTTTTCACACTCTCTTATGCCGTCTTCATATTCGTAGAGGTTGTAAAAATACTCTGCTGCTCCGTCTCCCCAAGGAACATACCCAACAGCCGTTGCGATAAACTTTTTTTGCATGGGCTTTTTACGGTTTATTAAGGATAAATGTTTTAAAATGGGCATGTTTTAATCCTAACTTTACCTATGGGTTTATTTATCTCAAACTTGACCGTACAAGGCGTTTTGTATTGCGGATGTGGTTTTCATCATAAAATCTTTAAATCGCTTTGTACGGTACTTTTTTAGCTGTTTAAACCCATATATCTAATCTCAAAACCATCAGCACTTTTCACTATTTTGCTGTTCTATTAGGTGACGTTAAATACAATTTTACAACTGATGCTTCTGACAAAAGATCTGCTTTCAAATTTCTGCAATAATCTGCAAGCTCTGCCCCTGTTGGCATAAAGGTTTTTGATAACCCCTTTGCTTCTCCACGTATAACGTCCTTAACAGCTCGTTTAAGAGCGTGCTCTGAAGCGTCTGCTAACGCTATGCTATAGTTCAAAGCGATAACATCAGAGTCTGTATTTGCCGGTATTTTGAGACCAGAAAGCAAATAAGCTGCCGCCCCGATATGTTCAACTGTAACTTGCCGTGAAAGCAGTGTTTGTAAGCGGTTACAATCTTGCAAAGTTTGCACTTCTTCCTCCTGCGTCAACGGCTTTCCTCTCATAGAGATCCGAGGATACCAACTCCGGTCCACCCTCTTTGCAAGTTCTTTCAAATGAACTGATAGTCTCTGTATTTCTGCTGCATTCTGATCCGTAAGTATCGCCAGCATAGATTGCTGCTTTGAGGTCACTGAAGCTTTCTGCGAGGTTGCTGGAGAAGTTGTTTGCTGGTTGCTTATAGCGTTCATTCGCATAGCGTTTTTCCCTTTCTAATTTTTCTCGTTTCTTGGCTAGCAATCCATATTCTTGGTGTGTAATCCACTTGTACCATGCCTTTTGCCAATCACTTTTTTTAGCATTTCGATTTGGATTATTTTGCCAATGAAGTTTAAATCTTTCGAATTCTAATAACGCCTCATCATGCGTTAATCCTTTGTCGATTGCGTATTGCAAATTAGGTTCGAAATCATCAGGCAAAAAACACTCTCGATTAGCTTTTGACCGCTTGGCTTTTTTGGGAACGCTTGTCTGCTCGTGAATGGGTGGTTGGTTTTCTGATGATGTTTCGATTTGTTCTGATTGGCTTTCAACAGCATCAACCTCGATTGGTTCGTGAACCAAATCAGTTGTTTCTAAATTTTCAGAACCAATTTCTTTTTTTGCTAATACGATAGTATTAGTTTTTTTATTATATATGTTATTGTTATTGTTAATGGCATCATTAAGCATTGCTTGTGCATTGCTAAAATCCCCACAAGCATCATGCTTAGCATCCTTAAGCATACCGTTAGCATCATGCTTAGCATTTTTAGCATCACTCATTGTTTTTGCTTTATGATGTTTTTCCCATTTTGCCTGTGCTGCCTTCTTTGCTCTCTCTGAAAATTTATTTATATTTTCATTTGAGTTATTGAGTTCTTCCTCAACATCTGAACTCCACAAACGACCATCTTCTAAAGAAATGATGTGCCCAGATCTAAATAAGTAATTTAACGCCTTTTCAAATCTTTTTACTGAACAACAAGTAAAATGAGATAATATTCCTGCATCATTCAAAAGAGGCTCACGCGTGTGTAACATTCTTATCCGTAACTTCACATAAACATTGACTTCCATAGGTGGTAAATCAGAGAGTTTAAATAGCCACTGGTCTGTATTAAGTCTCGTCCAAGCCAATTTAGTTGACATATTTTACCTCCTTTTCTTCATTATTATTAGAGGTAAAATTATCTAGCTCTTCACTGAAGTTATTAAGCTCTTCTTCAACACGCGTATTCCACAATCCGCCATCTATCTCAATAAGTTTATCATTTCTCATGAGATATTCGACAATCGTTGCAAATTTTTTCTGCGAACAATTGCAAGCGCGTGCAAGCGTTTGAAAGTCTGTTTTAATTGGTGCTTTTTTATCATACATGCGAACGAGAAGCGTCATATAAGCCCCCCTTTGCTCCAATGTCATTCCATCTGTACCACTTATCCAGTCATACAAATGGAATCTTATCCATGGCATACCATTAGACATGTGTGCCCCCTTCTTTCTTTAAATATAAAATTGCTAAAGCATCTGCTTCATTATCATCTTCAGGCGCGTGCCCTTTTGCATACATCGCCTTAATCATTTCTACTTTTGAGGCGTTTCCTTTTCCTGTCGTTGCTTTCTTAATTGTGCTAACAGGAATGCCTTCATACGGTATCTGATGATGTTCACACCACGCCGTTAAGGTTGCTAACAAACCGCCATACACATGGGCTGCATCAGTACCGATATGCCGGCGTACTTCTTCAAAATACACGGCATCAATGCCGCCTACTGCCTGCTTTATTTCTGATAGACATCTCTTAAAGCGTAAGTAACGCATACCACCGCCTTCAAAACGACGTGGCTGGAAATTCATGACACCACTGACGATGTGACCATCAGCACCACAAATAGCCCAGCCAGTCTTGATACCTAGATCAAGACAGAGAATGGTTCGCGTGTTATTGATCATAATCCCCCCCTTAGGCTCTACGTATTTATATGCGTGCTGTGACAGAGCGCGTAATCATAAGTTTAAAAAAGTGGATTAACTCAATTCAGACGCACACTACACGCATCATTTATTAATTTGATTTCTTCTTCTCTTTTTTTGATGAGGTCATCCCTTAAGAAGCCAAGATTACTTTCGACTAAAGCTGTAAACAAAAGTAGCTCATTTAGGCGATGAAAAGATGACAAATCTTGAGAAAAATAATTATCAAACCAAGTTGTAAAAGCTTGCGTAAAGGCAGATGAAAACCATTGATTAAAATCATCGTATGGCAATAACGGAAAATAATTTCTATCATCACGCGCAAAAATATTTTGCAGTATATAGACAAGATAACCTGTTGATGAGGGATCTATGCAACTTTCACATGTCTGATTAGGCGAGCGAACACCATAATATATGTCTTCACGTCCAATCTTATTAACAAGATTAATCAACTTGACTTTACTTATAGTGATATGCGGGACATCTATCATCTCTGATCTTTCTTCTTTAAGCCTGTGAATTATGCTGTGGGTGTTTGTTGTTGTCTGTAGAAGCAAT
This sequence comes from Bartonella kosoyi, assembly GCF_003606325.2. NCBI lineage: Bacteria > Pseudomonadati > Pseudomonadota > Alphaproteobacteria > Hyphomicrobiales > Bartonellaceae > Bartonella > Bartonella kosoyi. Next base: position 1,014,713 of record NZ_CP031843.2, read on the forward strand.
AGTAAAAGCAGGCATAGAACTGTTCTTTAATTGTTGTAGTTTCAGATAACTTTTTAATGATAATCCTTTGCCTTGTTCCCAACGACAAACAGAAGCTTGCTTAACGCCTAAAAGGTCTGCTAATTCCTTTTGTGTTAGAGATAAACACTTTCGGATAGATTTAATCTTTAATTTTTCCTCTGTGCCCATTTGAATTGAATCCATTATTTTTAACCATATACGCAATTGTATACAATTTATTTAAAAAAACAATAGATTTTTTTAAATTTAAAAATCATAAGTGATTAATTATGACAAAAAACATCATTGCTACATTGCAAGTATTGCAATCTGAATTTGGTCTCAGCCAACAAGATCTTGCAGAGAGATTAAATGTAACCCAAGCAACCATATCAAGATGGTTGGGGAGCGAGTCAGATCCTAGAGGTTCACATAGAGATGCAATTCTAGAACTATATAAAAGCTTAAAGGGCTATAACCAAATTACTACACTCGTTCCTATTATGGGGTATGTAGGAGCAGGACTAGAGATTGATACAGATGTTGAACAAATTCCAGAAGATGGGCTTGAGACAGTTGAAATACCATTTGATTTACCTTTTGAAGCATTAGGTTTCATGGTTCGTGGAGATTCCATGTATCCTGTGTATAAAGATGGTGATTTAATTGTAGTTAAACATCTGCAAACAAAGCCAGTAAGCGATTATTATGGTGATGAAGTTGTTGTTCTAACAGAAGATAATAGGCGATTCATCAAACAAATTACTCGTTCTCTAGAGGGCATTGTACTTAAATCATGGAATGCAGACCCTATTAAAAATGCTAAGATAAAATGGGTTGGAGAAATAGTTGCAATACTACCACGTAAATCTTATCGTCCACTTATGAAATAATCCCTATAAAGCTTTTGATTCTATCATTCTAAAGACGATATTTATACAGAAATGCAAAAAAAGTGAAATATTTGTAATTTTTTTCTTGATTTAATTTATACGTTTGCGTATAAGTATTATATAAATTAACACAAGCAATTGCCAAGGGGCGTTAGGGAGGAGAAATTATGGAAAAGCCAATTCTTATAAATTCTAATGAAATTCTCTTAGTCATCTGCGAAGATGAAGATCAAAATCTCGCTAAATATGGACCTTTTTTCGAAGAAAAGGAAGTGATCAAATTTATCGACCACGTCGATAATGCGGTGGAAATTTTCCGTATCGAACCAACAAATAACCGGTGCGAAGATATCTCTGAAGATGCTGCTGAATTATACCTTAAAAAGTATGAAGAAGAGTGTTTTGAAGGAGGTATCACCCATGATTTTGTTCTACATAGTTCTGCATACGGTGTTTTTTTAGATGATATCAAACGGTGTGAATATGAAGATGAAATGTACGGTACTTACGAACAACAGCACCGTTTGCGTCCTTGTGATGTGCTTTAAAAACTCTTAAGGGCGTTTGAAAAAGCGCCCCCTTTTCCCATCAATAATTGATTAGAGTAAACTTATGAACACACATGATAATGATAGTGAAGGATATCTCATACCTGAAAACGAGGCAGACAATAGTATTGGTTATGTCCAAATGGTCAATGCCCATGTCATGCATAGGTACTTAAATTTAAAACAAGATTTTAATACTTGGTTTAATGATTGTGTTGAAAAGCTTGATCTAAAAGAAGGTGTGGATTTTGTTTTTACAAAACAAGAATGGAACAAAAAAAAGATTTGTCCAAAATCTGAAATAGAAACAGATAAAACTGATAATCATCACTTCAAAATTCACGCAGCAAAGAAAATCGCTCAAGCAGAGCGCCATAGAAACTATGGCAGAATATTATACCAAGACTTGTGTTTTTATTAATTTAGGAAGTGATGATGCAGAATTTTATTAGAACATATGAAAAAAAATACAAGCTTCTTAAAGGAGTCCATTATGCATAATTTTGTCACAACGGCCAAAAGCAATTTTAATAACAAAACTGTTCAAACTATGTCCAGTCGTGAAATTGCTGAACTATGTGGTAAGCAACATGCACACATTATGCGTGATATTAGGCAAATGTTAGGGGAATTATACCCTGAAGAGGGTCAATCCAAATTTGGATCCACCTATTTAGACAAACAAGGCAAGCCCCAAAACTGCTACCATCTCCCCAAACGTGAATGCCTCATCTTAGTTTCGGGTTACAACATGGCATTACGTGCTAGGATTATAGACCGTTGGCAAGAATTGGAAAAGCAAGCAGTAACACCACAAATCGACTATTCAAGTCCAAAAGCTATGATTGGCTTTTTGAATTACCTCCAAGGGCAAATAGATCAAAAAGACAGCATTATTGAAGATTTAACACCAAAAGCCATGGCACTTGAAAGTTTACAGCGCCATGATGGGCTCTTTGGTCTTACTGAAGCCGCGAAAATACTCGAGATGCAACCAAAACAATTCATTCAATTTTTACAGCAAAAAGGTTGGATTTACAGACGTGCAGCAGGGGGAAATTTACTCCCTTATCAAGACAAAATCCAAAAGCAACTGATGGATTGTCCAACCATCACACTTCAAACCGCCAGTGGAATAGAAAAAGTCATTCCTTGCGCAAAAATCACAGCAAAAGGCATGGGGCTGTTGTCTCAAGAGCTTAAAAGACAAAGCATGCATTAAGAGGAGGGCATTATGATAAAAAAGAAATATAAACTCACTGATGAAACAATCAAAGTTGATGGAACAACGCTTTATCGCATACGCGCCTTAAAAGATTTTGATGATGTCAAAGAAGGCGACCTTGGAGGCTTTGTCGAGAGTGAATGGAATCTTAGCCATGATGATAATTGCTGGGTTGGAGGCAATGCTTGTGTTTATCAAAATGCATATATCTCTGAAAATGCCAAGGTTTATGATGATGCCGAAGTTTATAATAACGCAAAAGTTCGTGGTAATGCCATAGTAGCCGGAGATACAGCATTTTATGGAAGTGACGCTATTTTAAGGTAGGGGGATAAATCATGGAAAAGAAATACGAACTTACTGATGAGAAAGCTGAGTTTAAAGGGGTAACTCTTCACCGTATCCGCGCTTTAAGAGACTTTGGAGTTATTAAAAAAGGTAATTTAGGCGGCTTTATAGAAAATGAAAACAACCTATCGCATCATGGTAATTGCTGGGTAGGTGGTAATGCATTCGTCTTATCTTGTGCTTGCGTTTACGATAATGCTCAAGTTTATGATGATGCTGAAGTTTATGGTAGTGCACGAATTAAACATAATGCACATGTTTACGGTTTTGCCGAAGTTTATGGAATGGCAACGGTTTCCGGTAATGCACGTATTTATGGTAACGCAAAAATTTATCGTGATGCGGATATTGATGGCGATAATATCATGTCCACTGGAGAAAAAGCATGGTGAAAAAATACGAACTGACTGATGAGACAATCGAAGTTGATGGAAAAACTCTTCACCGAATTAGAGCATTGAGAGACTTTGGAGATGTTAAAAAAGGAGATCTAGGTGGTTTTATTGAAAATGAAGGAAATCTTAGCCATGAGGGCAATTGTTGGGTAGGTGGTTCATATATACCCTGTGCAACTGGATATGTTTACGGCAATGCCAAGATTTATGAGAATGCTAAGGTTTATGGCAATGCACGTGTTTATGACAATGTAGAGGTTTTTGGAAATACCTATATTATGGGTCCTGCTCGCATTTATAACAATGTAAAAATTTATGATAATGCTATTATATCGGGCTGTTTCGTGGGAAATGTTGAGATTTTTGGAGATGCAAAAGTTTATGAGAATGCTCGTATTTATGACGAAGTTAAGATTTCTCAAAATGCCGAGGTTTGTGGATTAGCTAATATTAACGGAAACACGAGAATTCCTCAAGATATAAAAATCTAACAACCAAACCAAACAACTTTTAACACAAGCGTGATTCACGCCACGGGGGAATTGCGCGCAATGGAGGAAAGCAAAATGAATGAACAAAACACGAACTTAACAGAAGTAAACAAAACAAACAATTGTGAAGTCAAATCTACAGCTATGGAACTTATTTTAGAAAGAGCTTTAGAAAATGATGTCGATCTGGACCGTCTCAAGAGCCTTCTCGAGTTACGAGAAAAGGAGATAGAACGACAAGAGCGCAAGAATTTTGTCCGTGATCTTTCTATTATGCAAATGGAATATCAAAAAATACATAAAAATGCTACAAACACCCATACAAATAGCCAATATGCTACGCTTGATAAATATCTTGATGCCATAAAGGATAGTCTTTCAAAATATCGCTTTTCCTTGTTTTCTCGTATCAAAGAGCAGAATTCAAATGGCATAACTGTAGAAATGACTTTAAAGCATATATCAGGCAATGAAATATCAACACAAGGAACATTTCCTTTTGACACTACAGGGAGTAAAAATAACATACAAGCAGTTGGTTCTACAATCACTTACGCACGTAGATATCTCTTAGGTATGCTTCTTAATATTGTGAGTGAAGATGATGATACAGATGGAAACGCTCCTATCAAAAAGGCATTTCCGCAGCAAATCAATGAAATCAGAAGACTCATAGTGCAAACCCAATCAGAAGAAGCAAAGGTACTTGATTATGTTAAAGTCAAAAATCTTACGGATATGTCTGAGGGACAAGCCCAAATCGTTTTGCATCTTTTGAAAGATAAACAAAACAAGCAAAAGGCTCCAAAAGAACAATCTCTTCCACAACAAAAGAAGATAGACGCACCTATACAAGATATTGAATATGCACCAACACAACAACAAACGGCGGTGTGAAATGAAACAAAGAACAGAAGAATGGTTTCAAGCCCGTCTAGGCAAAGTCACCGCATCAAACGTTTATAATGTACTCAGTAAAACAGCGAGGGGAACCCCTACAAGCAAATATGAGAACTATAAAATCCAACTTATGACAGAGCGATTAGCAGAGAAAGTAAACCAGTTTTATACGACACCTGCTATGCAATGGGGCATTGAACATGAAGAAGATGCCCTAAAAGAATATGAATTCATTTATGACACGATTGTCACAAGATGCGGATTTATCGAACATCCCACAATCAAAATGGCTGGTGCAAGCCCTGATGGTTTTATTGGTGATGACGGTTTAGTTGAAGTCAAATGCCCGCAAACAAATACTCACCTGCGCTTTTTTATAGATGACAATATAAAGCCCGAATATAGTGCGCAAATGCAGTTCCAAATGGCTTGCACTGGACGAAAATGGTGTGATTTCATTAGCTATAATCCGCATTTTGTAGGCAAATCACTTCACTTGCGCATGAAAATCAAACGCATCTACCGTGATGAAGAACAAATTGAACAGATCAATCAAGCGGTTGAAGTCTTTTTAGAGGAAATAGAGCAAGAGATGGAAAAGATCTCGACAAAAGCTGCATGAAGTTATGGGGGTGCTCTCTCCTCCCAGCACCCCCACCCATTTAAGTAATAAATAATATAAAAATAGAAAGGCAATAAGATGATATTTGATGATGGCGATAGATATGTAACAACCCGTGAATGTGCACAGCTTTTTAGTGTGTTGACAACAACGATTCGCAATTGGGTACTCCAAGGAGTATATTTCCAGAGCCATATAAGCTAGGGAGAGCCGTAAGGTGGAGAAAAAAAAGAGATTCTAGCCTTTACTCCAAAGAAAAATACGGAGCAAATAACAACAAATTAGGTAAAATTGTATAAACCGTAGAAGGTGTTCTAAAAGGTGGACTAAAAACAGAGAATCAAATGGAAAAAGTATATATTTCAATATGTTAAAAATAAAAGGTGGTGCCCAGACGCGGATTCGAACCACGGACACGCGGATTTTCAGTCCGCTGCTCTACCTACTGAGCTATCTGGGCATGCTTTACAAAAAATATAGAGCGTGTGCGGTTATAACATTAAAATTTTCTCTGTCCAGTCATCAAAAGAAAAATAATTGATTTTTTAATAAGTTTATCTCTCTATTCTAGAGAGTTATCAATAAATCTTTATCATAAAATAAACTTGATAGGTATGTTGTGATACATTAGTCTATTGTTATCAGAATGCTATATTATCGTGGTGCTGATACGAAAAAAATTAAAAGAATCAAGAGAGAGGCGTGATTAAGAAAGATTTTTTTACAAAGTTTCCGTGAATTTTAAGCCTACGAAATAATAGAAAACATTTTTGACTTTTTTCTAAAAAGACGCTTGATGAGTCTTTATAACAATTTGTTTTTCTTTATAAAGGAAGCAAAATATTTTAAAAGGGGAGAAATAATGATAATGTTACAAAAACCAAGCAATCATCCCAATAATACTAATTTTTCTTCAGGTCCTTGTAGCAAACGGCCTGGTTGGAGTTTTGATGTTCTTAAAAATGCATTAGTTGGGCGTTCGCATAGATCAAGGGAAGCAGAATTAAAACTTGCTGAAGTTGTTAATTTAACCCGTGAGATTCTTGAAGTTCCTTCTGATCATCGTATAGGAATTATGCCAGGTTCAGATACTGGTGCTGTTGAAGCTTCTCTATGGTCTTTATTAGGTGAGCGTGGCATTGATATGGCGGCGTGGGAAAGTTTTGGATTTGGGTGGAATAAAGATGTTGTTGAACAATTAAAGCTTTCTGATGTGCGTCGTTTTGAAGCCCCTTATGGTGAAATACCAGACTTAACACAACTTGATTTTGATCGTGATGTTGTTTTTACATGGAATGGCACAACTTCTGGTGTGCGTATTCCTAATGCGGATTTTATTCCGGACAAGCGGGCAGGATTGACTATTTGTGATGCAACATCAGCTGCTTTTGCACAATATCTTGATTTTTCAAAATTAGATGTTGTGACCTTTTCGTGGCAAAAAGTTTTGGGAGGTGAAGCAGCACATGGTATGGTGATTTTAAGTCCTCGTGCTGTTGAGAGGCTTGAGAATCATGTTCCAGCTTGGCCTATGCCTCAACTTTTCTGTATGACAAAAAATGGAAAACTGAACGAAGATATTTTTAAAGGAAAGATAATCAATACGCCTTCTATGCTTTGTGTAGAGGATTTTCTTGATGGGTTGAAGTGGGCAAAATCTCTAGGAGGCGCAGCGGCATTAAGAGCAAGGGTTGAAAAAAATTTTTCTGTACTTGATGCTTTTGTTCGTAAAACGCCATGGTTAGAATATCTGGCAAAAGATCCTGAAGTGCGTTCTAACACATCTATTTGTTTAGATATTGTGGATCCAGTGATTAATGCTTTAGAAACTGAAAAACGAATATCTTTTATAAAAGCGGTTGTAAATCGTCTTGCTGAGGAAGGTGTTGCTTATGATATCAGTTCCTATCGTGATGCTCCTCCTGGGCTTCGAATTTGGGCGGGTATAACAATTGAAGCTTCCGATCTTGAAATTTTAACACAATGGCTTGAATGGGCATTCCAAGTTGAAAAGGCACACCTTTAAATAATGCAGGTGATTTTCACAACAGATTTTTCGACAAAAAAAGGATACGAAAGATCATGATGATCTTTCGTATCCTTATATTAGACAAACAGCTTCTAAATAATTGACATGAATTATAAAAGCTTAAGAGGGAAAATAAATACTTTGTTAGCTGTTGGCTAAAGAATAAAAGCTCTAATTTTTCACTTTTTGGAGCAAAAATGACAGATTTAGAATACTGGGGTATTTGTTTATCTTTATTATCATAAATGAAAAAAATTAATTCCTTGAAGATTGAGAAAAATCTGAAATGAGGAGTCGCACTTGCTCTAAGGTTTCGCTATAAGGAAGTATTTGTTTTTGGATGCTGGTTTTTTTGACCAAACACGACGGAGAAAATTATGGCCAATGTAGTTGTTGTGGGTACACAATGGGGTGATGAAGGCAAAGGTAAAATTGTAGATTGGTTGTCTGAACGCGCAGATATCGTGGTGAGATATCAGGGGGGGCATAATGCTGGCCACACATTGGTTATTGATGGAGTGAGTTATAAATTATCACTTTTACCGTCTGGTTTAGTTCGTGGGAAGTTATCAATCATTGGTAATGGTGTCGTTGTTGATCCTCATCATTTTGTTGCAGAATTAAAAAAACTATGTGATCAGGGGGTAAAAATTACCCCAGAAATTTTACGGATTGCTGAAAATGCTCCCTTAATTCTTTCTTTGCACCGTGATCTTGATGCAATTCGAGAAAGCGGTTTATCGGGTTTAAAGATTGGGACAACAAAGCGTGGTATTGGACCGGCTTATGAAGATAAAGTGGGGCGTCGTGCTATCCGAGTGATGGATTTAGCAGAAAAAGATACGCTGATGGCTAAGATTGAGCGGCTTTTGAGGCATCATAATGCTTTGCGTCGTGGGATGGGTGTTGCAGAGATTGATTCTCAAGCGCTTTATGATGAATTGATGCAAGTTGCTGATAAAATTCTGCCCTTTATGGATTGTACGTGGCGTCTTTTAGATGAATGTTATCGGGAGGGAAAACACATTCTTTTTGAAGGCGCGCAAGGTGCTTTACTCGATAACGATTTTGGAACTTATCCTTATGTAACATCATCAAATACAGTTGCTGGGCAGGCATGTACAGGATCTGGGATGGGACCTGGAGTCATTCATTATGTTTTGGGTATTGCAAAAGCTTATACTACACGTGTTGGAGAAGGGCCGTTTCCGACAGAGCAGATAAATGATATTGGTGAATTTCTTGGGACACGTGGGCATGAATTTGGTGTCGTAACGGGTCGCAAGCGTCGATGTGGTTGGTTTGATGCAGTTTTAGTTCGTCAGATGGCAGCGATTTGTGGTGTTCAAGGTATAGCATTGACAAAACTTGATGTTCTGGATGGTTTGGATGAAATAAAAATTTGTATTGGTTATGAGCTTGATGGTAGAAAGATCGGTTATTTACCTTCTTCCATGGGGGCTCAAGCCCGTGTAGAGCCTATTTATGAAACATTAGAAGGTTGGAAAGAAAAAACAGCTCATACATTGAGATGGGAAGATTTACCAGTGCAGGCTGTTAAATATATACGCTATATCGAAGAACTGATTAATACAAAAGTAGCTTTATTATCCACAAGCCCAGAACGTGAAGATACTATTCTTATTACAGATCCCTTTGCAAATTGGTGATTGTTTTTAGGTTTCCGTATAGATTCTTTGTTCATTTTTGTGGCTTTTAACAAAGAGCGTTTTTAAGAGCGCGTGAGAGGAAGGTGTAAAATAACATTGTTTATTTTTCATATTCATTTTACACTATCACGATAGTTGCACCAATATAAATGACAATTAATTTATGAGGCTAAAAAATTTTTTGGCTTTAGGGCTGGGGTTTCTTTTCTCAGTTTAAGAGAGATTATAGAGGAAATGGTAGATTTCGTTGGAATCTTAAAAAAGGCGATTAATGCGCAAAATAATGTTACACCACAAGTGCGCAAGCGGATTTATAAACGGGCTATCGAAACATTAGAACATCAATTTTTAACAGCAAAAATACCGCAAGAAATAGTAGATGAGCAAAGAAAGATTCTTCAAAATTCTATTACAACTGTTGAAGAAGAATATTTAGCAGTTGAAAAGAAGTTGCTTTCTTCAGTTATTGGGTGGAATTCCACAAATATCAATGAAGATAAAAAATGTACAAAAGAAGCTATCTTACCAAAGAATAATGAATTTTCAGGGATAAATATAAAAAGCAAGCAGGATTTTGTTACATGTTCAAAGGATAACAAGGTCTTTGATGATCCTTATGTATCGAATATGCCAGAGGCAGAACCTGTTAATATGGAGGCTTATGTATCGTCTGAGCATGTTAATCGCTATGCGTTAAAGGTTTCTCCTTCACAAGAAGATAATCCGCATATTGTTTCACATATTTTTTCTCAAGCTTTACGTCGTGCTAATAAATCATTGGTGCAAAGGCGTATTGTGATAAGTGTTATTTCTGTTGTGAGCTTTGTTGTTTTAACAGTTGGTCTTTTTTTTATTGGGGAGCGTGTATTTGTATCAAATGATCATCAATTGTTAGGAGAAAACCTTGAAGCTTCTCACGGATTATCAAAGAAACTTTCGGTTAAGAGAAAGTTAACACAACGCTTATTAGAGGATGGGAGTGAAATTGATGTTGGTTTAAAACAAGCGGCAGATTCTTTCGATGAAGAAGGAATCTCAACAGTTGTTGCCAGCAATTTGCAATCGCTTTCAAAATCGGGGGAGGCTGTTTTTTATCAGGCACGGACAGATTATGATGCAGAAAAGGTAGCAACGGGAAGCGCTCGCTGGACGCTTATAAGGGAATCGCATGTAAAGGGGGCTCCAGAAGAAATGGCTATACAAGGTGATATAACAATTCCCGATGAAGGGCTATCATTACGGTTAATTTTACGTCGTAATACCGATCGGTCATTTCCTGCTGCATATATGATGGATCTTATTTTTATTCTTTCTGATAAATTTTCAGGCAAAGCTATAAGCAATGTTCAAGCATTAACCTTTAAAGCAAGTGAACAATCCATTGGGCAGGGGTTAACAAGGGCTATTTCTGCAAAGATTAACGATGATTTTTTTCTTGTTGCATTGAGTAGGAATCAGCCATTTATAGACGGAAATTTACAATTGATGCGAAAATTAAATTGGATGCGTTTGGTGTTAACGGATAAAAATGGACGTACAAATGAATTAACCTTTGCAAAAGGTCCGACAGGTGAATCTATTTTTAATGAAGTTATTGGACAATGGCTTGCACAACAAGATAAGTTAATAGTTCTTGATCAAAAAAATAAAACATAGATACAAATAAGATAAAAGGTTATTTCTTACCATCTGTTTTTTATCCGTTATATCTAAACGTACTCAATAAAGTGCACATATTAATAACTCAAAGAGTTTAAGAGGTTCATTGATAAACACAAAGCCAATAGACAGACGCCTTTCTCATTTCCAATTTAAGAAAGTACACGCTATTGGCTTTATACCTAATTTTTAAAGTCTTACACTTGACTTTGAGATAAAGCAGAATCTCTGATAGAGTTTTGTACTTTTTCAAATGCACGCATTTCAATCTGTCGCACTCGCTCTCGACTAATATTAAATTCACCAGAGAGCTCTTCTAGCGTTAACGGTATATCGTTTAAACGACGTGCTTTGAATATACGCTTTTCCCGGTCATTGAGATTGCTCATGGCATTGATAAGCATGGAACGACGATTTTCTAATTCACTTTTTTCAATTAAAATTTGTTCTTGATTGTTCGATTCATCCACCAACCAATCTTGCAATTCGCTGTTTTTTCCTTCTTTTGTACGAAGGGGGGCGTTGAGTGAAGTATCACCACCAAGTCGGCGATTCATTGATATAACTTCATCTTCTGTGACATTCAACTGGGTTGCAATTTCCTTTACTTGTTCTGTATCAAGATCGCCACTATCAAATGCTTGAAGTTTATTTTTTAACTTACGAAGATTGAAAAACAAGCGCTTTTGATTGGCTGTTGTCCCCATTTTCACCAAACTCCAAGACCGTAATACATATTCTTGGATTGATGCTTTAATCCACCAGATTGCATAGGTCGCTAAACGAAAGCCACGTTCTGGCTCAAAACGTTTAACAGCTTGCATAAGTCCGATATTACCTTCTGAAATGACCTCTCCAATGGGTAGTCCATAACCACGATATCCCATTGCGATTTTAGCGACGAGACGCAAATGACTGGTAACTAACCTATGTGCAGCTTTTAGATCATTATGCTCACGATAACGCTGAGCGAGCATATACTCTTCTTTTGGTTCAAGCATTGGAAAACGGCGCACTTCCTCTAAGTAACGGTTTAATCCGCCATCACCTGTGATTACTGATAACAAATTCATATGGGCCATATAGCACCCTCCTTTTATCTGAATTCCCTAATAAGGCAAATTCTACATTTAAGATAGCCAACTATCCTTGTAACTTCACTCTAGCATATTTTTCAATTTTGTTCAAAAAAAGATATTTTATTCTGAAATCTTGAGACGGAGAAAAGTTTCAATTCATTTTTTTAAAGTGCTTAATAAGTTTAGCCATATCTTGAGGTATCGGTGCGAAAAACGACATAACTTTACCGATAGAAGGATGTTCAAAAGTAAGACTTGCGGCATGGAGTGCTTGTCGGTTGAATTGATCGATTGCATTTTTAAGAGTGGGATTAAGAGTGTTTGATTTTGTTTTAAAAGCATTTCCATAAACCGTATCACCGACGAGTGGATGTCCGATATGTGCCATATGAACACGGATTTGATGGGTACGTCCGGTTTCCAGACGACATTCCAGAAGACTAGCAAAAGAGGTTGAGTCTTCGCGAGTACCATATTTTTCAAGCAGTGAAAAATGTGTAACAGCATGACGAGCATGAGGATTTTTGTTATGGACGACAGCTTGCTTTGTTCGGTTATGGGGTGAACGGCCAAGCGATGCATCAATTGTCCAGACATTGCGGTGAGGTATCCCCCAAATCAAAGCGTGATAACGTCGATCTAATGCACAGGTTCGTCCATGATCAGAAAATTGAGCACTGAGGCTTTTGTGAGCCAGATCATTTTTTGCAACGACCATAACACCGCTTGTATTTTTATCAAGGCGATGGACAATGCCCGGGCGTTTAACACCACCGATACCAGACAAACTATTTCCACAGTGGTAAATAAGGGCATTAACCAACGTACCAGTCCAATTACCATTGCCAGGATGAACAACAAGACCCGCTGGTTTATTAATAACAATGACATGATCATCTTCAAAAAGGATGTCCAATGCAATGGCTTCAGCGCTAGGTTCTGCGTCACGAAGGTCAGGCATTGCCAATTCAATTATTTGGTTAGGTTTTAATTTTGTTTTTGGTTCCTTTATGAATTGACCATCAATTTTAAGGCAGCCTTCACGGATGAGGGTTTGCAAACGCGAACGTGAGAGCACATCATGATATTGTTTTGCAAGCCACTGATCAAGACGTTGTCCAAGAGCACCTTCATCCGTTATTTTCTGTATAACCATACGATTCCTATTAAGTTTTTAATAAGATTTTTACCAGTATGAAATTGCTTTGCTATCGAGAAATTCTTTAATTCCCCAATGTCCCCCTTCACGAGCGCGCCCAGAGAATTTTACACCTCCAAAGTAGCTCCCATCAGGTAATCCGTGTCCGTTAACTTCTACCATACCAGAGCGTACTTGTGCCGCAATACGACGACATTTGTCGCGATCTTGCGATTGAATATAGTTTGTAAGACCATACTCAGTATCATTTGCTAAAGCGATAGCTTCTTCTTCTGTCCTAAAGGAAAGAATTGAGAGAATTGGACCAAAGATTTCTTCTTTGAAAATACGCATATGAGGTTTTACATCCGCAAAGACTGTAGGACGGACATAATAACCGCGTTCCATCCCTATAGGCAAACCGGTTCCCCCTGCAACAAGAGTTGCCCCTTCATCAATGCCCGATTGGATAAGATCTTGAATTTTGTCATATTGTTTTTTTGAAACAACAGGTCCAATATGATTACCTTCTTGACAGTTTGGTCCTACTTTTGTCGTTTCTGCAATATCTTTGGCTATTTTAATGGCTTTGTCATAGATGTTCTGTTCCACAAGCATACGAGTCGGTGCATTACAACTTTGTCCACTATTATAAAAGCAATGTCGCACACCCCGCTGGATAGCATCTGAATCGGCATCAGCAAAGATAATATTTGCGCCTTTTCCTCCAAGTTCCAGACAAACTCTTTTTAAAGTAGCACTGGCATTTTTAGAAATATCTTTTCCTGCTCTAGTTGAACCAGTAAAGCTGATCATTTCTAGATCTGGATGCGCGGAAAGGTAAGAGCCAACAGTTGCACCATCCCCATTAATTAAATTAAAAACACCGGCAGGAAGGGCGGCTTCATCTAAAAATTCAGCAAAAAGCATAGCAGAAAGAGGCGCAATTTCAGAGGGTTTTAGCACCATGGTACAGCCCGCCAAGAGAGCTGGGATAACTTTAAGAGTTACTTGATTCATGGGCCAATTCCATGGCGTAATTAATCCTACGACGCCGATAGGGTCGTAGTGAAGGATTGCTTGCTCATTTCCCTTTATTAAAGTTTCTTGGAACGAAAACTCTTTATAAGCTTCGATAAAATCGCGAATGTGGGAACCACCGGCTGCGGTTTGCGCATTAAACGCCATATCAATCGGTGCTCCCATTTCCATTGAAATGGTTTTAGCCATGTCTTTGGAACGTTTTTCATAGATCTCTAAAATTTTTTCAACGAATCCAAGACGTTCTTTTGGTGAAGTGGTTTTCCATTTTGGAAAAGCTTCTTTTGCTGCATTAATTGCTTTATCAGCGTCTTTTGTGCTTCCAAGGCTAATGACAGCACAAGCTTCTTCTGTTGATGGATTAATGACGTCAAAATCGTGAGGCGTACTTGGATCATCCCATAGACCATTGATATAAAATTTCCGCTTATTAAACATAATTTACTCCCTTTTTTCTATTTATGTTTATGTAATTATGATTATCCTAGTCTAAGCCTTTTTAAACGAAGATAACAAGGATAATCTTATAAAAACGCGAGAAATGAGATTGTGTTATGATCATCAAATATGGAGTGTTAAAAGAGCAATGCTTCTATAACTGTTTGTATTATTGGGGCACATCGTTTTTATAAAATGGGAGAGGAAGAGAGGTATAGACAACTTTCTTGACGCTCTTTATCATGAAGTTTTCTTCAAAATAAATGGAATAGGTGCGATCAGAAACTATAAGCCTTAGCAATTTCTGTCATAAACTTTAAAAGAAAATATTATGCATTTGGTCATCATTTTTTTTCATTAAAAAGTAACCATCAGCAAAAGGTTATTAACCTTCATATGATAGCTTCTATAAATTCTTTTTGAAAAGGTTATTTTTCTCATTGCTATAAATTTGTTGGGTGCCCATGCATAATTCAAAAACAAAATCTATTTCTACGTCTTCTTTGTCTGATGATGGTACGAAAGGTGCATCAAGAGAAGATTTATCTATTAAGATTACAGAGATATTTCCTTATCCGGAAGTGTGGAAAAAGGCATTTACCCTGGGAAAAAATGTCCGCTTTACACGAACCCCAGAAGTTGAGATTTTACGTCGTCGTATAGAAACAGATCCAGTTTTTGCAAAACAGTTTAAAATTTTTACGAAGCAAGATCGAAAAAAAATTACAGATGTTGTGCATTCTAAAAAGAAAACAACAAATATTCCATCGACAGAAAAAGTCATTAATCCCCAATCAATAGAGAATAAAACCTCAGTTTGTCATTCAACGGTTTTAAAGCAGTTGTCACAGCAAACGATTAGCATACCATCAGCCAATATTCTCCTTGAGGAAGATAAACAAGAGTATGAATTACACGTGAAAAATGAGCTACAAAAAATAAAGCCTGCTTTGCACCTTTCCGATGATGCATTTTTTGAGTGTGGATCTTTGATATTTGAACCTTTGGATACTCAAACTTCAAAAGAGGATGGCACACCGATTGATACGACAAATGAAAGGATACCTGATGTTCCTTCTGTTTTTGATGAGTCAATAACAGCTCTTTACCGTGTGCTTGAATACCGTTTTCCACAACTCTATGATTCAATGATATCAGACTCTCCAACGGAAAGGATGAGAGGCGTTGAGCAAATTTCTGATTTAATGAATACGAATAATGATCCTATGAAGGATTCTACAGAATGTCATTCTAAGCTTTCTGTTGAAAATTCTGCTCATATGTTAAATGATACTGAAGTGCTAAGTGACACTAGGGATGCTATAGAGACTGAAGAAACTCATAATACTGTCGCCCATAAAACTATCGAGTGTATAACAAAGGATGTCACAAAGAATTCAAAAGAGTTATCTGTGATGCAAGCAAACGGTAAAACGAAAACATTGCGATCTACCGGCGCACCCTTAGGCAATCGTAATTCTTCTTTTATGAAAAATATTCAATCTATTGACTGTGATGTTTATGAATTGCCTCCGATTAGTTTATTACAGAAACCTGTTTTTCATGAAGGGACGATGATTTCTCAGGAAACATTAGAACGTGGTGCTGGACTTTTGGAAAATGTTTTAGAAGATTTTGGCATTAAGGGTGAAGTTATCCATGTTCATCCAGGACCCGTGGTAACAATGTATGAATTTGAGCCCGCTGCGGGTGTAAAGTCATCGCGTGTTATTAATCTTTCTGATGATATTGCACGTTCTATGTCTGCTATTTCCACACGCGTTGCTGTCATTCCTGGACGCAATGTTATTGGGATTGAGTTGCCTAATGCGGTTCGTGAAACTGTTTATTTACGGGAATTAATCCAAACCCGTTCTTTTCGTGAAAGTGAATTTAAGCTTGCTCTTGCTTTGGGGAAAGGGATTAATGGTGAACCTGTTATTGCAGAATTAGCAAAAATGCCTCATTTATTGGTTGCAGGAACAACAGGATCAGGAAAATCTGTTGCAATTAATACAATGATTTTGTCGATTCTTTATCGGATGACGCCACAGCAGTGTCGTTTGATCATGGTCGATCCTAAAATGTTAGAGCTTTCCGTTTATGATGGCATTCCACATCTTTTAACACCGGTGGTAACAGATCCTAAAAAAGCGGTAACTGCTTTAAAATGGGCAGTTCGTGAAATGGAAGAGCGTTATCGCAAAATGGCGAAATTAGGTGTGCGTAATATTGATGGTTTTAATGCACGCGTTACACTTGCGGCTCAAAAAGGCGAAACGATCATGTGTACTGTGCAGTCGGGTTTTGATAAAGAAACAGGGGAAATGCTTTATCATGAAGAAGCCATGGATCTCACACAACTTCCTTATATCGTCGTGATTGTTGATGAGATGGCTGATCTCATGATGGTGGCAGGGAAAGAAATTGAGAATGCCATTCAGCGTTTAGCGCAAATGGCGCGTGCGGCAGGTATTCATCTTATTATGGCAACGCAGCGTCCTTCTGTTGATGTTATTACGGGGACAATTAAAGCAAACTTTCCTACCCGCATTTCTTTTCAGGTCACATCAAAAATTGATAGTCGTACGATTTTAGGTGAACAAGGTGCTGAAACGCTTTTAGGTCAAGGAGATATGCTTCATATGGCAGGTGGGGGGCGCATTGTGCGCGTTCATGGCCCTTTTGTCTCTGATGAAGAAGTTGAATCCGTCGTTGCACATCTTAAAATGCAAGGAAAACCTGATTATTTAGCAACGGTTACAGATAATGAAGACGAAAACAATGAGGATATTGCTGCTGATTCAACGGCTGAAGTTTCTGAGGAAGAAAATTTTGATGAAGAGAGTGAGAGGCTTTATAATCAAGCTGTAAAGATTGTTATGCGTGATAAAAAATGTTCAACATCTTATATCCAGCGCCGTCTTTCAATCGGCTATAATAAAGCAGCTTCGCTTGTTGAGCGTATGGAAGAAAAAGGCATTGTGGGAGCTGCTAATCACGTTGGAAAACGTGAGATTTTACTCACTGAAGGAAAATAAACGAGCATATTTTAAAACAGCATATTTGAAAATATGCGATTTTTAAAATATCTGACAGTTATTATTTAAAGAACGAATACATGTTTTACTTTTTTGAGAGCCCTATTAAAAAATTGAGTGGAGAGTCATAAAGCAACCTTTAAACTGCTTATGGAGAGAATAGACTGATACAAAAGGGCGGAGATGTTTTTAACATTTCTAGAGGGGCTTGAATATAAGGAAATGAAATAAATCTTTATAGGAGAACGGATGATTTTTTTTGTTTTTTCTATAGCGGTTTTGATAAAAAAGGTCTTTGCGGTATTCTGGAAAGAATCATAGGAAGAGTACCCAAAGATCTGGGGTGCTTTTAAATGCTACGCTGAATTTATGATCATTTGATATTCTTGACGCTTGATAAGGTGTTTTTACGAGGAATTTTATTTGAAAAAAGAAATTTTTAATTTTGGATTTTTATAATATAATATATTGAATTGTAATAATAATTTATCTTTATTCCTATTGAATAAAAGTTTCAAGTATCATAAAATTTTCTCGTCTCAAATCTGTTTACATTGAAACAATCAAAACTGTTTTTTGTCCATCATAGTAGAAGCGGCGGAGGGTACAAAATATTTAAAAGGAATAAAAATACCTTTTAATGAACATTTTCAAACATAAGAACCATCGGGTATATTATGGACTAGACGAGTATAATAATAGTGCAAGCGAGTTCTTTTAGAAGGATAAAAAGATAAAGCATAATCCCTTGATATCCTTGATGGGGGGCTTTACATTACAAGATTTACTGATACTGCCATAAAATAAGCTTAGAACAAGATGTCTCTTTAAGATAAGACAAGTGTATGAATGCGCAAGTATATTCTTTTGGGAGGACTATTTTATGTGAGGAGCATTTTTCTTTGTAACAAGCTTTATTACAATAATAGGTGAATAAGTAACAGTGTTGTGAGATTCTTTTTACTCTTGTTTTATTGGTGAAACAGTCAAAATTTTGCTACAGATAATTGATAATGAGATATCCAGTTATTTTAATGAGAGTAGGTATTTTTTAAATAAATGAGCATTATTCGTTTGAGAGTTAATCCAACACTTTTTTAGTTTTAGTTATGTCATTAAAAGCAGATGAGTTAAGTACAAGTGAATTAGAATGTAAGCAAGAAGCTTTTTGTTTTATACCAGAGCTTTTGCCTCGACCTTTTACATGGAAAATCGATCACAATGGTTTATTTTGTGAAGTTTCAAAAGAGTTAGCTGAAGTTGTTGGTCCTCTCTCTTCCTCTATTCTAGGATGTAGTTTTCATGAGCTTGCCCATCAATTTAAGGATGATCGATATCAGGTTCTCAGTCGTTTTATTGAAGCAGCTATGCCATGGAGTAAAGAGATTGTTCAATGGCCTGTTGATGGTTGTTCACTATGGCTTGATGTTGAATTGTCCGCTTTACCAATTTTTGATGTTAAAAAACAACTTAAGGGGTTTCGTGGCTTTGGTGTTTTAAAAATACAAGAAAGAGTTCAAAAAAAAAGAGACGAAAAGCTGGAGAAAGAAATGTCGTGTCTTACGGAGGTAGAGCGCTCAGCTTTTCGTGAGATAGCAGAGAAATTGCGTGATGAATTGAATTCATCGGGAAAAGAAGAGAATTTTGTTGAAGAAACAGCTATTCAGTTATCACATCCACAAACATTGCCAGTAAATACTATAGAACAAGTGCTCATAAAAGAACCCGCTGCAGTTTTATCATTGTTGGAGACAGCAACAGATGGTGTTTTATGGTTAGATGAACAGGGCTTTATTCAATCGGCAAGTAAGGCTGCTTTAACATTAATGGGTTATGAAATCAATGAACTACGGGGACAGCCACTCTGTTCATTCTTTACTTTGCAAAGCCGCTTTTTGGTTGAAAAATACTTTAAATTAATCCGTATGAAGGGCAAAAATCAGGTTTTAAAGTGCAATGAAACAGCTGATTTAATGACGAAAAGTCATAAAAATAGAACCGTTTTTATAACGATTGTATTTTTGGCACAGCAAGGCAATTATGCTGTTATGTTGCATGATATGACAAGAACAGCTCTATCAGAAGAAAAAAAAGCAGAAGAGAATAAAATCATTGGAGTTGTTCATGAAATACGAACACCTTTGAATGCTCTTATTGGTTTTGCAGAAATTATGAGAGAGGGGCGTTTTGGTTCGATAGACAATGAACGTTATCATGGATATTTGCGCGATATTATTTCCTCTGGAAAACATATATTATCACTCATTAATCAATTACTAGAATGTTCGAAGATCAATTACTCTGGTTCTAATAATCAGATTGATTCTTCCCTTATTTCTGAAACATTTGATGTGATATCTTGTTTACGTGCGACGATAGCTTTTCTTGAAACAGAAGCCAATCATAATGGCATTATCATGCGCATTGTTGCTCCACCGCATGTTCCATTTATTCCTGTATCACAACAAATGTTTCGCCAGATTATATGGAATCTTCTTTCCAACGCCATTCGTTTTACACCTCTGGGTGGTCAGATTATTGTTCATGTTTCTTATAGAAAAGAACGCGTAAAAATTTCAGTGAGTGATAATGGTATAGGAATGAGCGAAGAGGAGACTGTACAGGCCCTACAACCTTATGGTCAAGTAGAGCGAAAAGATGGTCGATCTGGTGACAGTGTTTTTATGGGAACAGGCTTAGGACTCCCAATGTGTAAGGCAATGGTGGAAGAAAGTGGGGGAGAATTTTTATTATTCTCAAAACCCAATCATGGAACGACTGTGGAAATGTTTTTTCCTCATGTTCCATGATGTAAATCGTACATAAATTTACTTTTTCTTAGCCAAGAGATCTCTAATTTCTTTTAGAAGTTGTTCTTCTGAAGAGATTTTATTGGAGCTTTCTCCTTCTTCTTTTCTACGTATTTTATTCATAGCTTTAACGAAGAAAAAAAGAACCCAAGCAATAATGAGGAAATTAATAAGTAAAGTGATAAAGTGCCCATAGCTAATGGTTGCTCCAGCTGCTTTGGCGGCACTCAATGTCGCTTGTTTTTCTCCAGCAAGTTGAATAAACATATTAGAAAAGTCAATTCCACCTGTAATAAGTCCAATGATTGGCATAAAAATATCATTGACAATTGAGTTGACTAAGCTACCAAAAGCGCCCCCAATAATCACACCAATAGCAAGATCAATCATATTACCTTTTAGGGCAAATTCTTTGAATTCTTTCAGCATTGCGGTTTCCCCTTTATGTAAGCGATATACGGTAATCTACTTACCGCTTTTGATGAAAAAGGAAAGGGCAGATTTTACTTTTAGGACTATACTACAACATTAATATTATTTTCCAAGAATTTTATGAGGCTTAATAAAGGGCTCTATGGAGTCTATTTGAATGTATATATTTCGTAGAGAACAGCTTTTTTGATAAAAACTGTATCTGCTTTTTCCAACGAAAAGTTATATCATTTTCTCGCATCTTTATGATAACATTTAAAAAAGAAAATTTTACACAGTACCACAAAGTTAGAAGTTTTGAGAGTTGATATATCAGGAACTTTTTCGAATGAAGTATTATATTTGGCATAAAAAGAGAATTGAGAATAAAAATTATATTTCAGTACTGATGGGAGAAATGGATAGATAAGGCCAGAATAAAATTTATAGTGCCAGATAGTTCCTCTTAATTCAGCAATCGGTAGAGCAATTAGGGATGCAAGATTATCTAGACTAAAAGCTATTTGTATTGTGTTGCAGAGGTTGAAAGTGATCATAATTTTAATAGAATACAATACATTGATTTATAATGATAAGTTATCCTTTTTAACTTGAATCATAACGCCGAATATCGTAAAATTCTCCCCTCATAGTCTCTCCCATATTGAATCAAATAAAATCACGTACTTAAATGTCATAAACGAGGTTGGTGTGTTGATGAAAAATTCTAGAGAAAGAATTAAATGCCTCTTATGAATTGTCTCAAGTGCCAAGAGCTGTAAAAACGCTATTGGGAACGAGCAAAGTGTGAGATTGCCGGCTTGTTGTGCCAAGTGTAAAGATAGTTGTGCTCAGTGATTTATAATTATATCATACAGGTTGCGTCCTGGAATGTGCTGAAGAGAATTTAGAAATGTTTCTTTAAAGAAAGCACGTGAATTAGCAACCTAATAGCGTTCTGTCTATTTTATATGAGGGGTATGTCTTCTATTGGAACAACGTTTTCATCAGTTGGAAGATTGTATTAGTTTATAGAGAGCAGAACTATAGGGTTTGCAAATCTCTGGTATGATAAGTGTGCGTTTAATGATCAGCTTTTATCACTTCAGCTGTGTGTTAGACAGAGGACCTATAATAGATGTAAAACCGTATTTAGTGCATCAGCAATGGTAACAGCGCAGATTCTTCAAGATTTTATTAATACATTACAAACGGCTGAATACCATGCTGCTAAATGGCATACCAATGGCATGAGTGTAGATGCTTTTACGAACCGTGTATTCTATAAATTTATGAGGAAAACAGCTTTATAGAGAAAGCTTTGTTTTTGTTGTATAACAAATTGATTTATAATGATAATCTAGCGTTATTTATATTGAATGAGAGTCCCGAATAACGTAAGATTGTCTCATTTTAAATCAGTTTATATTACTTCAATCAAAACCACTCATTTGCACATAACAAGTGGGATGAATGTGTGGATAAAATTTGTATAAGAAAGGACTAAAAATGGCTCTTATGAACCGTCTTAATGCAAGATCTGTCGCAACATTGGGAGCAGGCAAATAGTGTGATGGTGCTGGCTTGCTTCTCCATAAGCGTAAAGATGGAGGTGCTCAATGGATTTTTTTACGGTATACCCTTCACGGGCGCCGTCGTGAAATGGGATTGGGTGCCTTGAGAGATGTCTCTTTAAAACAAGCCCGTGAATTGGCAACTGGGTGGCGTTCTGTTCTTCGTGAAGGTTGTGACCCTATTAAAGAACGCGATAAACAAAAGCGTGAGGCAATAAGCAATCTTCATTACTTAAAAGATATTGCTGTAGATGCTTTTGAAAGTCGTAAAGCAGAACTAAAGAATGATGGGAAAAATGGGCGTTGGTTTTCGCCTTTACAACTTCATATTCTCCCTAAATTAGGCTGTTTACCCGTTTCAGAGATTACACAAACAGAGATACGCAATACCCTCGCTCCTATCTGGCATACAAAAGCTGCAACAGCTAATAGAGCTCTTACCCGTCTTAATCTTTGTCTCAAACATGCGGCTGCATTAGGATTGAATGTTGATTTACAAGCAACAGAAAAAGCACAAGCTTTATTAGGTAAACAACGCCATAAGATCACGAATAGACCAGCAATGGATTGGAAAGATGTGCCAGCTTTTTATAAAATGCTTTGCCAAAAAACAACGATGACACATTTGGCATTGCGCTTGCTTATCCTTACAGGGGTTCGTACCAATCCTTTGCGTCATATTCGTGAAGATCAAATTGAAGATGATACCTGGACCATACCCGCTGAAGGTATGAAAGGTAGACGTGATGCTACAACAGAATTTCGTGTGCCTCTATCATCAGAAGCATTAGAAGTGATTAAAGAAGCGCGTCCTTTGTCTCGCAATGGTTTCCTTTTTTCTGCTAAAGGTCGCGGTCCCCTTGCTGCAAATTGTATGGCTCAATATATGCAACAGACTGGACTAAACGCCTGCCGCCATGGCTTTCGCTCTAGTTTACGCGATTGGCTTGCTGAAACAACCGATGCCCCCTATGAGGTTGCTGAAACTATTCTAAGTCATACGGTAGGAGGACAAGTAGAGCGTGCCTATCGTCGTACTGATTATTTAGAACAGCGCCGTGTCTATATGGACACAACATTACACAAAGAAACTTTAATGACATAAAAGAACCTTGGAAATAGAGATAATTTTCTTGCCTTTTTAAAGACATTATGAATTTGCTTGCAAGAGATAAGACCATGGTTTGGCGAAGGGGCGTTGATGTCTCAATTCATACAGGCATTTTATAAGATTTAGGATTTAGAGACATATTTAGCTAACTGAACAAGTGTGAAAGAGAGAAATGTTTTTTTAAGAATAATTTTTTTTCTATTCAGGGTTCATAAATATCCACGCGAATGATGATGACGTGATGAACTATTCTTAATAGAAGGGGAGATATTATTTGAATAATATGCTCTCTTGGCGATCTTTTGTGTTAAAAGGTATATGTGAGGTGTGATGGATCATTTTTGTGTTGTGGAGAAGGATTGATGAGTTTTTTTCGTTGTATTGGCCGTTCTGCTTTATTTATGTTAGATCCAGAGCATGCGCACCGCTTAGCGATTGTTGGATTGAAAAGTGGCTTAAACGGTTGTCAAAAGGTTGTCGATAAGCAATTGTATGTAACGATTGCAGGGCTTGAGTTTCAAAATTTTATTGGTCTTGCAGCGGGGTTTGATAAAAATGCAGAGGTTGTTGATGAAATTTTTCGTTTAGGATTTGGTTTTACTGAAATTGGAACAGTGACACCAAAGCCTCAGATTGGAAATCCTAAACCACGGCTTTTTCGTTTAAAAGAAGATGAAGCAATTATTAATAGAATGGGTTTTAATAATGATGGGCATCAAGTTGTTTACAACAGACTGCGGGCATGTAAAAAAACGGGTGTTGTAGGAGTTAACATTGGAGCCAATAAGGATACAGTTGATAAGATTGACGATTATACTGTTGGCATTGCTCATTTTTATGATGTTGCGGATTATTTTACGGTTAATATTTCTTCTCCTAATACACCAGGTTTACGGGATTTACAGGCTCGTGATAGTTTGCATCTTTTGTTGAATGCCATCTCAAAAGCGCGAAAGGAGCAAGAGAAAAAGCATGGATTCTCGCTTCCCCTTTTTTTAAAAATTGCTCCAGATTTATCAGAGAAAGAATTGGATGATATTGCTGAAGAAATAAAACTTTCTGATTTTGATGGACTCATTGTTTCCAATACAACTCTTTCACGTCAAGGTCTTACCAATAGTCCTTTCAGCAATGAAGAGGGAGGGCTTTCTGGACGTCCACTTTTTGAGCGTTCTACGATTGTGCTTGCAAAAATGCGTCAAAAGTTAGGGAAGGAGATTGCAATTATCGGCGTTGGCGGTGTAAAGGATGCACAAACCGCTTTGGAAAAAGTAAAAGCAGGTGCAGATTTAATTCAATTATATAGTGGGATGGTTTATGAAGGTCCAAATCTTGTCATAACTATTCTGAAAGAGATTTTGCAGATGATGCAACAAGATGGTGTCGATAACATAAAAGACTATCGTGATCATAATCTTGAGCATTGGGCAAAATTTCCCTTGTAAAAATTTTCTTTGTAAAAAACATTTTTTCTTCACAAAAAATTGCAAGATTTTTTTTAAGGGGCTTGCAAACTTTGTTGATCTTCCTTATGTCACATAAGCGAAGAATAAATGTTTACAAAATCGTGAACAGTTATGATAGATTTACTTTTTATGCGGTTGTAGCTCAGTTGGTTAGAGCGCTGGTTTGTGGCACCAGAGGTCGTAGGTTCAAATCCCACCAACCGTACCATTTATCTTTTCCAGCTTTTCTAATTCTTATTTTTGGCGTTTTGTGAGGCAGTTAAAAGCCACGCTTGGCGGCCTTTTTTGCGTGTGAGCCGTCACGAAGCAGAGACCGAGCGCGGATGATTTTTCTCAAATTTTGCCAAAAACAGAATGATACGATCAATAATCGCTTAAAATATAAATGGGTTAAGCAAATCTATGATTCTGATTGCAATTACAACAATAAATATCTCTATCAGTATATTTATATACTTTTAGTATATTTTGTAAACCAAGAGAATCTTATTTGAATTTCATTATTATTGCCCATAATATAAATTATTAAGTTTAAATACATGAAATAAGTAAGCATAAATTTGCTAATATCTGACATATTTTCGACACAATTTCCTTTATTTTATCAACTATATATTATAAATATGAACTTACATGAAAGTGCATTCATATCTCCAGGGGGTGTTTCGGTGGTTGATTATGGGTAAGCCATTCTGGCGCGGGGACATAAGTAACCTTGAGGGAATTTATTTATACACTAAATTGTATGAAATAAATGGGAAGTTCAAGTTCACATTCAAGTGGTTCGTACGATTATTGCAGTGCCGATAATTTTAGTAGCAAATATAACTCTGGTTCTGCGTTTGGTAACAAGTATGGTGGTCAGGTTGGCCTTGCGAGTGGTCTTGTCGCAGGAGCATGGGTAACGCGTAATCCTGTTACTGCAATGGCCATAGCAAGCTTTGGGCAAAGTGTAGGCAATCAATTCGGAAACACCATAGGCGGTTATACTGGTTATGGTGTGGCTGCTGTCCAGTGTGGCACACAGTTTTTTGGTCAATCTATTGCTAATTCAGGTGGTTTGTACGGTGTTGGGATATTGACGGGCTTTTGATGGAGTTCTTTGGGTTATCCTAAAGCCTAGAACGGTGGTACTGTAAAAGGTGCCACCTTTATGTTTGAAATATTGCACAGGAGGAGCTATGGGCGCGTTTGGTTTAGTGCTCGCTTATTTTTGTCTGTGGTTTGGCATGTATCTATTCTTCAAAACTATTGCTATTAATGGAAAAAGCATGTTAGGCAGGGAGAACACGGTTACATTCATAGTGGCGGCATTGGTTGTTCCTCCTCTCATTTATGCCTTTGAGTATTTTGAGTATATAGACGATGTGTCGATAACATCTTCTCATGTTGCTATAATTATGTTCTTTCTTTCTTTTTGCATTGAATTTATACCCAATATAGTAAACAATATAAAACGCTTTAGTTTGGCCATTATCGCAAGTTGCCCCATTTTTTTCATCGCAGCTGGTTTTATTGTTATGAGTGATGACCTTCTGTTAGATTTTTTTGATCTGCAGCTTTCGAGCTATATTTATCTGCTTTTCATTATTCCGTTGATGATAGCGGGTGCTCGCTATGTCCTAATTGCTAAAGCTTTGAAGGAAAAATCTATGTCAGTGCTAGATTTAAGCATTTGCATTGGCTGTGGGTTTGCCATAGGCGTCTTTTTTGTGTCATCACTGCTTTTATCAGACCTTCGAGAAATCTATCAACAGATAGGTTTTGCAAACAGGGAGGCAGTGAAAAAAATGTTTGATTATGCGGTGTTTGGTTTCGCTATTCTAACGGGCCAAGTTTTTTTGACATTTTTGATGGTTCTCTTTGTTACTACAAAGAAATATTATTGGTTGGTTCTTGATGTTCTTGCAGAGCTGTTTTTTAGCCTCTTTGTTTCTTATTATGTAGCGTTTGTTCATACAGACGATAACTATGGAATGGTTATAAAGTGGCTTTGTTTGCTGTGTGCTGTTTATTATCTGTACGTGCGTTACATTAAATCAAAGAATGTGAAGCTTAGTGTGATTAACCCGTTTAAAAAGAAAACTGAGTGAGAAGACAGGAGGCTATAGTTCTTTGGGTTTTATCCTAAAGCCTAGAGCAACCCTCCCAAGAGGGGCAGTTTCTGGAGCAATAGTAGGCGGGGTCCGTGGCGCAGCCGCGGGTATTGCTAAAGCTGATTGGGATTGTGCTTGCTCTAAATGGTGAAATTGTTGTTTGACCTAGCTTTTTAACAAGGCAAAGGCGTTGCTAAGGGGTACACTATCAACCCCTTAGCAGGGGGGCTCTCCCGCAATAATATCTTGGTATACTTTGGAGGGCAAGGCGCCTTAGGGAAATTATATGTCTGACTTAATTTTTGGAATGCAGCTTGGTTTTGGGATAAGTTCCAGCCCTCGTGTCCTTAAAAACAATGGCTTATTGGGCGAGCGCGCCATTTTTGGGGGGCTAGCTGGCCTTTCCTGCGTTATCATCTTCGCTTATCCACATAGTGAAAGTGGGCTTCCAGACTTATCTTTTTTGCTTTTGGTATGTTATCTTGGCATGCTTTTAATTCTGCACGAGCGCTACTTATATAAATATTTAGTTCTTGGATTCTGTGGTGCAGTTGTTGCCTTGTGTATTGGGGCAGGTTTTGTATATTTGAGCTTTTTGTTGCCATTGCCTGCTTTGTCTGCTGCTCATAATAGCCAGCAGCAGGTGGTGCATTACATGAGTTTGGTTGCTGCAAGCTATCCCTTTTTTATCCTTTTGATATCAGTTTTAACTACGGAGCTTTTGCGTTTGTGGTTGCTTCGCGTATATAAGCCAGAATTAGCTGCGCGTGAGGTCCTTTATTTCGGGCTGGGCTTGGGGTGTCCTAGACTTATGCTATAAGACCCTCCCAGCTCTTTTTCTTTACTTGAATTACCGTGTTGATAGGGAGCCACAAATGGCGGGCTATGTCGCATTTGAATCTTGTCCACAAGCGATCATCTATCTTATTGCCGCGGGCATAATTGTATTGATGCATGTTGTAAATACGCGCTTTATGAATCTTGGTTTCGAAGATAAGCGAAAGGCCTATTTCTATCTGCCTTTTGTAATTCATTTTGCGGTTGGTCTTTTGTCTATGTTTGGCATTTCTTCAGACTACGCAATATTAATAAATTCTATTTCTGAGGCTTACCATAATGCTTGACAAATTGACATTATCTATTATCGGCGCCGTTTTTTGTCTGGTGCTGATTATTTTTCCTTTGATGAAGAAAAAAACATTGGTTGAACATTTGGTTTTCTTGCTCGTTGTTTTGTGTCTTGTTTTTCTTTATGTTTATGGCGCTGTGAGTTATTTTCCTTATTATGTTTTGGCGCTTTCGCTTATATTGGGGTACCGCTGGTTACTCTCTTTGGTTAAAGCGTTTAAAGACACGAAGACGATTATTGGGTCAAGCGCTGGTTGTTATGTGCTTTTGATTTTTTTTCTATACGGCTTTATGCGTATAATAGGTAGTTTAATTTTTGATTTTTTTGCTTATAGTACGCCTAATATTGTTTTTGCTGTTGGTCTATTCCCTATAAGCATAGCGATTATGCAGTTTTTTTTGCTCTCTCATTGGGTGGCAGAAGATAATGGCAATGGTGTAGAGACAGCACTGGGCGTGGGAATAGGAATTTGGGGGGCTGCTATAGGGCTTGCACTGCTTACATCTCTACCAGAAGCTGTGAAGATCCTAAAAGGGGCCTTTAGTCTTGATAGGGATGCCTTACTTTTTTTACTTGAGACGGTAATATATTATGCGTTTATTATAGGTCTGAGTCTTTTATCAACTTTCTTAATGCTTTTGATTTGCCTTGACAAGAAATGGCGTTTTTTTGTTCTTATCTTGCTTTTACAATGCTTGGCGGCTTGGGCGCGCTTTTCATGGCGGGCCGCTGAGCCAGAACTTCTTGCAATTGGGCATTATACAATCGCTACTATTCTTATGTTTGCTCTTATGCGGCAAATTTATGATTTTGTGCAAGACAGATTATCCATGAAGAAAAATAGCAGTTACGCTGTAGTAAATGAGGGGGCATAATAATGTTGGTTTTATTTATTACTTCGCTTTTCGCAGGCCTTATTTATGGTGCTGTCATTTATAATTTGTTTCGCTCTACATTTAGTTGGATAAATGTGCTGTTGAGCGGCATAGTTTTTGGGGTGATTGTGCTGTTAGTATGGCGTTACTGGGAAACAGAACATAAACTTGATGCCTTACGTTTATTGCAAGTGCTTGGCGTTGTTTTTCTTCTATGTGTGTTTCATCATTTTCTGAAGTTCAAATTGGTTGTCGCCGGTGCTGTGGGATGGTTTGTTGCTAGCTGCATTGGTGGCGGGCTTATTGCTTTTTGGGAGCAATCTGTAATAAAAACGCTTTATATGATGAATATTGTTGAAACCAAGAGTCGTGCAGAGCAGGGGCTGGCGCTTGTTTTTTTATTTTTAACATTTACGGTTTTTTTTGTTGTAGCAGAAGAAGCCGTACGTCGTTGGTTAGTTACTAAGTTTTATCGGTGCTCGCCTAGTTTGTTATGGCGTTTGCCGCTGAATATTGGCATAGGCTGGGGTTTATGCGAATTAGTTTACAAGGCGCTAGGGCCTTTCCTTGTTTATAATGGCTGGCTTATTCGATCTAGGTTATTAGCCAGTGAATATGTAATTTTTTATTCCTGGACGCAAGCGAGTATTTTTTTGTGTGCTTTAATGAGCGTCATACTCATGCATATTTTAAACACATGCTTGGCGTATCGTAGTGTTGTTACGCGCTCTAAATTTTATGTGTGTGCGCCTTTTTTTGTCCACGCGATTGTTAACTGTTTCGGTGCAACAGTGCTGGTTACAGAGAAGGTTTGGTTTAATGTTGGGGGCAGCTTGTTTATTCTACTTTGTGTGATGTTGTTCGTATATTTTGAAAGCAAAAATCCTTTAATACAAAACATAAAATTGCGCGCTTAAGTGTTGTAGAGTGATGAATAACTTTGCGTACTCTAAGTATGGCTAGAGAGCCTGATATGCGCTTTCTGTTCTGCAAAAAAAATAGAGAAGGTTAGCCACCGAGGTAACGCGTCCAGTACCAAGAGCGACGTCATTTCTGTACGAATTGGGGGGAGGGTGTGCCACTGGCCACGCGCATATGGAAGTCTGCAAATATGCTATCATGTAATTTTCTAGTGTCCTCCTTTCTATTATCCTCCATGAGATTGAAGATGGGAATCTTGAGGCGGCGATGACGCATTAGTGCAAGGAGGATGCACCATGTTTAACATAATAGTCTCTTTATTCCGTGGAGTATTTACTCCTGGGTTATCAATGGAAACGTTTTAACTCTGGTCGAATGCTCTCTCATCTTGACTGTGATTTTATTGTCCATTATTGCTGCGAATATTAAAATTGTCCGACGGGGGGAACTCATGATGATTACGAACATTCTGACAGTTATTGTCCTGTTTGTTAATTATTTCGCTAGATGGTCTACACTTTTACTGAACTACCCCATAGTTTTTTGCTATTTGTCCCTTGCTCTGGTTTCATTGATGAGCTTGTTGGTAAAGAAACCCTTTACCATTTTTTATGCCAGTGCTGGTGCTTCTGAAGAGAAACGCAAACATATCCTATTTTATCTCATCAATAAATATATTACATGGATTTGGGTAATCATCTTTTTTGCCAATGGTCTTCTAGGGGCTTTTTTTGCATGGCCCCCCAAGCTTTGGTGGGGCACTATGAGTTTAATTTGTGCTGGTATTCTTTTTTCTAAATATCTTCCTAACATCATGCAATATTTTTATCGCGCCAAACATCATGGAGCATAATATGTCATTATTTAACATTCTGACCGGAACCCCTTTATGGGTCTGGATTTTACTTATTTTTCTCATTACGATGGGAATAATCGCATTGAAAGATAGGGAAATGAAGGTTTATCGCCTTTTTCTCTTGCCGTTAGTCTTTCTTTTTTTGGGCGCAAGCGATGTGATTAACAAGCTGGCGTTCCCGGGCTGGGGAGCAATCGCAATGTTGGGGGGACTGATGATCGGCGTTGGCGTTGGCTGGTTGCTCTGGCGTGCTACTGCGCGTTTAAAAATCAAAGAGGGAACGGATTTCATTATTCGGCCTGGTACGCCGTTGACGCTGATATTTATTCTTATCACTTTTGTCATCAAATTCACATTGATTGTTTTTCTCAATGTTAAACCTGATTTGAAATATGCATTTGATTTTAACCTTCTTTTTGGTCTTTTAAGTGGGGTCACTGATGGTGTGTTTTGGGGCGGCACATTAAATTTATATATAGCATTTCGAAAGAATCCAAATTAATCCTTATACCATTAGCTGTGGGTGCTTCCCATTAGAACTATCTCAATAGAAGCTTATTCCTAACAACAACGCTGCATACAAATGCAGCGTTGCCTCATAGTTTCAGATTTTTTATCCCAACGCGTGAATACGTGACGGAAGTGATATATCTGACTATACCCCCCTTGGGGGCAGAGTGAGCCTAAAGGTTTAGAATGCTATGAGTTTAAGCTAGCTGGACTTTGAGCAGATGGTTTATCGCTGATAGTAAATCATTTTGTTTTACGATTCAAAAAGACGAGAGTGATGGTCTCATTGGCGTAGGTGGGCAAGAAAACTGTTAGCTTGGCAATGCGTCACAGTTTGTAGAACTATGTTGTGGAACCTATATGCAAAGCGGTTGCGATGATGGCATGATGCTTTTGTCAAGCATTATGATATGGTAGGAACCGGTGTTAAGGGGGCAACTGCGATCACACTGTACGACCCAGTAGCATTACGTTTGAGTATTTAGGAGCGGCAGACTCCATACAGGCTACGCGTACAATATGTAAAGTACGCTTGCGGGAGTCAGTGTGTCATTATTGCGTTGTGCACGCAACCCTCTAGCGAGTACTTCATTGGTAAGGCTATTTTTTGAAGCTGGTTGTAATTATCTATATGTTTTTAAAGAGAACGTTAGCATGCGATGTATCGCGTGCAGTACCATTTTCTTTTGTACAACTATTTTCATTTTTCTTGCTTTCTTCTTTAAAAAAAACTGCGATTATCGGTTTTTTCGGGTCGTTTGAGCGATAACAGAGTAAAGACTTTTCTCTCGTATTTTTCCTTTTTTTGTTCAAACAAGCCGAAGCGTCTTAATGAGTAGAGATCTTGTCTAAAAAGGTATTTTTTAGATTTATTACTTTATTTTCAAAGGAATAGAGAATTTCTGCTTTTGAGTGTGCAAGTGCACCTTATGATGAGACATAAGATGCGAACCCGTAAACTTGGGCGCGCAGTAGGTTTATAGTAACAACAAGCTTAGGCATATAGTTGGAAGACACCGTCATTATTGAGGTTTTTTTTCTAGATTGTGTTTGGTTATGTCACATGTGAAGCAATTTTAAATTTACCCGTGGTGATATGTCGTCAAATTGGAGATTCAGCTCTTCGATTTGTTAGAAATATGTCAATGCCAAAAGATAGACATTTTGGGATGGACTTGTGCCAATTGATCAGCTTGCTGATAATATTTGTAAGTGCCATAATAGCGCACAAGAAGAAATATAAAATCGCCGTCTTTAATATGCGAAACAGCGCGCCAACTTAGAGGGGGAAAATTATTGCTCTTGCAATTCACGAGCTTGTTTTAAAGAGACATCTCTCAAAGAGCACTCAAACCCGTTTCACAGCGCCGACCGTGAAGGGTATAACGATAAAGCACCCATGAAATAATATAGCACCACCATCTTTACGCTTATGAAGTAGTAAGCCAGCACCATCATTATATTTGCCAGCTCGTGGGTGTTGCGACAGCTCTTGGCACTTGAGAGTGTTCATAAGAGCCATTTTTAGTCCTTTCTTGTATAAATTTTACCCACACACCAGCTCCGCTTATGACGTGCAAGCAAATGATATGAATTGATTCAAGATAAGTAGATTTGAAATGAAGAGAATCTTACGATATTCGGGGTTCTAATTCAATATGAATAACGCTAGATTATCATTATAAATCAATATATTGCCCTTGAAAAAGCAAGGCAAAAAAAGCAAAATGTCAAAATGTGGCAATGCGAATTGATCGAGCTGGCTTGCGTAAGCGAAAAGAAATAAAATAAGCACAAGAAACTTTAAAAAATAAAGAGAACAGCTTATACGACACTTTGCATGAAAGTAAATTGGCAGAGGATACAGAAATAAATAGGATAAAAGGAATTGTGATGTACAAATTTTATACTAAGCGTAACGGAGAAGCGCAAAGATGCGTATAAGAGTGGAAGACGGATTAATTGGAGTATAAGGGGGTATTGCTAGGGCGGCGTTTTTTTAAGAATTGCACTTCCTACGCTATAAGCTCTCTGCAGCCTTCATATAGGTTGAGATCATCGTCCAATGCAGCGTAAAGGGGCTGTTTTGTCTTTAGCGCTTGTTTAGCTGCTTCTATAGTGCTCCTTAGCTCTATCAGCCATTATGGTGATAATTTCCTCGTCCAAAAAACAGATCAATCGATTGCGTAATAGGGGATGTATGCCTTTTTCGACCGTGTCTTTTTTTAAAAGCAGCTGTCACCTCGTGGCAGGATTGGGTGTGTCTATATGATCAGCCTGCCAAAGAAATGGAAGCGTTATCGCGATAGCCACCAATAGGAGTCCAGCGATAAAGGTGGCAGCAAATTGCAACGATATAAAAGAACCAAGAACGCCGACCAAAAAGCTTCCGACCGGCATTCCAGCATAGCCTATCACCCGAAAAGCAGAATTAGCGCGCCCAAGAAGTTGCTTTGGTGTGAGGCGCTGCCTGAAGGCGGTAACTCCAATAAACCATAAGCTTGCTCCAACGCCAGCGATAAAGGTGATGCTCCATACGACGACAGCACTTTTTGAAAAGGCTGGAATCAGCAGCAAGACAACCGTTCCTAAACCGTCAGTGAGAACAGCTAGGCGCACCGGTGCATAGCGTATACGTGGCGCAAAGAGGGCACCTGCCATTGTACCAAGCGCGTAGGCTGCAAACATCACGCCATATTGGCTGCTATGGAGGCCCAGATACCGACTGTCGGTAACGAAGAAGATGAATGAGGTTAGGAATGCTCCAAATACCACCGATAAAAAGAATGTGAGTAATGTAAGGGAGGTGAGATGCCGACTTGAAAAAATGAAATGAAAGCCGGCAATGATATAACGGAAAGTGATGTTTTCTTTATCAAGTGCTGGCGATGTCGGAACAGCACGGCGAGTGGTAAAAATCAATGTGATAAAAAGCACGATTAACAGGCCGAGAAATAGCAGTGTGCTATGCGCTAAAATGCTGCTTGTTATGACAGGGGCAAGAAAATAGGAGACCCCGAAATCTAAAAACAAGACAATAGAGTAGAAGGTCATCAATCGCTCTCCCTCCATGATAAGTGGTGGAATCGTCATTATATAAGCTTCGGCAGAAACGACGATGAATCCAGCAATGGTTGCATAGAAGAAAATTTGTTCGGCTGGAGCAATCTGTATCATAAGCAGGATGAACAGGACAATATGCAGTAGCATGAAGATGAGGAGAGCCGAGGTGGCAAGTTTTATTTTGTCGCAGCGATCAAGTAAAGCGCCTGCAAGGATGCCGAAAATTGGCCACGCTAATGAGAAGAGACCTTGCGCCCAACTTACTCCGATGACGCCATATCCAGATTGTCTTGCTAATAGCGGGATGGCAGTGCGCAAAGCACCGCTGAGTAAGGCGAGCAGACTAACGGTTAGGCAAAAATAGCGTATGTTCTTGTTGGCAAAAAGCGTGAACATTCTGTTCTCCTTAAGATGCCACACAGATTTCCGCTGGTCCATCAAGTACGGCGGTTGTATTCAGCATGTTTGCGACATAGTCGTCCAAGAGATTCCTGTCTTCCTGAGGTGGAAGAAAATACATAAGGTCGGAATACCATTGCCAACCACGCTGAGTTAGCTGGAGATCGTTATCACTTTCTGCGATGAGACCTGCACCTATTATGAGCTGCTGTAGGTTATTGTATACGAAAGAGGGGAGTGCGGTCCAGTCAATTCTTTCTTTTTGGGCATAGCCGTTATAAGGTAGCTGCATACACAAAGCCTTGGAGGCTTGTTGCTCTGCTGATACCCAATTGTAGTATATTTTGGATTTTCCTTTAAGTGGTATGTCAGTAATGTATTTTCTTCGACTGGGATTGGTTCGTGTGATGAGTGAGCCAAGAATCGACTGTGCTGACGCCCCAAAGCCAACCACATAATCATCATGATAACCATGCAAATATTTGTGATAGCGGAAATAATTAGCTGAACTCGTTTTAGCGAGCGTTAGAGGAGTGTTATTGGAAATTTTGATATAGGAATGCCCATTACACGGCGCATAGCCGCAGCTGCGCATAACGATGTCACTAAATAATCAAAGCATCTGTCGATGCTGTAGGCTGGATGGTTTTAGCCCTTTTTGTGCGTAAGACTTATGCAGTTGCGACGTGATAGCTAGATTGTAACTGCTTGGGGTATAATGTTGTACAAAAAAACGCATGGCATGAAGTCCAAAAAACCAATAAAGGGGCATTGCGCTTCTCTTTTAAGAATTGAGTATTTCCTCTTAGCATAATGCGTTCTCATTATGCACCCTTTACACAAGATTTGCGGTGGAAAAACTTGACGAAAAAAAATCAATACGTTTTGTTTGAAAGATCCAAGCTTAATATGCACTTCAGTATGGAAGGGTTTTCCCAATGTTTGTTGTGATGAAGCAATTGCTCTCTCTTGGCTTGCCACTGGCTGTTGGCTTTATTTCTCAGATGATGATTTCCTTTACAGATGCAGCGCTTGTGGCGCATTTAGGTGTTCAAGCCTTAAGTGGTACAATGTTAGCTCTGAGTCTGTTTAGTTTTGTGATGTTGTTGGGGCTAGGGATTATTACTGCGATTGCACCAAAACTTGCAGCAAGCTTTCGTAGACAAGATAGAGATGCATTAAAAGCATGGTTTGATCAAGGAATATGGCTTTCCCTTTTGATTGGAATGATGAGTGCGATTATTTTATTCAATACGAGGAATATTTTATGTCTTCTTGGTCAAGATGAGGCAATTGCCCATATAGCGCAGGAATATAACAGGGGCGCTGCGATAGGAGTGGTGTTTTTTTATCTTTATGTCAATGGCCGCGGATTACTGTCAGCAATTGGTGATCCTAAGCCCTTAACTTTTGTTATGCTTGCAGCTATCCCTATGAATTTTCTTATCTCTTGGCTGCTTATTTTTGGGATAGGTCCAGCAAGCGGATTAGGTGTCTTTGGTGCTGGAATTGCGAGTAGTTTGATCCGTATTTTGATTGTTATGGCAGTGGCAATCATTCTGCCCCACAATTCTGCTTTTCATTCCTTTCACTTTCATTATTTGAAACCAAAGTTTGAGATTTCACGAATCATAAAATTGCTGCTCGTAGGATTTCCCATTGGTATCCGTATTCTTATTGCGGAAGGCTTTCCTTCTGTCATTGCCTTCATGATTACAGCTTTTGGAGTCGAAGCTTTGGCTCGCATACGATTGGAATGCGCCTTGATATACTTATTTCTGTGGTAGCTTTGGGGATTTCCAGTGCAGCTACGACCATGGCAGCATGGTATAGAACAGATGGGACTCATATGGCTCTGAAACAGTTACGTATGAGTGTCACAGTTTTTGCTGTCGCTTATGTCTTGTTTCTATCAGGAGTTGTTTATCTCTCTTATGAATTTATCCTTATAACCATCTTTGATATTGCTGAGGAAAGCGTTATTGTTTTCTCTTGGGTGTTGCTTCCGTTCGTCTTATTGTCTTTTGCTTTTGGCACTTTAGGAGCCATGCTCAATGGCATACTTGTGGGCTTGCTTGATACGTTTTGGCCAACCATTGTTATCATAATAAGCTATTGGGGGATAGGCTTATTTGGGGGAGCGCTCATGGCACATTTTTTTGAATATGGCTTTATTGGCTATTGGTTTGGCATGATTGGTGCCAGCTTAATCGTTTCTCTCTTTAACTATGTGCGCGTAGGTTATTTAATAAAGCGCTATAAGCATTAACTATAAGGGCATAGTTCCACTGTCCATAGAGTTCTGCTTACAATAAGGAGTAAGTTCGGTAAATTTGCAGAGTTTAATTCCGTAAAAAATGACTAGAAAAACATGCTTAATTTATACCCTACTGAGAAGCAATTTAAAGAAGTTATTGTTTTTATAACTAATAATAATCGCGGTGCTAAAGTGTATGTATTTGTCAAAACAATCGCAGCTGCTGGTGGTGTTATTCTTACAAGTCTTAATTCATGGGTTTTGAAGAATGCTTTTGATAATTTAAATTATGATGTTTTTTGGGGTAAAGTTATTGATCTTACTTCTCATAGCAATAGATCCTAAAATACGCACTATCATGTGAAATTTAGTACCAGTTAATACACACGCTCTATGGACCCTCACTGCAATGTTAAGTTGCTTTAGCTAAAGATGATTTTGCATCTAAGGATGAAAGTTGTACATGAATATAAGCGTACTTTGCTCGAAGAGACGCATAAATTTCCAAGTGCCGCGGTGGTTGTTGCAGAATGATTGATGCACGAAATACTTAACGTAAGCGCGGGGAGGACAGCCAAACTTTTTATATCAAAATAATACATTGACAAAAGATAGCTATAAAGTAGCTACAATATATATTTCATGTTCAATTTAATTGTTTTCATTGAATACGGGAGGTAAAGTTATGAAAACTAAAAGTATGTATACACCACTGAAAAAAATTCAAATTAAGCGGGTTGATGTTACTTCGCTTAAAGCCCAAACGAGTAAGCAGAAAATGGCTACTCGACGCACTCTTCTGAATTGAGGTTTAAAATATATAAAGCTGGCAGCAAAAAAAGCTGCCAGCTTTATAACTTTTGGATATATTAATGACGATAGATTATGAAGTTAAAAAGTTGCTCTATGGCTGTGCGGCAATGAGTGGGGTTCGGCTGATTACAGGTTTGTTCCATGCTTTTTTTTCTTGTCTATGGGCGTTAGTATAACACAGCTCGCTTTATTGCAAATTGTATTTAGCGTAGCTATTTGTATTTTTGAAGTGCCTTGTGGGATTTTAGGAGATAAAATTGGCGTTAAACAAAATGTTATCCTATCATGTTTCTTTTTATGTATCTACGCGCCTAATCTTTTTGTCTTAATTCCGGCAGAAATTATTTATGCTTTAGGCTTTGCTTTATGTTCTGGCGCTGATAGCACATGGATTAAAGGCTTAATCGATAGCGATGGTTACAAGAGTAGTTTGATCTATCACCAAGTAAACGCCTATAAGCGGGAACTAACGGCATTCATGAATACGGTTGCTGGTGCACTAGGTGTTCTTATTGTTTTGTGTATGGATAATTATCAGTCGGCATATTATTTTTGTTCTTTCGGGTTTCTCGTGCTTGTATTCTTGTTTAGTCGGGTGACGGGGATAGCTATTGCATCTGTTTCGAGTAGTCAGTTAATAGGTTCGAGTTCGTTGTTGCATGCAACAGAAGCTTTTTACTTATTTAGTTACCTCAAAAATCGGGTTATATTACATATCGATATGTGGTTTTATTTTTGCAGCATTGCAGCCAATATTTCATTTTTGGCAACCTTTTATTTTGGGACAAACAGGAGTATTAGACAATGCAACGGGAAAGACTAAAATTCTTATTCTTGGCCTGTGCTTTGTGTCTTATACTCTCGTAAAATACTTATTTAATCGCTTTGTAATTAAATATCCTATGCACAAATGCGCTCCTATGGTGATAACTTTGTGCTCACTCGTCCTGAGTGCTTTTGTTATGTTTGCTCTGCTTCTCGTTGCAAACAGTTGGGCCCCTATTATTTTATTCACCGTATTTCACAGTTTTTTTTCTGTCCCTATGACGCAGTTTGAAGCAGAATTTTTTTAAACATATTCAACAAAAGAATGCAAATACGGTTTTATCCATTGTTAGTTTTCTTGCACGTATTTTTGGTATTTTAGCGCTTGTGTTGATTGGTTGGTTGGCGAAGAGTATTTGTATAAAAGCAGTTTTTTGTTTCACCTTGCTTTGTATATGTTTCGTTATCCCACTTAATTTGGTCTGGCTTTGTACTGATAAAAAGTTAATAAAAGACGAGGGAGTTTGAGAGTGAATATACAATTGAACAGGCTTTGCCTGTTACTTAGATGAAAGACAGTTGGTGCATCTTTGTTATAATACAGACTGGTTATATAAATATTTGTAATTTTTTTGATAAAAACGCTGTTCACTAAGGCTAAATTCTCTTATTTCAGTGAGTAAATGTCCGAAATAGTCTTCATTAAGAGCTAGACCGTTTTCAAGGCGCTTTTTGTCAATGACATAGACTCTAATAATTGCAAAATCACGCAGTATTTGCGTGCTCCATTGTTGAAATTGTGTTGCGCGTTTAGAGTTGACCCGATATCCAATGGCGATAACGGCATCTAGGTTGTAAAGTTGTGTCTTATAGTTTTTACAGACAGAAGCAGTTATCCGGAAAATCCGGATAACTAAATTTTCATCTAATTCTTGAGTTTCAAATATATTTTTTAAATGTTCGCTGATTGTACGGACATCTGCGCTAAATAACTCTGCTATAAGCTTTTGACGGACGAGGGAAAATTAGAAATTCAGCAGTGCTATTGTGGATAATTAATTTTTTAGGAGGTATCTGATACCCTCTTAAAACGCGTCTTTTGCTGCTGAATATTACAAATTTTCTGTCGGCTGTCAGATGATATTGGCAAGAGGCTGGGCGCGATGATTATGCTCGTTTGCGCTGATTTTTATACAGTGCAGGTTAGCAGACGATGTGTTGCAGTACCATTTTTCCATCATGTTTGATATAATCAGTAGCTTATAATGAGGGTAAGGTCATTTTATCTTGATAGAAGTTATGTATTTTATCAAAATTAAGTTGATTAAGATTTTTTGTGACATTCATGCATGGGATGGTACCATGAATTGCGGGGCTTGATTGTTTTGTTAAGTTGGTGTGTTATGGCTGTGAAAAATGGTAAAAAAATGGAAAAAAAGAGTTCTAAGCCTGTCCCTCATTTCCTTAAAAATTTAAGGGGTGTAAAAAATTGGGAACAAGTTTTACAATGGCTTGCTTTCCGTAAGGTAGAGGATATTGAGTGTATCACGCCTGATCAAGCAGGGGTGCCGCGTGGCAAGATGATGCTTTCTAAAAAATTTACATCGGAAACATCATTGGCATTGCCTTCAGCGGTTTTTGTAGCAACAATTTCAGGAGATTATCCTGAAGATGGGCATGGCTTTGAATATCCTAAAACTGATGGCGATCTGCGTCTTGAGCCTGATTTGTCTACATTAAGCATTGTACCATGGGAAGATGCTCCCACAGCACAGGTGATTTGTGATCTTGTATATCAAAATGGCCAAGTTGTCGATTACACACCACGAAATGTTTTGCGAAAAGTAGTCAACTTTTATACGCAAATGGATCTAAAGCCGGTTGTTTCACCAGAAATTGAATTTTATTTAGTAGAGAAAAATCCTGATCCTGATTATCCTTTAGTTCCTCCCGTTGGTCGTTCTGGTCGTTCAATTGGTGGGGGGCAGGGCTATTCGATTGCCGGTGTGAATGAGTTTGATGAGTTCATTGATGATATTTATCATTTTTCGGAAGAACAAGGATTGGAGATTGATACACTTATTCACGAAGAGGGGGCAGGTCAGTTTGAAATCAATTTACGTCATGGCGATCCGATTGAATTGGCTGATCAAGTTTTTATGTTTAAACGGACGATTCGTGAAGCAGCACTGAAACATAATATGTATGCAACTTTTATGGCAAAGCCCATTCAAGGGCAGCCGGGTTCTGCGATGCATATTCACCAATCAGTCGTTAATAAGAAGACAGGTATAAATATTTTTACGCAAGAAGATGGTAAAGAAAGTGTTTGTTTTCGCCATTTTATCGGTGGATTACAAAAACATATGGCGGGAGGACTTGTCATGCTTGCGCCTTATGTTAATTCTTATCGACGCCTTATGCCGGATGTTTCAGCACCTGTTAATTTACGATGGGGCTATGATAACCGGACCACAGCATTTCGTGTTCCTCGTTCTGCTCCTCAAGCGCGACGTGTCGAGAATAGGCTTCCTTCGTCAGATGCAAATCCTTATTTAGCTCTTGCAGCTTCTTTAGCGTGTGGTCTCATTGGTTTAAAACAGAAAATTAAACCGGATGAGCCAACAACAAATAATGTGAATGCTGATAATATTGAGTTACCCCGTGGTCTTATTGAGGCTGTCAATTTGTTTGAACAAGATACAGAAATACGTGCTATTTTAGGGGACGTGTTTGTCAGTACTTATGCTGCAATTAAACGACAAGAATTTGAAACCTTTATGGAAGTGATTAGTCCGTGGGAGCGCGAATATCTCTTGCTTAATGTTTGAGGTTTATCACGATGATTGACACTAATCCAATTTCTCCAGGACTTTCTTGGTATGAAGATACTTTAAAAGAGCGTCCCTCTTATCCTTCTTTTTGTGAAGATAGACAGTGTGATGTGGTCATTATTGGCGGTGGATTGACGGGACTTTCAGCTGCTTATCATTTAGCGAATGCTGGAGTGGATGTTGTTTTATTTGAAGCATCACGTTTTGGTGATGGTGCTTCGGGACGCAATGGTGGACAATTGGGAACAGGGCAACGGCAATGGGTCGAAACATTAGAGAAAAAATATGATTTTGAGCGTAGTAAAGTGCTGTTTGATTTAGCAGAAGAAGCTAAAAGAGATATTTTATCTTTATGCGCGTTGCCTGATTTGCAATGCGATTTTATGGCAGGACAGTTTTCTGTAACCCATAAAAGGCGTGAGCTTTTCTCTTATCAACGGCATATTGAGGCAATGCAGCGTTATGGCTATCATGCGCTTACTTTTATGGATAGGGTTGAAACATCTAGGCGACTTGGATCGTCTTTTTATTGTGGTGGTATTTATGATGCGGATACCGGTCATATAAATCCCTTAAAATTGATTGTTGGGTTGGCAAAAAGGGCTAAAGATGCTGGTGCTAAGCTTTATGAGAAGACACAAGTAACAACCGTGAAGAGCAAGGGAGTTCATTGGAAAGTGATAACAGAAAAAGGGAGTATAACAGCAGAGCATGTTTTACTCGCAACGAATGGGTATAAACTTGGGCTTCAGCGTTTTGTTCAGAAAAAGATTGTTTCTATTCGCTCGTATATTGGAGCAACGGAACCATTACCAAAGAACAGTTCAATTCTCATGAGCGGTGAATCGGTTGATGATTCCCGTTTTATGGTTCGTTATTTTCGCAAAAGCATCGATAATCGTCTCTTATTTGGTGGTGTAGAAAGTTACAATAATAAGAATCCTATAAATTTAGATGTACGTATAAAACGGCAAATTGCTGAAATTTATCCTCAATTACACTCTATCAATCTCAGCCATCGTTGGGGAGCAACGGTTGCTATCACGGTTGAGCGTATGCCTTATGTTCGCCAACTTTTCTCAAGGATGACTTATTGTGGTGGTTATTCAGGGCATGGTGTTATGCTTGCTCCTTTTATGGGAAAATTATATGCAGAATGGTTGACTGGGAATCATGAACGTTTTGCCCATTTTCAGAACTTAAAGATTTCATCCTTTCCAGGAGGAAACGTTTTGCGCTATCCGCTTATATTTTTAGCAATGCGTTGGTTTTCTTTAATGGATCGTCTTTAACAGAAACATTGATTGAAATGTAGAAAATTAATGGCTTATTTAGGTTCTGTCTGCTTTAATGATGGAAGCTGTTATAAGTAGTTATAGGATTGAATAATCGAATAGAAAAATAAAATAAGTTCATGGCCAGTAAAATTATTCCAGTTTCTCCCTTTGATTGTATTGTTTTTGGTGGTAACGGTGACCTAGCAGCACGCAAACTTATGCCTGCTCTCTATCATTGTCAGTGTGTTGGGCAATTTAATGAGCCCACCCGTATTATTGGGGTGGCACGTTCTGCATGGAATAATGAAGAATATCAAAATTTTGTTCGTGCGTCTTTAGAAACACATGTTCATAAGGAAGATCTCAATTCAACTGAACTTCATCGTTTTCTTGCACGTTTAACTTACGTTTCTGTTGATGTTTCCTCCAATCGAGGGTGGCAAGATTTTGCGCTGGTATTGTCACAAGATTCAGCAGATATTCGAGCTTTTTATTTGGCTGTTGGTTCGCAGCTTTTTGCTGATATTGCAATGCAGTTGGGGAAAGGCAATTTGGTAACACCACAAACACGAATTATCATTGAAAAACCTATTGGTCGTGATGTAAAAACAGCTGTTTCGCTTAACGATGCATTTGCAAGTGTTTGTAATGAAGATCAAATCTTTCGCATTGATCATTATCTTGGCAAGGAAACTGTTCAAAACTTGATGGCATTACGGTTTGTGAATACACTTTATGAGCCGTTATGGAATTCTAATTATATTGATCATGTTCAGATAACCGTTGCTGAATCTTTAGGTTTGGAAGGGCGTGCAGAATATTATGAGAGTGCAGGTGCGCTACGCGATATGGTGCAAAATCATATGTTGCAATTGCTCTGTTTGGTGGCGATGGAAATACCATTTACGAATAGAGCAAATGCTGTGCGTGATGAAAAACTGAAGGTTTTGCATTCTTTAACACCTCTTGATATTCATAATGTAGAACAACATACCGTGCGTGGGCAGTATGTCGCGGGTACATTGAATGGTGTTCGTGTGGGATCTTATCTTGAAGATTTGGGAAGAGCAAGTGAGAGCGAAACATTTGTAGCGTTGAAGGTTAAGATTAATAATTGGCGTTGGGCAGATACGCCTTTTTATTTACGAACTGGTAAGCGTATGCCTACGCGAATGTCTGAAATTGTGGTTTTTTTCAAATCCATTCCACATAATATTTTTAATGTGGATTCGGATGAGATTTTTTCTAATCGGCTTGTTATTCGTCTCCAGCCTGATGAAGGTGTCAAACAATGGTTGATGATTAAGGATCCGGGTCCTGGTGGTATGCGATTTCGTCATATCCCCTTGGATATGAGTTTTGCTTCTGCATTTTCTCAACGTAATCCTGATGCTTATGAACGCTTATTAATGGATGTTATTCGTGGAGATCAAACACTCTTTATGCGTCGTGATGAAGTTGAAGCGGCTTGGCGTTGGATTGAGCCTGTTCTTGAGGGATGGCAAGCAATAAAGCAGCCTATTTATGAATATAGTGCGGGCTCATGGGGCCCTATTGCTTCGACGATTTTAATGGAACGTGATGGACGTATATGGAACAATTTAGTTTAGAGCAATAAACAATAAGTATGCATGGAATGAATATTGACCGTTTAAATTTTGAAACACCCACGACTCTTGCTTTAGCATTGGCTGACCGTGTTGCAGCAGAGCTTAGTATAGCTGTTCTTGAGCGCAAGCGCGCGATTTTAGCAGTGTCTGGTGGTAAAACACCAGAATTGTTTTTTCATTATTTATCAAAAGCGGATATTGATTGGCAAAATATCATTATCACTTTGGTTGATGAACGTTTTGTCCCTATACATGATGAACGTTCAAATGAACATACGGTACAGCGTTATTTGTTACAAAATTTTGCAACGAAAGCACGTTTTGTAGGACTTTATCATAAGGCACGCACCGTTGAACTTGCCGCTTTTTCAGCAGCAAGTCGTGTTAATACTTTGCCCAAACCCTTTGATGTTGTTGTTTTAGGAATGGGGATTGATGGACATACGGCTTCCTTTTTTCCTGATGCTGATCGTTTAAAGCAAGCACTTGATCTTCGAACACAAGCACTTGTTTTACCACTTCATGCAAAAAGTGCTATTGAGCCAAGACTCACACTAACGTTGCCAGTCATAATGC
The DNA here is from genome assembly GCF_003606325.2 of Bartonella kosoyi. Lineage (NCBI taxonomy): Bacteria > Pseudomonadati > Pseudomonadota > Alphaproteobacteria > Hyphomicrobiales > Bartonellaceae > Bartonella > Bartonella kosoyi. Next base: position 1,059,583 of record NZ_CP031843.2, read on the forward strand.
AATCTCGTTGCATTATTCTCCATTTCGAAGGTTTTCAGAAACGCCATTGTTTTGAAGAAGCTTGTCAAGATGGAGCTGAAATAGAAATGCCCATTCGGGCGATTTTGCGTAATTCTCCTCATCTTGTGCAGGTTTATTGGTCGCCAGCAGAAAATGAAATAAGTGAATTAGAAGATGAGACACAAGGTGAATAGAAACGCAATCTCTCTTTAATGAATGAGGGGAGTATCAATGAAGGGGGAAATAAATATGGCACTTTCCAAGACAATTGCCACAGTTACACGAAGGATTTATGAACGCTCTCGACCTACACGAGAAATTTATTTAGATCGTATTGCGAATGCACAGGCTCACCGTCCCAAGCGGAGTTTTTTGGGATGTGCTAATCAGGCTCATGGTTTTGCTGCTTGTGGTGCAATAGACAAAGAGCGCTTGAAGGAAAATATCGTTGGGAATATCGGCATTATCACGGCATATAACGATATACTTTCAGCCCATCAACCTTTTGAAAAGTTTCCTCACTTAATTAAAGAGGCAGCCCGTATGGTTGGTGCTGTTGCACAGGTAGCAGGGGGAGTTCCTGCGATGTGTGATGGTGTTACGCAGGGGAATAGGGGGATGGAGCTTTCCCTTTTTTCGCGTGAAGTGATTGCAATGGCGACAGCGATAAGCTTATCACACGATGTCTTTGATGCAGCTTTGTATCTTGGGGTGTGTGATAAAATCGTCCCCGGTTTATTGATTGGAGCACTAACATTTGGTCACTTACCAGGAATCTTTATACCCGCTGGTCCTATGACAACAGGTCAAGGGAATGATGAAAAAGCAAAAATACGTCAACTTTACGCGGAAAATAAAATAGATCGCCAGACACTCTTGGAATCAGAAGCTCGTTCTTATCATGGACCAGGAACATGTACATTCTATGGAACGGCTAACTCAAATCAGGTGATACTAGAGATGATGGGGCTGCATATGCCGGGAGCTTCTTTTGTCAATGCGAATACACCATTGCGTGATGCTTTAACAAAAGAAGCGACAAAGCGTGTACTTGAAATGACCGATCTTGGTGATCATTATAGACCACTTGGGATGATCATTGATGAGCGTTCTTTTGTGAATGCCATTGTAGGATTAAATGCAACAGGAGGCTCTACCAATCATACGATCCATTTGATAGCTATCGCTGCGGCTTGCGGTATTCAATTGACATGGCATGATATTGCGGAAATTTCATGCCATGTGCCTCTTTTAGCGCGAATTTATCCGAATGGTTTGGCTGATATCAATCATTTTTATGCAGCAGGGGGAATAGGATTTATTATTCGCGAGCTTATTGAGGCCGGTTTAGTGCATGAAGATGTTTCTACAGTTTTTGGTAAAGATCTCCATGCTTATGCAATTGAAGCAAAGCTTTCTGCGGATGGCTGTGTGGTGCGTGAAGCTGCTCTTAAGGAAAGTGGTGATCATAAGGTGTTAGCAGGGTGGAAAAAACCATTTCAATCTGAGGGGGGGCTTCGTGTTTTATCGGGAGATTTGGGAACCGCTATTATAAAAGTTTCATCTGTTAAACCAGAATATTGGCAAATTAAAGCACCAGTCCTTGTCTTTAATGATCAAGAGGAGCTCCAAAAATCTTTTCAATCTGGTGCGTTGCATGATAAAGATTTTATCGCTGTTATTCGCTATCAAGGACCAAAAGCCAATGGTATGCCAGAACTTCATAAATTAACAACCATTTTAGGCGTTTTACAAGATCGCGGTCAAAGGATAGCATTAATAACGGATGGCCGTATGTCCGGAGCATCAGGAAAAATTCCTTCTGCCATCCATGTGACGCCAGAAGCTTTGGATAATGGTCCCATTGCACGTTTGCAAGATGGTGACATTGTTTTCCTTGATGTTCATGGGGGTAAATTAACTCTTTTAGAGGATTTAGCAAAATTTAACGCACGAACAATCACACCTCCTGATCTTACAAAAAACGAACAGGGTGTTGGACGTGAACTCTTTCGTGTTTTTCGTCAATCGGTTAATCGTGCAGATCAGGGGGCATCTGTTTTTATGACTTGAGGAATGCAAAAAGAAACAAGATGAACGACGTGTAATGCAACCATGTACAATGAATTGTTACAATTCTTAGAATTTTGGTATAGGAAGATTGTGTAATCGGACGGCGGCTTTAAGTGTATTAACCATAAGCATGGCAATAGTCATGGGGCCAACACCTCCTGGAACAGGAGTGATTGCAGCAGCTTTTTCTTTTACGTTTTCAAAATCGACATCCCCAATAAGATGGGTTTTTCCTACACCTTTTTCTGGAGCTGGAATGCGATTAATGCCTACATCAATAACAATAGCATCCTTTTTAATCCAGTCTTTTTTTATCATTTGTGGGCGACCTACAGCTGCTACGAGAATATCGGCACTCCGACAGACATCATCAAGGTCACGGGTACGACTGTGGGCAATTGTCACAGTAGCATTGGCTGCAGTTAAAAGGGCAGCCATAGGTTTGCCAACAATATTAGAGCGTCCAACAACGACAGCATCAAGCCCAGATAAATCTCGCCCACAGTGTTGTTCAATCATCATCATAGCACCAGCTGGTGTGCAGGGAATAATAGCATCTTCAAGTGCATTTGCTGCGAGTTTTCCTACATTGACATAATGGAAACCATCAACATCTTTTTGGAAAGCAACGGCTTGTGTTATGCGGTTTGTATTGATATGGGCAGGGAGAGGCAGCTGGACCAAAATACCATGAATTTTTGGATCAGAATTTAACGTTGCAATAAGCTGAAGGAGCTCTTTTTCTTGTGTTTCTTTGGAAACGGCATGTTTGATGGAAAGAAATCCACATTCTTCAGCTTTTTTATTTTTTGAAGCGACATAGACTTGGCTTGCAGGATCGTCTCCAACGATAATAACAGCGATACCAGGTTGTATATTATAGTTATTGCGGAGTTTTATGGTTTCAGCCTTAACTTTCACAATAATCTCTTCAGCAAGTTTTTTTCCGTCGATAATATTATTCATGAGAGAGACCCTTTCGGTAAGGCTGTTTGTTTTTTTGTAAAGCATTTTCTAATAATACGATAGAGTTTTATAGCAATATTCATATGAGAACAGTAAGAATGGCTTAATAATGTTGTGGATTTATCGTTTTAGAATACTTTTAAATAATTGCTTTATAAAGAAGCAGCAATATTGCTGTTTGAATAAACTTTGGATAAAGAACAAAAATAGTGAAAATACAAAATGGGTATGGTCAATTATAGGGGTATAAAAAGCCTTTTAACGATTATTTAAGTTTATTTTCAATCTGTTCTAGGGGATAGGTATAGAGGGATATTGTGCGCATCAGAATAATAAAATTTTTGAGCGGAATTTTTATTACAATTATCTTTTTATTTGGAGTGGGGATTCTCGTTTTACCTTATCTTGTTTCTACGGATATGATTCGTATTCGTTTAGCGCAAGAGTTGAGTGCATGGACAGGTTATAATGTGCAATTGCGTGATCCACCGCGGTTAAATCTTTTTCCTTATCCTAAAGCGTTGCTTTCCGGTGTTACTTTATCATCAAAAATAGATGATGTTGCGCCATTAATGGAAGCTGAATCAATAGAAGTTGATCTTTCTGTCGTTGATCTTCTTTGGGGACGTGTTTCTTTTTCAGAGACGCGGATTGTGCGTCCTCAATTTGTTATGGAAAAGCCCGTTAAAACAATGGCAGATTTTTTTGATCGATTTTCTCGCTCGCAAGGTGCCTTAGGGTTAGCCATACGCAAGGCGCGTGAAATACTAAAACATAACCCTGAACATCCAGAGATAGAGCATCTTTTAAAACAACCTTTTGGGCGGGTTTTTATTGAAAATGGCGCCCTTGTGTATCATGATAGCCTTTCAGGAGTAGCAGAAAAAATAACAGGGTTAAATGCGACTTTAGATTGGTCTGAATCGACACAGGAAATACGGTTGCGTGCAGATGCTCGTTGGCGCGGAGAATTTACAAAATTATCAATCGATGCTTCTCAAGCATTGTTGCTTTTGGCAGGAGGAAAAAGCCAGATTAAGGCAAGTCTTAACTCTGTGCGTGGAGGGATAACTTTTACAGGACAGGCTCGGTTATCTGAATATTATATTTTTGACGGAAAGGTGTCGATGCGTTCACCAAGCTGGAATCAGACTTTGTCTTGGGTTGGAGGAACTCATTTTTGGGGACATAGATTAAAAATACCCATTGTATGGGAATCTCATTTTTTAGCGCGACCAATGCATATTCAAATGAATAATGTTACATTTACGATGGGGAAAGCCAATGCACGTGGGGCTTTGAAACTTGATTTTCAAGATTATGTACCAAATGTCATGGGCTCTTTAGCATTTGATAACCTAGACCTCAACCTCTTAGGCTCAATGTTTTTTTCCGTTAAAAAGAAAAATTCATTCTTTGATATGGCGCTTTTTGATCGTATTGGGGTGGATATACGACTTTCTGCGCCACAAGCCAAAATAGGAAATATCTCACTCACAAATCTAGCTGCTGCAATACAAATAAGAAATGGGCATGGGATTTTTGATCTTGGACATGCCAATATTTGGGGTGGATCTGTTCAAAGTAATATTGAAATTACGTCGTCTGGACAGAAAATACGCATTGGAGGAACGATGTCAGGGTCTTCTATTGATACGCAGGAGGCTTTAGAAGCCTTAGGATTTATTCCATTTGTGCAGAGTAAAACAAATTTTACCACAACGATACAAACACTTGCGGATTCTTGGATGGAAGTTTTTACAAAGATGCAGGGTGGATTAACATTGAAGATGTCTTCTGGCTGGCTCTTAGGGTATGATTTGAATGAATTACAAACAAAACTTTCAAACAAACAACAATTTCTTTTAACAAGTAATGATTCTCTCTCTACAAATTTTGATCACTGGGATATTCAGGCAAGCTTTTCAGAAGGGATGATGAAGGTAACCGAGTCATTGATGCGTACAGAAGACTTGAGTTTATCTATACAGGGGGCGATTACCATGGCTATTGCTCAAGGGCAGCAGAATGAATTGATATTACAGGCACAATTGGGCAAAAATCATAGATCAGAAACTTTATGTAAAGATGTCCGATGTCTTGCTAACAGCCTTGCATGGCCTTTTACATTTTCTCTGAGCTCTAAAGGACAAGATCATGGTAATTTTTGGGTTACAAAAGACATTGACACAGATTGAGCATTGTTTTTCATCTGTATACCACTCTACTCTATAATAATACTTCGTCCCTTTGCAATTTAAAGTCGTTTTTAAATTTAAATAAGAGATCATAAGATTCTCTTACTTTCCATTCGTGATGAAACTAAGAATCCTCCTCTTTGTCACATAAATGCAGTTATTATGTAGATAAACAATTTAAGAGAGGAATAAAAACACCTCTCTCTGTAATCTTTCAAATACAGGAGAGTCATAATATGCGTGCAAATCTTAGAAAATTGCTACAAAATATTTTGTTGCCTTAAAATGTTCAGGGTATATCAGTCAGTGTTTACTGAATCTGAGCAGAAATACCATATCCATCATTGGTCACTGTATGCTTTCCATCTGCTCCAACAGAACCAATACCCACTGTAATCAAAATAAAGGCTAAGAGGGTTGTAATCGTAATAATGGTAGCTTTTTTAGCAGACATATTTTCTCTCCACTGATGCATCAATGACTGAATGCAAAGATGAATGGTTTATTATTTAAACTTTTATGAAAGCAGAATCACTTCACGATCTATTGGTTCCTATTATTATCTCATAAAGTTAAAAAAACTCTATAATTCTTTAATATATTATAGTTCTATAGATATAATTTTTTCTTTTTGTTATATCTTTTCCTTCATTTCTTTATGACGATAGTGAGCATTGGCAAGATTTTATGCGCATAAATTATAAACTTAAAAGATTATTTATCCGACAGACATTGTCTTTGAATGAAGAAATAAAGATAGAGGGGGCACAAGCTTCTTATCTTGTGCATGTTTTACGGATGAAAGAAGGGGCAGAAATTCTACTTTTTAATGGACAGGATGGTGAGTGGCTTGCTAAACTTATCATTGTTAAGAAAAAATTCGTTGTGGTTAAGCTTATTCATCAAGAAAGATTACAAACGACGCATTCCAATCTTATTTATTGCTTTGCTCCACTCAAACACGCGCGATTGGATTATATGGTGCAGAAAGCGGTTGAAATGGGGGCATCGATTTTGCAGCCTGTTATAACGCATCATACGCAGGTTACGCGTATCAATATGGCGCGTATGGAAGCCAATGTTATCGAAGCTTCTGAACAGTGTGGCATTTTATCTCTCCCTGAATGCGTATCGGCTCTATCACTAGCAGAGCTTTTAGCACGTTGGGATGAGACACAGTCTTTATTCTTTTGTGATGAAGAGCATAAATCGCCTAATCCATTACCTTCTTTTAAAAAGCGTAACGTTACAACGCCAGGTGTTCTCATTGGACCAGAAGGTGGGTTTAGTGAAGAAGAGCGGAGCTTTTTAAAAAAGCATCCCTTTGTGGTTCCAATGTCATTAGGTCCACGCATTTTACGCGCTGATACTGCTGCTGTTGCTGCTTTGGCTCTTCTTAATGCTACCGTGGGGGATTGGTCAATGGATTGAGATGTCTGTAAAATCATTCTAAATAATTCATTGAAGATGATAACACCAATGATAGGATACGATAAGTTATGGCACTTGATATAATGGATGAAAGTGAAGTTTATAACTTAGATTCCTTGGTTAGCTATTTCCAAGGAGGGTATAAAGCAGAAGATGATTGGCGTATTGGTACAGAACATGAAAAGTTTCCATTTTATAGAGAGGGGTTTCGTCCTGTTCCTTATGATGGTGAGAGGGGAATCCGAACGCTATTAGAAGGGATGCAAAGCGCTTTAGGATGGAAACCTATTTTAGATGAAGGAAATATTATTGGGCTCGTAGGACCCGTTGATCAGGGGGCTATTTCTTTGGAACCTGGGGGACAGTTTGAATTATCTGGAGCACCATTAAAAACAGTAGGTGATACGTATCACGAGTTGATGGAACATTTATCTCTTCTCAAAAAAATTGCAGAACCATTGGGTATTGGTTTTTTGGGGATAGGCGCTAGCCCAAAGTGGACGTTAGCTGAAACACCGAAAATGCCGAAATCACGTTATCAAATTATGACTGATTATATGCCGAAAGTCGGGCATAATGGTCTTAATATGATGTATCGCACATCAACAGTTCAGGTTAATCTTGATTTTTCCTCTGAAAGTGATATGCGGAGGAAAATGCAAGTATCCATGAAGTTACAATCTGTTGCGACCGCATTATTTGCAAGTTCACCTTTTACAGAAGGACGCCCAAATGGCTTTTTGTCATGGCGTTCTGAAATTTGGCGTGATACAGATAATCAGAGGACAGGGGTTCTTCCCTTTATATTTTCTGAGCGTTTTGGTTTTGCTGATTACGTTGAATGGGCCCTTGATGTTCCTATGTATTTTGTTGTACGTGATGGTCATTATTATGATTGTACACATATAACGTTTCGTCAGTTTATGAATGGAGCATTAAGAGGACAAGTTGCAAATTCAATTCCAAACATGGGAGATTGGATTAATCATTTATCAACATTATTTCCTGAAGTCCGCTTAAAAAGATTTTTAGAAATGAGAGGCGCTGATTGCGGTTCTTGGAAGCGCATCTGTGCATTGTCGGCTTTTTGGGTTGGGCTTCTTTATGATAGAGAAGCGCTTAACGAGGCAGAGGCTTTGACCAAAGATTGGAGTTTTGAAGAAGTTTTAGATATGCGCCAACGCGTTCCCAAAGAAGGGTTAAAAACCCCTTTTCGTCAGACCATTCTTTTAGAATTAGCCCGTCAAGCTATTGCGATTGCACGCAAGGGCTTAAAAAATCGCAAACAGTATGATGCAAAGGGTTTTGATGAAACAAATTTTCTTAATCCTTTAGAAAAGGTTGTGGCAACAGGGCAAACAGATGCTGAAAAACTTTTATCCCATTACTCTTCTATTTGGAATGAGTCTGTTGAACCTATATTTTTAGAATGTGTCTATTAAATTGAAGGCAAAGACACTTTGTACTCTTTTAAAACTGTATATTATCATAACGGTTCATTTATTCATTTTTTTTATAGAGAATATCCCCGTTTCTTTCAACATTGCTCATAAGGGATGCAATACAAAGATCTCAAGAATACTAAAGATGACAACGATGACGATATTTCTGTAATCTCCATGTTATATCGTTGTTCTAAAGATGATTTGATCTATTTAACTTTTTATCAAACATTTTTATCTGCTTGGCTTATTTCTCTTATGGCGGGGGATAGAGAATAATTTTATTACTTTTAAATAAGAGATAAAAAAATATTATTTATATTCAATAGCCTCAATGCTATACTTATAAAAATACGAAGTATTTTATTCTGGAGAGTAAAAATGCAAAACCTTATTTTGTTATGCTGATAAGCCACAAATACACCTCTTTTATTATTTAAAAATTTAGGGTACACTTTCTAAGTGCTTGTTGCTTCCGTATTTTAAGAGCAAGATTGCATGGGGATTTGTATACCTTTTTCGTGACATTTACGATATCGTTATACAATCATCATGAAGGCAATGGCTGGATTTTTAAAACGGGTAGAAAATTACAAGGTATTATTTTCTCTATACGTATAATGTGTTCTTTTTGGTTAATGCTCGTTGGAGAATCTAGAAATTTTCTACGTATTCAAACATCAGATCACTAAAAGTCTGCTTCAAGTTTTTTGAGGAAAAGGCCTTTTCTCAATAAATCGAATAGCATCCTATTTGACTACTTAGCAGATTTTCATATTGGTGGTTCTTTACTTAAAAATCAAACAGCATCCACAAAAGACAAATATCGTGTGGTAATGTTTAAAATATCTAATTATGAAGTTTAATTTGTTGTTCTATGCAATATTTCTAAAACGATCCCTTATCCTATTCTGTAGATATGACAGGTTCCATCTTACTGTTAAATATTTTCATATATTCTTTTGCTATTTCCCCTTTTTCGCAATACCCTGAATTTTTAGTGAGATATGACTGATAAAGTTCATCGTACAAATTCAGATCGCTCACTTTCGTATATCCAAGTGATACTAATACAGCAAACAAAAGTATCAATAGAGAAGATAAAATAATAAATGTTATGGTACGTTTCATGCGTGATTTAACTCCTTATCTTTGATAAATAGACCGATATTGAATACGACTATTATGACGGTTGATATCACTTAATTTGGCTATATCGATAGGATATAGGGTATTTTTGTTGGTATTATGTTTTAGGTTGTATTAAATAATATTATTCATTATTGGTTGTATTTTCTTTCAATAGGATCGTGATTTTTCAAGCCTTCACATTTGCGATTTTTTTGTTATTGAGAGGGCATATTTTTATGCCTAAGGGAATTTCGAAAAGTAAAAAAGTTTTCCTAAAAAGCTTTTGAGAGCGCAGTCCATAAAATCGCTAAGATGGTTTATTTTTCAGAAAATTCATGAATGATTTTTTAAGAAAGCTTTTTTCAACTTCAAGGGAAAAAGAGAATGATAAGGACTTTGATAGAATAAAATAGGTTGGAATTATTCAGTATTAAAATGCAATGAAGGGTGTTTATATTTCTCTTTTTAAACTATTTGATAAGCTTTTTAATTTTAAAGAGTGGGGCAATAAATTTATTTATTTTCTTTAAACAGTTATTCGTAGATAAAAAATTCTCTTTTAATCTATAAATTAAAAAAATAATGATTTTTTAAAATCTTTATAAGTTTTATACGTTAGTTTTAAATATTATGCATTGATTTTGAATGATGCATATTATTCACCATCAATCATAACAATCGTGGATGTAGACTGGGCATAGACAATGACATTTAATTTTTTCATCAATTTATTTCTATTTGTTATTTTTTTATTGTGGATTGCCCAAAGTAAAAGAATGCAATGGAGTCTTTCACGCCGTGTTATGTTGGGGCTTATCTTTGGCTTGATTTTTGGTGGTGTTTTGCAGGTTATTTATGGAGAAGGTGAAGTCACTTTGTTGAAATCCGTTGAATGGTTTAATATTGTTGGAAATGGTTATATCTTGTTACTCCAAATGATTGTTATGCCATTGGTTTTTATCTCTATCGTTTCAGCGGTTGCTCATTTGCATTCTGTTTATGCTGTTGGAAAAATGAGTATAATGACCATTTCAATATTGCTCTTTACAACGGCTCTTTCAGCGTTGGTTGGCGTTTTAGTCGTGAATGCCTTTGGTTTAACCGCAAATGGTTTGGTGCATGAAGGGCAAAATGTTTCCAATGTTCTTGGAGATCGTATTTCTCAACTTGGAGATATGAGTATTCCGAAGATGATTTTATCCTTGATTCCTAAAAACCCCTTTGCTGAATTAAGTGGTTCTAAGCGGACATCAATTATCAGTGTTGTTATTTTTGCGTCATTTTTAGGGGGTGCGGTTCTTCTTTTGAAGAAAGATGAGCCAGAAAAAGGGGAAAAAGCACTTTTATTTATTCAGATAGCACAAGCTTGGATTATGCGGTTAGTTCGTCTTGTGATTGCTTTGACCCCTTATGGTATTTTTGCACTTATGACGAAAGTAGGAGCATCTTCGCATGTTGCAGATATTTTAAATTTACTCATTTTTATCATTGCCTCTTATGTCGGTATTATTTTAATTTTTGGTATTCATGGAGTGTTGCTCGGCATTTTTGGGATTAATCCCTTCCGTTTCTTTAAAAAGGTTTTGCCGGTTTTAACATTTGCTTTTAGCAGTCGTTCAAGTGCTGCAAGTATTCCTTTGAATATTGAAGCGCAAACACAGTGGATAGGTGTACCGCAATCCATCGCGAGTTTTGCTGCTTCTTTTGGGGCAACAATTGGACAAAATGGGTGTGCTGGTCTTTATCCAGCAATGCTTGCTACCATGATTGCACCAACTATGGGGATTAATCCTCTTGATCCTACTTGGATTGCGACGCTTGTTGGGATTGTAACGTTGAGTTCTATTGGTGTTGCTGGTGTTGGGGGAGGGGCTATTTTTGCTGCATTGATTGTATTACCAATTATGGGACTTCCTGTTACTTTGGTTGCTGTACTCATGTCTATTGAGCCACTGATTGATATGGGACGTACCGCCCTAAATGTGAGTGATTCAATGATCGCTGGAACGATCACCAGTCAAATACTACGAACAACGGATAAAAGTATTTTTGAAAAATGATTTTGGGTTATGTTTTTTGAGGTTGTAAAATATCTGTCAGAGATATTTTCCCAGAACCAGGGTGTAGAGGTTTTTGTTGATTGGGATGAGGAGCCCAACCAGAGAGCCAGATGAAAGAAAAATGGGCACGAATACGTCCATCAGGATCGCTAAATTTTTGCCTATAGATTTCAGCAGCGCGGAGAAAAAAGCGTTTAGAGACAGGGCGCCGTGAACGATTAATGAGGGCATTTTGCATTCCCATTGCTTTAAGATCACGCATAAGGTCAAACATTGTATTATAACGTATTGTAATCTCTTCAACATCGGTTACAGGAAGAGCAAATCCAACACGCTGTAAAAGAGCGCCTGCATCACGAATGTCGACAAAAGGATAGATTCTAGGGCTTGCTCCACCATAAATTTCAATTTCAGCTTGTAGGAGGCATTCACGTAATTCTTTGAGTGTCCCCGCTCCTGTCATAACAGCTAGAAATAAACCATCTGGCTTAAGAGTGTTTTTTATCTGGCTTAGAACACCAGGGGTATCATTCGTTAATTGTAATGAAAGAAGTGAAACAATAAGATCACAATAGTTTTGAGGGAAATCAAGAAATTCTCGATGACGTAAATGAAATTTTTTATCATGGCTTTGATAAAGCATATCGGTTTCAATACGTTCTATAGAACAAACCTTTCCAGATTTTATGAGAGCTTGCGTGGCAAGATCTGTATGGCTGTGTAAATCAAGTGCTAATTTAAAGAGGCGATCAACAGTGCTAAGACGTTTATAGAGATCTTCTGCCATGAGAGAGAGTAAAAAGTCATATTCTTTTTTTGCTTTTTGGAAGGCGCGTTTGCGGAATTGTTCAATGCGGTTATGATCAAAAATTAAAGGATGGGCCATATTTTGGAACACTTTCGATTTATGAAAGAATATATTTTGAAAAGGTTCATGTTTGTGCGCTCTCTGTCAAGTTTATAATGTGAAATAAAAATAAGTTTATAGGAGGTTAAGATTTTTTAAAGAAATTAAATTTATAAATTGAGAAAATACAAAAGAACTTTTGTTCTACGGGGAATTTGTAAAAGCCTAAATTTATAATGTTTTACTTTCGAGAAGCGGCTTTAAATAGCGGGGATATACTCAGTCAATTCATTGAGCGTTTTAAAACGATGCTTTATCCACCAATTTGTCCTGGATGTAAGCAAAATGTTTCTACTTATGGCACGATTTGCTCTGAATGTTGGAAAGATCTCCAATTTATTACGAAACCTTATTGTCCTGTTATGGGGACGCCTTTTGTTTGTGATATGGGGGATGGTTTTCTCAGTGGTGAAGCGCTTCGTAGTTCTTACCCTTTTTCACGTGTTCGCTCAGCCATTGTTCATAAAGGGCTTGCACGTACTTTGGTAACGCGTTTAAAATATGGTGATCATACAGAATTGGCATCTTTTATGGCCAATTGGATGGTGTCTGCTGGACGTGAGGTTATTGATGAGTGTGATGTTATTATTCCCATTCCATTGCATTTTCGTCGTTTTTGGGAGAGGCGTTATAATCAATCTGCTGAGCTTGCACGTTATATTGCAGCATCACAAAAAAAACTCTTAAAACCGGGTTGGCTTATTCGTTGTCGGCATACGCGTCCGCAGGTTAGTCTTTCTTCGAGAGAAAGAAAACTTAACGTAAAAAATGCTTTTAAAGTTTCGCATAAAGTTAAAAAATATCTTAAAGGCTGTTCTGTTTTACTGATTGATGATGTATTTACAACGGGAGCAACAGTTACAGCAGCAGCATCTGCATTAAAATATGCAGGTGCACGACAGGTTGATGTGCTAACATTTTCGCGTGTCCTTAAAGAAGATTCTATTTTTCCTTCTTCTCAATAGGAACGTAAAGTGGATATTATTAAAAAATACTTGGAGGATAATACTTATGAAAGAGATAATCATTTATACACGCCCCGGTTGTCCTTATTGCACAAAAGCACGTGATTTACTGGACAAAAAAGGTGTAAAATATAAAGATATTGATGCTTCCACATCTCTTCGTCAAGAAATGGTACAACGTGCGAATGGGCGGAATACATTTCCACAAATTTTCATAGGTGATTATCACGTTGGTGGTTGTGATGATCTTTATGCTTTAGAAGCTGAGGGAAAACTCAATTCTTTATTGCAAGACCTATAATTTTTGTAAACGACACACCCTTAAGACCGTTTTGCGAGAATGAGATAGTTAACATCCATGTCTTTTGAGCGATTCCAGCTGTCATTTAATGGGTTATAAGTAATCCCTATCTCATCAATGACAGTTAGAGCGTTTTTTGATAAGAAATTTTTAAGTTCTCGAGGTTTTAGGAATTTTTTATAATCATGGGTTCCTTTAGGGAGCCAACGGAGGATATATTCAGCACCTATAATAGCAAGCCCCCATGCTTTCCACGTGCGGTTGAGTGTTGCAACAAACATCAACCCTTGTGGTTTCAGCATTTTTGCTGTCGCGTTTATGAAGAGATTAACGTCAGCGACATGTTCAACAACTTCCATATTAAGGATGATATCAAATTTTTCCCCTTCATGGGCGAGAGCTTCTGCTGTCGTTGTACGATAATCAATTGAAAGGTTACTTTGGGTAGCATGGATTTTTGCAACTTCAATATTCGTTTGTGCGGCATCAACGCCTACAACGATAGCACCAAGACGTGCCATGGGTTCACATAACAAGCCTCCTCCACAGCCAATATCAAGAATTTTCAAATTGTCAAAAGGCGTCAGTGAAACAGGGTCACGATTAAACTCTAAACAGATTTTTTCTCTTATGTAAGCAAGGCGTGTTGGATTAAATTGATGAAGAGGTCGAAATTTTCCTTGCGGATCCCACCATTCTTTAGCAATCCGTGAAAAGTGATCAATTTCACTTTGATCAACAGTTGTTTGTCTTTCCTCTATCATATTGCCTTCCTTTTATTTTTAATGATCAAGTCCAGAAGATTTTATACAAAGTCAAGAAAAATTAATATAATCATAATGAAACTTGCACAAATGATAGATATTCGCTATGTCGAGAAAATGGTTCGTTGATACAGCATCTTATTCTCATTATCGTTTGAGATAAGAGATGTAAAGGTAAGAGTGTTATTAATGGCGCGCATTGTCATGAAATTTGGTGGAACGTCTGTCGCAAACATTGAATGTATTCATAATGTTGCACGGCACGTCAAAAGAGAGGTTGATGCAGGCAATGAGGTTGCTGTTGTTGTCTCTGCGATGGCGGGTAAAACTAATGAACTTGTCCAGTGGACGTGTGAAGCTTCGTCTACACATAGAGATGCTCGTGAATATGATGTTGTGGTTGCTTCTGGTGAGCAGGTCACTTCAGGTTTGCTGGCTTTGACACTTCAAGCGATGGGGATCAATGCACGGTCCTGGCTTGGCTGGCAGATCCCTATTCATACAGACAATGCACATGGTCGTGCGCGCATTACTGATATTGATGGCTCTTTTTTAATCAAGTGTTTTCAGGAAGGTCAGGTTGCCGTTATTGCTGGTTTTCAGGGGTTAGCTCCGGATAATCGAATTTCTACCTTAGGGCGAGGAGGGTCAGATACAAGTGCTGTTGCGATAGCAGCAGCTGTACAAGCTGATCGCTGTGATATTTATACGGATGTGGATGGTGTTTATACAACGGATCCACGTATAGAACCGAAAGCGCGCCGTTTACCAAAAGTAGCTTTTGAAGAAATGCTGGAAATGGCTTCTCTTGGGGCAAAAGTTTTACAGGTTCGTTCTGTTGAATTAGCAATGGTTCATAAGGTTCGTACCTTTGTGCGTTCAAGTTTTGAAGATCCTGATGCATTAGGCATGGAGGATTCAATGAGTTCTTCTGGAACACTTATTTGCGATGAGGATGAAATTGTGGAACAACAAAATGTTACGGGTATTGCTTTTGCTAAGGATGAAGCACAAATTTCGCTGCGTCGACTTGCTGATCGTCCAGGGATTTCGGCAGCAATTTTTGGTCCCTTGGCTGAAGAGTGCATTAATGTTGATATGATTGTGCAAAATATTTCTGAAGATGGCTCAAAAACGGATATGACTTTTACAGTACCATCAGCAGATGTAGAAAAAGCCGTTGCTCTTCTTGAAAAAAATCGCAAAGAAATCGGATTTGATGTTCTCCAATTTGAAAGCGATCTTGCCAAAATATCTGTGATTGGTATTGGAATGCGTAGCCATGCAGGCGTCGCGGCGACAGCTTTTAAGGCTTTGGCTGAAAAGGGGATTAATATTCAAGCAATCACAACTTCCGAGATTAAGATTTCTGTTTTGATTGATAGCGCTTATACTGAACTTGCGGTGAGAACATTACATGCTGTTTATGGACTGGATAAGAGTTAAGTATTTTTAAACGCTCAATTTCAAGAACATAACGTTTGAATATATATGAGTGATTTGCTTTATAAGTATAACGCGCACTTATTAATATAAATAAGAATCATTAATACAATAAAATTTTTTCATTGAAGATTTTCTTATGATGAAGAGGAAAACCGCTTTTGTGCGTATTATAAACAAGATTGGCATAGGAAATAACAACAATTTAAGAGACAACATCATAAAATACCTCTTATAAATCGTTTAGATATAAGATAAAGGGAAAGGAGAATTGTTTACATAGGGGCTTTGAAGAGAAGAAGAATGCACCATGTATCTGTTATGAAAGGGGGATTTGTACTTCAGAGTCAACATTATAGAACTTATAGAATTTTCTTTTTATTGGGTTCAAAATTAAAAATATTATCCTAGAAGTCAATAATTTATAAAAATTTCAAGCTCTCACGCTGAAGGGAAGAATGCTCTTGATATCATACCTCTGATTTGAAGAGATAAAATGCCTTATTTCTAAACAAGAAGATTTTAGATGTAAAATGACGTAAATTATATGAATGGAGAGAAAGTGTATCTTAAGAAAGATATTTATAATTCCATGTGGTCTTCGAAGCAATATGCTGGTTCTTTTGTTGCTCTATGCGGATTTGATGGGAGTGGAAAGACAACTCAAACAAAAGAAATTTCTCGTCATTACTCACAAGAAAAACATATCATACAAACTTTTCAGCCTAGTAATTGGTATAGAAATAACCCAGAGGTTAGAAATTATTTAGAGAGTGGAAAACAAATTGATCCATTGCTTTTAGCACTTTTAGCCGCAACAGATAGACGAAAACATACGCTTGAAATTATCGAGCCCTCTTTAACTTCATCGAAGAATTTATTAATCAGTGATCGATATGTTTATTCTAGTCTTGCCTATTTCTAGGCTCGAGGGCTTTCACTTGAAAGTGTGATTAAATTGAATCAATTTATCCCAAGACCTTGTATCACATTTTATCTGCATTTGCCGCCTGCTGCTATTATCGAACGATTACAAAAAAGGGACGGTTTAGCCTTAAAATACGAAGAAAAATTCTCATTTATTAAAAAAGTTTATGAAGTCTATCAATTTTTGTTAGAAACAGACGAACGATTTATCGTCATTGATGGAACCGCCTCTGTTTCTTTAATCCATGATCAAATACGACACCATATAGATAAAGCTTGTTTTAATGATAAATAAATACCTATTTTTAAAATTTATCTGTGCTCTATTTTCCTTTATGCTCTAGTTTCTATGTGAAATCTAAAGTTTTAAAAGTTAGTCCGCGATAATTTAAGAGTTTTGGAAAAATATTATATATCTTAATATGTTAATGAGACGATTTATGATCATTAAACTGCAGCGCATTTTTTTGAAAAGTTTGGAAGAGGGAAGCTATTTGAAAAAATAATTAAGTTTCTGTTATGATAATGATATTTTCATTCTCTTGAAATACTCATATGGCGATATAAGAACGACTCGTAGAGATCTGCACAAATATATTTGAGTAGAGAGAATAAGCTAAGGACAGAGGCGATAATAACAGCAACTCTTTTTGAAGTTTAATATTCTTATCTCTGATAAATGAAACAAAAAACAGTTCTTAACGTTTTTATGGGGACTTTCAAATTTGCTCCTTTAACCAGAAAGAACATAAGATAAAAATACCTTAACAAGAAGATACCTCCATTTCAAGGACTGTAGGTAAAATCTTGGTTGTATTAAAAGATCAGTTCAACAAAGCAGATCATCGTTTGATTTTATTCGGAACTATGAGAAACGTCTTTATTGCGCTTAATATACATAAATCCATATCCAAGACCGATAAGAGCAGATAAACCAGAGCCACAAAGGACACCAATTTTTGCAGCATCAAGCAGGATAATATCTTTAAAGGCAAGCATTGAAACAAAGATAGACATTGTAAAGCCAATTCCTGCTAAAAATCCAATCAGTAAAATACCGGTCCATGCCATTTGAGGAGGAAGACGACATAGTCCTGATTTTACGGCTAGATAACTAGCAGTGATAATGCCAAGAGGCTTTCCAACAAAAAGACCAATAACAACACCAAGAACAATTAAAAATGATTCATGAGAAGAAAGGTCAAAGTTTGCAAAACTAACACCAGCATTTGCAAAGGCAAAAACCGGCATGATACCATACGCAACCCATGGATGCAGCGCCTTTTGAACACGCGTTACTGGAGCAATCATAGCCCGTTGCCCTTTGCGCATTTTTTTCAAGGCAGTTGAAATATGATGCAGATCTGTTTTTGTGTTTTTTTCTTGGAGAATTTGCATGGCGTTGCTGAGCATGGTGAGTGGTGCTACAAGAGTGCGTGTAGGAAAAACGGGAGTCATCATACCTAAGACTACACCAGCAAGTGATGGATGAACACCTGTTACCATTAACCCCCACCAAATGATTGCACCAGGTAAAATGTACAGCCATGCTGATGCAAGTCCGATCCATTGAAAAAAGAGCACCAGAGCAATACCAGCACCTGCAATCAATAAACCACTAGGGTCAATGTTTGTTGAGTAGAAAAAAGCAATAATAAGAACAGCGATAATATCATCAATAATCGCTAATGAGAGAAGAATGACATGAAGATTAGAAGGAATTTTTTTCCCAAGAAGAGCCAGAATACCAAGAGCAAAGGCAATATCTGTTGCTGTTGGCACAGCCCAACCGTGGATATGTCCCTCGTTAAAGTTGAAGATAAAGTAAATAATTGCAGGGACACAAACGCCGCCTATTGCAGCAACAATTGGTAAAATTGCTTGTTTAAAATCGGCAAGAGCACCTTCATGAATTTCGCGTCGAATTTCCATTCCTGCGACGAGGAAGAAAATAGTCATAAGGGCATCATTAACCCAGAAATGTAAATCCCATGAAAGAGTGAAATGCCCCAAATTAAAGCCAAGAGGTGTATGCCAAAAAGATTCATAGAGAGCAGCATATTGCGAATTAGCAAAAATGAGTGCAGAAGCAGCAGCGAGTAAAAGAACAATACCACTAAGAGCTTCAATATGGAGAAAACGCTCGATAGCAGAAAGCGCTTGATTGGTGACACGAGAAGCGCGATTAGGCAAGCGATTTGAAGATAAATCAGACATGAACAACTCCAACTATCGACACTTTTATGATTCTATATTCTCTGTGTAAGTGACTCTATTATGATGTTTTCTGTATCATATAAAAGCAAAAAGAGGAATAAAGTTCTTAATTTATAGACAAAATCATCATGTTTAAAGCACAATATATTTAAGGCGATGCTTCATTTTTAATAGCGAGGTCTACTTTGCTTAAAGCCTTGGATAGATCATTTTGTAGAGCAGATTCGAGATCAACCATTGTGAGCCCCTTATTATCTTTTGCTTTAATTTTAACAATTAATGTTTGTGGATTTTTAGCAAATTCACCTAAGGAGTTTGAAATTTTTTCTGCCTCATTTTGATTTTTGAGCAACATTTTTGGGGTTTGCGTCATCATTAAATAGAAATCGTCATAGAGTTCCTTTTTAAGATCATGTTGGCTGTCATTAAGGTTTTTCGCAAGATAAGAAAAAAGCTTATCAATAAAACCTGCATCCCGATATTGTATATCAATTTCATTGATGCCAAGGTTTTGAGAAGCAGCTATCATGACATTTTGTTGACCAGAAAAAAGCTTTTCATCAACATCAATAACCTTAGCCGATATGTTTCCAGATCCAACATCTTTCATATTGAAAGACATTGCATCAAGAAAGAGCATACGTTTTTTTTCATCGTAAGAAATATCAAGTTTTCCTGAAAAATCAATTTGTTCAAATCCCATCTTTTTTAAAAGTTCTAAATCTTTTTCATTCATTTTTTTAGGTAAAACGGAAAAGTTATTGAGTGAAAGAAAAAGCTTTTTGGGGATAGGATGTTTCCACAAGCTTGGTTTAAGTTGAAATGATTCAAGCGTTGCTTTCAATGGTGGGATATCAATGGTGACATTATCAACTTTGGCATCTGCTGAGGTAATGGCGAGCAGTATGTTTAGAAGGAGACCATTTTGTGCTCTTTTTTCTGCGACTTTATTATTCTCTTTTCTTGCATTAAGATAAGCTTTGACCAATTTTTCAGGCGTTTGTTCAAGCGGTTTCATCTTTAGACCCGATGTTTTAAATTGGCCAAGGAAGAAAGAGCTATTTTTTTCTGCTTCTTCAAAAATATCGACACTTATATTGTTCAGAGAGATAGGACCTGTAACGGTTTTCCCTTGATTGAGAGCGTTATTTTTTCCGAAAATGATAGAATAGGCATAATTGATGTCAATATCATAAGCCTTTATTGTATCACTTTTAGCCATCAGTTGCATCTGTTTATCGCCATTGACTGCGACCGTTTTAAGATCCATATTTTTGATACTAACGGAACGAATATGGCCGCCTTTAAAGTCAGAAAGCTGGAAATTCTTGACTTCAACTGTTTCTGTTCGTTTGTTTTTATTTTCTATAGAAAGCTGTATATTAGGCGCACTTATTGAGGCAAGATCAATACGCATCATTGATTGTAATAGACGTGATGTGATTGTTCTGTCTTTATCTTTTAAGGATACATTTTTAAGAGAAATTTGAGGTATTTTTACATGAATATTATTATGTTTTAAATCAACATTATAAAATGTAAAAGTTCCAGGAACAAAAGAAAAAGGAGGACGGGCAGAAATGGCACCAATTTTCAGTGATGTACCGGCTGGAACGGGGAGTGTAACATTCTTCAAATTGACTTTACCTAGAATGCTGACTTCAGATGTTTCTGCTTTTATGCCACGACGGGCTATCTCTTGTTTTACAAAACTGTCAAGATAGGGTTTTGCAATATAAAATCCACCAACAACTATAATTGCTAAGATAGCAATAAATCCAATAATGCAAGTGAGCCAATATTTCAGGTTACTTTGATACCCACTATTAAGCTTGACCATTCTTTTTTCTTTCATTTTTATCACTCTTTAAAATTGAGAGTGAAGATAAACTCTTTTAAGCAATGACAAAGGTTAAAATATAGCGTGTACCAGTTTCAACAGTCATCTACCCTCTATATTAGAGTTATTCTCATCTTTTTTGCAATATCACTTTGTCAATTTTTTATTGATTTTCTTTGGATTGAGCACGTTATAGAAAAGCACGCATAATGAAGGAGAGATAAGTTTACGCGCATCATATTTTTTATCACTTTAAATTATCATAAAATATTCCTATGTCTGCTTTTATCTTACTGCTGTTTATAGAAATATTTAAAACATATAAAGTTATGTTTTTGTTCATTATAATTTAATGGGGAGAGGTAAGTATTATGACAGAAAATCAAATAATGGCCTTTTCGATTATTGGTCTCATGATGGTTGTATTTATTTGGGATCGATTTCGTTATGATCTTGTCGCTATTTGTACATTACTAATAGCGTGTGCTGTTGGTCTTGTCAGTCCAAAGGAAGCTTTTAGCGGTTTTAGTAATGATATTGTTATTATCGTGGGAAGTGTGTTTGTTGTCAGTACGGCTGTATCACGCTCTGGTATAATGGAATTTATTATTCAGCGGATATGGCCAGATGTGAAATCGGTGCGCCTTCAATTAGCTTTTTTGGTTTTTTCTGTTGTCGTTTTATCAATGTTTGTTAAAAATATTGGTGCTTTGGCTATTATGCTCCCGATCGCTTTTCAGTTTGCTCGTCGTTCTCAGGTTTCTCCTTCTGTCTTTTTGATGCCCATGGCCTTTGGTTCTTTATTGGGGGGGCTTATGACACAGATAGGAACATCTCCCAATGTTGTTATTTCAGCGATGCAAGAACGTTTAGCAGGAACACCTTTTACGATGTTTGATTTTACACCAGTTGGTGCGGTTATTGCGACGGTTGGTGTCTTATATTTGGTCTGTTTTTATTGGCTTTTGCCAGTGCGTGTGCGTTCTGGTGGATCATTTGATGATGCCATTGATATTCGTAATTATGTTGTAGAAGTGCATATTCCAATAAATTCACCCATTGTGGGGAAAAGTATTGTTGATTTGGTTAAGCCATCAAGTGGTGATGTTATGGTGATTCAAATCATCAGAAACAAAGTATCTATTTCGCCACTACCGGATTTTGTTTTGTCTGAAAACGATATCGTTTTGTTGGAAGGATCGCATACAGGAATAGATAGTGTGATGAATTCTGCTCGTTTAGAGTTTTCTAAGGAGCAAACCCTTTCTACAGGGGATAAGGACAGTGACATTGATATTATTGAAGCGGTCATCACGCATAATTCGCTTCTTATTGGCATTAGTGCGAAAGAGTTTTCCCTTTTTGATCGCTATAATGTCAATTTGCTTGCGTTAAGTCGTCAACATGAAAGGGTGCGGGCAAGACTTGATGATATTGTTTTTCATCTTGGAGATGTGATTGTTTTACAAGGACAGGATGCAGTTATTCCAAATTTGTTAAGGGAATTGAAATGTCTACCCCTAGCAAAACGAAATATTGTGTTTGGAAATTTACGGCATGGTTTTATATCTCTAGCCATTTTATTTATAGCCATTATTTTTACAGCTTTTCATATTGTTCCAGTTGCTTTTTCTTTCTTTTCTGCAGCCGCTGCAATGGTTATCTTTCGCGTTTTGCCCGCGCGTGATCTGTATCAGGCATTAGATGGCCCAATATTAGTCCTATTAGCGGCTCTTATTCCCGTGAGTGAAGCGTTAGAGAAAACGGGATGTACGGATCTCATTGGTCAATGGCTGAGCCAACTGGCAATATTTTTCCCACCATCTGGCGCTTTAGCACTGATGTTGGTGACAGCCATGTTGGTCACGCCATTTTTAAATAATGCTGCGACAGTTATGATGGTCGCTCCCATCGCGTCAAGTTTTGCTCATTCTCTTCATTATAAGCCTGAAGCTTTTTTGATGGCTGTTGCAATTGGTGCGGGGTGCGAGTTTCTTACACCTATTGGACATCAAAGCAATATGCTCGTGATGGCGCCAGGAGGATATCGTTTTAGTGATTATCCGCGTTTGGGGGCTCCCTTAGCGGTATTGATCATTATTGTCGCTGTTCCCATGCTTATGTGGGTTTGGCCATTACAATAGGATGTTTTAAGGATCGATGACAAAAGGTTGTTAATCGTATGAAGATTAAGTTGAAGGGATATACTTTGTATAAAAATTTCTACTTGAAGCTTGGGGGGGCATATTTTTAATAACATTCCAGTATTTTTTCTTCTGGATGAAAATTTGCTTATTTGATTTTAGGCAGCAAAGTTTAGTGATCGTTTTTTATTAAAGAGTTTGCATTTTTCATACAACTCTAAAATAAAAGATAAAAAATCAGTCGCTTTTAAGGGCTTTAAAAGATTGTCTTTAACATATATTAATGAAAAAAGAATGGTTCATATTATTGACAAGCATGCTAGACGATTAAGATCATGATCTTTTTTATAAATTCAAGTTATATAAAAATTATTATGTAAGCAAAAGGATATTTACATCGTTTTTAATTGATACAGTTGCAAAAGCCACATCGATTAGGATACATGTTGCTTTGAAGTGAATAAACGGAGAAACTTGAAGACTTTTCGTTAATGAGGGCTACCCTCTTTGTCCATTTATACGTAAAAGATAGAAAGTAAATTTTTTACAAGGTATGTTGTATGTCGTATGATAGTTTTATTGCTGAAGTTAATGCAGAATTTCGTCAGGAAAAGGCGCTTGCTTTTTGGAGACGCTATGGTTTTTCAATGATTGGGGCTGCTCTTCTTTTCATCCTCATGATAATTGCTTATCAAATTTATCATCATGCACAAATAAAGAAAGCCAGCCATATTGGTGATGCATTTGTAAAAAGCCTTAATTTTTCGGATACACGTCATTTTGATGAGGCGATAAAGCAATTGGAAAATGTTAAAGACTCTCATTTTGGGGGATATCCTTTTCTTGCCCGTTTGCGGGAGGCTTCTTTACGCATGGAGCAAGGTGATCTTATCAAGTCGGTGGAGATCTTTGATTCTGTTGCAGCGGATGAGAAAGCACCGCAGATTTTGCGGAAAGTTGCAAAAATTCGAGCAGCCTATATTTTAGTTGATACAGGGAGCTTGGAGGATGTCAAAAAGCGCGTCAAAGATATGGCAAGTGATATTGATCCTATGCGTATGTCCGCACGAGAGGTTTTAGGCTTAGCTGCTTATAAAGCAGGGAAGGTTGATGAGGCTGTTGATTATTTTCAGAAAATTTCTGCAGAAGGTGTTTTGAGATCAAATATAACAGATCGGGCTCGAATAATGCTTGAGCTTATGCAAGCTGAGGGCAAGGTAAATAAGGAATAAATCGATGAGCCTTACCATTGCTATCGTTGGTCGTCCCAATGTTGGGAAATCAACACTTTTTAATCGTTTGGTTGGGCAAAAATTGGCTTTGGTTGATGATAAGCCTGGTGTAACACGTGATCGGCGTGTTCATGCGGCAAAACTTCAAGATCTACGTTTTGATGTAATTGATACGGCTGGGCTGGAAGAAGCGGGAGATCATACCCTTGAGGGGCGTATGCGTTCTCAGACAAAAGCTGCAATTGATGAAGCAGATCTTGTTTTATTTATGTTTGATACAAAGAGCGGAATAACACCGAGTGATTTAAATTTTGCTTCACTGGTTCGCAAATCAGGAAAACCGATTGTGCTCGTTGCTAATAAGTCTGAGTCAAAAGCGGCAACAGGGGGAGAGTATGAGGCATGGTCATTAGGTTTGGGAGAGCCATGCCCAATATCGGCTGAACATGGTTTGGGACTGAGCGATCTTCGTGATGCCATTATAGACGCTGTTGGGTCAGAGCGCGCTTTTAGCAACAACAAAGAAGAAGATATGACGATACAGCCTGCATCTGTTGGTGATGATATAGAAGATTTGCAGGAGGAGGGGCTTATTTACGATGAAAGCAAGCCTATTCGGATTGCCATTGCCGGGCGTCCCAATACAGGAAAATCTACTCTTATCAATAGTATGTTGAAGCAAGATCGGTTATTAACAGGACCAGAAGCAGGGTTGACACGCGATTCTATTTCTGTCGATTGGGAATGGCGTGGTCGTCATATTAAACTATTTGATACTGCAGGTTTACGTCGAAAATCGAAAATTCAAGAAAAATTAGAAAAGCTATCGGTTGCTGATACTTTACGTGCCATTCGTTTTGCCGAAGTAGTGGTCATTGTTTTTGATGCAACGATACCTTTTGAGAAGCAGGATTTACAAATTGCTGATCTTGTGATTCGTGAAGGGCGTGTTCCAGTTATTGCTTTCAATAAGTGGGACCTTATTGAAAATAGTCAGGCTACATTGATTGATTTGCATGAAAAATGTGCGCGATTTCTTCCTCAAGTTCGCGGTTTGAGAGCTGTTCCTTTATCAGGACAATATAGCCAAGGGATTGATAAACTTATGGAAAATGTCATGATGATGCACCGTGTATGGAATCGTCGCATTTCCACGGCTAAATTGAATCAATGGCTTGAAACTGTCGTGGCACATCATCCACCTCCTGCGATTTCGGGGCGTCGACTTAAGGTTAAATATATCACACAGGTGAAAACACGTCCTCCCGGATTTATGATTTCTTGCTCACGTCCCCAAGTCATGCCCCAGTCGTATTTGCGTTATCTTGTTAACGGATTACGTGAAACATTTGATATGGCTGGTGTCCCAGTGCGCTTATCATTACGCGCATCTGATAATCCTTTTGCGACACGTTCTAAAAAGAAATGATAGCTCTTCTTTATTTTAAAGTAAATGAAATCTATAGAGCCTTAAAAATAAGCCTTTTCATGATTTGTATTGTTCTAAATATCGAAAGTGAAATGATAATTTCCACAGACAAATATCTTATTTTTCATAAAAGAAAAAAATCTTTATTTTAATGTATTGATGAATTAATAATCTTTATCATGCGTGCTATAGAACTTTCTCAGTTTAATTTTTCTTGATAAAGATTCTTTATTTGTATGTTATGAGAAGAATTTAATAGGGAATATTGAAGAAGGAGCATACAATCCTTTTAAGAGTGTATTTCAATGTAAAAATAAAGACAATATGAGGGGGGAAATATAATGATGGTACTCGTTTGAAGAGAAGCATTAAATTATATTTTCATAAAACTAAAGAGTATTCATAAGCACTTTTGCTTGCGATGATTTCTTTTTAATAAAAAGTAAAAATATCCGCTGAATCTAACAACCTTCACTTTTAAAGGGTGAAATTTAACAAGTAGGGTAAAATTGTATAAAACGGTATAGCGGTCGTATTCAAGTTTTATTGGGCTCTATTTAAAATTGTAAATTGATTATATCTCGTACTTAAAGAAAAATCTCTTTATGCTTCTAAGCCTATTTCACGATGGTGCCTGTAAATAGAGGTATAATGTCAAATACCTTGCAAGTGGGATCATATACAACCCGTTGAGAATTTTCAGTTAAACAAAAAGTGCAAGCCTACTTGAATAAAAAGCATAAGCGAATACTTTTATATTATTTTCAGCTTTCAGGGGTGTATCAATTCTATTTGTATCAATTCTCGTTTTGAAAGAGAGCATAAAAAGCAATTTTTCAACCGTTTTTAAGCACACATCAACCCTTCTTGTGATATACAACAACAGTTTTGATTACTTCAATATGAATACGCAAGAATATTTTATCAGAGTTCTTTTTAAAGAAGAAAATTATATATTATAACTTATAAATCAAAGTGTTGTGTTCAAATGCCCCCAAACTCCCCATTGGCTTCCATTTTCCTTAACGCATGATGGGCAAAGCCTACGCGATTGATTCACATTCAGTGAATATGTGTTTAGTATATTATGTTACCAAGAATAAGACATTAGTTATGTTTGTGCTATCTTATCAAAATGTTACACGATATATTTTGTATGTTTTGTGTAGATGAATCGACATACGTTCAAAATATTTAAATGATATGAGGAAAAATATGATTTTGACGGAAAACAAGACAGCATTCCATTTGTTCGCAAGCTAGAATAATGATGTGCAAGTGTGTTAATGTTTAGTGTTTTAATTTAATAATACTTTGATTTATGATAATAAACCATCACTTTTTATATTGAATTAAGAACGTCGAAAATCATAAGATTCTTTAATATTTCAAACATGTTCATGTTGAATTAAGAAAAATCTTTTGTTTGTATATCCCAAGCAAGATTGATGTGTGAGTAAAAACAGTTAAAAAAAAGAATTGTCTTTTATGCTTTTTTTCAAGATTAGGGTTGTTACAACATTGGAGTTAACAAAGCGTATAATGTTGCCGGCTTGTCTCTTCATAAGCATAAAGGTGAAGAACTTAAGAGCTTTATATTATTCACGGAAGTTTTTATGTACTTGGGGGTGATATTGTGAAATCGGTTTAGGAACTTTAAGAAATATCTTTTTAAAAAAGCATGTGAATTGAAAAATGTGTTATTTAGGCGATAAAATTTATACGATAATTTGTGATAGATTTCTTTTAGTCTCTTGACGAATAAATTCGAGAACAATATGATGCACAAGACTTTACACGATGCATTTTTGCTTTGCTTTTTGATGAAGGAGCCGATGATGGCGATGGGCGAGAAACCCGTTACAAGCCGCAAGGAGACTGAAGGAAAAAAGCAAAGAGAGAGTTTTCATTCAGAGGATTTGGAATGTCGTAGTAAGAACTTAAGCGCAGCTTTAGCGCACAAGCAAGCGTTAAGGAAGCGGGAGCATAAGGATAGGCAGAAAAAGTCACAAGGGAGGATAGCGGATGCCGTTAAGCTTTCCAGTGAATTTTTAGCAAGTGTTATTGTTGGTGTTGTTTTAGGGGTGGGTTTTGATAAGTTGGCAGGTTCATGGCCTTGGGGATTGGTATTTTTTCTTTTTCTTGGATTTGCTGCTGGTGTATTGAGTATTCTTCGGTCTGTGGGGTATGTTTCCTCCAGTCAATTAAGGCAAAAAGGCGTATTGCGCCAAGATGAACAAAATAAAGGGGCCAATGAGAGGTCCGATAAATGAGGTTGAAGTGACAGCGCACGCTCCAGATCCTATTCATCAGTTTGAGGTTTCACGGCTGATTAAGATTTCCATAGGAAATATGGATTTATCATTTACAAATGTATCATTGTTTACAGTCGTTACGGTTGTTATAACTGCTTCTTTTCTCTTTATTTCATCATCAAGTCGTGGATTGGTTCCAACGCGGATGCAATCTCTTTCAGAAATGGCCTATGAGTTTGTTGCATCGACTCTGCGAGAATCATCTGGTGTGCAGGGGATGCAGTTTTTTCCTTTAGTTTTTTCTCTGTTTACTTTTATTTTAGTTGCTAACTTTATTGGTCTTTTTCCCTATTTTTATACGGTGACCTCTCAGATTATGATTACGTTTTCGTTGGCAATGGTGGTTATTTTGACGGTGATTGGTTATGGCTTTTATAAGCATGGGATCAGTTTTTTAAAACTGTTCGTTCCCAGTGGGGTTCCTGTCGTCGTTTTGCCTCTCGTGACAATGATTGAGATTATTTCTTTTCTCTCCCGCCCCATCAGTCTTTCGCTTCGTCTTTTTGCGAATATGCTAGCTGGTCATATTACGCTCAAAGTGTTTGCTGGGTTTATTGTTTCGATGATTGGGGTAGGAATCGTAGGCGTTGGTGGTGCGGTTTTGCCCCTTATTATGACTGTGGCGATTACGGCTCTTGAGTTTTTGGTTGCATTTCTTCAGGCTTACGTCTTTACAGTTTTAACATGTATGTATCTTAATGATGCAATTCATCCAGGACATTAATAGAATTGGCGGTTTTCCGTCGAATAGTGCAATTTCGCTTAAAAGGAGAATAATATGGAAATAGTGCTTGCAGCAAAATATATTGGCGCTGGTCTTGCTTGCTTTGGTATGGCCGGAACCGCTTTAGGGCTTGGTAATATTTTTGGAAGCTATCTTTCTGGTGCATTACGTAATCCATCAGCAGCAGATAGTCAGTTTGGACGTCTCGTCTTTGGTTTTGCTGTGACAGAAGCTTTGGGTATTTTTTCGTTGCTCATTGCTTTATTACTTCTTTTTGGGGTTTAATCATCATCAAAAGGGTATGTTTGTTCTCGTTATGAGGAAAGATTTACCCTTTTAGGCTTTTAACCAGAGAATTATTCGTTAATTATTATTGGTTAGAGATGGTTTAAGCTATTTAAAGGATGAAAGAGGATGTTTATTGCCAGCGCTTATGCACAGAACACTGAAACGTCGATAGAACATATCAAGAAAGTGGCAGAGCATGCAAATCGTGTGTTTCCACCTTTTGATTTTGTTCATTTTAGTTCGCATTTTTTCTGGTTGGCAATTTCTTTCGGACTTTTTTATCTGTTTATCTCTCGTGTGATTGCGCCGCGTATTGGTGGTGTTATTGAAACACGTCGAGATCGAATTGCATCTGATTTAGATCAGGCAATGCGCATGAAGCAGGAAGCAGACACTGTTGTTGAAACTTATGAGCGTGAATTAGCAGAAGCGCGTTTGAAAGCGCATACGATAGCACAAGCAGCTGGTGAAGAATTAAAACAAAAGGCAGAGCTTGAACGGAAGGAGATTGAAGAGCGTTTAGAAAAAAAACTTGCAGATGCTGAAAAACAGATAGCAAAAATTCGGGATAAAGCGATGCAAAATGTTGGTTCTATCGCTGAAGAAGTCGCCCTTGAAATTGTGAAAAAATTGATTGATGTTGATATCAGCAAAGAGGCTGTTCGTTCAGTTGTTAAAACTGCCGATTATTGAGGAAGACAAAGATGAGTGATACTTTTTGGGCTTTTATTGGATTAGTTCTTTTTTTAGCTCTTTTAGTCTATTTCGAGATTCCGCAGAAAATTTTACATCATCTTGATGCACGCGCGAAGCGTATCAAAGATGAGCTGGATGAGGCTCTACGTCTTCGTGAAGAGGCACAGGAAATATTAGCTGAATATCAACGCAAGCATGCAGAAGCAGAAAAAGATGCACAAGAAATTATTGCAGCGGCAAAGCATGAAGTTGAATCCGTGATTGCTGAAGCGCGTAAAAAAGCGGAAGAATATGTAAAAAACCGCAATAAATTGGCTGAGCAAAAAATCGCTCAAGCAGAAGCGGATGCAATCCGCATGGTTTCTTCATCAGCTATCGATTTGGCAATTTCTACAGCACGTAATCTTATTACAAAGGAATTAGATTCTAACAGGTCAGATGAACTTGTTAAAGAGGCTCTTTCGAAAGAATCATTGAGAAAGATGAAAACATATCTTAATTAATTGGCATTTTAGAGATAAAAAACTGCTTCTTTAAGTGCATAATTTTTTCAATATCAAATGCTTTAATCTACTATATCATGATGCTAGTCTTGAGTTGACTGTGGATTGAGTTTAAAGGGCCGTATTCTCTAGCTTAGGTTGATCTTTTGATTTTCTTCATAAAGATTATAGTGAGAAGTGCCATTGTCTTTGTTTGTATGAAGCGATAAGCGAGTACCGTTATTATATTATCAGTTAAGATAGTGTGACGATTTTTGTATTGAGCAACTGCTTTTATGTTGAGCAGTTTTATGGAAAATACCTCTCTCATTTCAAAACTGTTCTATTTTGAATTAATCAAAATCGTTTTTTTTGCACGCGACAAGGGAGAATGGTTTGTGGACAAAATTGTGCAAGAAAAGTCATCTCTTATGAATTCTCTCAAGAGCTAAGAATTATCGGCAGCATTTGGGGCTGGTAAAAGTATGTGAGGGAGCTCTCGCTGGCTCCTTTTACAAGCGCAAAGATAGGGGGGCTACATGGCTTTATCATTATACACACTTATGGTCTCCTCCGTCGTAAAAAGGGCTTGGGAGACTTAAAAAATATTTCTTTAAAGAAAGCCAATGGATAAGGAATCCAATGACGTTTTGTCTTACAGAATAGCCATGCGGTACACATTTATATGCTTATTTTGGAGAGAAATTCTCAACATATTTTCTTCCTTCATTTTATGAAAGCATTTATGAAGAGGAATACTCCCCATAAAGTGTATAAAATCTACTGAGTATGATATCTTCTTGTTTAATAAAAGTGCAAACAGATAGCACCTATTTTACTTGGAACTATTCGTGAGGAGAACTTTTTTTAAAAAGTTATCGACGCATTCACCCAGCTTGTAGGGTGCGGAGGAGTTTTTTTAATTGATTCAATAAGAGAGGAGATTTATGATGAGGAAAATTTACACTATACAGTGTTTATGATTAAATATAAAGTATCATTGACGATAAAAAGTTCTACTGCTTTTGAAAGTTAGAGCAAATTCCACGAGAGAATTCTTTATAATATTCTGAAATATTCATTAATAAAAAAGAAAAAATTTATCTTTATTATTTTTATCAGTTCATAGGACATTTTAGTTTTAAAGGACAAGTTTTGAGAAGTCTGCAACTGCTTGTGTAAGTGTGTGAGTCCGTTTGAGAAGAGCTAGGCGGTTCGCACGAACGTCAGAGTTTTTATCGTTTACCAATACTTTTTCAAAAAATAGATCTATCAATTTTCCAAGCGGCGCTAGAATACCGAGTGCAAATGATAAATTTGTTGCATCGATGGGCGCAAGAATCTTTCTTTCCACTTCACAGATTGCATCATAGAGCTGCTTTTCTTCTTTTTCAACAAAGAGCTCAGGATTAATTTCATGCGCTATTGTTGTGTTTTTTTGAAATTCATTTTCAAGAATATTGGCAGTACGTTTTACAGAGGCTACAAAACTCATTCCATCATGGGTATTAATAAAAGCGATAAGAGACTCGACATGACGTGCAACCAATAAAAAATCATCAGAATCTTTGTTCAAAACCGCTTCAAGGGCATCATAGCGAGCCCCTTCCTCTTTTAGATGGATTTTTAAACGGTCATGAAAAAAGAATAACAGATCGGATAAAATAACCTCTGTTTTTTCTGGAAGAAAATTCTGCAATTGTGGATTTTCTTGTTGAGAGATTTCATATTTATTTTTTTGTTGTACGAAAAGATTCGTTGCCAACTGAAACAGTGGCATAAGATTAATTTTCCAGTCGCGTGAAAGAACGAGCCTAATAATTCCCAAGGCTGCTCGTCTTAATGCATAGGGATCTTTCGAGCCTGTTGGTTTTTCATTAATGAGCCAAAAGCCAACCAGCATGTCAATTTTGTCGGCAAGCATAATGGTTATAGCAAGTGGTTCTTGCGGAAGACGGTCTGCTGGTCCTTGAGGTTTATAATGCTCTTCAATTGCGACAGCTACGCGAGGATCTTCCCCTTGCAGAAGGGCATATTTTTGCCCCATAACTCCTTGTAGTTCAGGAAATTCTCCGACAATTTCCGTTTGCAAATCAGCTTTTGCAAGGATTGCTGCACGCTTTGCTAAAAGAGGATCTGCGTGTATCAAAGGTGCAATTTTTTGTGCGAGTGTAGCGATGCGCTCTACTCTTGCACTTTGCGTGCCTAATTTGGCGTGAAAAGTTACATTCAAATGATCAAGTCGTGCCATTCTCTGATCAAGAGGTTTCTTTATATCAAGATCAAATTTTTTTATAGAAGATTCCAATTGTTGAATATCGGGCAAATCACGCTGATCTTTTTGCCAAAAATAGAGTGCATCAGAAAGACGGGCACGAACAACCTTACT
Organism: Bartonella kosoyi; assembly: GCF_003606325.2. Taxonomy (NCBI): domain Bacteria; kingdom Pseudomonadati; phylum Pseudomonadota; class Alphaproteobacteria; order Hyphomicrobiales; family Bartonellaceae; genus Bartonella; species Bartonella kosoyi. The sequence continues at coordinate 1,091,947 of NZ_CP031843.2, forward strand.
ATTTCCTTTCGAAATTTCTTTGCCTTCATCGTTGGCAAGAATATTAGAAACAAGAATAAAGTGATGAGAAAGTTTTACCTTTTCTCCTTGTTTACGGGTGACAAAACATTTCTGATTAGCTCGAATGGTCAAGCGAATAATTTCTGGAGGAATATCAAGGAATGATTTATCAAAATCACCCATAAGAATAACAGGCCATTCAACAAGACCCGCAACTTCTTCTAGGAGGAGATTATCTTGAACGAGTTCTAAACCTTTTGCAAAGCAAAGATTTTGGGCATCCGCTAAAATGATATTTTTTCGTCTTTCGGCATCCAGAATGACTTTATGGGCTTCAAGTTTTGTCACATAATCATCAAAGCGGCGCACTTGAAATGGTTTTCCGTCACTTAAGAAACGGTGACCATAAGTGAGATTGTTACTTTCAAGAGAACCAATTGTAAACGGGATAACATGCGTTTCACCAATTTCTGGTCCGAAGACGCAAAGAATATTTTGTAAAGGTCGAATCCACTTTAGTGCACCACTTTTTGCGGAATCTTTTCCCCAACGCATAGATTTCGGCCACGGAAAGTTGCGAATAATATCTGGTAAAATATCGGCAATAATTTCTTCTGCAGCACGGCCTTTTTTTACGATTTTAGCAATATAAAAATCACCTTTTTTATCATCATGTCCAATCTGCGCTTCAGAAATATCGTTGAGCCCCGTTGCACGGAGAAAACCATCAATTGCATGCTGTGGTGACTTTGTACTGGGACCTTTGCGTTTCTCATGGATATCTTTTGAGCGTATAGAAAGTCCACGGATGTCCAATATTAGTCGACGGGGGGTCCAATATTCACGAGCAGCTTTATAGGTCAATCCAGCATTGACAAGTTGATCTGTAACAGCTTTTTTAAGATCAGCAGCAGCTTTTCGTTGCATACGTGCAGGGATTTCTTCACTGAAAAGTTCAAGAAGAAGATCAGACATTAGGCTTCTCCAGTATATATTTGTCCAGCTTCTGTGAGTAAGAAGGCTTCCCCACAACGGCGTGCGAGATCACGAACGCGGAGAATATAATTTTGTCGTTCAGTTACAGAAATAACGCCACGTGCTTGTAAAAGATTAAAAATATGGCTCGCTTTAATACATTGATCATAGGCAGGAAAAACACAGCGATGGAATGCATTTTCTTTATTGGGTTTTCCTGCATTAAGAAGTACATTGCATTCGCGTTCAGCATCGATAAAATGTTGGTAGAGCAGTTTCGTATCAGCAAATTCGAAGTTATAATATGAATATTCCTGTTCTGCCTGTAGAAAGATATCTCTATAACTTATTTTATTTTCTTTCTCCAAACCATTAAAGTTAAGATCATAGACGTTATCGACCCCTTGGATATACATCGCTAGACGCTCAAGACCATATGTGAGCTCTCCTGAAACTGGGGCGCATTCAATGCCGCAAACTTGTTGAAAATAAGTAAATTGAGAAACTTCCATCCCATCGCACCAACATTCCCATCCGAGTCCCCAAGCGCCAAGCGTTGGGCTTTCCCAGTCATCTTCAACAAAACGAATATCATGTAGTTGTGTATCAAGCCCGATAGCTTGTAGCGACTTTATATAAAGTTCTTGTAGATTGGGCGGAGAGGGCTTGAGAAGCACTTGGAATTGATAATAGTGTTGTAACCGATTTGGATTCTTACCATATCGGCCATCTGTAGGACGCCGAGAGGGTTGGACATAAGCAACTTTCCAAGGTCGCGGACCTAGAGAGCGTAGCGTTGTTGCTGGATGAAAAGTTCCAGCTCCAACTTCCATATCGTAAGGTTGCAAAATTGCGCACCCATAGTGTGCCCAATAATTTTGCAAAGTTAAGATTAGCCCCTGAAAAGAACGTTTAGGGTTAAGATGCTCAGGCAGTTTCACACTTTATACTCTTTAAATATTGAACGACATAAAAAATAACTAAAGAAATTTTAGTCTCTCTGTTTATTATTTTATGTGGTTTACGGTTAAGCATTGTTTATTGCAAACCAAATTTCAATTTTTCTTGAATTTGTTTAGAATTTTCTGGTTTTCCGTCAATTGCGTGATTCCATTGAAATATTGCTTCACGTTTACGTCCAACTTTCCAATAGGCATCCCCTAAATGATCATTCAATGTTGGATCCTCAGGTTGTAACCTGACAGCATTTTCCAATATTTGGACTGCTTTGTTGTATTCTTTTAGTTTATAATAAGCCCATCCTAAAGAATCGAGAATATGACTGTTGTGAGCTTGCAAAGCAGAAGCTTTTTGCAGCATATGGAGTGATTCTTCAAGCTTCTCACCTCGTTCTACAAGCGAATAGGCTAAATAGTTTAGAACCTGCGGTTGGTTTGGAAAAAATTCAAGGGCTTTTCGCAAATCAATTTCTGCTTTCGCCCACTGTTTTAAACGTTCAAAAGCAATACCACGTTGATAAAAAAGTTTCCAATCGTCCTGCTGAAAGTTCTTTATCTGAGCAATAGCATAGTCTAGAGTTTGAATAGCTTCAAGAAACTTATGATCCTGCATATAAAAAGCAACGAGCGTTATCAAAATGTTACGATCATTGGGAAATTTTTTATTTAACAATGTCAATAGTTTTATTGCTTCTTTATAATTGTTGTTATTGGCAAGAAGAAATGCAAGATGAAGTTGTCCATCTTTATAATAAGGAGATTGAGGGGATAAAGCGCGATAAAGTTTGATGGCTTGATAAGGATCATCCAATTTAGCAGAAATATGTGCGAGCTGAAATAGCGTTGCGTCATTTTGAGGATATAAGGCGAAAGATAATTGTTTGAAAATACGTGCAATGTGTCCTGAATTTTTGTGGTTGAGAGCTGTTCCAAAATTATACAACACCTCGGCTGCTCCTTGTTGAGGTGTTTTAATCAACCTTTCTAAGAAAGTATTTTTTTCAATTTTTTCTCGAAAGTTTTTGAAAACCTCTCGAGCTGACAACATGTGTTCGCCATGCTGGATTGTCTGAAGAGCTTGTTTACGCATACTATGGCGCAATTGGAATGAAGCATAGGCTGTAATAATACGTTCATAGGTATTAGGAGCGATAAGAGTACCCTGTTTGTTATTCAGTGCTTTAATAAAATATTTTTTTGCATCCTGTGGTCGTTCTGCAAGGTCGCTCATAAGTGCTAGATGATAAGATATAAAAAGCTCATACCAGACAGGACCTTTGAGCTTCTTAAGATCAGCAATTGCTTGAGACTTTTGTCCAGATCCAAATGTAATCCAAGCACCGATGAGTTCAGGTATTGGGTTATTGGCTGTGGGAGGTTCTTTTAATTGTAGAAGAAGCTTGGCATTCTTATAGTCTTTTTTAATGAGACTTTCTATTGACAACGTTAAGGAAACAAAGGGAGTTATAACATCTTGCTCTTTGAGTTTTTTAGCTTGTTGCACAGCTTCTTTAAAGTCTCCGACTGAGAGCATAGCTTCAAGGAGCTCTTTTTGTGTTTCAATGTTATCAGGTTGATAAACAAGTGCCTGTTTAAAATAATTGATCGCAAGATCTGTTTTATTTTCATGATTTGCAACCCTTCCAGCTAAATAAGCACCTGTAAATGAACTTGTATGAGTCGCCGTGCTTATTTTACTGTAGGTAGGGGATGGCATCAGCATAATACCCACGATAAAGAAGGTAAAAAGTCGGGATACCGTTGCAGAGCACATGGAGCTAATCCTTTTTAAGATAATCAATCGATTGTATCGTTTATAAATCATATCTCATTACTTTTTTAAGAAATACTGCGATTCTTGCAAAAAATCAGTTTACGCGCGCAATGCAAAACTCAACAGTTTCAACGAGAGCATTGTAAGCAAGATTTTTATTCATGGGAATAAGAGCATTAATTGCCTGTTTTCCATAGATGCGTGCTTGTTCTATGGTATCTGTGATACTATTATATTTCTCCATTAAGTGTTGCGCGTGTGCAAAGGCTTCGTCATTGCTATTGCCACCTTCAAGCGCTTCTTTCCAGAAAGCTTTTTCACCCACATTCCCACGCTCATATGCGAGAATTACAGGCATTGTAATCTTTCCTTCCCTAAAATCGTCTCCTATATTTTTTCCTAAGTTTTGAGCACTACCGCTATAGTCAAGTGCATCATCAATCAATTGGAAAGCTAATCCTAAAGATGTTCCATAGTCACGTAATGCAGAACGCTCTTTATTTCCATAGCCAGCAACAATGGGACCTACTTCAGCTGCTGCTGAAAAAAGTGCTGCTGTTTTTGCATTGATGATTTTGAGATAGTCTGAAGGGCTGGTTTTGATATTTTTTGCGGCAGAAAGTTGCATAACCTCTCCTTCAGCAATAATTGCAGCAGCGTTTGCTAGGACAGAGAGCGCTTCTATAGAGCCAACATCAACCATCATTTTAAAAGCTTGTCCTAATAGGAAATCTCCAACAAGGACACTTGCTTGATTTCCCCAAATCATTCGTGCTGTAGATTTTCCGCGTCGTAAATCACTTTCATCAATCACATCATCGTGTAACAAAGTCGCTGTGTGCATAAATTCAACGGCTGTTGCAAGTCTTATATGCCCGTCATGTTGATAGCCGAACATATGAGCAGCAGCTAATGTGATCATTGGGCGTAACCGCTTTCCTCCTGATGAAATAAGGTGATTGGAAATTTCAGGAATCATTTCAACTTCTGATTTTGCCATAGAGAGGATAAATTGATTGACGCGCTCCATATCACCTTTTGTAAGATGAATGAGAGATTGGAGGGATGTTTGATTATTTTGTGTTTGATCTAGTTTTGTGGCTACACTCACAATATGTTGACTCCCAGAGTATTGCAATGGACATCTATGAATTCTATATTTCTTAAATATTAGCATAAAGGGGGTTTTGTTTTGACTCAAGCTTTTGATGTTGCTTTAAAGTGCAAACTTTGGATGATTTGTGCAAGAATATATTTTAAAAGCTTGTATAGCATTATTTCTATGAGGGGGAAGGAAAAAATTTGCAACAGCTTTATTTGAAACGTCATTGATAAGAAAAGTCGAGTTTATAATGAACATTAGGCTTTTAAATGGATAAAACAGCGAATCAGAGTGATGAAACAACAGACAGTTTTCATCGCGGGAAATTTTATTTGGTTCAACCCCATAAACATGGTCATCGTTCTGGTATGGATGCTATGTTATTAGCCAGCTTGGTTCCCACTGATTTAAAGGGAACGGTTGTTGATTTAGGGGCGGGAGCTGGAGCAGCAGGGTTGGCTGTTGCTTCGCGTTGTTCACAAGTTCATGTTACATTGGTGGAACGCTCATCTTTTATGGTATCTTATGCACAAAAAACACTTATGCTAAAGCAAAATAAAAAACTTGCTGAGCGAGTTTGTTTGTTAAAAGCAGATGTTAGCCTCAAAGGGAATGCTCGTGTAAAAGCAGGTTTGATAGATAATAGCTTTGATTTTGCCATTATGAATCCACCTTTTAACAATCCTGTGGATCGCAAAACACCTGATGAACAGAAGTCTGATGCACATGTTATGCCTGAAGCGATGTTTGATCATTGGTTTCGAAGTGCAGCAGCCATCGTTAAACCAAGTGGATATTTAGGGCTCATTGCGCGTCCACAATCTCTAACAGATATCTTGCATGCTTTAGAAGGCCGCTTTGGTGGTATTTGTATCATTCCCATTCATGCACGTGCAACAACTCCGGCAATTCGTCTTTTATTTTACGCAAAACGGGGGAGTAGAGCAGCTTTATCTATTTTACCGGCATTGATTATACATGAAGGGAATAGCCATATTTTTTCACCACGGATTGATGCAATCAATAATGGATATATAAGCTTGTGGGAACTTTTTTAATGGTCTCTTGTATTTTTCAGTTTATCATTTAAAGTTTAAACTTTGTTATGAGGAGGTTTAGCTTTGGATGAAATTATATTTCTGGTTGTCATGTGGAGATTAATCGGCGCTTTTGGATGCTATCGCGTTCTTCCTATTTTTTTTCCTGGCCTATTTAATTGTTCTTAAATTAAGGAGATTTTGTTTTGATAGATGTTTTTAAAAATTTTATTCCACGCCGTTTTTCCTCCAATAAATTTGAAATTCCTGTTGTTCGCCTTAAAGGGGCAATTATGGATTCATCATCTATATCCCGTACGCTTTCCCTCAGTAGATGTGCCAATCTTTTAGAGAAGGCTTTCGCGCACAAAAAGTCACCGGTTGTCGCACTTATTATTAATTCTCCTGGAGGATCACCTGTACAATCGCGTTTTATCTTCAAGCGTATTCGTGATTTGGCAGAAGAAAAAAATAAAAAGGTTCTTGTGTTTATTGAAGATATCGCAGCATCTGGTGGTTATATGATTGCTTGTGCAGGGGATGAAATTTTTGCAGATCCTTCTTCGATTGTTGGTTCCATTGGGGTGGTTTCAGCTTCCTTTGGTTTTCCGGAACTTTTGAAGAAAATTGGTGTGGAGCGGCGCGTTTACACAGCAGGAAAAAATAAAGTTACACTCGATCCATTTCAGCCTGAAAAAAAGGCGGATATTGAGCATTTGAAATCTCTCCAACTTGAAGTGCATCAAACTTTTATTGATTTAGTTAAAGAACGGCGTGCGACAAAATTATCAGATGATTCGAATCTCTTTACAGGAATGTTTTGGAGTGGGAAAAAAAGCGTTGAACTTGGTCTTATTGACGGATTGAATGATGTCCGTTCTGTCATTAAAGAGCGCTTTGGTAGTGATGCAAAACTTCGATTGATTACACCTCCAAAAAGTTTTTTAGGATTTAAAACGCCTTCAGGAGTGACGGCTCATACAGTTTATACAGCTGTTGATAGTGCATTGATGGCAGCAGAAGAGCGGGCACTTTGGCAACGTTACGGTTTGTGATAGACGGGGATCATTCAAGCAAGAGGGGATTTTATCTAAAAAACAGATGTTAGAAGAAATAAAGGCTTGAAACGATACCAATGAGAACGTATCACCTATTTTATGTGAGAGTTTTTCGTAATATTTGCTGTTTATTTAGAAAAAATGAAGAATATTTCGAACTGTTTATAGGGCTGGTGTTAAAAGTATGAATAAAAGGGAGATTGTTGTAAAAGAGCCCTATAAAAGTGAATATTACGTCATATGATATCGGATGTACAAGTTTCGTTCCAAAGACATGTTTCATGTATTTACACCTATTAAATTGAATTTAGCTCTGCACGTTGTAGGGCAACGTGCTGATGGTTATCATTTAATAGAAAGTTTAGTTTATTTTAGTCTTAGCGGTGATTATCTACACTATGAACCTTGTGAAAGTGATCAGTTTGTTTTAACGGGACCGTTTGCGAAAGAACTTATATCTCATCCAGATAATTTGGTTGTTCGCGCACGGGACTTTATGCATAAGACTTTCCCTGAAGGGGCTCACCCTACTTTTTTTCGACTTGTAAAAACACTCCCTGTTGCTTCAGGCATTGGTGGTGGCTCAGGCGATGCCGCAGGGGTTATCAGTATATTGCGTCAACAATGGAATCTTGATTGCCCTTTTGAAAAATTAGCAAAAATGAGTTTAGTCCTTGGTGCTGATGTACCCATGTGTCTTTTTGCACTGGAATATCAGCAGCCACTTTTGGTTAAAGGGATTGGCCAAGAGATTATACGACTCAAAGAAGCTTGTTCTCTTGCGATAGTATTGGTTAATCATGGACAAGAGATTTCAACACAAGCTGTTTTTAAAGCGTTGGACAAGCATCATCATCCTTCTTTAAAAATTGATCCAGTCGCTTTAAAAAGCGTTGATTCATTGGTTGAAGCTTTACAAGAAACGCGTAATGATCTTTTTTCTCCGGCATTAAAAATGGTACCTCAGTTAACACAAGTGCTATCTATATTGGATGAATGTGGTTCTCTTTTTTCTCGTATGTCTGGAACGGGAGCAACTTGTTTTGGCATTTTTAAAAATCAACAAACAGCGCAACAGGCAGCTCTTTTGATCAAATCAATGCACCCAAATTGGTTTGTAAAATCGATCATGACTTTGGGAACTATTTGAGAAATAAATAGCTTTCATTTTGTCCTGACTCTACTATACATAATGAAAAGGGGTACTAAAGAAATCTATTTTTTGTTTTTTAGATAAAATGAATACATGCGAGAATAATCTTTTAGAAGCGAAAATAGATGATAGGGGACTCTTTTTTTATTTCTATATTTTGTGCAAAAGTTTACGCAATGTTTGAAAAGCTATTTAAAACTGTAACGCTTACAAAAAATAAGCAGGTTGCAGAAATAGGTGTATGTTTTTTGTATTTGTGATTTATCAAAGAGGTTTAGTTTGTCGTTTCAACCAAATTTTTTGTGCGAATTAGGTTTGCAGAAACAAGGTTTTTTTCATGTAGCAGGGGTTGATGAAGTAGGACGGGGACCTCTCGCTGGTCCTGTGGTAACGGCAGCAGTTATCTTGGATAAAGATCGTATTCCTGATGGGTTAAATGATTCAAAAAAGCTTTCTTTTCTCCAACGAAATAGGCTTTATCATGAAATTTTGCAAAGTGCATTAGCCGCTTCAGTTGCTAGTCTTTGTGCCCGTACAATTGATCAATCTAATATTAGAAAAGCAACTTTAGAAGCAATGCGTCGCTGTATTATAGGGTTAGCTGTTCCAGCCCACTATGTACTTGTTGATGGACGTGATATCCCTTCTCAGTTGCCCTGTCCTGCAATGGCATTGATTAAGGGTGATCAGCGTTCGGTTTCAATTGCAGCAGCATCTATTATTGCGAAAGTAACGCGTGACCGGATGATGGAGTGTGCAGGACAAGTTTACACAAATTATGGTTTAGAGAAGCATGTAGGGTATGCAACATTAGCCCATCGTAGGGCTCTTGATAAATATGGTCCAATTGTAGGGCTACATCGCTATAGTTTTGCCCCACTTAAAGAGCGTTATAGGAATGATGTATCATGACGATTCGACCGCTCAATAGCGTTTCGATAAAAGAAGCAATGACGCTTCTTGAACAAGGCAGGTTGGTAGCATTACCAACGGAAACTGTTTATGGATTAGCGGGCGATGCAACCAATGGAAGGGCACTTTCTTCTATTTTTTCTACAAAAAGGCGTCCGCAATTTAACCCTCTTATTGCGCATGTCAACGGTATCGAAATGGCGGAACGCTATGTTGAAATTGATTTTCTTTCGCGTCGCTTAATGGAGTTTTTTTGGCCTGGTCCTTTGACATTGGTTTTACCTTTAAAGAAACAGCATAATATCCATCCTTTAACGACTGCCGGTTTGGATACATTGGCTATTCGTTTTCCAGACAGTCGTTTTGCGGAAATTGTACAATGTTTGGGGCGTCCACTTGCTGCGCCTAGTGCGAATCAATCGGGGCGTCTTAGTCCTACTTCGGCTGAGGCTGTTTTTGCATCTTTGGGGGAATCTGTTCCTTTGATATTGGATGGAGGACCAACTAGAATAGGGCTTGAATCAACAATTATTAAGGTTTGTGGTGAAAATATTTATCTTTTGCGTCCAGGGGGGCTTGTGGCTGATAAAATTGAAGAAGTTGTGGGAAGGTCTTTAAAACGGATAGATCAAAAGGCGGCGGTTGAAGCTCCAGGGATGTTAAAGTCACATTATGCGCCCAATGCTGCGATTCGTTTGAATGTAGAAAAGTTGGAAAATGGTGAAGCGCTTTTAGCATTTGGTCCAAAGCGCGTTATGGGGGCTGAAAATGCTGCTTTTATTTTAAACCTTAGCGAGGAAGGAAAGTTGGAAGAGGCAGCCTCTCATTTATTTCAATACATGAAGGAATTGGATTCATTGAAAGTGAGATGTATTGCCGTAGAACCTATTCCATCATGGGGATTAGGGGAAGCGATCAATGATCGTCTTATACGGGCTGCGGCTCCAAGGGAGAAATGAACATGGAGCAGGAATTAATTGAAAGGTTTAAAGAAATTGTTGGTGCCAAGTATGCTATAACAGATCAGGCATTGATTGCGCCGTATTTGCTTGAAGAGCGAGGACTTTTTCACGGCAAAACACCCTTACTTTTACGTCCATCTTCACCGCAAGAAATCTCATTGATTATGCAGTTAGCGAGCCAAACACACACACCAATTATACCTCAGGGTGGAAATACAGGGCTCGTAGGGGGGCAACAACCAGATGAAAGAGGAGAGAGCGTTCTTTTATCTGTGGAGCGGTTAAATAAGATGAGAGCGATAAATCTTGAGGGGAATTTTGTTGTTGTAGAAGCGGGTGTTATTTTACAGGATTTACAAAAAAAAGTAGATGAAGCGGGCCGTTTTTTCCCTCTTTCTTTGGCTTCTGAAGGTTCTTGCCAAATAGGAGGAAATCTTTCGTCAAATGCTGGAGGGACTGCTGTTTTAGCCTATGGCAATATGCGTGATCTTTGCCTTGGTTTAGAAGTTGTTTTACCGGATGGTCGCCTTTTGGATGATTTGCGCTTTGTTAAAAAAGACAATAGCGGTTATGATTTGAAAAATCTTTTTATTGGAGCAGAAGGTACATTAGGCGTTATAACTGCAGCCGTTTTGAAGATTTTTCCAAAAATAAAAGGTAAAGCCGTTGCTTTGGTGGGGTTACATAATCCAGAGAAGGCTCTTGAATTTTTATCTCTGGCTCAAGAATATGGAGGAGGGATGGTGACGGGCTTTGAGCTCATGGGAAATCTCAGTTTGCAAATGGCTTTAGAGTATAAGATGTGTGAGAAGTCTCCTTTTCAGCAGAAACATGGATGGTATGTATTAATGAACATTTCATCGTTGCAAGGCAATGATGAAGCATTGTCCGTGTTGAGTATTATTTTAGAAAAGGCTTTAAAGAGGGCGGTGATAGAAGATGCAATTGTTGCGCAATCTTTGAAACAACAAGATTTCTTCTGGCAATTGCGCGAAGCTATATCACCAGCACAGAAGTTAGCGGGAGGATCAATTAAGCACGATATTGCAGTACCACTTGCTTCCATTCCTGATTTTATTACTGAAGCAGCACTTATTATTGAAGATATTGCTCCAGGGGCGCGGGTGGTTTGTTTTGGACATATGGGAGATGGAAATTTGCATTATAATGTTACACAACCGATAGGCGCTGATACGACAGCATTTTTGCAGTTATGGTCAAAAATGAATCATCGCATTCATAGGTTAGTGATGAACTATCAAGGTGCATTTTCTGCTGAGCATGGAATTGGTCAGCTTAAGCGCGAAGAACTTCGTTCTTTTAAATCGCCTGTCGCATTGGATATTATGCGAGGAATAAAAAAAACACTCGATCCTTTAGGGATCATGAATCCTGGAAAAGTATTATAATTCAAGAATGCTGATCTATATTTTTGTTTAGGTTTTAATAACCAAAAAAGAAACAAGTTGTTTTTTATTTAAACTTTTAATAATCCAATGAGGAAAAGTTGCTAAAAGGTGTATGTTATTTAAGATAAATTGGGACACTGTATATGGCTAATCAATGCTTTAATCAGGCAAAAGCGGTGCTTGAATTTCGGTTAGATCCGTGCCATTTGCCACAAACGACGACATATTTTTCATCCAAAACGGGTAATAAGGTCATTTGTTCGTTAAATGAACGCGGTGTTTTTTTTAAAACGGATAAACCTTTAAGCTTATCGCATTTAGTCCCCCCTTGTCATTTCAAAGGAATTGCAGCACGTACTGTAAAAACACGTTCAGGAGAAAGAGCTGTTGCATTAGAGTTACTTCATGCAGATGAGGAATCTTGTATTCCGCTTTTGGTTTCCAGAGATTTGAATAATGTTCTTCTGGATTGGCGTTTATGGGCGGATACTTATGATCTTCCCATGCTTATGATTAATGAAGATAATCGCATCGTGGTTGTAAAAGATCGTTCTGATTTACATCAATTTTTTTATGCAACGCCACGTTCTAAACAAAAGCGTTTTTCACTTCGTTATAGCAACCCGTTAGGTTTGCGTTTAGTGATTGCGAATCGAATTGCACTTCAGTAATATCAATATGTATTCATTTTTATGCGATCATAAGCGTTGATTTTGTTGAGCCGTGAAACGCTGTTATTCAGCGTGATAATGCGAGGTATATAGACTTCGCCACATGAAGTGTTTTTAGGGGACGTGGTGAATATTCTTCAGTTTTCTTGTCGCACCTTATGTCAGTGAAACATATGAGTGTAAATTTCAGGGAAAACTCAATAAGAAGCTTAATTGTGTGAAGGCTGGAGCTATTAGGAGTCTTCATTCTTTAAGGAAAAGAGGAAGTCAAGGATTGTAAATAAGAGTTTTTTGACAATACATATTAGCAGCAGAAATTAAGTATATTCAATGCTTTTTTATTAATGATGTAATTTTTAGTTTTGCTACATCGTTAAAACACGAGCAGATTGCTGGAAGTTTTTTTCAATTTCTTTTGTCAAAGCAAGTTATTGATTTATAAAAATAATGAATCACTTTGTTATATTGAATGAGAGCTAGGAATATAATATTGCCATTTCATTTCTCTCTTATAATCAAAATCATTTTCTTGCACGTTACAAGGAAGGGATGCGCCCATGTGGGTGAAAACCATTAAAAAAACAAAAACTTCCTGATAAGTTTTCTAAATAACAAGGATTATCGATAACATTGGGCGTTGGATACAACGATAGTATGGTTTTTTATCTTTATTTAGTTAAGATTGCAGAATGGGCTTATACTCTTCACGGTTAAGATCGTGAAGGGAAAGAAAGAGCATGAGAGATATTGCTTTGTTCGTGAATAACATGAAGCGCATTCTTTTTTAGGTATTTTACTTTTTTAAGGAAAATATACTCATTTTTTTCAAAGTTATGGTCAATATAAAATAATAAGAAAATTAGCGTATCGTGCTGTTAGGTGAAAGAATCAAATCATAAAAAAGAATACCAAAAGATTTAGCTTTCTCGCGCAATGGCGCGCCATCCGATATCACGACGAACAAAGCCTTCTGGCCAATCAATACAATCAACTGCTTCATAAGCACGTTTTTGTGCGTTCGTAATGGTTTTTCCTGTTGCTGTTATATTGAGAACACGTCCTCCATTTGCAATAAGTTCTCCATTGCGCAATGCGGTACCAGCTTGAAAAACTTTTACATCAGGAAGCGTGTTTACTTTATCAACGTTACGGATAACGGTTCCTTTTTGGGGAGAGGATGGATAACCATGAGCAGCCATAACAACAGTAAGAGCAGTTTCATCGGACCACTGAAGAGGTTTATTTTCAAGCTTTCCTTGAGCTGCGGCAAGAAATATCGGTAGAATATCATCTTTGAGACGCATCATTAAAACTTGACATTCAGGATCACCGAATCGTACATTAAATTCAATGAGTTCGGGTCCTTTTTGCGTTATCATCAATCCGACGAAGAGAATGCCTTTAAAGGGGGCACCCATTTCATGCATGCTTTTTAAAGCAGGTTCAACAATTTCTTTGAGGGTACGATTCACCATTTCTTTGGTCATAATGGGCGCTGGTGAATAAGCTCCCATACCACCGGTGTTCGCTCCCGTATCTCCATCTCCCACACGTTTATGATCTTGAGCAGATCCAAAGGGAAGAGCAATTTTACCATCACAAAGACAGAAGAAGCTTGCTTCTTCACCTTCAAGAAAAGATTCGATAACAATTTTGTTTCCTGCATCTCCAAAGGCACTTTTGAAGCAGGCATCAACGGCGTTCAATGCTTCTTCTATCGTTGTTGCAACCACAACACCTTTGCCAGCTGCTAAGCCATCTGCTTTAATGACAATAGGAACCCCTCGTTGATGAATGTAAGCTTTGGCTTTCGCCGCATCATTAAAGCATTGGTAACTTGCTGTAGGAATGTTATTCTTACGACATAAATCTTTTGTAAAAGCTTTTGAACCTTCTAGTTGAGCAGCTTTTTGAGTAGGACCAAATACACAGATGTTAGCCCTATTAAGAGAGTCAGTTATACCAGCGACCAATGGTGCTTCTGGTCCCACAATCACAAGATCAATAGAATGTGCTTTACAAAAATCAATAACAAGGGGGTGATCATCAATGTCTAAATTAATATTTTCACCAAATTCTGCTGTTGCAGGATTTCCAGGAGCGCAATATAACTTTTTCAGCAGTGGTGATGCTGCTATCTTCCATGCTAAAGCATGTTCTCGTCCACCTGAGCCAATAAGAAGAATATTCATGGCTTGCTCCTCTCATAAAAGATGATTAATCTCATTTCCTTCTCATAAGAATGAAATGTCTCTATCGCAAGACTAAAGGTAAATCATTTGATGAAAAAAAATAAAAATATTCCTCATGTTCAGTCCTATGATAGTCAAGGACGGGTTATGGATGCATCCTCCAATCAATGGGTCTATAATTTTCTTCCCTGTTCTTTATGGTTTTATGCGCAATTGGCGCGTTGGGATCGGCCTATCGGATGGCAGTTGTTGATGTGGCCTTGTTTTTGGTCAACAACAATGGCTTTTCTCTCTTATGACATGCATGATAAACCTCTTTTACCAATATTTCTTCATTGGGTTTGGTATCTTTTTCTTTTTTTTCTAGGATCCATCGCTATGCGAGGGGCAGGATGTACTTGGAATGATCTTGTTGACCATAAAATTGATTCTCAGGTCGAGAGAACGCGTTCTCGCCCATTACCGACAGGTCATGTGAGTCGGTTTCAGGCAAAAGTTTTTATACTTGTGCAATGTTTGGTTGGTTTAGGTGTTTTATCACAATTTAATACGTTTAGTTTTTTTCTAGGTATTTCGTCATTGATAGCTGTTGCGTTTTATCCTTTTATGAAACGCGTCACCTATTGGCCGCAGTTTTTTTTAGGCGTTGCATTTAATTGGGGAGCATTAATGGGGTGGGCTGTTGTGTTTGGAAGTTTAAGCTGGGCACCAATTTTACTTTATGTGGGATCAATCTTGTGGACCATAGGATACGATACAATCTACGCACATCAAGATAAAGAGGATGATGCTACTGTTGGTATCGGTTCTACGGCACTTCTCTTTGGCAAAGGAACTAAGCGTGCTTTAGTATTTCTGTATGGTGGTTTTGTCATATTCGTTAGTTTAGCATTTTATTTGGCTAAAGTTCCTCTCTTGAGTTTTTTGGGGATTTTAGCGGCAAGCATTCATATGTTTATTCAAATTAAAGTCATTGATATAGATGACAGTTCACAATGCCTCAGGCTTTTCAAGTCTAATTCGCTTATTGGTTTTTTGATTTTTGCTGGTTTAGTCTGTGGTGGTCTATGGATGATATTTTATCCTGCAGTTTAACAACGCGTTAGCTAAAGTCATACGTTCTATACTGATGAGGAGAGGAATGAAAATGCAAAGATACTTTCATTGATTTTAAAGTTTATTATTTTTTTCATTTTCACAGTTTGATTGTATTTTACGATTGGTTTTGTTCTAGAACTTTCTTATTCGAAATAACAGCTTTGTTAAATTTATTGAAATAAAAATAGGCTTTAGAAGGAATAGACAACTTTTTTAATTGAAAGTGCACTTTCAATGTATTCATTAGAAACAACATAGGTACGACTATTTTATGATACTAGGCTTCCTTTGAATATCACTGCTTCCCTTATCAGAAGTTCAAAAGTAAAAGCATCATTTTGCTGAAGACAGCATTTTTTCTTCAAGAAGCTTATCGCTAACCTAGTTTCAAGCGATGAAGAACATTATCAACCGACGTTTATAGAAAAATAAAGTTCTTCTTGAAATGAAATAAATCACCTCTTTTTAGAATTTAGCAAATAGAAAATCATCATTTAACTGTGAGAAAAAACTTTGTAACGATGAAGCTTGAAGGATTAAGGATAAAGTTTTTGTCTTTTCCAATTGTTGTGTTCAACACAATCGCGTGTAAAAAGCAGACGATCATGTAGACGAAATGGGCGATCACACCAGAATTCTATAGAAAGGGGTTTAACACGAAAACCAGACCAATAAGGTGGCCGTGGAATATTGCCTAGAGCATAACGCGCAGTATATTGTGCAATTGCTTTTTCGAGCACAAAACGATTTTCTAAAGGTTGAGATTGTTTAGATGCCCATGCACCAATTCGACTCCCACGGGGGCGTGATTGGAAATAAGCATCAGCTTCCTGGGGACTGACTTTTTCAACAATTCCTCTTATTCTGACCTGACGACGAAGCGATTTCCAATGAAACCCTAAGGATGCTTTCATTGATTTTAAAATTTCTTGTCCTTTACAGCTGTCGTAATTGGTATAGAAGACGAAGCCTTGAGGATTATAATCTTTGAGGAGAACCATACGAACATTAGGGAGACCAGTTTCGTCAACTGTTGCAAGTGCCATAGCATTCGGATCATTTATTTCGCTGATCGTTGCCTCTTCAAGCCACTTTGCAAAAAGTTCAAAAGGTTTTTGCATGTGCATAAAATGATCGTCTGTTGGTATATTATCGCTCATAGTATCTCCAAATGTCAGTGAGCATGGACATTTTCTCATTTATTTTTTCATCAAGAAGTAAAGTACCATTTTTTCTTATTTTCAAAAAGCCAATGCTTTCATATATTTTTAACAAGTATTTTTAGGGTGGTTTTGTTATTTTTGTATTTAGCATAGACAACAATGAGCTATATTAGATAAATATTTCATTTTATCTGGTATTTTAGTTTCTTAATAGACATATAAAGAAAAGAAGAAATTATTCTCTAGAATAGACTGATGAAGCTATAAGGAATATTGAGCGACATATCGGTTGATATTTTGAAAACGAAAAAATTGAAAAGAGGGCAACATGCGTGATCCCTACACGATTCTGGGTGTGGCACGTACCGCAAAACCGCAAGAGATTAAATCAGCATTTAGAAAATTAGCAAAGAAGTATCATCCAGATCACAATAAAGATGATGCAAAGGCTAAAGAAAAGTTTTCTGAAATTAATCAAGCTTATGAAATTATAGGTGATAAAGATAAAAAGGCACAATTTGACCGCGGTGAAATTGATATGGAAGGCAAACCACTTTATCAAGCCTATGGTGCTGGTGAAAATTTTAACAATAAACAAAATCCCTTTTCCGGAAGAGCAAAAGGATTTGATTTTTCCTCTTCAGGGGGAGCAAGTTTTGATGCGAGTGATATTTTTCGCGATCTATTTGGAGGAGGTGGTAGCTTTTCGAATTCCACACACTATAATCGTCCTCAACAAGGAGCTCATGTTCGCGCTAATCTTACCATAACATTAGAGCAGATGGTTGGCGCAGAAAAGGTGGAAGTTGTTTTTCCTCATGGAAAAAAGTTAAAAATTAAACTTCCTGATTATATTGAAGATGGGCAAACTATTCGTTTGAAAGGTCAGGGAGAAGAGGTTCCACATGGGCAAGCAGGAGATGCGTTGATAACCATTCAGATTCAAAGACATCCTCGTTTTCGGGTTGAAGGAAGAGCGCTCCATCTTGATTTACCCGTTTCTCTTAAACATGCTGTTTTGGGATCAAAAGAGGAAGTTGAGACATTGGAGGGACGTGTGGTTTTGACGATTCCTGCTTGGTCAAGTTCTGATCGTGTTTTGCGGTTGAAAGGAAAGGGGCTTCGTTTAAAAAATGGTACAAGAGATGATCTTTATGTGCATGTTCGTATTATGTTGCCGGAAGGCGAAAATGCTGCGCTGGAACAGTTTTTGCGAACGCAAAAAGCTTAATTTTTAAAATTTTGATATATATATAAAGCATAGTTTTTGTTTGATTTTAAACCAATTACTTGAAGAAAAAGTTGACCTATGCCATAGGCAGATGAATAATATTCATTTTAAGTAACAATGGGGCAGTGCTGATGGCTAAGGGTAATGGTTTATTGTATGGGAAGCGTGGTTTAATTTTGGGGTTGGCCAATAATCGCTCCATCGCTTGGGGAATCGCTAAAGCAGCGAGTGCTGCAGGAGCAGAGCTTGCTTTTACCTATCAGGGTGAAGCAATGAAAAAGCGTGTTGAGCCTTTGGCTGAAGAATTAAAGGGGATTGTTTGTGGACATTGTGATGTTTCTGACAGTGCCTCTATTGATGCGATCTTTAGAACCATAGAGAAGAAATGGGGCAAACTCGATTTTTTAGTTCATGCTATTGGTTTTTCTGATAAAGATGAATTAAGTGGTCGTTATATTGATATCAGCGAATCAAATTTTATGATGACTATGAATATTTCTGTTTATTCTCTAACAGCTCTAGCAAAGCGTGCAGAAAAGTTGATGGTAGAGGGTGGGTCTATCTTAACACTAACCTATTATGGTGCGGAAAAGGTTGTTCCCAATTATAATGTCATGGGGGTTGCCAAAGCTGCTCTTGAAGCGAGCGTGAAATATTTAGCGGTAGACTTAGGTCCCCAAAAGATTCGTGTTAATGCGATATCTGCTGGGCCGATTAAAACGCTAGCGGCTTCAGGTATTGGTGATTTCCGTTATATTCTAAAATGGAATGAATATAATGCTCCCTTACGTCGTACGGTGTCAATTGAAGAGGTAGGTGATTCTGCCCTTTATTTTCTTTCGGATTTATCTCGTTCTGTGACCGGTGAAGTTCATCATGTCGATTCAGGTTATAATATCATCGGTATGAAAGCCGTTGATGCTCCAGATATTTCCGTCGTTAAAGAATAAGTTTGGTTTATAGGATTTGTATTGGATAGCGATGATTTGACCAAATTTAAAGTAGCCAAGAATATTTTGAAGTTAAGGAGCTGTTTTGTGTATAGCTCCACATGCGTTGTTATTGCATATATTTGACAGAGAAACGGATCTTTTTGATGTCGCATAATACATTTGGTCATTTGTTTCGTGTAACAACATGGGGTGAAAGTCATGGAGCTGCTCTTGGTTGTGTCATTGATGGTTGTCCCCCGGGAATTATTTTTACGCGTGCAGAAATCCAAGCTTATCTCGATAAGCGTAGACCTGGGCAATCCTTATATACAACGCAGCGCCGAGAACAAGATCAAGTAGAAATCCTTTCAGGAGCAATTGCTCCAGAAGATGGGGGAACATTCGTTACAACAGGCACACCAATTTCTCTATTGATTCGAAATACAGATCAACGCTCTCAAGATTATGGAGAAATTGCTCATCAATATCGTCCTGGTCATGCAGATTATACTTATGATGTTAAATATGGCATTCGTGATTTTCGAGGGGGAGGGCGTGCTTCAGCACGCGAGACAGCAGCACGTGTTGCGGCTGGTGCGTTGGCTCGTAAAATTGTTCCTGGTTTGGTTGTACGAGGAGCCGTGATAGCCATTGGTCCCCATAAGATTAATCGTGATCGTTGGGATTGGACAGAGGTTGAGAATAATCCTTTTTTTACAGCTGATGCAGAGATGGTTCAAATTTTTAGTGATTATATCCGTAAAATTCGTAAAGATGGGACATCTGTTGGTGCGGTTATTGAAATCGTTGCAGAAAATGTTCCGGCAGGTTTAGGAGCCCCTATTTACGCAAAACTTGATCAAGACATTGCATCATACCTTATGTCAATTAATGCGGTAAAAGGGGTTGAAATTGGTGATGGTTTTGCGGCAGCCTGCTTGAGGGGAGAAGAAAATGCCGATGAAATGCGGATGGGAAATGACGGAAAACCACTTTTTTTATCCAATCATGCTGGTGGTATTTTAGGGGGAATATCGAGTGGACAGCCAATTGTTGCACGTTTTGCTGTAAAACCTACGTCATCCATTTTAACACCTCGTCGCTCTGTGGATGTTGATGGTCATGATGTAGACGTTATAACGAAGGGACGCCATGATCCATGTGTTGGGATTCGTGCCGTTCCTGTTGGTGAAGCGATGGTTGCTTGTGCACTTGCTGATCATTATTTAAGACATCGCGGTCAAGTGGGGTGATTGAGAAGGTGAATAATGGCGTATAATGAAGAAAAAATTGTTTCTGCGCTGAAAGCTTTTGAATGCGGTGAAATTATTGTGGTGACAGATGATGATGACCGTGAAAATGAAGGTGATTTAACGGTTGCTGCAGCGCATTGTACAGAAGAAAAGATGGCATTTATTCTTCGTCACACAACGGGTATTGTGTGTACACCTATGCCCAAAAAGGAAGCACAACGATTTAATCTTGCTCCTATGGTACGAGATAATAACTCTGCGCATGGGACGCAATTTACGGTTACTGTTGATTTTAAACACGGCATAACAACAGGGATTTCAGCGCATGACCGTACATTAGCGGTGCGTAATCTTGCAAATTCGAGTGCAAGTGCGGATGATTTTGTTCGTCCAGGGCATGTTTTCCCTCTGATTGCGCATGAAGGGGGGGTTCTCATGCGTTCAGGTCATACGGAAGCCGCTGTTGATTTATGTCAATTAGCTGGTTTGCCACCGGTTGGTGTTATTGGTGAGTTAGTCAATGATGATGGAAGCGTTAAACATGGCGATCAGATTACCAAATTTGCACAAGAACATCGGTTGCATATCATAACGGTTGCAGATTTAATTGCTTACCGACAGCGTAAAGAAATATTGATCAAGCGTGTTGGAGAAATGCCGATTGAAACACCTGTAGGTCCTGCTATTATTCAAAGTTATCAACTCCCTTGGGAAGCTGTTCAACATATTGCGATTATTTTTGGTGATATCCGTGAGGGAGAGGGTATTCCTGTGCATTTACGCCATGAAAATATTATAAATGACGTTTTTTGTCAATCTTCAGATATCATGGTGATGATGCAGCGTATGATGGAAAAAGAAAAACGTGGTGTATTTGTTTATTTGCGTGAAGGATCTGTTATACAATCAACTATGGGCATTCAAAATATGGCAAGAGACGTTTTAGAAAAACATGTGCAGGCGATTGAACGTGAAGAAGAATGGCGCAAAATTGGTTTAGGATCGCAGATTTTAAAATATTTAGGAATAGGCTCTGTTATTGTTTATGCTTCTAAAGAGAATCGTTATTTAGGTTTAGAAGGTTTTGGAATTCGTATATCTAGAACAGATATTTTTTGAGGTTCATATGAAAAAAGAGATACAAAAGGGGGATATTACAGCTTTAAGCTTTGAGCAAGCGCTTAAGCAACTTGAAGTTATTGTTGAAAACTTAGAACGTGGCGATGTGCCTTTGGAACAATCCATTGATATTTATGAACGTGGTGAAGCGCTGAAAAAACATTGTGAAAAACTCTTGAAGCTTGCTGAGACCAAAGTTGAAAAAATTCAGCTTTTACAGGAAGGTTCTCCAGAAGGTGTAGAGCCGCTTGACGCTCAATAATATTAAATATTTTGGGATATTTATTGTGGGGATTAAGGAATGCAATAATCTTAGTTTATAGAAAGCAAATTTTATTGATTTCTTTTTTATAAAATAAGTTAAAAATGGAAAAGATCATCAATCATCTCAAAGAGAGAAGAGCATTTTTCAGTAAAAAAGATGTAAAGCTCTCAATAAACGAGTAGAAAAAATATATTTTTAATCGTTGCTTTCTCTTGAGCTAAGATAATAGAAAGGAATTTTTTTGTCTCAGGTCTTAACACCATTGCTTGACCGTGTTTGTTTCCCGCAAGATTTGCGGGTATTACCTGAGTCTTATCTGGTACAGTTGGCTAATGAGTTGCGGACCGAAACGATTGATGCGGTTTCTGTAACAGGAGGTCATCTTGGAGCAGGACTTGGTGTTGTTGAGCTTACAGTTGCATTACATTATATTTTTAATACACCAGAGGATAGGATTATTTGGGATGTTGGTCATCAAACCTATCCACACAAAATTTTAACGGGGCGTAGAGAAAAAATTCGCACATTACGTCAAGAGGGCGGGCTATCAGGTTTTACAAAACGTGTAGAGAGTGTGTATGATCCATTTGGAGCGGGGCACTCATCAACTTCTATTTCGGCAGGGCTTGGCATGGCGGTGGCAAGTGCTTTGAAAGAAGAGACAAAACGCAAAGTCATTGCTGTCATTGGTGATGGTGCAATGTCTGCGGGTATGGCTTATGAAGCAATGAATAACGCTGGTGCTTTGAATGCACGCTTGATTGTTATTCTAAATGATAACGATATGTCTATCGCACCGCCTACAGGTTCTATGAGTGCACATCTTGCACGGTTAGTCTCTCGTCCTTCTTATCGTCATTTACGCGAACGCGTAAAAATGTTGAGTGAAAAATTGCCAAAGTTTTTTTGGGACAAGGCACGTCGTTCAGAGGAGTTTGCGCGTGGCCTTTTGGTAGGGGGAACGTTATTTGATGAGCTTGGCTTTTATTATGTTGGCCCCATAGATGGGCACAATTTAGGGCATTTATTGCCTGTTTTAAAAAATGTTCGAGAATACCCTTATGGTCCTGTTTTGGTGCATGTTGTAACCCATAAGGGAAAGGGATATCCACCTGCAGAAGCCTCGTCCGATAAATATCATGGTGTTAATCGTTTTGATGTCACGACAGGAAAACAGGTTAAGGCATCAAGTAATATCTTACCCTATACCAAGGTATTTTCTAAAGCTTTAATAGAAGAGGCATGCCATGATGATAAGATTGTTGGCATAACGGCAGCGATGCCAACAGGGACAGGACTTGATGCTTTTGCAGAAAAATTTCCTAAAAAGATGTTTGATGTTGGGATTGCTGAGCAACATGCCGTAACTTTTGCGGCCGGACTTGCTTGTGAAGGGTATAAGCCTTTTGTTGCAATTTATTCTACTTTTTTACAGCGTGCTTATGATCAAATTATTCATGATGTATCAATTCAAAAGTTACCAGTACGTTTTGCTATTGATAGAGCAGGTTTTGTGGGGGCAGATGGGGCAACGCACGCTGGCAGTTTTGATATTGTTTTTTTGGCTACGCTTCCTGAGTTTGTTGTTATGGCGCCTTCAGATGAACTTGAGCTGATGCATATGGTACGTACAGCTGCAGCTTATGATCAGGGGCCCATTTCTTTTCGTTATCCACGTGGTGAAGGTATTGGTATAGATTTACCGCAACGTGGGGAGATATTAGAAATTGGAAAAGGGCGTATTCTGCGTGAAGGAAATAGGATCGCTCTGGTTTGTTTTGGAACACGGATGTCAGAAGTGTTGCAAGCTGCTGATAGGTTGGGAGCTAAAGGGTTATCGACGACGGTTGCAGATGCACGGTTTGCAAAACCTTTGGATAAGGATTTGATGCGTCGTTTAGCACGTGAGCATGAAGTTTTGGTGACAATTGAAGAAGGTGCAATCGGTGGATTTGGAGCGCATTTATTACAATTTTTAGCACAAGAAGGGCTCTTAGAGCATGGTTTAAAAGTTCGTACACTAAAATTTCCTGATGAATATTTGAATCATGGTTCACCAGAAAAAGTTCTCTCAACGATTGGGCTTGATGCTATGGGTATTGTCAACACGGTGTTAACGGTCGTGGGACGCGAGATTCGAATGGAATAGAAAATTCGAGTATGAGATGGCTTCCAGAAAAAGGCTCGATATTCTTTTAGTTGAAAAAAACTTTTTTACAACGCGTTCCCGTGCACGTGATGCTGTTATGCGCCAAACTGTTAAAGTTAATGGTGAAATCGTTTGTAAAGCGGGGCAAACCTTTTTTGAGAATGCAGAGATTGTTGTTTGTGATCCAGCGCAGAATTATGTTTCGCGGGCAGCATTGAAATTGATTACAGCACTTGATGCATTTCCGATTGTAACGGACAAAGTGACAGCCATTGATGTTGGGGCATCAACAGGTGGTTTTACACAAGTTCTCTTAGAGCGTGGAGCAGCCCATGTCATTGCTGTTGATGTTGGGCATCATCAATTTGATAAACGTTTATTGGGCAATTGTGCTATAACCTTATTAGAAGGCTTGAATGTTAGAGATTTTCAACAGGAACATTTAGGCGGGCGGGAAATTGATCTTATTGTTTCAGATGTTAGCTTTATTTCTCTCAAACTTGCATTGCCTCCCGTTTTGTCTTTAGCCAAAAAAGGCGCTCAAGCTGTTTTATTGGTAAAGCCTCAGTTTGAGGTTGGTCGTAAACACCTTGGTAAGGGAGGAATATTAGATCCCTCAAGAGCTAAAGAAACCGCTGAGGGGCTTTGGGGCTGGCTCAATACGCAAACAGGGTGGCGTGCAAAAGGTTTACTTCCTTCCCCTATTAAAGGAGGTGATGGCAATGTGGAATATTTACTATTTGGAGAAAAGAAACAGTGAGTGACAATGTCATCATCGACCATATCGAAACAAATGGTTATGGTACTGCTAAGATGGGGCACGGCTTTGTTTATGTTCCTTTTACTTTACCAGGAGAATGTGCTGAAATTATTGTTCATGGAAAATATGCAACATATATAGCATTAAAAGAAAAATCACCAGAACGCGTTGACGCTCTTTGTCAGCATTTTGGAGAATGTGGCGGCTGTACGCTTCAACATTGGCGTGCTGATGCTTATCGCGTATGGAAACGACAATTGGTTATTGATGCGCTGAAAAAGTATGGAATTAAGAGTGTTGTTGCACCTTTAATAGAGTGTAAACCCTATAGCCGACGGCGGGTGACTCTAACAGCATCCGTGACTCCACAAGGTCAAAAAGTTGGTTTTAATCGTTATCTTTCTCATGAGATTATAGCTCTTGAGGAATGTCCAGTCAGCCATCCAGAGCTTATTTCTCAGTTGCGTAATATCAGAGAGCTCTGTGCTTTTCTAAGCAGCTCTGTCAAACGGTTTCATGTTACGATCACACGTGTTCAAAATGGTTTAGATGTTGCTTTAAGCGATTGCATTATACACCATGAGTCACTTCGTCAGGAAATGATCAATGCAGCTCTTTCGTATGGGATGATACGTTTGTCTGTTGACGGTGAAGTTTTGATTGAACGAGAAAAACCAGTGATTTATTTTGGAGACGTCCGTGTTGAATTTCCTTCTGGTGGTTTTCTTCAAGCAACCTGCGAAGCTGAAAATACAATAGGCAACATTATTTTGACTCATTTAAAAAAAGCAAAGAGTGCTCTTGATTTGTTTTCAGGGCTAGGAACATTTGCTTTGCGTATGGCTAAAAAGATGAATGTTCATGCGGTAGAAAATGATGAAAAAGCATTAGAAAATTTGAGTTCAGCAGCACGTTTTTCAACTGGTTTAAAAACAGTCACGTGTGAAAAACGCGATCTTTTCCGCTATCCACTTTCTGTAAAGGAACTTGAATGTTTTGAGAGTGTTGTTTTTGACCCTCCTCGTGCCGGTGCAGAGGGACAAGTCCGTGAACTGGCGAAGGCAACAATACCCCATGTTGTGGCAATTTCGTGTAATCCTGCCACATTTGCGCGTGATTTATCTCTCCTTGTTGCAGGGGGATATACAATAGAAAAAATCACACCAATTGATCAATTTTTATGGTCATCCCATGTTGAAGTTGTTGCTGTTTTGAGCAAAAATAAAAAGAAGAAGGGCTGGAAACTTTAGCTTAAATTTTTTTTAACACCATGAAGATTTTTAAAAAAGTTTACTTGGGGATTATTATAAAAATCTCTCTAAAATTTATCACAATAATATCCTTTTTCTTATTGAAATTAAGAGCACTAAATATAGACAGTGTTTTTACTTTAAACTTTTTTATTATGAAACAGACAGTATTACCCCACATAAAAGACTAATAACATATTACGAAAAAGGTATGTTTGAGGGTATATCTGAAAAAGCCGGCACTAAAGCTATATTTGCATCTCCCAATGTCGTGATAGCCCTTGGGATTTGAGATAATTCATAAGAGGCATGTTTTTTTGTACAGTTTCATCCCATACAGCTCTCTTTACTTGTAACATACAAACCAATGGTTTTACTGATTCAACATACACAGATTTGAAATGAAATAATCCCATAGCATCCAAGGTTTTAATTTAATATGAACAGCGCTGTATTATTTTTATAAATCAAAATATTATAACAAAATCCCCTCCCCAAAATCGTCTTGATAGATGAGAAGGGAGCAATACTGGGAAGAAATAAAAATGAGTAAGCTTATTCTTTTATAGCGCAGTTCCACCAATTGTCATATTATTGATTCGCAAATGAGGTTGTCCAACACCAACAGGAACATTTTGTCCTGCTTTTCCGCACATACCAATACCGTTATCCAGTTTACTATCATTTCCAATCATTGTGATACGTTTCATAGCCTCTGGTCCATTTCCAATAAGAGTTGCACCTTTTATTGGAGCACCAATTTTACCATTTTCTACTCGGTATGCTTCAGTACATTCAAAGACGAACTTACCAGAAGTAATATCAACTTGTCCTCCACCAAATGAAACAGCGTAGATACCACTCTTAAGGGAAGAAAGGATTTCTTCAGGTGTTTTATCGCCTCCTAGCATGATTGTATTGGTCATTCGTGGCATTGGGGCATAAGCATAGGATTCGCGCCGTCCATTTCCGGTTGATTGACTTCCCATAAGCCGTGCATTAAGCCTATCTTGCATAAAACCAACGAGTTTTCCATCTTCAATGAGAACGTTATATCCTGAAGGGGTCCCCTCATCATCGATCGTGAGAGAACCACGGCAATGAGGAATTGTTCCATCATCAACAACTGTAACACCTTTTGCCGCAACTTGTTGTCCTAAAAGTTCAGAAAAAGCGGATGTTTTTTTGCGGTTAAAGTCACCTTCTAAACCATGACCTACGGCTTCATGAAGCATAACACCAGGCCATCCATTGGCTAAGACAACATCAAATGTTCCTGCAGGTGCTGCTTCTGCTTCTAAATTTGTTAAAGCCATACGTAAGGCTTCATCCGCGGCTTGTTTCCAATTGTCGTCACAAATAAATTGTTCAAATGCTTGTCGCCCCCCACATCCATAAAAACCATTTTCACGTCGATTCCCTTCAGCCGCAACCACAGATATAGAAAGCCGTACAAGAGGACGCACATCACGAACCAGATACCCATCCGCCCGTAAAATTTCAACATGTTGTAGTGAACCAGAAAGAGCAACAGTCACTTGATGCAATTTATCATTTTTTGCTCGTAAATAAGCATCAATTTTTTGCAAAAGAGCACTTTTTTCTTCAAAGGATGGAGCATCAAGGGGATTATGTGGTTGATAAAGCCTCTTATTCGTTTGTTGAGGAGCTATGCTATAAGGTCCAGCGTGATTATTATAGGTAACAGCTTTAGCTGCTTCACAAGCACGGTTGAGTGCAGCAGCTGATAATTCACTAGAATGTGCATATCCAGTCGCTTCTCCAGCAACGACACGCATACCAAACCCCATATCTTGATGGAAAGAACCGTTTTTAAGTTGTCCATTATCAAATAAAAGAGTTTCGCTTTCTTTATACTCAAGGTAAAGTTCGCCATCATCTGCATAATGAAGTGCTTCCTGTACAAGTGATTGTACTTTAGAGGAAGCAATATCAAAATGATCAATCAGCGATTTCATAAGAGTTATCCTATTTTTATTGGGGGTGTAAAAGATTTTTATTGATTGAATTTAAGACGTTCTTAAAACAGGTGAGGAGATTTTAATCATCCAATGTGTGTTGATTTCATTTACGTGGGCAAGGTTGCATAGGCATCGCCAAGACCCTGAAGGTCAACGAAACCTCCAATTCCTTGTTCTGGGGTTGTAAAGATAAAATAGGTTGCCATTTTTCCTTTTAAAAAGAGTTGTAATATATCTTCTTTAAGAAAAGCTTCAGCAACACAATTATCACCAAGACAACGACGATATTCCATTCTACCCATATTTTTATCGTCAATTTTAATTCCAACACCAGGACGTAATTCAACGCGAATCGGAACAAAAACACGCATTAAAGCCCCTTGCTTTTGAGGAAGCTTATAAAATGTAACGCGCAAAGTAATATCATGACGACCTTGTGTATGGACGTTTTGTACAACCTCACACTGCATATTAGGTGTCCCTGGTGGGAGAGCACAAACTTTTGTCCATGCACCATAGGTTTGTGGAGCAGGGACATTTTGCGCATAGGGTGTTTGTGCAAAAGCGTAATTAATAGAACTGCTATAAAGTGGGTGAAGAACAGCACCAATAAAAAAAACTTTTTTGAGTAATTTATAAAGTATCACAAAAAATCCTATCCAACTCAACACATACACAATCATGCACAGACTGTGCATAAAAAATGAATTCCTCACATAAAAACTATAACACAAAACCAGTATCTACCAAAATATATTCATCTCTATATAATAAATAAAGGGAAATGAGAAAAAAACATTTTATAGGAGATAAATTTTCAGCATGGCTTTATGCTGTTTGGTAGGATACACTTTTATGATACATTTGTAATGTCAGAGAAAATGTGATTAAAAAAATGTATTTTTGTTGCAAAGAGTTCTATCTATTTTAGGAGATGCGTACGAGATATATTTTCTCAAAAATACGATTGGTTTTAATGGATCATTCCCATACGCTAGATAATGTTTGCCAAATAATATTTGCCAAATAATATTTATTTGTGAATGACAGAAATGAAAAAGGGTGTTGAGTGGAATGTCTGTTTCAGGAGAGTTATCGGTTGCAAATGGCAAATCAACGCCACCAAAATCCAGTATTAGTGATTATATTACATTATTAAAGCCGCGTGTTATGTCACTGGTAGTCTTTACGGCACTGGTTGGTTTAATGGTGTCTCCTGTTCCCATCAATCCGTGGTATGGTTTTTTAGCAATTATATGTATTGCTGTTGGTGGTGGGGGTGCGGGAGCATTGAATATGTGGTATGATGCTGACATTGATGCCGTGATGGAACGGACTAAAAAGCGCCCCATTCCTATGGGTAAAATCAGTCCTCCAAAAGCATTTATTTTTGGCATGGTCTTGTCTCTGCTTTCAGTATTGGTTATGGGGAGCTTCATTAATTGGTTTGCGGCATTTTTTCTTGCATTTACAATTTTCTTTTATGTCGTTATCTATACAATCTGGTTAAAGCGTATCACACCACAAAATATTGTTATTGGTGGTGCTTCTGGGGCTTTTCCACCAATGATTGGATGGGCTGTAACAACGGGGACAGTGAGTTTTGATAGCTTTTTATTATTTTTAATTATTTTTATGTGGACCCCCCCTCATTTTTGGGCTCTTTCTCTCTTTTCATCTCTTGATTATGAGGCTGCGGGCATCCCTATGATGCCCAATGTACGAGGTGAATATTCAACAAAAAAACAGATCTTATTTTATACTATTTTGATGGCACTATGCGCTGCGGCTCCTTGCTTTACTGGTCTTGGTGGAATTTTTTATGGCATCTTTTCGACAATCTTAGGCATTATTTTTATTTATTTTGCCTATCGTTTATGGAAAGCTGATACCCCTGATGAGACTATTTTGATGGCCAAAAAAACGTTTTTCTTTTCATTATTTTATTTAGCAGCAATCTTTGGAGTTCTTTTGATTGAATCTCTTGTTCGATATTTTATCGACCTTTAGGCAAATAAAATGAAAAAGTAAATTTTAAAAGAGCTTTTCTTCAGGAAAATGCTGTAAGAAAACGCTATAGAGTGTGTTCTTATGCAAAAGGTGATATTGCACGTTTTTTTTACATTGCTTATTCATGTATAATGATAGGTCGTTTGAATATGAGACTAAAGCTATAGAGATTAAGGATGATTTATGTCTGGACTTCCCCCTTTAACCATACGTCTTTGTGGTCCGCGTGGATTTTGTGCAGGGGTTGATCGTGCTATCCAGATTGTTCTGCTTGCATTAAAAAAATATAGTGCTCCCGTATATGTTCGTCATGAAATTGTACACAACCGTTACGTGGTTGAGGGATTACAGCAAAGGGGCGCTGTTTTTGTTGAAGAGCTTGATGAGATTCCAGAAGAACATCGCAACCAACCGGTTGTTTTTTCTGCCCATGGTGTACCAAAATCTGTCTCAGAAGAGGCACGACGTTATAATTTGTTTTATCTCGATGCAACATGTCCGTTGGTCTCGAAAGTTCATAAACAAGCGATACGGCATCAACGTCACGGCCGTCATGTTATATTGATTGGTCATGCGGGTCATCCTGAGGTTATAGGGACAATGGGACAACTTGAAGATGGGGCTGTGACGCTTATTGAAACGATAGAAGATGCTTTGCATTATCAACCAGGTGATCCAGATAAATTAGGGTTTGTTACACAAACAACGCTTTCTGTTGAAGATACAGCAGGAATTCTCGATGTATTACAACGACGTTTTCCTACATTAGCAGCCCCAGCGGCTGAGTCAATTTGCTATGCTACAACGAATCGGCAAGATGCGGTTAAGGCAGCTGCAAAGGGGAGTGATTTGTTTTTGATTGTTGGAGCGCCAAATTCTTCTAATTCACGACGTTTGGTAGAGGTTGCCGAAAAGTCTGGGGCACGGCAAGCTATTTTAGTTCAGCGCGCTGATGAAATTAATTTTGAAAACCTAAAAGCTCTTTCTGTTGTTAGTCTTTCAGCAGGGGCTTCGGCACCTGAAATTATTATTGATGAAATTATTTCAGCGTTTCGTGCGCGTTATGATGTGACCATAGAGTTAGCTGAAACAGTGGTAGAAACGGAAAGATTTTTAGTGAGTCGTGAATTACGTGACGTCATTTTAACGCCTCAAGATATGGCATTCGTGAATGGTCAAAAAAATAATGCAAAAAATGAAAATCAGAATACAGGCATGTCTACAACGAAAGCAGAATAATGGCGGTTTATACAGATATTCATCCAAATGATTTAAAAACATTTTTAACACGTTACGCAATAGGATCACTTTTGTCTTATCAAGGGATAGAAGAAGGGATTGAAAATTCTAATTTTATGCTGGAGACAACACAAGGGCGGTTTATTTTAACACTTTATGAAAAGCGTATTTCAAAAGATGATTTACCTTTTTTTTGTTGCTTGATGCAGCATTTAGGACAGCGTGGAATTCCTTGTCCTCAACCCGTTATTCAAAATGATGGAGTGATGATCGGTGAACTAGCAGGACGTCCTGCTGCTATTATTACTTTTCTGGAAGGAGAGTGGGTTCGTCAGCCCGATATAGATCATTGTGGTGAAGTAGGGACGGGGTTAGCGCAATTGCATTTAGCAGGACAGGATTTTACACTCAGTCGTAAAAATACGCTTTCTATTATGGATTGGCAAGTATTGTGGCAACGCTGTCAAATCACAGAAGATGCATTGTTAAAAGAGTTTGGACAAAAAATTGAGTCGGAACTGACTTTTTTACAGGAAAATTGGCCGTTCAATTTACCAACAGGTATTATTCATGCGGATTTATTTAATGATAACGTCTTTTTTGTGAATCATTGTCTTTCTGGTATGATAGATTTCTATTTTGCGTGTAATGACTTTTTTTCTTATGACTTAGCCATTTGTTTAAATGCTTGGTGCTTTGAGCCTGATTATTCCTATAATCTTATCAAAGCACGTAAATTATTGGAAAATTATCAAAAAATAAGACCATTGATCCCTTTAGAATTGGATAAGATTGTTTTATTGGCTCGTGGTGCGTCTTTACGTTTTTTACTCACACGTCTTTATGATTGGTTTAATACACCACCTGATAGCTTTGTTATTAAGAAAAATCCGTGGGAATATTGGCACAAGCTTTGTTTTTTCAGTAACGTAAATTCTCTAAGCGAATTAGGTTTTTAAATTTTATGGCTCGTCAACAAAAAGTCGTTGAAATTTATACAGATGGTGCTTGCTCAGGAAACCCTGGAGTTGGAGGTTGGGGAGCAATTTTACGCTGGAATGGTCATGAACGTGAGCTTTATGGCGGTAATGCGCATACAACAAACAATCAAATGGAACTTATGGCGGCAATTTGTGCACTAAAGGCACTTAAAGAGCCCTGTTTGGTCGATCTTTATACAGACTCAGTTTATGTGCGTAATGGTATATCTAAGTGGATTGAAGATTGGAAAAAGAATAATTGGCGCACTGCATCAAAAAGTCCTGTGAAAAATATGGAGCTATGGCAAGCTCTTGAAGATGCTTGTTCTTGTCATACAGTCAGATGGCACTGGGTAAAAGGGCATGCGGGCCATCCAGAGAATGAACGCGCTGATGCCCTTGCGCGCAAAGCAATTGCACAATATCGCGAAAATGGGCGTTTTCCGACATAATTGCTTTTTGAGAATTTTTTTCTCTTATCATGGGATAGCAAGAGGGGGTGATTGTGTATGAAATACAAATGTTCCACTTAAGGCGTGATCTTTAAAAGAAACTGTATAAAAAATTTTTTGGTTGGTTTCCTCTGGTACGAAGTAGAGTGGAGCACTAAAGAGTGTATATTCTGCATTAGCACCGATTTTTTTTGCTGCTCCAATTTGCATTTCTCCTCCATCTAAAAAGAGAGCGTAAGGCGTTGTTTTGTTGTTATTTTGTATTTTTATAAGGAGGGTATTATTATTTTTTTCAGCGCTTATTTTTAGGGCATTTTGTGTCATGCGTGGCAAAGAATTTTGGGCATCTTTTAACAAAGAAGCAGGAAGATGTTTATTTTTAAGAGACGATGGTGAAAAATCAAAGTTAACAGTCAATGGAAGGCAGATTTTATGGCATAATCCAAGAGTGAAAGCACCACTTAAATTTTGACTCGAAGAAGATAGATTAAAAGGCAATATCACTTTATCTTTATAGCCTAATGACCAATCATTTTCTGTTTCAAAAAGCTGTGGAGTAGGATAAAAGATTTCATAAGAAACCTGTTGGTTGAAATTAAAAAAGGGTGCCATTCCAGAATTACCTGGATTACGCCAGTATGTTTTCCATCCTGGTTTAAGCACGATTTCAATAAAGCCTTCTCTCTTTCCAGAAAGAGAAGGTTCAGTAATTGCTAATCGGATACGACCACCTTCTGATTCATACCAAGAGGTTGAGAAAAGCTGAAGTTTTTGTTTTGTTTGAGCATTTACAGAAATGTTAAGTAATTCTAAAATTATGAATGTTAAGCTTAAAGTAACGAAAATCTTTTTATAAAAGAAAGTTGCGATTTTTTGTAAATTTGTAACTATGTGACTTATTTTCATTGGAGTTTTATTTTCCTAGTGTACTAAATGAACAAACTTT
Organism: Bartonella kosoyi; assembly: GCF_003606325.2. Lineage (NCBI taxonomy): Bacteria > Pseudomonadati > Pseudomonadota > Alphaproteobacteria > Hyphomicrobiales > Bartonellaceae > Bartonella > Bartonella kosoyi. The sequence goes on from NZ_CP031843.2 coordinate 1,124,980, forward strand.
TATCATGTAAATTATGGAGAATAACAGATTAATGACGCAGTGTAATGGCTTTTTAGGTGGGCAATTACTCATAGCAATGCCTGGGATGAATGACAAACGCTTTATTCGTTCTGTTATTTATATTTGCGCGCATTCTGATGCTGGTGCGATGGGTATTATTCTCAATCAATTGCATCATATTGACTTTCCAGAGCTTTTGCTTCACCTTGGTGTAATAGACAGTGGACAAAAAAAATGTCTTTCTGAACCAATAAAACAATTTCCAGTTCGCTATGGTGGTCCTGTTGATCCTTCGCGTGGTTTTGTCCTTCATTCAGATGATTATGCTTGTGAAGAAACTGTTTTTATTGCAGATAAGGTCTGTTTTACTGCGACAATTGATATACTAAAAGCGATCAGTTGTGAACAAGGTCCACAACATGCACTGGTAGCATTAGGTTATGCTGGATGGAAAGCGGGGCAACTTGAGGCAGAAATTTCTACAAACGGTTGGTTAATCAGTTCGACATCACCAAGTTTTCTTTTTGAAAGTGATTTAAGTTGCAAGTATGATAAAAGTTTAACACGCATGGGGATTGATCCAATCTATCTTGCTTCTGAAATGGGACACGCGTAGAGTTTTTTTGAGCTTTTTAACTTTACACGTTATTCTATCCCGTGTGTTTTTATTTTAAGGAAATATCCTTCAGTATTCCCAAGCCTATTTCGCGATAGCGTTTGTAAGTGGTCTTACGGTGAATCCACAGAGCCTCCATCTTTACGCTTGTAAAGTAACAAGCCGGGTATCATCGTTATATTTTGTCAGCCCTCAATGATGCGACAGCGCTTGGCACTTAAGATGATTCATGAAAAGGTATTTTTCCCCTTTTTAAATAGTTTTTTCCACCTAAGCTTTGCCTACTTGTGATGTGAAAGCGAATGGTTTTGATTGATTCAACATGAGAGAGAGTTTGAAATAAGAGAATTTTTAGTATTCAGAGTTTAAATTCAAGTTGAATAACGCTAACTTATTATTATAAATCAATATTTTGGCTTATAAGGGAAATGGCTTTGAACGAGAGTGATTAACTCTTCTATGACAATTGGTTTTGTTACAAGTGTGCTTTGAACATATTTACAGCCTTCTTGACGGAGAAAGATTGCTTCTTTTTCATTTTCAACACCTTCTGCGATAATTTGCAAGTTAAGATCTGTTGCCATATTAATGATAGATTTGAGAACAAGTTTCTTCTTGAGAGAGTCGATTGAGATCAGTGAACGATCAAGTTTAACCATATCAAATGGATAACGCACAAGATAGGTCAGTGACGAATAACCTGTTCCAAAATTATCGAGTGCGAGGTTCATTCCAAGTGTTTTAATTTGTTCGAGAAAGTGGGCTGATTGTTCAGGATTGTTTCTTAAAACAAATTCCGATATTTCAATCATCAAGCGCCCTTTGTGGAGCGGATGGCGAAGCAGAGCGGCACGCAGTTGACTGATAAAACGAGGATGAATCATTTCTGCGCTTGGTAAATTAATTGAAATAAAGAAAGACTGGTGGGGAAGTTTTTCTTCTACATTCATAAGATCGATAATGGCATTCTCGATGATAAATTGTGACAAATCCATAACGATTTGTTCATTTTCTACGATTTTTATGAAATCAGAGACATTTAATTTTCCATAAGTTGGATGATGCCATTCTACAATTGTTTCAAAACCAATAATATGTCCATCTGATAAATTAAGAATAGGATGGTAGAGAATTTTCATCTCATGACGCTTTATGGCATAGTGAATATCTTTTTCCAGAGTATTCTGTTCGAGACCCAGGGTGCGAAAATTAGGACGAAAAGGTTCAATATGGTTTCCTCCCATTTGTTTTGCACGAATCATTGCTAATTCACTATCATTAAAAATATCTTTAGCCGTTGATCGGCTTTCACTCCATGTAACCAATCCGATAGACGTTGAAAGAATTATTTTATTTTCCGCAAGTGAAATAGGTGCTGAAATTGTTTTGTGCAAATGATCCGCAAATGCTGCAATTTTTTGTGGTTCAGTTTCACTGAGTAAAATAATTGCAAAGCGGTCTGCTGAAAGGCGTGATAAGGTATCTTGAAAGTTAATAAGTCGATTTAAACGACGGGCGATTATAAGGAGTACAGTATCCCCAATGGCTATGCCTAACTTGCGATTAATTTGACGAAAATTATCAAAATCAATCATAAAGACGGTCGGTCTAATTTTAATATTTGCTTTCGCTAAAGAGGTATAGTTTTGTAGTCTATCAAAGAAAATTTGTTGGTTAGGAAGGCCAGTTAAGCTGTCGTGAATTGCATCATGCAATAAACGTTCTTCAGATTTTTTATGGTTCGTAATATTGACAATAGTTCCAATGACACGTGTGATTTTCCCATCTTTTTGCATCGCTGGACGTGCGCGAAGAGAAAACCAATGATAATACCCCCCCCCGGAAGAAAGCCGAAAAATTTGATCAATACGCCCTTTTTTATTTTTAAGAATGATATCCAATACGGCTTGGAAGCGTTCACGATCATCATAATGCAAGGCTGAAATCCAGTTGCGCATCGTCCCATTGAGGTTGTGGATTTCAGTACCAAAAAGGGTTTTTATGTTTGGATGAACAACAATACGATCACGCTCAATATTCCAATCCCAAATAATATTTCCAGCTCCTTTTGCTGCGAGGACTTGTTGTTCAAGGTCGGAAAATATTCCTTCATGGAAAGCGTCATGAGAAAAAGTTTGTTGTAGGACAGTAAAGCTAATGAGAAGAACAATGAGAACTAATCCTCCCGCTAATGCTGGCTGGATAATATCATTGTTTAAATGTCCTTCTATGCAGGCATAGGCTCCCACACACCAAAAGCTAATAAGCAACCATGTTGGAATAAGCATAATAGCGCGGTCATAGCTTCGGATTGAAAAATAGATGATGAACAGTATACCCAGCGTAGCGGTAAGGCCAAATGATAGACGGGCAATTCCTGCTGCTCTGATTGGATCATAAATAGCAAAGGCTCCTAAACTGCAAAAGGCAATGATCCAGGCGATAGCACCATAACTAAAATGATAATGCCAGCGATTAAGATTGAGATAGGTAAAAAGAAAAATGAAGAGTGTTGCAGCAAGGGCTACTTCTGTACCGGCACGCCAGATTGGTTGTGTTGTGAGTGTAACAGCAAAGAATTTATTTAAAAAGTTGAAGTCAATACCAATATAAAAAAGCACAGCCCAAGCGACAGCAGCTGTTGCAGGAAAAAGCCCTGTCCCACGGACAACGAAGAGAACGGTTAACAAAAGGGCTAAGAGACCTGATATCCCAAGAAGAATACCATGATAAAGTGTATAAGAATTAAGGGCGTCTTTATAAGCTTCAGGTTGCCATAAATAGATTTGCGGTAGATTTGCAGAGTTAAGTTCGGCCACAAATGTAACAACAGCACCGGGATTGAGAGTAATATGAAAGATATCAGAGTTCGTACTCGGTTGACGATCAAGAGAAAAACCTTCACTTGGTGTTATAGATTGTATCCGTTCTGATCCAAGGTCTGGCCAAAAAAATCCAGAGTGCGCCATGCGGTAGTGGGGGGCAACGATGAGACGATCGACTTGTTCATCTGTTGGATTTGCAAGAGAAAAAACTGCCCAGTTTCCAGAAAATTTTTCACTTTTTGCCTGCACTTCAATACGCCATACAATACCATCTGGTCCTGGTGCTGTACTTGTTTGAAAAATAGAATTGTTTGTATGGTGAATTTCAATTGCTTTTGAGAGATCAAGAGCAGCATCTTGAGAAGAAATCTTAACGGGTTCAATAGCGTGTGCTGATGTAAGATGGACAAAAGAACTAACGACGATAATGAAAATGATGTCAATTATTTTACGCAAACTTTTCACAATGTCCCACTCTCAATATTTTAAGATGTCTAATTTTCATTTAGATTTTTGAGAAAAAACGTCCACCTTTTATCATTTATTTACAGAATAAATCGTGATCACTTCCTCTTAAGTTATATGATTTTATAGACAAATAGGCCATATACTCATTTGCTTCCACGAAACTTGAAGCGGATGGAATTTTTTATATTTTAAAAGAGCAAAGTTAAATCATGAATTTCTAAATTTCACGGATATAGCTTCACGCATTAGAATCTCTATCATATGAAGGAGGAATTGGATAGTTTTGTACGCCTCTTTGTCCAATATTTCCAAAACTTATTTCATGAGAAGAGTTTTTATGGTAAATTCTACGATAAAATGTATTCATATTCATTGTGATACTTCTTTTTAAAAAGCATTTTTTACTTTAGCTTATATGAAAGAGTTGATGTTAAGTCATCAAAATTCATGAGGTGACCTACAGGTCCGACAGCAGTGAGTGTTGGCGTGGAATTTGTAAAAAGACGATATGCTAAATCAGTTAATCTTGTAGGCGTGATGAGATTGAGGCGTTCAATTGTTTCCGATATTGGAATGGGACGAGCGTAAAGAAGTATTTGGCGAGCAATGAGATGTGCTTGACTAGAAGGATTTTCCTGTGACATTGTGAGATTAGCACGGTATTGCGTTTGTGCTCGTTGGAGTTCATTGGCGTGAATATTTTTGCTTGCCTTGGAAAGTTCATCAAGAATCACAGGCACAAGTTCTTTGAGTCCTTCTTGTCCAGTCGCTGCGTGAACACCAAAAAGCCCAGTATCTGAAAAACCCCAATGAAAAGCATAAATGGAATAGCATAATCCACGTTTTTCTCTTACTTCTTGAAAAAGACGTGAAGACATCCCCCCACCAAGAATGATTGAAAGAATTTGGGTCGCATAAAAATCACGCGCGTGATAAGCACGCCCTTCAAACCCTAGAACAACTTGTGTATCCATTAAATCACGATATTCACGAAAGTCGCCGCCGACATAATTTGCAAGATTAGGAAGAGAGGCTGTTGAATGGGGACGAAAAGTGCCAAGACGACTTTCAACTTCTTTTATAAAGCTTTCGTGTTTTACAGCTCCTGCCGCGACGACAATCATACGATCTGCACTATATTGTTTATTGATGAAATCATGAAGATCAACAGATGTAAATGATTGAAGAGTTTGAGCTGTTCCTAAAATAGAACGACCAAGGGATTGATGACGAAAGGCAGTTTCTGTAAAATGATCAAAAACGATATCATCAGGCGTGTCATGGGCGGCACCAATTTCCTGAAAAATGACTTGTTTTTCTCGTTCTAGTTCATCTTCGTCAAATTTTGAATGCATCAAAATATCGGCTAAAATATCGATAGCAAGTGGGATATCGCTTTTAAGGACACGTGCAAAGTAAGCTGTTGTTTCAATACTGGTTGTGGCATTAATTTCACCGCCAACATCTTCAATATCGGTTGCAATTTGAAAAGCGCTACGGTTTTCAGTTCCTTTAAAAGCCATATGTTCAAGAAGATGGGCAATACCATGCTGTGTGAAGGTTTCATTGCGTGAGCCTACTTTCACCCATATTCCGAGTGCGACACTATCAATCTGTTGCATTGTATGTGTGGCGATCGTCAAACCATTACTAAGGCGACAGACATCTACATCCATGTATTTACGACTCCATTAAACAAGCTAGATAACCTCATGGTTAAAGGTATTATAATATTCTTGATTTAAATTAATGCAGCTAACTTTAATAAGATGCACGAGATTTTAAAGAAATATAATCTTTGACTATTTTTTCATCATTAGCAAGACTTATGAAGTGTTCTTCACCTTCCATAACATCATTGAGATGAGATGGCCATGGGGCATGAAGTCCACAAGCATTTTTAATCGTATCAGGAAATTTAGCAGGATGAGCCGTGGCAAGGACAATCATTGGAATATGTGGTTTTTTATTTTCGCGCGCTACTTTAAGGGCGACTGCTGTATGTGGATCAACAAGATAGCCACTTTCTTTATAGACACGATCAATTGTTTGTGCTGTTTCAGCCATGTTACTTTTTCCAGCGGAAAAGAGAGAACGAATATTTTTGAGTTGTTTTTCATCAAGAGTGAAAGATCCCGTTTTTTTCAGGTTTTCCATTGCATTACGAATCCACATTGGATCACGATTGCCGCTTTCAAAGAGTAAACGTTCAAAATTAGAAGAGACTTGAATATCCATAGAAGGTGATGTTGTATGGACGATTGGTTGTGTTTCGTAAGTACCGTTGGTCAATGTCCGTGCAAGGATGTCATTATCATTTGTTGCAATAACCAGTTGAGCAATGGGTAACCCCATACGCGCAGCAACATAACCTGCAAAAATATCACCGAAATTTCCAGTAGGAACAGTAAATGAAACAGCTCTATCAGGAGCACCTAAAGAAAGTGCGGATGAAAAATAGTAAACAATTTGCGCCATAATACGCGCCCAATTTATAGAATTAACACCTGAAAGGGCTCTTTTTTTACGAAAATGATGATCATTAAACATTGCTTTGACAAGAGCTTGGCAATCATCAAAATTTCCCTCAATGGCAATGGCATGAACATTTGTACTTTGATTGGTTGTCATTTGCCGTTGTTGAACAGATGATACCCGTCCTTTAGGAAATAAAATAAAAATATCTGAGTGCTCTTTTCCAGCAAAAGCTTGTATTGCAGCCCCTCCTGTGTCACCCGATGTTGCAGCAATAATCGTTGCGCATCCATTTTTTTGAGTCAAAACATAATCCATCAATCGAGAAAGAAACTGCATTGCCACATCTTTAAAAGCTAAAGTAGGCCCATGAAAGAGTTCAAGGATAAATTCATCTGTTCCAGTTTGTTGTAACGGACAGATTGCTGGATGATGAAAGGTTGCATAAGATTCAGCAATCATATTTTCAAAAGCTGTATACTCGATCTCATTATTTACAAAGGACCACAGAACTGTTTTAGCAATTGTTGTATAAGACTGACCACGAAGTGCGCGTAACGCATCAAATGATAATTGTGGAAATTTATCGGGAAGATAAAGTCCACCATCACTTGCCAGCCCTGTCATGATTGTTTCCGTAAAGCTTAAAGCAGGAGATTCACCTCTCGTGCTGATATATTGCATAAGTTTTATCCTTTTTTATTTTTGGAAAATTGATGAAGTTATTTATTTCATGTTTTTTATAATATTTAAATTATTAAATGGGTAGAAGTTTATTTTTCTTCTTTTTGACTTAATAATAAAAGAAAAATGAAAGAAATAGTCTTAAGCATTTTTATTTTTGAGATACAAAGATCAAGTGTTCACAGAAAACTTGTTACAGTCGAAAATTTTCTCTCTATGATTCATTCACTTAAACTTACAACGTATCTTCGCCTATGTATCTTCCTGAATAATAAAATCAAAGAGATAGAATGGTATTTATTGAAGAATTCTTTTATAAACCCCAATTTTTCAAAGTTATTTCATGCTCTTCTACTTTTTAACAATTAAATTTGCTAAAATGAATGTTGAAATGAAACATTTTAAAATTCATACTGGACAATTTATAAGGTAATTTTATGTCATTTTGTGCGCAAACGTATATTTTTAATAATCTTTGTTGAGCTTAATTTATCAGCTTATATAAGAATTAAATATTATATTTTTGCTATACAGTATGGTGATCTAAAACTTATTTATAGAAAGCATAAAACAGCCTACCAAATGATGCAAGGCAGGCTGTAAAATATTCCTATTTTAAATAGAAAAACAATTGAGTATCTTTGAATTATTTTCCTTTAATTATTCCGATTGCCCATCCGATTATCCCGCTAAATATGGCCATAACAGATCCGGTCAAGAATCCAAAACCCAAAGCTCCCATCGTAGAAAAAAAGCCTAGAGTAATTGGTTCAAAAACTTTTTCAAATTTTCCTTCAATGACGGATTCATTTTTTGCTTCATGCGTGAAATTGGGTACATAAAGAGCAGCTATATTGACAGTGTTTTTCTTTTCTTGTTCGATGAGAGAAATAGTTTCCCATTGAGCATCATTTTTCAAATGATTAGCATGGACAGTTATCACTTGTGAAAGTAAAAAAGAAATCGCTATAAAAATATTTAATATGTAAGTTTTCAATCCTTTAGTCATAATTTATCACCAATATTTTTACTTCTATTTTAATCTGAATTGAATAGATACATCGGCAGAATTAGTACACATTGAGGAAACAGAAGCATTTAAAGCTTTTTTCATTTTTAATGTGATAATTCATCCGTTTTTTGTCATAAACTATGGGTAAATATAGAATATATCCATAGTTGATGTTTCATCCGAGAAGATCTTATTCTACTGAACTTTTAATTTTAACGAGATTTAAAATACGAGACTATTTTGCTGATTATCCATCCTATAAACATGCCTATCGTACTTGATGCATATCCAAGAGCCATCCCAATACCAAAAGTTCCGATGGTAACAGGTTCAATGACCTTTTCAAATTTTCCTTCAATGGCAGTTTCATTTTCCACATCACCATTTAGACTTGGTGTATAGAGAGAAACGGTATGGATTGCATCCTTTCTTTTCTGTTTTATTGTAGAAACAAAACTATTCTCACGATGAGTACTATTTTGCAAATAGTTTGCATGGCCATCTACAACCTGAGAAAGAGAAAAGGCAGACATAATAAAAATACTCAACATATGATTTTTAAAAATTTTAATCATAATTTACCTCAAATACTTTATACTATTCAATATATATGCGTAAATTTTATAGTTTGGATATTTGGATATAATCTACATCATTTATATTTTGTAGTATGATTAGCTTCATTATGTAATGATTTGCAATAAATTAAGTAATACATAATGAAGCTATTATTCTAGAGTTCTACACTAAATTATTTGAACATCAAAACTATGTCTTTTATCCAAGTTATTATCGAGCCAATAAAACTCACGGCATATCCAGCGAACAATAGTCCTACTCCTACAGTCATGGGTTCAAGGACCTTTTCAACTTTGCCTTCAAAGGTTGTCCCATTTTCTGTTTTATAATTTACAGATGGAACATAAAAAGCAGTTGTAGAAACTGCATCAGATTTCACATTCTTTACTTGTTCCATTAGGGGAACAGAAAATTCCTCTTTTGGGGTAGTATTTTCTAAATAGTTTGCATTAACATTGACAGTTTGTGAAATAAAAAAAGTGCTTGCTATAAAAAAACTTAATAAATGATTTTTAAATATTTTTACCATAACTTTACCTCAAATACTTTTAAATTATATATGTAAGTAAATATACAATATGTGCATATAGCTTACCTTATAAAGAAAATACATATTTCATTATGTATTTTAAGTCAATAATTAAAACACATATAACAAATATAGTTTCAATTTTTTATAAACATTATTGCAAAAAAGTAACAGTAATAATTACAAATTATATTTTAAAAACATTATATATAATATTTTATTATGTATTATGATATAAAACGATATGTAGTAATCGTATCATTTTTATAAAATGATATTAATATTATTTTAAATAACAACTTCATAATAAAAAATATGAAAATTATAATCAATTTATGAAAACAGCTTCAATAATTTAAACATGAATAAACATATTAAATTTTATTATATATAAATTTTTATAATAGCCATTATTACAGAATGTACATTATATAGATAATATATTTCTTATTCATATGTTTATTTTTATTGTTTCATAATTACATAGTAATATTTATTAATTTGCTATTAATGATATATAATTTTATTTTATAGATAATAAAAAATGTACAGTTCTCTCATAGTGTAAAGGAGAGCTTAGGTTCGATAAAGCTGAATAATATGATCTTTTTCGACAATGTGAATAGCATTATTTCAGATAGTGTATAGAAAACATTAATTCAGACATATTTATGTATGTCAAAAGATCAGAATTTGATAGTATTTTTCAAAACTTTATTCTTTCAAGACTGAAAAACTGCGTTTGTTTTTTTAGAAAAAGTGTTTTTTTAAATTTGAATTACTTTTGAAAAGATCTAGTTTCATTGAATATTTAAAAAATTTACTAAATGTTTTCAAAAAATTTTGAGAAGCTGCTGATATTTCTTTACGTTTTTCAACATCAGCGATTATATGTTTCATATTTATGTTCTTGTTAAAAAAAATTATAAAGGTCTCCATCCTATTTCGCAATGATGCGTGTGAATGATATAATGATAAAGTCGCATATATAAAATTTTTAGAGCATCAGAATCTTTAACGTTTATAAAGGCGAAAGAGGGCACTGTCATACACTTTGTTCATTCTTAATGTTGCTACAGTCCTTGGATTTGAGGTGCTTCATGAAGAGACGTTTTTATTCATTTCTTTAATTGATTCAACATATCCAATATTTGAAATGAGAGAATTTTACGATATTCATTTTTTTATTTAGTCTGAACTATGCTAGATTATTATTATAAATCAATATGTTGCGCATCAGTTTTTTGTAAGAAATATTTCCTATAAAAGCATATATCTTTATTAAATATATATGCTTTTAAGCTTTATATAACCTTAGAAAGATTATACCAATCGATGTTATCAAAAGATTGTTTAAGCAGCAGGATCAGTAAGCCTTCAATAAAATTACGAGATTTGGCTTGAGGAAGTATAAGCTTTTTTAATTCAACAAAAGTGTTTTTGTCGTTTTCAAATGGTGAACAAGCTCTTGTGTTCTATAGATTCCAAGAATTTTAATATGTTATCCTATGGTCAATACGAATAAAGCATAAAAATTTTACTCTATTGCGTAATATATTTAATAAGCTGAGGGGACGTGGTTTTGGCATAGCAATTTGCACACCTTATTGAGTAAGGCATCGTAATATTTTTTGACGAATCTAGCCATTTATCAGGATGGATGACTGATGTTGGGACTAGGTTATTAGATTTGAGAGAGAGAGGCAGTTTACCAGTATAGATTTAATTTCCTAGAAGATTAGATTTCTATGAATTCGTATCTCTGTTTTGGGGCTCCTTTTAAAGCATATGTAATGGTTAGACTTATGGTTTCAAACGAGGGAGCATATTTTTCTTCTTCACATTATTAAGATTAAGATGTAATCGCTCTATGTTGAAAATCATGTATTTATTAACGTTATTAGAAAAGAAGAGAAGCAAGAAGGGGAGGGGATTTGGATAAAAATGTCCTCTTCCAAGAATTTATAAACGCATATCTTCAAGAGTTTTTTTATAATAAATCGCGCCATACGGCCATTGCTTCTAAAACTTCTCCTAAATGAGCATGCTTTGCGATAACCGTTTCCGCACCAGCGTCTGCAAGTGCATTAGAGTGGCCAAGATAGCTATGGGAACCTCCCGTAAAGCCGATGACACGCATGCCTGCTGCTATGGCAGCATGGACACCATGAAGTGAATCTTCTATAACGATTGTGTTTTGGGGCTCTACTTTTAATTGTTGTGCGGCAAAAAGAAAAACATCTGGGGCAGGTTTCGTTTTTTTTGTTCCAACTTCAGGTGCTGAAAATATTTTACCTTCAAAAAGGTCATAGAGATCAACAGTGATGAGCATCTCTTTAATATCTACGCTCTTTGCATTAGAGCAGATACAGTAGGGATAGCGCGTTTGAATCATTTCTACGGCTTCTCTTACATCATCAATCGCCCGTAATTCAGTTTTTATTTGTGTACGAAAAATATTGGTCATCTGATCTATGAGATGAGCAGAAACTGGTTTTTCTGTTTCCTGTTCAACGTGTTTTAGAATATCGCGAAAGATGAGCCCTGCAAAACGCTCACTCAATTCTTCCGCTGATATTTCATATCCTGTTTGTCTGAGCAATTGAGATCCAATTTTTGCTGCAAGATATTCAGAGTCGACGAGGACTCCATCACAATCAAAAATAATAAGATCTATCTGAGGCATAAGATATTCCTTTACATGTTATGAGATGGGCAATTTTCATGAAAACAATCTTAAGAGGACCTTATTTCATAAAAATACGCTTTGAAAACGATTTTTAATTCTTTTATAAAATAAAAGCTATGGGAACAGTACATTAAAAAAAGTAAAATAAAGATTCATTGATACGAAAGTTTTTTTACTTAAAAAAAATAAAAATGAATATCAATTTTGCAGAACTTTAACGATACGTTTACTCTATTTTGTAAATATGGATTGGTAATGCGGGCCTATAAACTATTTTGATTGATTATAGGGCAAATTCAGTTCATTTTGTTGGGTTTTTCATGACAGTTATTCAGCTTCAAAAAGATTTCATTCGTACTCCCTCACAGATGCCATGGCGCAATAAAATTTTTAAAGGAGATTGTGTTGCCGTTTTAGAAAAACTGCCAAAACATTCCGTTGATATGATTTTTGCGGACCCTCCCTATAATTTGCAATTGGAGGGTGCGCTATACCGTCCAGATCATTCGCTTGTTGATGCGGTTGATGATGCATGGGACCAGTTTGAGAGTTTTGCTGCTTATGATGCTTTTACGCGCGCTTGGTTGCTTGCGTGTCGTCGTGTGTTAAAACCCAACGGAACGCTTTGGGTTATTGGATCATACCATAATATTTTTCGAGTTGGTACAGCCTTACAAGATTTAGGTTTTTGGATGCTTAATGATATTATTTGGCGCAAAAATAACCCGATGCCTAATTTCCGAGGGCGCCGCTTTCAAAATGCCCATGAGACGCTGATTTGGGCTGTACGAGATCAAAAAGATAAAAAGTACACATTTAATTATGACGCTTTGAAAGCAGCAAATGAAGATTTACAAATGCGTTCAGATTGGCTTTTTCCTCTCTGCACAGGAGCTGAACGTTTAAAGGATGATTCGGGGCGTAAATTGCATCCAACACAAAAACCACAAGCGTTATTAGCGCGTATTATTATGGCTTCTAGTAAACCTGGTGATGTTATTCTTGATCCGTTTTTTGGTTCGGGAACAACAGGTGCTGTTGCCAAGCTTTTAGGGCGTGATTTTGTTGGGATTGAACGTGAGCAAGATTATATTGATGCAGCGTGTGAGAGGATTGCGGCGGTTAAACCTTTAGCGCAACCAGAACTGGCGATTTTGGATAGAAAAAAAGCAGAACCACGTGTAGCATTCAATAGTTTGCTTGAAGCAGGTTTGCTCTATCCTGGAGAAGTTCTTTATGATCGCAAGAAGCAAGTATCTGCTATTGTAAGAGCTGATGGTACGATCATGCATGGTGGTGAAGCCGGTTCAATTCATGCAATGGGAAGAAAGGCTCAAGATTCGCAGAGTTGTAACGGTTGGACTTTTTGGTATTATGAAGAAAATGGACGGTTGAAGTCTATAGATCACTTAAGAATGATCATACGTTCACAAATGTTAAAAACGGGTGTTTTATAAACGAAGATGATCACTTCATTCTATTGATCATATGTATCCGCCCTTAGTTGAGAGAGACATACGGGCAAGTTTATACCTTTTCAAGCGTTAACATGCTAGTTTAGCTAGCGAGCGGCAAGCGTGTATTTTTATGTTTCTTGTAGAAGAAATTAAAATGCAAAAGCTTCATTCTATCTCTCATTTAAATACCAAAACAATAAAATTTCAATATAATTTTATAAAAATGAAATATCATAATTAAAAGCCTCACTCAGAAGTTTAAAATCAAGAGTTTTTTTGAGGGAAGTCTTAGATCTATAAAGTGCGTTCAATATATGATTTATAAAGATAATTTGGAATTGTTCAACTTGAATGATTCCCCTGAATATCGTGAAATTTTCTCATTTCAAGCCTGTTTATATTGAATCAATCAAAATCACTTTGTGTGTCATAAGTGGGGTTGGCATATGAGTAACAATGACTAAAGAAAAGAGTACAAATATCTCTTATGAACTATCTCAAGGGCCAAGGGCGAGAACAACATTAGAGACAGGCAAAGTGTGTGATGGTGCTGATTTACTCCTTGCATCAAGCGAAAAAAGGATAAATCCTGAAATTAAATCTAGGATTTCTAAGCTTTTCTATCCCTTCTTAATTCTTATTAATTCTTATCTGTAGAAAAAATAGATCATTTTACTTCCTTAAATTTTTCTTTTACAGAGAAGGAAATGGTCGCTAGAGATAGCACAAGTTTTTGTGAGAAAAAGTTTTATAGGGAAGGTTATTAAAATCTAAAAGAATTGGGAAGAGCTATGGCGATGGCTTTTTTCATAACAGTAGGAAGCGCTTCGTTGGCAAGATGTTGAATATTACACCACCAACCATTTTCACGATTTATTTCATGAGGATCGTCAGTATAGTAAACATCGAGCTTTAGAGAAAAGTGAGTAAAAACATGGGTAATTTGTCCTTTGAATTGCCAATTGGCAGTAAAGGGTGCATTTTGAAGTCCATGTTCGTTGTTTATACCAATATTATTAGGAATTTGGGTCATTCCGCCAAGGAGTTTTTGTGTCTGTCTTTTTTCTAAATAAATTTGTCTCTTTTTATTAAGGACCACAAAAGCAACAGCTGTTTTTAAAGGGCGTTCTTTTTTAGGAGCTTTGACTGGAAAAGCTTCTGTTTGTTGCATCTTTTCCGCTTTGCATAAACTTTGAAGAGGGCAGATAAAACAAGATGGTTTGCGTGGCGTACAAATTGTTGCTCCCAAATCCATCATTGCTTGAGCAAAGTCGCCAGGACGATTTAAAGTAGTAATCTTTTGTGTTTGTTCTTTAATTTCAGCTTTTGCTTTTGGTAATATTGAATTGATAGCAAAAAGCCGGGCTACCACACGTTCGACGTTACCATCAACCACTGCTACAGGGTGGTTAAAAGCAATTGCGACAATGGCTGCAGCTGTGTAATCTCCAATCCCCGCGAGAGTTCGTAAGGCTTTGACAGATTGTGGAAATTGTCCTGCGTAGTTTTCAACAAGCTGTTGTGCACATTTTTTAAGATTACGTGCGCGTGAATAATAACCAAGTCCAGCCCATGCCTTCATGATATCATCTTGGGAGGCTTTTGCTAAAGAGGAAAGATTAGGCCAAAGTTTCAGAAATTTTTTAAAATAAGGCTTAACAGTTTCAACGGTCGTTTGTTGAAGCATGATTTCAGAAAGCCAAACGTGATAAGGATCAGGACGGATACCTTGTTTTTGCTCTTCGGGGGTAATCCGCCAGGGGAGATGTCGGTAATTTTGATCGTACCAGGAAAGGAGGTGCGAAGAAATTTCATACATGATTGTTTTCAAGCATAGGGAGATATAAAATGCAAAAGAAAAAAGCATTTATTGGTTTATCCATGTTTTTTTGCTTCTGTATCTTTATTGTTGAGATTTTGGTGAGGAGAGAATTTCTATTTTGTTGATATTATATAAATTGGAAAGGTAATAATTTTTAGATGAAACAAATGATTGTCATTGAGTAACGGTTGAATAATGATCTAAAAATGAGAAAAAAACTCAAAAAGCATGCTTTTTATTCTCTTTCTGAGACGGTACTAAAAATACTTGATCCGGTTTTACGTAAACGGACAGGGCTTAATGTTGCGCTTATAGAGCATTGGCCACAAATTGCGGGCTATGATATCAGTAAACATACAATACCCTTTAAAATTATTTGGAAACGTCGCGCCGATCAAGATGAAGTTTTTAAGCCTGCAACACTTGTTATCGCCTGTGAAGGATTTGCTGCATTAAAATTGATGCATGAAACAGAGGAATTGCTTCATAGAATTAATGGATTTTTTGGCTATATTGCGATTGATCGCATTAAGATTGAACAAAGGAGTATGTCGGTTTTTATGAATCATGTTCCTTTAAAGCTGGCATTGAGTGAAAAAGACAAAAAAATCCTAGAAAAAATGCTCGAAGGAATTGAAGATAAAAACTTACGCCAATCACTTTATAAACTTGGCTGTTGCATTTTCTCGGAAAAAAATAATAAATAGTAAGATATTTTATATATTTTCCTTTAATATAGGGGAAAGCATTGGATTCCTATTCGTTTAATAATAACAGAAAAGTATTATTTATGGTAAAATATCGTTCTTTTTTATCTTTCGGAATAATTTTTCTCTTCATAATGATTGTACAAAACAGTGTAACAGTTGCTTTAGCACGTGGTTCCAAACCTGTTGCAACGGTGGATATGGCTGAGCTTCTTCAATCGGGTAAAGTAAAGGATCGCTTTGAGGGAGAGGCAGATGCTCCAGTCATCATTGTTGAGTATGCTTCGTTGACATGTACGCATTGTGCGCATTTTTATAATGATATCCTTCCTCAAATTCGTAAAAAATATATCAAAACAGGCAAAGTGAAAATAATTTTTCGCGATTATGCTTTTGATCCTCGGGCAACAGCAGGTTTTATGTTAGCACGATGTGCACCAGAAGATCGCTATTTTCCTTTGATAGAAGTTTTATTTCAAAAACAAAATGAGTGGGTTTGGGTAAAAGATGCTGTGACACCGTTGAAAAAGATTAGCTTAATGGCGGGTTTTACAGATGAGAGTTTTACTGCGTGTTTGAAGAATCAGTCCATTTTAGATGAAGTGAATGCATCTTTTGAGCGTGGTAAAGAACTTGGTGTCACAGCAACGCCTACTTTCTTTATCAATGGTGATAAATATGAAGGTGCCATGAACGTAGACGAGTTTTTTTCGGTGATTGATGGTTATCTTAAAAACTAAAATTTAATCTTCTAGAAGGGGAATAAGTGAGATGTGTGGTCATTTCTCTTTTGGAAGGATTGGTATTGTGCATTTATGAAGCGATTATGAGACGATATTTTTTGTTTTGCCGATTTTTAAATCAAATCATTGCTTTTAAATGAGCCTAGGTTAAATGGTATTTTGATGCTGATATGGGAGGATTTGTATAATGAAAAAATGGGTTTATAGTTTTGGAGATGGCAGCGCAGAAGGAAGTGCAAGCGAGCGTAATCTTCTAGGAGGTAAAGGCGCTAATTTGGCAGAAATGAGTAATCTTGGTTTGCCGGTACCACCTGGCTTTACTCTGACAACAGAAGTTTGTAATTTTTATTATGCCCATGACAAATCATATCCAGAAGAGCTACAGGAATCTGTTAAGAAAGCACTAAGACGTGTTGCTGAACAAACAGGACGTGAATTTGGGAATGAACAAAGACCACTTTTGCTTTCTGTTCGTTCAGGGGCGCGAGCTTCTATGCCAGGGATGATGGATACAGTGCTGAATCTTGGCATGAATGATGAAACTGTCAAAGCGATTGCTTTACAAGCCAATAATGAACGTTTTGCTTATGATAGTTATCGGCGTTTTATCCAAATGTATTCTAACGTTGTTTTAGGCGTAGAGCATTCATATTTTGAAGAGATTCTTGATGAAGCAAAAGCACACAATGGTTACACTATTGATACAGAACTGACAGCAGATGATTGGAAGAATGTTATTATTTCTTATAAAGCCTATGTTGAAGAAAAATTAGGGATCCCCTTTCCACAAGATCCTGAACAACAATTATGGGGGGCGATTGGAGCTGTTTTTTCAAGTTGGATGACAGCACGTGCAGTTACTTATCGCCGTTTACATGGCATTCCTGAAAGTTGGGGAACAGCAGTGAATGTGCAAGCTATGGTTTTTGGGAATATGGGAGAAGATTCGGCAACAGGTGTTGCTTTTACACGCAATCCGTCGACAGGGAAAAAAGAACTTTACGGTGAATTTTTAGTTAATGCGCAAGGGGAAGATGTTGTGGCGGGCATTCGAACGCCTCAAAATATTACAGAAAACGCGCGTATTGTTGCTGGTTCAAATAAGCCGTCTTTAGAAAAAATTATGCCTGAAGCTTTTTTGAAATTATGTCAGATAGCTCAGAAACTTGAGCAGCATTATTGCGATATGCAAGATCTCGAATTTACCATTGAAAAGGGGAAATTATGGATGCTGCAGACTCGTTCAGGGAAACGCACAGCGCGTGCAGCTCTCAAGATGGCAATTGAAATGGTTGAAGAGGGTTTAATAAGTTGTGAAGAGGCTGTGATGCGTATTGATGCAAAGTCACTTGACCAACTTTTACACCCAACACTAGATCCCAAAGCAGAACGTTTGGTTATAGGACGTGGTTTACCGGCTTCTCCTGGAGCTGCAACGGGTGAAATTGTTTTTACGTCAGAAGAAGCAGAAACAGCATCGGCAGAAGGGCGCAAAGTTATTTTGGTCCGTGTCGAAACAAGCCCAGAAGATATTCACGGGATGCATGCTGCTGAAGGAATTTTAACAACACGTGGCGGCATGACAAGCCATGCTGCTGTTGTGGCGCGGGGGATGGGAAAGCCATGTATTTCCGGTGCTGGTAGTGTGCGTATTGATTATAACACAAATACGCTGCTTGCTTCAGGAGAAAGCTTTAAAAAGGGTGATATTATCACAATTGATGGTGGAAGTGGGGAAATTTTCAAAGGCAAGGTTGCGATGTTGCAACCTGAACTTTGCGGAGACTTTGCAAAGTTGATGGAATGGGCTGATGGCATGCGACGTTTAAGAGTTCGCGCCAATGCTGAGACACCATCTGATGCTCGTATGGGGCGTTCTTTTGGGGCTGAAGGTATTGGCCTTTGCCGTACCGAGCATATGTTTTTTTCTGGTGAACGTATCGTTGCCATGCGTGAAATGATTTTAAGTCATGATGAAAGTGGACGTCGCAAAGCGTTAGACAAGCTTTTGCCAATGCAGCGTTCAGATTTTAGTGAATTGTTTGAAATTATGTGTGGTTTGCCTGTGACCATTCGCTTGCTCGATCCGCCACTCCATGAGTTTCTACCAAAAACCGATGTAGAAATTCTTGAAGTTGCAAAAGCTATGGGGGTTTCTGTGGAAACGCTTGCTGAACGTGCACAGCAGTTGCACGAATTTAACCCTATGCTTGGATTACGGGGATGTCGTTTAGCCATTACTTATCCTGAAATTGCTGAAATGCAAGCGCGGGCGATTTTTGAAGCAGCAGCAGAAGCCGCCCAAAAATCTGGATCTCCTGTTATGCTTGAAATTATGGTGCCACTTATTGCACTTAAATCTGAACTCGATTTTGTAAAAGCGCGTATTGATCAGGTTGCTGAGGAAGTGATGAAAGAAAAGGGAAGCACTATTCAATATATGGTTGGGACGATGATTGAGCTTCCAAGAGCAGCGCTTCGAGCCGATGAAATTGCTGAAACGGCGGAATTTTTTTCGTTTGGAACAAACGATTTGACACAAACCACTTTTGGAATTTCCCGGGATGATGCAGCTCCTTTTTTAGCAACCTATTTTCAAAAAGGTCTTTTAGAGCTCGATCCTTTCGTATCTATTGACCGTGATGGTGTTGGAGAACTGATTGCCATTGCTGCACAGCGTGGACGCTCAAAGCGTGCCAAAATAAAATTGGGAATTTGTGGTGAACATGGAGGTGATCCTGCTTCTATTGCTTTATGTGAAGAAAATAACCTAGATTATATTTCATGTTCTCCTTTTCGAGTTCCAATTGCTCGTTTAGCAGCAGCACAGGCCGCAATAGCCAAAAGGATATAACAGGTTAACATTTTTTATGGTATCGTGACCATTGAAATAAATTTTTATGTACACGCTTTTATTTCCTTCCTTAAAGAAAATAAAAGGCTTTTAGAATGCACGATAATTTATCTTACATGAGAGAGTATATTTTTGAGAGGTTTATGAGAAAAAATATAAAGCAAAGGTGTATTATTCATATACTTTCAAGTATTGACGCGACTCTTGAGAGAGAGCAGCGCACTATTGTGCAGTTAATTCACACGTTTGCTTTTTAACAGGGGGGATGTTTCACGCAAAACAGAATGCTTCAAACAAATACATTTATTTTGTACATTTATGGGCTGTTTTTAAGAAATTTCTCTTAACATATTTCACGTCACCACTCGTGGAATGGGATTATTTAAAACTCCCTGAAATTATAAAATCTTCCCCCAGAGTTTATAAACTCCACTATGTGCTGCCATCTTTACACTTATAAAAGAATATTGAATTATATAATATATTGATTGATAAAAGTAATTTTTATTTCTCATGTTGGATAAGAGCCCTGAATATCATAAGATTTTCTCATTTCAACTTCTTTTATAATGAAAAAATCAAAACCAATTTTGCACTTATAAATGGAGCTAGCATGTCGAAAAAACATTCAAAAAAGAATTAAAAATGTTTCTTATGAACACTTTCAAGTGCTGAGAGCTGTCGCACCATTAAAGGTAGGTACAAATGTAATGATGCAAGCTTGCTCCTTTAAAAGCGTAAGAATGATAGTGCATAGTGGGGCTGCTATGATATTATTTACGAGCATTGTTGCGAAATGGGTTTGAGCACTTTGAGAGATGCTTTTCTAAAGAAAGCCCCGTGAATGGCAAAGTATATTCCGTTTGGGATGTTTTGTTTTACGTGGAGGGGGAGGGCGTAAGCTCAAAAAGACACGTGATAAATAAAAGCATGATGCAATAGGTAATTTCTATTATTTATAAAAGAAGGCACTGCTTGAGATATCTTTGAAAGTCGTAAAGCTGAATGAAAAGAAAATGGTCAAGATGGGAAATGGTTTCTATCCTTAAAATTTTATATTTTTCCCAAATTAAGCTCTCACCCTGTTTTAAGAGATTACACAAACAGAAACAGACAATATGTTTGCACCCATTTGGCATACAAAAGCCACAACAGTAGAGAAAATACGCCTTAGTCTTTATCTCAAACATGCGATTGAATGTTGATTTATAAGCAACAAGAAAAGCACGGGCTGTTTTAAAAAACAACGCCATAAAATACAAGATTTTCCAGTAATGAATTGGAGAAGTGTGCCGGCTTTTTATGAAACATTTTTCGAAACAAAAAACATAACACAACTGACTTTTCGTCTACTTCTTCTTAAAGGTATTCGTACATATTCTTGGCATCATATTCACAAAATCAAATTGGCAGTAGTATATGAATAATTTCTGGCTAGAGAATATGAAAAGAAGGTGTGATGCGACAACAGAATTTCGTGTCCCTTCATCATCAGAAGCGATAAAAATTTAAAAAAGTGCGTTTGCTCTCTTACAATGATTTCTTTTTTCTGTAACTGGTCATAATCTCCTTACTAGCAAATTGTATGGCTCAATATGTAATGTGTAAGAAAATCATTTTGATTGATTCAATACAAGAAGGCTTAAGATGAAGGAATATTGTTGTACTTGGCTAGGTATTAAACAAGCAGATGATCAATTATGATTATAATAAGTTAAGAGATTATTTTTATAATGTAGATATGATTAAGCTTCAATTTAATAAACCAATTTCACGCATTTTCATCAAAATTGTGTGGTTAATTTTTCCCGTGACAGGAAGATCAAACATTTTTTGAAATTGTTTTAAGGCTTCTATCATCTTTTGATCTTCTATTCCTGTGACAAGAACTTCCTCATGACCAAAATTACGTAAAGCTTTTTGTACCTGTAAAATATCTTCAACAGAAGGATCTAAAATAGCTTCTTTCGAATTTGTTATATTTTTTGTTGTTGTATTCTTTGCCATTTCTATTTCGCTCTGTTTAATTAATATCGCAATTTCATCTGTTGTGGGATTAGATAAAACGTTTTTTTGCTTTTTGGGGGGAGCTTGTTGTTTCCATAAAGCGATAGCACGACGCGTTTTAGGTCCATCCAGTCCATCTAAAGGTCCATCATAAAGTCCTAATTCTGCGAGTTCTTTTTGTTTTTCCAGCATGCTTGCTGATTGAGGGGGGAAAGGTGAATCTGTGCGGTGATGATTTGGAGAATGGAGTGAAGTTACACGAGAGAGTTCTTGTGATTTTGCTTCTTTTTCGGATAAATTAGAGTTTTTTCCTATACTTTGAGCAGAAAAAAACGTCATTTGAGTTAAAATATTTTGATGGACCGTCATTTGTGAAAATAAAGCATTAAATGAAACAAATAAAAAACTGATGATAAAAAGAAGAGATCCAACAAAAAATAAAATATTTTTTCGTGTATAAAAATAAAGAGTTTTTGCACTCCAAAAAATAAAATAAAAAATTATCAGAAGAAGAGTGATAAAAATACTATTATTGTATTTACGCTGTTTTACAGTTTTTTTTCGGGACGTCTTTCGCTTTGTTGCCATTATTTTTGATTTTCAGTTTCGTTTATTTTCCACAAAGGACGAATGTAAATTATTTCTTATTTCAAGCTAGAAAGAAGCGCATTGATATGATTGCTTTTTCCTTTCAAATTCCTAAAATAAACAGTTTCATTATATCCATTTATAAGTTGATAAATCGACAAGAGCTCTTATCAACTTCTATTAATTTCATAGTTTACAAATCTTTAATATATCAAAGAAAACATCAAATAATTAACACTCAAGATTATCTTGGTTTTTTCAAAGGATCATTATCACATCTAATCATCTAAACAATCATGCCACGTTATTCTCCATTTTTGGCGCATATGTTTGCCTAATATTAAAAATCGAGTTGAGAATAGCTTCCAATAACGATAGAATGACGATAGTCATTATTCTTCTTTATAATTTACATGGAGAGGGTTACTTATCCGTAAACGGTTTGGTAAGAGCAATTCTCGCTTAATGGTATTATATTTGGGCATAAATTTCTTCTATTCATATCCAATAATTTTCATAAGTATCAATTAAATTGATATTTACAATGTTATAGAAAAAATCTCGATTTGAGATGGAATCATAAGGAATGCATTTTTTTAACATTCTTATTGACATGTTGATCATTTTCATAACGTGCCAGTAAAAATTTTATAGACAATATAAAATATTATATCGACACGCGAGTTAGATTAACAGAGTTTTATTCTTCTTTAGCCTTTTCAACTAAGCTTAAAATGATGGATGATTATTTAAAATAAGTATATACACAGTATGGAAAAGAAATTAGATCATGTTTTTAATTCTTATCTTATTGCTACACTTTCTCGTGGAATAAAAGGCTACAAATGTGAAGCGTATACTTCTCCATTGTGAATGATTACGTCTCTTATTTTTTGTATAATTTTGATATTAATTATTTATCGAATAAATAATGTTTTCCATTTTATACAGCGACATCGTATCATATTTATAAAAAAGCTAATGATATAGGTCCAATAAATGAATACCTCATTTTATAAATTTTTTATAAAGAAGCAGTGTGTAAAATCCCCTTTTATTGCCTTTACCACTACGGTACATTAATTGCTCATGATACGTTTTTTAATTAAATTATCATTTTTTTTGTTTTTTGTTTTTGTCATTATTTCATTTTTTGTAGCAAATCCAAGCAGTAATCATTCTTCTAACTCAAAAAATAATGAGACAACAACAAGCGATGTGATTATTGCTTTTAAGGAAGCTTTAAATGACTTAGGAACATTTTGTGACCGTAATAAAGAAACTTGTAAAGTAGGAAGGTCCGTTTTAAGTTTACTTGGCGAACGCGCATATTACGGTGCAAGAGCTGTTTATGAATATTTAGGACACATATTAGGGCACAAAAATAATGTAGAGGTTTCTCCTAA
Source organism: Bartonella kosoyi (assembly GCF_003606325.2). NCBI lineage: Bacteria > Pseudomonadati > Pseudomonadota > Alphaproteobacteria > Hyphomicrobiales > Bartonellaceae > Bartonella > Bartonella kosoyi. The sequence continues at coordinate 1,148,441 of NZ_CP031843.2, forward strand.
TGCTTCTCATAAAATGGAAATAAAAAAATTCTCACAAAATCATAAAATGTTATCTTAAAATAAGAATTTTTAACGTTCTTCATATTCGTTATGTTAGGAAGATAAATATTTATCTCCCCATAATATATTCAACATGATGATTAAAAGGAAACAGGACTAAGATTATGGCGGAAACAATCGACAATATTATAGAAAACTTTTCGCTTTTGGATAGTTGGGAAGATCGTTATCGTTATGTCATTGAGCTTGGCCATGAATTACCACCTTTTCCAGAAAGTGCTCGAAACGATGCCCACAAAGTTCCTGGTTGTGTTAGCCAAGTGTGGCTTTTATCGTCACGTAATAATTCAGAAGATCCAATATTAACGTTTCAAGGTGATTCCGATGCCCATATTGTGCGTGGACTCATTTATATTCTTCTTGCTTTCTATTCAGGTAAAAAAGCTTCTGAAATTCGTAACTCTGATGCTCAAGAGCTCTTTGAAAAACTTGGTTTAAATGAAAATCTTACACCACAACGATCCAATGGTTTAAAATCAATGATTAAACGAATCCGTAACGAAAGCTCTATATAATTCCCTTTCTAAAAACCATCATGCACACAAAAATTTCACAAAAAATACGCACTCTAAAAAGCAACTTTATATATATTAGGAACTACTTTTTCGCAAAATATGACTATTTAGCTTTTTTCCGTTTACTTTTGCGTCCAAGCCCCATTTCCTTGGCTAAAGCTGATCGTGTTTTTGCATAATTAGGCGCCACCATAGGATAAGAGCTGTCTAACTGCCATTTTTCACGATATTCCTCTGGTAACATTCCATAATGTGTCATGAGATGACGCTTGAGAGATTTAAATTTTTTTCCATCTTCAAGGCAAATGAGATAATCAGGAAATACCGAACGCTTTGGATTAACGGCAGGCCTTTGTTTTTCAGCTTCGACTTCCGTTAATTCTAAGTTTCCTGCTTTACGAAAAGCAGCATGGACATCAGCAATCAAACTTGGCACTTCAGTCGGTCGAATAGAATTATTACTCACGTAGGCAGCAACAATATCAGCAACCAATGTAATAACTAAATTGCTTTCAGTCTCTAAGACTGCACGATGTTCCATTCTTGTTTCCTTTAATTCAAAATCGAGTAATCCAAAATCGAGATATAGTGCATATACTCATAATATAAAGATCTGATGCACATAAGTTTCATATTGTACAAAAATCTTTTTTGTCAATTCAATTATTTTATAAAATTGCCAAAACACAAAAAAATCAAATAAATACCTCTTTTTTGTCATAATATATAATAAGAAAAACGAAATTCTTACATATTAAAATACAGTTTTATTCTATAACATATCATACATATATACGATATATCACAAATATAAAAAAAATATAAGATAAAATTTATTTATTTTTTTTGAGAACGTAAAAATAAAATTACGTATTATAAAAATACAAGACATAAAACATTATTTTTATTTTAAATAATTAATAATTTATTAAATATTTTTTTATAAAATTTAAATTTATTTTTATGATTTTTATTTATTAAAACTAACAAATAGAAACGAACTATATTATAAATATGACAAAATATCACCATTTATAATATAAAACTATACATTAAAACGATATAGAATACTTTTTTATTTTTTATAATATAATATCAAAAATTTATATATATTCATCCTTTCTATAAAATTATACATTTATACTGTATCAAAAAAAATCAATTCTTTCTCTTATAACTTAATTGTCTTATCCGTCACTTTCATTATAAAAGTGGTATTCTATCCTCACAAAACAATAGCTATGATAGCTAATAAAGAGAAGGATATTAATTGTAAAAATGATCACGAGGCTATTTTGGCAAGTGTGTAGAAATTATATTCTTATACTTGCATCAATAACTTCGATTTCAACATATAAACGAAGCAATTAAAATATTTTAATATAGGATTATGTATGACCCGCACTTTTACAATTCCTCCCAAAGCATCTAGAATCACTCATAAGGAAATATATCACGGTATTTTTCGTGATGATCCCTATCATTGGCTACGCGCATCTAACTGGAAAAATGTTTTTAAAAATCCTAACTGTCTTGATTCCAATATTCGACATCATCTCGAAAAAGAAAATGCTTATCAAGCGGCTCAGATGGCTGATACAAAGCCATTAAGAGATTTGCTTTTTACCGAAATGAAAAGCAGGATCCAAGAGAATGATAGTTCCGTTCCTATAAAAAATGGACCTTTTGCTTACGGATTTTCTTATGTTACCGGAGGGCAACAACCACATTATTTTCGGACACCAAGGAATGGTGGAGAAAAATATGTTTATCTTAATGGAGATCTTTTGGCTGAAGGTAAAGAATATTTCAATTTTGGTTCAGTTCAAGAATCTCCAGATCATAGATATGTTGTATGGACTTATGACGATAAAGGATCGGAATTCTATACAGCTAAAATTCGTAATTTAGAAACATTATCTGATTTTACGGACGCTATAATTGACACATCCGGACAAATTGTGTGGGATGCTCAATCTGAAGGTTTTTTCTATACAAAGTTGGATGAGAACCACCGACCTTCAGAGCTCTATTATCATCGCTTAGACACAGATCAATCACAAGATAAACTTATTTTTCGTGAAGATAATCCAGGTTTTTTCTTAAATGTAAGCGGTTCTAAGCTTCATGATGTTATTTATATTAATATTCATGATCATGAAACCTCAGAGATTTGGTTAATTCCTGCCAAAGCGCCTCTTAGCGTTCCTCAATGTGTGCGAAAACGGCAAAAAGGTGTTGAATATTCACTTACAGAAGGTGGTGATGTCTTTTATATTCTTACTAATTTAGATAATGCAAAGGATTTTAAAATGATGGTTGCGCCGTATGAAGCGCCGCAATCAGAAAATTGGTCAGAGCTTGTATCTCATCAGCTTGGATGTTTAATCCTATCCCATGATGCGTATCAAGACTTTCTTATTTGGCTCGAACGCTTTGAAGGACTTCCTCGTATAAAAATTATGGAGCGTACAACGAAACAAATTCATTCCATTGCTTTTGATGAAGAGGTTTATTCTTTAGGTTTGCAAGGTGCAGCGGAATATAATAGTCAATCCATACGCTTTTCTTATTCATCGATGACAACGCCTGATCAAGTATTTGATTATGAGGTGAGAAGTCGCAAACGAATATTGTTAAAGACGCAAATAATTCCCTCTGGCCATAATAAAGATGAATATATAACGCGACGTATTATGGCCACCGCAGAGGATGGTGAAAAAATTCCCATCTCACTTTTTTATCATAAAACGACACCTCTTAATGGTTGTGCACCTTGTTTGCTTTACGGTTATGGTGCTTATGGGATTTCTATTCCTGCCAGTTTCAATAGTAATGTCCTCTCTCTCGTAAACAGAGGTTTTATTTATGCTATTGCCCATATTCGTGGAGGCAAAGAAAAAGGGGTTGAATGGTATGAGAAAGGAAAGCATCTCTTTAAATATAACACATTTACCGATTTTATTGCTTGTGGGCGCTATCTTGTAAACAATAAATTCACAGCCCATGATCGGTTGATTGCGCATGGTGGTTCGGCAGGAGGAATGTTGATGGGGGCGATTGCCAATATAGCGCCACAGGATTTTGCTGGGATTATAGCCAATGTACCTTTTGTTGATGTTTTAACAACGATGCTCGATGCTTCCTTACCTCTAACGCCCCCCGAATGGCCCGAATGGGGAAATCCTCTTGAATCACAAGAAGATTATAATCTTATAGCTTCTTATTCTCCCTATGATAACGTCAAAGCGCAAAAATATCCGCCTATGCTTGTGATCGCAGGATTAACAGACCCTCGTGTAACTTATTGGGAACCTACAAAATGGGTAGCAAAATTGCGTGAGTTAAAAACAGATGATAATGCAATTTTATTGCGTATTAACATGGATTCAGGGCACGCTGGTGCAGCTGGACGTTTTTCAAAGTTAGAAGAAGTTGCTTATATCTATGCATATATTCTAAAGATAGCAGGAAAAGACCGTTGCTAATTTATAATGTTTGTTTGTCAGTCCCTATAATTTATAAGATTATAGGGACTGATAGGCACTAAGAAATTATCGAGACAACTTACAATCCACAATCTTCATAAAGTTTGAGAACATAATCCCAATTAATCAAATGATCGACAAAAGCTTCGAGATATTTCGGACGAGCATTGCGGTAGTCAATATAATAAGAATGTTCCCACACATCCACACCTAGAATAGGCTGAGCATCATGAACCAAAGGATTTTCACCATTTGGCGTTTTCATAATTTCAAGCTTACCATCTTTAACAGTAACCCATGCCCATCCGGAGCCGAATTGGGCACTAGCAGTATCAATAAAATCAGTACGGAATTTGTCATAACCACCTAGATCAGCTTCAATAGCTTTTGCTAGTTTTTCAGGCATCTTTTGACCACCACCATCTTTTTTCATCCAATTCCAAAAATGGTTATGATTGTAATATTGCGCTGCATTATTAAACAAACCAACATGTTTTCCAAAACTTTTTTTCACAATTTCTTCAAGGCTTTCATTTTCCAAGCCTGCGTCTTTTATAAGGTTGTTGGTATTGGTAAGATAAGCGAGATGATGCTTATCATGATGATATTCAAGTGTTTCGCGTGACATATAGGGCGCAAGAGCATCGTAATCATAAGGCAATGCAGCCAATTCAAAAGCCATTTAAAAATCTCCTCGATTCTAATTGTTAAGCTTACTTTAAAAGCCTAATTTGCCATTTGCAGCACCTAAAAGCAAATATTGAATGCTTATTATATGTTAATTAATTTTAATGTCTCTCTCTTTGAAAAGGAGCGTTTAGGAAATATATGCTAACCAATCAAAAGGGACACGGGTCTATATAAATAGCGCCTTCTGAAAAATTTTTACATCTACGAATGGATAAAAATAGCATGATTTTTTGAATAAAAAGTAAAGGGGAAAAAGCTATCATTCTTTGTTTTTATACCTAAAAATATTTTTAATTTTTTGCAAAATTTTTTTCAACTTACTGGTGTGCAAGGGTGTTTACAACAGAATATTAAGTCATCTTTTTAAGAGACATTGTTCAATACGCTTTATTTCATTTCGTAGCGCTATCCCTGAACAATATGACATATAAAAACGTTATAACATATAAAATGAGTGGACATGACCATCTTTATGCTTAATGAAAGAGCACAGCGGTTATTATCTACTTTGCCAGCCCTCAATGTGGTGACAACTTTTGTTTTAATTGAGCAAGATGAGATTTGAATATATCAGGGAAAGTAAAGCATATGCTAATTTATTTAAAGACACGAGTTAAACGATAAGGTTTTCATTTTTTATTTCGAGGAAATTAATAAAAGAGCAAAATAATTGATGGATAAATGGTTGTGACTTGTGTTAGAAGGAAAACTGTATATTATTTTCGCTGCGAATTTGTATCGTTGCAGTATCGTATAAGGTGTAGAGACTTTATGATAAAAAAGTAAAGTCTTTGATTTTCAGATATTGCGTCCAATCACAGGAATCGCTATAAGGTGCAAAAGTAATTATAAAGCGTGTTTTTTTGGGGTATAGCCAAGCGGTAAGGCACCGGTTTTTGGTACCGGCATTCCCTGGTTCGAATCCAGGTACCCCAGCCATTCTTTAATGAAATTAGCCAAGTAAAAGTTTTTAGGAAGCCTTGAGTGGATTAAATCTTTTGACGATTTGTTGCTATTGATATTAATCCGGTAAGCTGAGAAATATCCGTTTTTAGCGTGTTAGCTCTCAATCAATACGCTAAGATTCTCTTTTACGATAATGATTTCCAACGCGCTCTTTTAAAAGATTCTTTTCTATTAAGAGAGTGGGTTTAAATGATTGAGGCGCACTTAAGTAGATAAAAGCTATTTGGATGGGGTATAGGAACACCAGCGAGCAATTTTTCGTATTCCGCCATCTTCATTACGTCGTACAGCATAAAAATAACGCTGATCAGGAAATATATTTCGTTGCATATCGCGGACAATATGTGCAGTATGGCCATAAGGTGCTACATAATCAATAAACCATACGTATTTTCCAGTCTGCCAGTCAGCATTGGGCAAAAGCTCTCCCGTTTCAAGCATGGATTGATGATTTTTTTCATCTAAAAAAGCCCAAGTGATAAAGGCGCAAAATTCTCCATGCTCATTTTTATAGAGCTTGTATTGTCCAATCCGTAAAGCCGGTCCTAAGTTTCGTTCAATATCCCAGATTCGCCAACGGCGGTGTAGGGGAGATTGAAGCATTAGAACGACCATAGCTCCTAAAGCCATTATTGGGTTTATGAGTGAGGGTGATGGAGTTTCATTGATAGACATTATCTTTCCTTTAAAGATTGTTCTAAAATTTTTGTAATAGGTTCAAAGAAATAAGAAATGAGACGCCGTTTTGAAGTAATGACATCAGCTGTTACGGTCATGCCAGGGATAAATTTAAGCTCTTGGTGAATAAAAGTGATGTGATCTTGGTCGATTTTGATTAAAACAGCATAAGCACCATTAATTTCTTGCTGATGGCGCGCTGTTGTACCTACATTCATAACGGTACCGTAGATAACGCCGTAGCGTTCAGGTGGAAAGGCAGAAAATTTTACGTAAGCACGTTGGCCTTTTTCTAAACAACCAATATCTCGATTATCAAAAAACGCTTCAACAATGAGTCCCCCTGAACCAGGGACAATACGCATCAGAGTTCTACCCGCTTCTACAAAGCCACCCAAAGTGTGGATACTTAAATCATCAATGCGTCCATCAACAGGTGCATAAAGTGATAAGTGATCAAGACGATATTGGCTGCTGTCAAGTTTGGCTTTTAAGCCTTGTAAAGAGAGTTCTGTTTCACGAGAAAGCTGCTGATAGCGGGCGATTTCATCAGAAATAAGGCTTTGTCTTTGTTGGTGGAGTGCTTCTATTTCAGCGGTATTTTCTTCCAAGCGTCTTTTATTGGCTAAAATTTCATGTTCTACATTTTTAAAATCATGGAGACGTTCTAAATAAAGAGAGTTACTGATGACTTTTGTTTTCATCAGACTCTTGGCAGCTTTGAGTTTTTCTTGGCTTAATTGTTGATCATCTTGTAATTTGTCCAATTGTGCGTATTGGACAGCACCGCTGCGTGTAACACGGTCAGCCTGAGCTTTCAGTGTTTTGACTTTATCTTGGAGCGATTGAAGAGTCGCGTGGATGAGTTTTTCCCCTTTCAGCCTTGCTGTATTGCTGCTAGAGGCAGGAATTTGCAAATAAGAAAGCCCTTTGGTTACAAAATCCGTATCCAAAGGATCTCGTTCACTCAAGGCAGCTAAGATAGCGGTGGCAATTTGCGCTTGAAGGGTCTGTTGAGCAATATCGGCTTGAACGCGTGCGCGTTCATTTAAGGCTTCACGGGGATCTAATTGAATAAGGAGATCACCTTGATGAACAAATTGCCCTTCTTTTACAAGAATTTTTTCAATGCGTCCTGTATTTTGCGCTTGGACGAGTTGAACATAGGAGGTGGGAATAACCGCCCCTTGTCCCCGTGCAACAATCTCTGTTTTTGAGATAAAACTACCAATGACAATAAAGAGGAATAAGGCGACAAAAACAGCAACCACCATATGAAGGGTTGGCGATAAAGGGCGCAAATGAGGAGCTTTATCTACCATTTTGTGTTCCCATTTCAGTGAAATTTAATAGGGTTGCATGCTTGGGAAAAAGATCGCGTTTGTGGGTAATGACGAGAACAATACGCTCTTGCGAAAGCGTGTATAAATGTTCAACAATTTGTGCACTAACCTTGTCATCCAATGCGGAAGTGGGCTCATCCAAGATAAGAATTTGCGGTTTGATGAGAAAAAAACAAGCCAATGCTAGGCGTTGGCGTTGACCTCCTGATAAAAAGCCCCCTTGTTCACCTACTTGGGTATGAAGCCCTTGAGGCAATTGAGAGATCAAATCATGACAAGCACTCGCATGAAGGGCAGCAACGATTTCATCCTCTGTAGCATCTGGTTTGGCAAGAAGCATATTTTCAAGAATGGTTCCGGAAAAAAGGCAAGGGCTTTGGGGAAAATACGCGATTGTTTTGCGCACACTACGGATATCAAAATTTTGTAAAGATTGATTGTTAAGCAATATTTTCCCACTTGATGGGGGATAAAGACTACAGAGAATCTTGGCAAAGGTTGATTTTCCACATCCTGAAGGGCCAAGCAACATAATGGGCCTACCAGGTTGTAAACAGACATCAAGGTGGTTGATAATAGGTGTGTCTCCATAAGAAAAACAGATATCTTTAGCTTCAAGATGGGGCTTGGTGATGAGTTGAAGGGGAGGCTTTTCCTTTTCCCATTCTGAAGGTGCGTTAAGAATATCACCCAAACGAAGACGAGAGATTTTCAAATGCTGCCATTCTTCCCATAAAGACGCAAGGCTTAAAATGGGACCAGAAACATTGCCAGCAAGAAGATGAAAGGCAATAAGTTGCCCTAGCGTAATCTGGTTTTGCAGCACTGCTTGAGCACCAAAAAAGATGATAAAAATAGTGAAAAGATCACCAAAAATATGGCTTAAAGCCCCATTTAAGAGATGAAATTTACTGGTTGTGAGGCTTTGATCTAGACTGCGGGCTAAAGTTTCTTGCATCCGTATCGTATGAGCAGCTTCTTTTACATGCGCTTTGATGGCTTCAAGATTGGTAAAGCTTTCAATAAGGCGTGATTGATGGGCGGCTTGTAGAGTGAAAGCACGGCGTAATTGGCGGCGCAAGAAGGGACCGACGAATGCCAAAGAGCCCATTTGTAAAGGTAAAATGATAAGGACAATAAAGGTAAGTTTCGGACTAATAGAAAAGAGTGCAGCAAGATAAATAATGGCAAACAGAACATTCAGGACAGTTGGTGGCGATGGTTCCTGTTAGAAACCCGCGAATTGTATCAACCTCTCCAATACGCGAAAACAGTTCCCCCACTTTCCAATGACGTAACACAGACAAGGAGAGGCTTAAAAGATGGGTGTAAATACGCCGTCCAAATTCTAGCGTAAGCCGATTGGCTAAATAAGTGCCTAGGTAACCTGATAGAGTGCTAAGAGCGGTACTAAAAAGCATGATAGCAACTATCAAGACAACGATAGTATAGAGACTTTCAAGGCGCTGAAAGGGGAGAATACGGTCAATAATTGCTTGAAAAATAAAAGGATTTACCAAGCCCAGCAAACGCAAAACGATGGCAATGCAAATAAGTTCAAGAACATAATAAATATATTTCTTTGTTGTGCTTGTAAACCAAGAGAAGGCTACTGGTTTTTCTTGTGAATGACTCATTTGATTTTATGATTTTGTTTAAGAGAAAGAGGGGGTTGTGTCTCATATTTTAACAGTATTGTAAATAGTATTATTTCTTAATTAAAATATACAATTTGTAAGAATATAATATAAACATAATATATTTATTATTTATATTTATATTTTTTAAAATTATATTTGAAATTACCTAAGCAGCATAATAATGGAAATTTCCACTGTATCATTGTGATACGTTTTTTTAAACAAATATTTAAAGGAGAATTAAAATGGGTAGTTCAAGCTCACGTAGTGATTCACGGGGATCATCAAGTTTTTTTCATTATGAAACATGTAGTCCTACTGATTATGCTGTTACAATTATTGGAGGGGCTGCATTTGGAGCAGTTACAGGAGCAGCAGGCAATGCGTTGAAAGGTGCTGCATTAGGACCAGAAGGTGTGGGGGCGGCCGCTTTGGCAGGAGCAATAACTGGTGTAGGTTCGGGGGCAGTTGGAGCCGGTATAGGTAAATGGGTACAATGCCACTAAAAAATTAAAGAGCGCTGGTATTTGTTTTTAGAAAATAACCAGTAAATTATTCCTGAGATTAATTTGATTATAGACATATATTTATAGATATATATATGAAATAAATTTCAGGAATATAAGATTTTGAGCTGGGTTTTATAATGGTAGATTTTTCTAATAGTATTAAGGCTTCATTAATAACAACAATTATATTTGGATTTTTATGTATTATTCCTTATATATTCAAATCCCATAATTGGAAAAAAAATGCAAAGGGGGAATTATTTAAAATAGCTATATTCTTTATATTATATTCTCTTATTGATTATTTACGTAGATATATTGGTTTATACTAGATCCATATAAATTTATTTTTTACAAAATTTTTTCTTTAAAAATTGCGAATTGTATCAACCTCTCCAATACGCTTAACAGCTACTCTATTTGCTGAGTACAATTGATTTAACTCTGAATGCTTAGATGTGGTCACAAATAATCTTAAAGGCACTACCGTTGGAGCGTTCCTAGGTGCAGCAGAACAAGGTGGTAATGCCTTGATCGATAAGATAGATGAATGCTCTCATCAATAAAGCGAAAGAATGCTGTTTTTAATTTATTTAGAAAATAACGATAAAGATACTTCTGAGATCAGTGATATTATAAACATACTTTAAAGCTATGGCTAAACTGATTTCAGGGATATTTTTGTGTATGATAATAGATATTTTATTTTGGATTTTTTATTATGTATACTTTTATTAGTTCCTTAGTAACAGCAATTGGATTTGGACTTTGCATGTTTTCTTACAATAGATTTAAAGGTGAGAACTGGAGTATAAAAAGGACAATGTTAACAACAATTAGGTTTTTTATATTATATTATTCTGGAATTTTATTAGTTAAATATATAGGAATTTTAAAATAATATAGAATTACGTTATTATCATTATTTTATTATTTATTATAATTTATATATTTTTACAAATTATATTTGATTTTTTGCTAAATAGCATGAATCATCAGATGGTTCAAGTAGTAACTCACAACCAAAAAGTTGGCTTTTTCCAGAATAAGATGATTGTAGCGCAGACGCTCATTCCCAAGCATCAGGTGCAGGCGGCATTGTAAGAGGATTAATGGGAGGTATTGTAGGAGCACTCCCAGGTGGTTCAGGTATTATACCAGGAGCGATTGCTGGTGGCGGAATTGGCGGTGGTTTTGGCTACGGTGTGGGGGGGGCTTATAGGAATAGGTTCTCAGTATAATGCGTGCTATTAAATTACAATATTTTAATATGTTTTTAAATTTATAGCAATATTGTAGACATATTTATTAATATGTCTACAAATGTTTTTAAATATAATTCATTAATAATTTAATTATATATTAATTTGGAAATTTATGTGTTATGTATATTTTTAATGTGTTTTCTGAATTATTTTTTGTATTTTGTTGTTTGAGTATATTTATATCTTTATTTGAATTGTATTATGTTTCTAAGGGCTTAAATGAAAAAAATATTAAAAAAAGTCATTAATAAGAATAATTTTATTTTTTAGTTTATTCTTTATTTTATTTTCTTTAGTTAAGTTTTATATAAATTAATATATATTGTTTAACTAGTTTTTATATATCATAATAAGATGTATTAATATATTAATTTAATTGGAAAATATTATGGAATATATTTTATTTAATATTAAAAATGCGTTACTTGCAACAAACATTTTTTTAATTTTAAGTATACTTCTTTCTAAATTACAATTTCCTACTTGGAAAAAGTCTATTAAATTAGGATTAATTACAATTATTATATACTTTATAATATATTTTGGACTTTATTGTTTAATAAATGATATTAGTATATAAAATATTAATGTTTTTTAGATTTCATTATAATTTAATTTACTAATGTGAAATATAATCTTATGTAAAAAATTAACACTAGATAATTATATTATTTATATTTTTATTATCAACTCTTTTCTTGGTTATTATTAATGTGGACAGATTTTATTAATTTTATTGTAAATATGTTGCTTTCGATAATAAGTGTAATTACAATAATATATTATTTATTGTTAAAAAATAAATATAAAAATTATAATACGAAAGAATACAAAAAAATATATTATTATTTATAATAAGTTTAATTTTTATAATTATTTTTATAATATTTTTTATGATTATATTTTATAAATTTAATTTATTTAATAGCGTATTAAGTATATGAATTAAATTATAGTAATATTTTAATTTTTAAAATATATTAAAAAGCGTCTTTAAAAAAAATGTTTACTGATTGCAGTGAGACAGAGTCTTTAATATAAGCATTATCATCAAGAGTTCTGTTTTTTGTTTTTTAAGCTTTTTAATTGCTTCACGAGTGTATCGTCTTTAGATTATTATCTTTTGTGTAAAGATCATCATATTGTTATCGTTCCATAAAAAGTTCTCACAATTATGAGTTGCTTATGATCATCCCTTTGGGATGAATTTTACTTTCAGTATAAAAAATAAAACTGTAGAAAATTTTTATGGTATGTAAATTCTGGTACAACATTTAATCACGTCTCACGTGTTAAGAAGCTGTTAACTGGGGGAATTGTTAGTGTATAGTTTTTGAAAAGTGATTGTTTGCTTATGTATCATGTTTATTGAAAAATAGGCAATTTTTATGAAATAAAGTGCCTTATTGCTCTTGATCATTATCCATCATCTTGTGAGAGAGGAAGGGAAGCAATTTCTGTATCAAGGGCATCCATAAAATCGATAATAAAAGCAGCATTGGTCCCCAAATCTCTTGGCAAATAACGAGAAGCAGAACGCATATCAACAAAGGTGGTATTGCCTTCATCAGTTAAACGAATGACAATGTCTGAAATAAAACCAAGGTACAAAGTTTTAGCTCTTGTTTCAATATAAATCTCATTGTCTTCGCCTTTGAATTCTCGTTGTGCGACAATAGGCCAATCATACGCAGCCAAAACATTCAGAACGGATTCGCGAATGCGTTCAGGTGCGCCATCATAACGGCGCCCCGACATTTCTGGCCATTGTGAGCTCTGTAATGTTGCTTGTTCAGTTAAGGTACTTTTAAGTGGCAAAGCATCACTGGGGCGCATTGTGCGAAAAAAAGCTGGTGGTCTTTGTGTATCGGTAGAAACATCGTAAAGAGCAGGTAAGGTAAACCAAAGTCCCAAAAATAATACCAATGGTGTTGCAGTTATGAGTGAATAAACGATCCCCTTTAAAGCTTTCATTCCCCCTAGAGCTCCATAGACCCACAAACTATGAAGGGCTTTAATCGCGAGAAAAAGAGAAATAATCACGCAACAAGTAGAGATTCCTATCAAAATTATAAAGTCGCTTACGTTAAGCACGGAAAAACGTTGTAAGATGACCGAAAATAATAAAATAAAAAACGCTAATCCACCAAAGCGAGGGGACCATACCGCTGCTCTTGAAATTAACCGAACATATTTCTTCTTCATGAAGTTTTTTCCCCTCGACTGTAAACTATAAGCAAAGTTTTTTCAGATAACATATCCTACAAAAGTTTTTGCTCATAAGACAAAAGTAAAGCACTTATTTTTGAGATCAAGGATGCGTGATATTCCATCAATTTTTAGCGATTGTTTTAGGGCTTTCATTGAAGGGAATAAGTACTTCTTCTTTGGTTTATTATACTATTGACTGAACTTTATAAGAATGTTTGTAAATACATAAAAATAAGATCAACAAACAAGTTTTCCAGTTGTTATCAGCATATAGAACTTTCCTCTTTTTCCTCTCATTGCGGAAAATTTTTTCTGTCAGATAAGCCTATCGAATAACGCAACACCATTAGGTTGCCAATTTACGCACTTGTTTTTAAGATATATCTCTTAACGCTTGTCACACTCATTGCGCGACAGTGTCTATGAAGGGTAATAACGATAAAGCGATTCAACATCCCCACTTTTACGTTTGTGAAGAAGAAAACCAGCATTATCATTCTATTTGTTCGCTCCAATGTTGCGATAGCTTTTGAGCAGACGGTTCATAAGAGACATTTTTAGTTCTTTCTCGTACAGTTTTTATTTACACGCCAATCTCGCTTTTGACGTGCAAAAGACATGGTTTTGATTGATTCAATATGGAATAAGTTTGGAATGAGAGGATTCTGCGATATTCTGAGCACTCATTCAACAGTTAAAGAAATAAATTATCATTATAAATAAAAGTATTTTGCAAGTATAATATGAATATGTAAAACAGAGATTTTATCTTATATTACTAATTAATAGGCTACTTTTTTCTTTATACATGTGGTTTGTATTTTAATAGAGGATTATGTGAGAGGATTAAAAATATTTTTCTATCTCAATAAAAAATTTAAGCATCTAAAATCAGAAAAACCGGAATTCGAGTATTCGCTGAATAGAGGAAAAAGATAACTGTTTTGATAGATCTTATTTCGTTTTTATTAAAAAGCAGGTCGTTGCACAAATGAGAAGTGAGGATATTTTTATTCATAAAATATGTGGCAGGTCGCTGATGAAAGAAAAGCTTCACTTTCTTTTTTTGCAAGGGAAGAGGGGGCGAAAATACGTAAAATGACAAAACCTTCATTTAAATTTTTAGCAACCAAAACTGAATTAGCATTTATTTTAGGTTTTGACTTTTTGAGTTCTATTATTTGTATGGGTTTTCCAATGATAAGATCGAGTGTCGCATCAGGGGCTGTTCGGTCATTAAGGCTGTAAAAAATAATTCCGTTGTGTGTGTAGGCTGCCAGTGACCAAAACTGTTGTGTTTTCAAAGCCTTTAAATGAACAGGTCCATTTTCAAGATTAAATCTGCAGACTTTAAGAAGAAAGAGTGGATCAGCAGATTGTTGAATAGGATTATCGGGAGGTAAATCAACAAATTGATAAGGGGCTCCAGATTTTTTAAGGCTTGTCCATATATTATTTTGTGCCCAAGTGGGGATCAGAAAGAGAACACAAATATGAACGATAATAGCGCCAATGATGGCGAGCAGTGCGGTATGAATAAATCTAGTCACAATTTATTTGTCCTGATGGGATTTGTTCTATTGAGGGCATTGTGAGCTGTTGTAATGCCGTTGCTGAGATGATTGAGGTATCATATAAGGTGAGAATAAGCCCGAATTCTTTTTGACTAACGGTTGCAAGCCAATTTCCGGCTTGCGGTGTGGATGAAATATTGATGCGCAAGGAGCCATCATGTTCATAAGTAATAGCATTTGTGTGGAGTTCAAAAGGTATATCTTTCGATGAAGTATAGGGTTTAAGGGATTGATCAGCTGTATAAAGGGTAAAAAGACGAGTTTCAGGGATGGTGCCTTTAAGCAAATAATGACAGTGAGGGTGGAGTGGACGCCCTTGGTTATCTTGCCAAATCTGGAACCTAATACCTTCAGTGCGTCCGAGTGATACAATGCCTTGTTTGGCAGTGCGGGCACGGGTGTAAGGATCCATATTGGTGGTTCCTACTTGTGGGTAAGCACTCCATTTTCCAATTGTAAAGCGTCCAAAATGAGGAAAGGAATTGAGCACATAATCGACGCTCAGTATTCCCCATAAAACCGAAAACGCGAAGATAAAAAAGAAAATGGTAATATTAAAAAGCATTCGTGAATATCTTGAATTCAAAATGTTGAATCTCCCGTTGTTTTCATTTTAAAAAAAATTGCAGATTGTTTTTTAAGATCTTTGTTAATCAATTGCACGATATTCAATGTTTCAGGAGAGATCGTAGAGGGCATTGGGGAGGGGAATTCAGAATTAGCATGGGAGGAAAGTGTTGGTGGCTGATAAGAAAGGAGGGAATCTTTTACACCATAGAGCTGTTTGAGCATGATATTTTGGTGTGCTGCGAGCATGATGCGATGCCATATCATGGCAGGAACGCCTCCCCCAAAAGCACGATTCATGGGTGAAAAGTTATCATTTCCCATCCATACTGCGCCAGTATAATTACCCGTAAAGCCCACAAACCAAGCATCGCGATAGGATTGTGATGTTCCAGTTTTTCCAGCAACAAGTGTCATGGGTAGAGCAGCACGCTTACCGGATCCTCGTGTTGTGACACCCACCATCATTTGGTTTATATAAGCTGCTGATTGACTGCTGAGAACTCGGTGTAGTTTTTTTCCGTTATGTTCGAAATCCCACAATAAATGACCATCGAGTGTTCTGATTTGTGTGAATCCATGACGATTACCAGCTATTCCACCATTCGCAAAGACATTAAAGCCTGTTGCTTGATCCATGGGGGTCATGTTGGAAGTACCAAGAACCATCGTTTTGTGTGATAAAATATGCGCGTTGATCCCCATACTTTTGATAAGATCTATAATGGGTTTTGTATCGCGGTGAAGATATTGATAGGTGAGGTAAACAGGAACTGTGTTAATGGAAAAGGCTAAAGCCGTTGCCAAATCAATTTTTCCCAGATAACGACCAGAATTATTTTTAGGTGTCCATCCTCCCCAATTGATAGGGGCATCTAAAACAATTGTTGAAGGTGAAAGACCATGTTCCAGTGCGGTGACGTAAACATAAGGTTTAAATGAAGATCCAGTTTGCCGTCCGCCTTGTGTTGCTCTGTTAAATTGACTCTTTTTATAATCCACTCCTCCAACAATTGCACATACACCACCATTATTGTCAAGTATAACAGTGGCGGCTTGTGTTACGCGATATTGTTGACCATATTGATGTAAATGATAGGCAATTGATTCTTCTGCTACTTTTTGAAGTTCTGGATCAAGGGTTGTTTGAATAATTAAACGATGACTTGGAAGTTGATCACGCATTTTTTTGACTTCCTCGAATGCCCAATCAAGAAAATAGTCAGGTTGATTATTGTCTATTTGGGGAAGGGCCCTAGCAGGGTGGCGATGTGCGTTGATAATCTGGCTTTCCGTCATGAAGCCACTGTTAACAAGATTAGAAAGGACGACATTGGCACGTGTTTGAGCTGCAAAAAGATGACTATGAGGAGCATATTTGGTTGGCGCTTTAAAGAGTCCTGCTAACATCGCCGATTCACTTAAAGAGATATGACGTATGTTTTTTCCAAAATAAAATTTTGCTGCAGCTGCAATACCAAAATTATTCCCTCCCATATAGGCACGGTCAAGATAAAGTTGCAAAATCTGCTTTTTGCTAAAATTTGCCTCTAACCAAAGAGCAAGATAAGCTTCTTTGATCTTACGTGTTATGGTTCTCTCGTTTGTTAAGAATAAATTTTTAGCCAATTGTTGTGTGAGCGTTGAACCACCTTGTACCACACCTTTAGCTTGCATATTTTGTGAAATTGCCCGTGTAAGCCCTTGAAAATCAATGCCCCAATGATCGAAAAAACGACGATCTTCTGTAGCGAGAACTGCTTTAATAACGGTGTCAGGCATTTCTTCAACAGGGACAGAAATCGCCGGCAGTGCACCACGATGACCAATGGAATTTCCGTAGCGATCGAGAAAAAGAATGGAAAAATTTTGTGGAGAAGACCAATCTGTTTTGGTTAGTTCAAAAACAGAAATGCCCAAAATAGTAAAAAGAGTAAAGCCTATCAACCCTAATGTGAGTATTTCATCAAAAACTTCAACGATAAAGCGTTTCCATCCTTGAAGATGAAAATTTTGTGAGATGATTTTTGCCTTACTCCAGAAAAAACTGTTTGCAGAACGAATGCGATAAAGCGCTGTATCTAATCGTGCATCTAATTCGATGAGAGAAGGACTGTGAAATGGCTTATGCTGTTGTCTTTTCTTTTTTTTAAAAAATTTAAACATTTAAAAAGAACCTATGGCAAAGCAATAAAACCAAACAAATCTATAAAAATGATATGGAGTAGAAGTATTTTTTTTCTATAGTGCTACAGAAAAAGAGTTTACTGGAGAATTATTCATTTTTTGTAAGATTGTGTATTAAGCTTTTATTATTTTATCCAATAAACTGTATTATCATTATTAAAAATATTTTATTTTGAATTTTTAAAAATTTGGAGTAATATTAATACGTTATTCTGTAAGACAGAGGATAAATTATTTTTCATTTTTGGTTTTTAAATTGACCTGAAAAAAGACATTATTTCTTTTATCTTATCAGAAGATTAAGAAGATAGGTTATTGAAATATCGATGATGAAAAAAAATTTCTTGTTCGTGATAATAGCATCTTTTTTAGGTGCCGATTCTGTTATGGCTGCTGGTTGCGCTGAGGTGGGTAAGGAGATTGCAACTCAGGAGGAGGGGGTTCTCGTCCGTTCAAAACTGGTTGTTGAGGATGGAAGAGATATGTGTGCAATTGTGGTTGTTATTCCAGCCCATAATGGTGAAAAGTTGCGACGCGTTGAGGTTGTGGTTCCCGCCGATTAGCAGTTGGTAGATGTTGTCATGCGTATTTTAATTGCCGAAGATGATCGAAATCTCAATCATCAATTGGTAGAAGCTGTAAAACGTGCAGGATATGTTTCTGATAGTGCTTTCGATGGTGAAGAGGCTTATTTTTTAGGCAGCACAGAGTCTTATGATGCGGTAATACTTGATATAGGTTTACCGCAGATTGATGGTATTCGTGTTGTTGAAAAATGGCGTCAAGAAGGGCGCACTATGCCTGTTTTAATGCTAACGGCACGAGATCGTTGGTCTGATAAGGTACTCGGTATTGATGCAGGGGCTGACGATTATGTTGTGAAGCCATTTCATTTGGAGGAAGTGATGGCGCGCTTGCGGGCACTTATTCGTCGTGCGACAGGACATGCAACAAGTGCCTTATGTTGCGGAAATGTTTTGTTGGATACAAAGACATCCCGTGTTTTTGTGGATGGTCAATTGATTAAACTAACCTCTTATGAATTCAGACTTCTGTCCTATCTCATGCATCATTGTGATAGGGTCATTTCAAGAACAGAGCTGACCGAACATCTTTATGATCAGGATTTTGATAAGGATTCAAATACAGTGGAAGTTTTTGTAGGGCGGTTACGCAAGAAGCTTGGCGTGGATTTGATTGAGACTATTCGAGGTATCGGATATCGCGTGAGAACGCTAGGTGATGAATGAATGTTTTCAAAGAGGATAATTGGTTTCAGAAGTTCTTTTTTGTCATTACGCGATCGCTCAGTTTACGTGTTATGATCTTATCAACTCTATGGGTTGTTATTTCTCTTTTATCAATTTCTGCAGTGAGTATTTTATTTTATAAGCGTTCAACTGAAGAAAGCTTAGAGCGTATCCTTTCTGCTCAACTCTACAGTTTGATTGCAACAGTGACGGTAGCCCCAGAAGGCACTTTGAGAGGAGGGGCTGGGATTGATGATATTCGTTACTCTGATCCAACAACGGGATGGTATTGGGAAGTTGTTGCGATATCCCATAATTTAAAAGGAAGATTGACTTCCCCCTCATTGGGAACAGGAGAGATCTTTACACCCAGCGATGTTGATATACCTTTTGACAATAAATTCTTTCGCTCTTATCGAATAAAGGGAAACAATGGACAAAAGCTAAAAGTCATAGAGAGTGATGTTGTTCTTGATAGTAAAAATCATATTGCACGTTTTCGGCTTGTTGGAAATATTGATGAAGCGCATGCTCAAGTAAAGAAATTTAAGCGAACTTTGCAAATTTTTCTTTGGAGTTTTGGTATTGGGAGTGTTCTGATTAATATTGCTCTTATTTTCTTTAGTTTTCAACCGTTTAAGCTTATTCAACGCGCATTGAATGATATTCGAGAAGGAAGAGTTCACTATGTGAATAGCGATTTAGTCAGCGAAGTGATGCCGCTTGCACAAGAGATGAATGCTCTCATTAAGAATAATCAGCGTATTATTGAGCGATTTCGCACACAGGTTGGTAATCTTGCACATTCATTGAAAACACCTTTGTCCGTGATTATGAATGAGACAGATAAGATGCGCGGAGAAAAGGCTTGTTTGTTGAGAGAGCAAACGCAAATCATGCAAGCTCAAATCAATCGTTATCTTCAGCGGGCGCGGATTGCTGCACAATGCGATAGTATTGTCTATCATACATCTGTTCGCAGTGTGGTTGATCGTTTAGTGCGGGTTATGAAAAAGCTTAATCCTGACAAACAAATTGAATTTATTATGGATATTGATGATATTGTTTTTTCTGGTGAAAAGGAAGATTTAGAGGAAATTATAGGGAATTTGATTGAAAATGCTACTCAGTGGTCTCGCGCAAAGGTGTTGATCTCTTGTTATTTAGAAGAAAACATTCAAGAAGAAAAATATTTTAGTATCTTTGTTGAAGATGATGGCCCTGGTTTAACAGAAGATAAAATTGATGAAGCGTTAAAAAGAGGGCGACGGTTTGATGAAAGTAAACCGGGAACAGGTTTAGGGTTAGCAATTGTTTCAGATATGGTCAATGAATATGGAGGCACTCTCTTTTTATCGCGTTCTGATTTGGGTGGGTTGTGTACAAAAGTCTTATTACCCAAAATGGGAAAATAACATATTTTCTTCTTGAATAGGAAATGTCTATAAAGTGTGTAAAGAAATATTTAGAAAATACAAAAAAGTAGAGAGGCATTTCAGAAGATCTTTATAATCAAAATATGAAAATAAAGCCTTGTTTTTATTTGTTTGATAGAAGTAATCTCTATGAGAGAAAGGAACAATAGATTTTACGATATTTTTTATAAAAAGATGAATTTTTATCATTTCACATCACTCTTCTCATATCTCATGAATAGGGTAAAAGGTAAGCGCGTTATCTTCTGTTCGTATTGGAAAAAAATGATATGCTTTTACTCATTTTTGCAGCATTTTTTCTCACTTTTCTGGCAATTATTCTGTTTTTTTCACTCCGTTTTGACGATGGGGGAGAGAAGAAGTGGCAAGTTCAGATCATGAATGGCTATAAAAGCCATAGGCATACAGTTGATGTTCATAAGCTTTATAGGTCCGATAAAAAAAGAAATATTCTTAAAGCTTTTAGTGTTTTTTTTGTTCTTCTGATAGCATGGAGTATTTATGGACTGACAGGAAGTCCAGAAGTGAAAAGTTATTTTTTTAGCGAATTAATGGATAAGGATCCTAAGATTCTAAGTCAACAAGAAAAGCTTGTTCGTCTGCAAGCACTTTTTTTTCGCTCTCCTCATGATGGTAAGCTAGCCGATGCATTAGCGGTAGGGTATCTTGAAGAAAACTATTTTCAAGAAGCTGTGAATACTTATTTAGATGCCCTTCGCTTAAATGGAGAAACAGCGCCAAGGCTTGTAGGATATGGTTTAGCATTGGTTGGTTATGAAGGGGGAGTGATAACGCAAGAGGCACAAAGGGCTTTTCAAAAAGCAGCAGATTTAGCGCCAACAGATTTTTATCCGCGTCTCTTGTTGGCCGATGCATTTCATCAAGCTGGAAAAACGGCGCAGGCAGTGCAGTTTTTACAAAGTTTTCTTGATACAATGCCTAAAAATTTTGCAGGACGCTCACGGGTTGAAAAAATGATGATACAGTTACGTGATTCATCAAGTGAACCGACAAAGAAAAGTGATCGTCGTCAATTAGAAAGATAAGAGAAGTGATCATTCTGGAAGAGGAAGGGATAGGTAAAGGAGGTTGAAGAGCAGAAATGAAGAATATCAAGAGCGCGGCACAGGTTGGTATAGAGTAAATAAAAAGGAGGAAAATATTGATAAGCGTGTTGGCAAAGGTGAGGTATTGGATAAAAAGTTGCACCTATAGAGAAGATGTGCAAAGCTCTTAAAAAAAATAAAATATGGATGCTTATAGAACGTGTTTAAAATTTTTTTGTAGAGTGTCTATGAACAATCAATCTTTAAAGAACTCTGCTTCGTTGAAGCTTATTTTAAAGCAGCGAAAAAAAAGGCGCTTACGGATCATCTTATTGTGTTGTTTGGTTATGGAAATTGCAGCAAGCCTCCTCGTATATGCAATGCGTCATGCGGTCAGTTTTTTTAGAATGCCCTCTGAAATTACAAAAGAAGATATTTTAACGGGGCGCCCTTTGCGTTTGGGAGGCTTTGTTGAAAAGGGGAGCGTTCAATATGTTGGAGAGAGTGGTGTTATTTTTTTTATAACGGATAACACAAAACATAAAAAAGTGATTTTCAATGGTATTTTACCGGATCTTTTTCGTGAAGGTCAGGGGGTAATTGTCGAAGGGTATTTCGATAAACAGGATTTTTTTATAGGGACGCGTATTTTAGCAAAACATGATGAAACTTATATGCCTAAAGAAACCGCAGATCGCTTGAAAAAACATTACAGTATGGAGAAATAATTCGATTGTGCTTGTCGAACTGGGTCATATTTTTTTAGCCGCTGCATTTGCCGTAAGCTTATTAGAAGCTTTCTTACCTGCTTTAGGTTTTTGGAAGAAAAAGCGTTTGTTAATGCAAACAGCTATCCCTCTCACATATATCACTTTTACATTATTGCTCTTCTCTTTTTTAGTGCTGATTTACGCTCATGTTGTCTCTGATTTTTCTGTTTTGAATGTTGTTGAGAATTCTCATTCAGAAAAACCGATGCTCTACAAAATCACAGGTGTTTGGGGCAACCACGAAGGCTCTATGTTGTTATGGATTTTAAGTCTTACTTTTTTTAGTGCATTAGTGGCCTTCTTTAGCCAAGATTTGCCAGAAGATTTTAAGACACTTATTTTAATTTGCCAAAGTTGGATTACAAGCGCTTTTCTTTTATTGATTCTTTTTGTATCCAACCCATTTCTACGTATGAATCCACCAGCATTACAGGGAAAAGATCTCAATCCTCTTTTACAAGATATCGCATTAGCGATCCATCCTCCTCTCCTTTATTTAGGTTATGTTGGTTTTTCACTTTGCTTTTCTTTTGCCGTTGCAGCATTGATTATCGGGCATATTGATAGGATTTGGGCGCATTGGGTTCGTCCTTGGCTTCTACTTTCTTGGTGTTTTTTGACATTGGGGATTATGGTTGGCTCCTATTGGGCTTATTATGAGCTAGGATGGGGAGGATATTGGTTTTGGGATCCTGTTGAAAATGTCTCGTTTATGCCTTGGCTTTCCGGAACAGCTCTTTTACATTGTACTCTTGTTCTTGAAAAACGAGGAATATTGAAAAGTTGGACTTTGTTTTTAGCATTGCTGACTTTTTCTCTTTCTCTGATAGGAACATTTCTTGTTCGCTCTGGTCTTTTAATATCTGTTCATAGTTTTGCTTTTGATCCAGCGCGAGGGCAAGCAATTCTTGCACTTTTATTTTTCTCTACGGGAGCCGCTTTTCTTCTTTTTGCCTTACGCATCCCTCTTTTAAAAACAGAAAGATTTTTTCAGCTAATTTCGCGCGAAGGGTTTATTGTTTTAAATAACTTATTACTGACAACAATAACAGCCACAGTATTGATTGGTACGCTCTATCCTTATTTTATTGAGATGCTAACAGGGCAAAAAATTTCTGTAGGGGCTGCTTTTTTTAACCTCACTTGTGGACCACTCATGCTTTTGCTGTTGTTGCTTGTTCCGTTTGGGTCAATGATGGCATGGAAACGGGGGGATTTTCTCGCAGTTTTTGAACGGTTGTGGTTTGTTTTTGTCTTGGTTGGTATCGTCTGTTTTATAATATTTTACGCGACATCGGTGCGTGATATTCTTGCAGTTTTAGGCATTGGACTCTCAGCGTTTGTTTTTTTAGGCAGTTTAGCGGATCTGTGGGGAAAGAGTGGATATCACAAGGTAACTTTTGGGGGGCGGGTTAAGAGATTTATAAAATTACCATGGTCGGTTGTTGGTGCAGCAATGGCGCATATGGGATTAGGCGTTACATTATTCGGTATTATTTGTGTGGCAAGTTTTGGGCAAGAACGCATTTTAACCATGAACATAGGAGAGTGGGTGACGATAGCGGATAAAACACTTCATTTTGATGCCGTGGATAATCGTTTTGGTTCGAATTATTCGGCAATGGAGTTTTATTTTAAAATATATGAAAATAAAAAAATCGTGGGCCATATCACAGCTTCAAAGCGATTTTATTCAAGCCAAAATACATCAACAACGGAAGTTGGTCTTCAAAGTTATGGCTTATCACAGCTCTATATTGTGCCGGGACATCTCGATAATCGGGGTCTTGTTGTGCATATATGGTGGAAGCCTTATATAATATGTATTTGGTTAGGGGCATTCATGATGGCTATGGGCGGATGTTTTTCCCTTCTGGGATATTGGTTTCGCACTGGAGCCTACAAGAGGGTGTTGCTTACTTTAAATTTTAGGAGAGGACATTGAGATGAAAAAAAATCTTTGGCTTTTATGTTTTTTAATCGCAATGTTTTCTTTTCGATTAGCGATAGCAGTAGAGCCGGATGAGATTTTAAAGGATACAGTTCTTGAAAGGCGTGCACGAGATATTTCATCGCATTTACGGTGTCCGGTTTGTCAAAATCAATCAATTGATGATTCAGATACTTCTCTAGCACGTGATTTAAGGCTTTTAATTCGGGAAAAATTAAAAATGGGCTATAGCAATCAGCAAGTGATTGACTTTCTTGTTGAGCGATATGGTGAATTCATTCTCTTAAAACCGCCATTGAATAAAACAACTTGGTTTTTATGGTTTTCACCTTTGATGATTATCATCATTGGTGCAAGTGTCATATTTTTCCAGTTAAAACGGTATAAGCCTGAGAAAATAATGATTGTAGATGCAACGGGGAAAAACAGACAAAAACGCTATTGTAGTCAAAAAGATATTACATAGAGGGAAAAAATTAGCTCATCTGCAATAAGCAATCAACCTTATTGTAAATGATATTGGTGGATACTAAAATCTTACAAAACTTTAACAATTTAGACAGAAAACGGTAAGGTCTGGTATTTTATAGGTGATCAGATTGGGATAGAAAGTATGATTGAATAGGAGCATAGAGTAAATGTTAAAAAAAACTTTCTTTAAAACATTTGTCGCAGTAAGTTTTTCCGCAGTATTGGAGAGTGCACTGTTTTTTAGTGGATGTACAGCAAGCTTATGGACGACAAAGGCTCATGCAAGTTCTGTATTTACTTCGTTAGTGCAACAACAGGGATTTGCAGATATCGTTGCTCAAGTGAAACCAGCGGTTGTTGCGGTGCAAGTAAAGAGCAATAAAAAGAAAGAAGATTGGTTCTTTAGCAACTTTTTTAGTGGTCCAGGGATTGATCAATTACCCGATCAACATCCTTTAAAAAGGCTTTTTAAAGAGTTTTATGATTTTGATAAGCCTAAAAATAAATTTCCCCATCATTCACAAAGACTCCGTCCTATCGCTTTTGGATCGGGTTTTTTTATTTCGTCTGATGGTTACATTGTAACCAATGATCACGTGATTTCTGAAGGCACAAGTTATTCTGTCGTTCTTGATGATGGTACAGAATTGAATGCAAAGCTCATTGGGAAAGATCCAAAAACTGACCTTGCAGTCCTAAAAGTAAATGACAAAAGAAAATTTTCCTATGTTGATTTTGGAGATGATTCAAAGCTTCGCGTTGGTGATTGGGTTGTTGCTATTGGTAATCCATTTGGCCTTGGTGGAACTGTGACAGCAGGGATTGTTTCGGCCCGTGGACGAGATATTGGTACCAGTAGTTATGATGATTTTATTCAAATTGATGCTGCTGTTAATAGAGGAAATTCCGGAGGTCCAACTTTTGATTTGAATGGCAAAGTTGTTGGCGTTAATACAGCGATTTTTTCTCCTTCAGGAGGGAATGTGGGGATCGCTTTTGCTATTCCGGCAGGGACAGCGAAACAGGTTGTGCAACAACTTATCGAAAAAGGTTCAGTTCAACGTGGTTGGCTTGGAGTTATGATTCAACCAGTAACGAAAGAAATTTCTGATTCGATAGGTTTGCAAGAAGCGAAAGGTGCTTTGGTTACGGATCCATTAAAAGGACCAGCAGCAAAGGCTGGTATCAAGGCAGGTGATGTCATTATTTCAGTAAATGATGAGAAAATTAATGATTCTCGTGACTTGGCAAAGCGTATTGCAAATATGAGTCCGGAAGACACCGTGACTTTAGGGATTTTGAGATCCGGTAAGGAGGAAAAGATCAAAGTTAAACTTGCTGCAATGCCTGAAGATGAAGGGAAGAAAGAAAGTTCAAAATATTTAAATGAACGTGGTGATTCAGATGAAACATTGGAAGATTATGGGTTAATTGTTTCTCCTTCTGACGATGGCTTAGGATTGGTTGTAACAGATGTGGATTCGGATTCAGATGCTGCAGATAAGGGAATCCGCCCAGGTGATGTCATTGTAACAGTGAATAATAAATCTGTTAAAAAAACCTCTGATATTACTGATGCAATCAAGAATGCCCAAAAACTAGGGCGAAAAGCTATTCTCCTACAAGTGCGAACAAATGATCAAAATCGTTTTGTCGCTCTTCCAATTTTCAAAAAATAGCACTTTATGATGAGTGGGACAGAGATTTTGTAGATTTCTGTCCTACAATGCAATTTTATAAAAATAACGGAGATGTGTTTTATGAAAATACTCGTTATCGAAGATGATCGTGAAACAGGACGTTATCTCGAAAAAGCTTTTTCGGAGGTCGGGCATTCCGTTGATGTTGCCTATGATGGTGATACGGGATACGCTTTAGCTGAAACAGAAAATTATGATGTTATGGTTGTTGATCGAATGCTTTTGCATCGTGATGGGCTTTCTATTATTTCACAATTGCGTGCTAAAGGCAATGAAACACCCGTTCTCATTCTTTCAGCTTTAGGGCAAGTCAATGATCGTGTGACGGGTTTGCGTGCAGGAGCGGATGATTATTTGACAAAGCCTTATGCTTTTTCTGAACTTCTTGCGCGTGTTGAAGTATTACAACGGCGGAAGAATCCTAAAGAAGCAGAAACTGTTTATTGCGTAAGCAATCTTGAGCTTGATCGGTTAGCCCATACGGTAAAACGGGGTGATAAAAACATTCTATTGCAACCACGTGAGTTTCGTCTCCTTGAATATTTAATGCGCTATGCGGGGCAGGTTGTTACACGCACGATGCTTTTGGAAAATGTTTGGGATTATCATTTTGATCCGCAAACAAATGTCATTGATGTTCATATATCGCGCTTGAGAGCCAAAATTGAAAAAGACTTTGATGTTCCACTTCTTCATACGGTGCGTGGTGCTGGATATATGCTGAAAGCACCAGATAACAAAGCATGAATCGTTTGATTAATATAATGCGCACGACTGCGCTAAGGCTTTCAGCACTTTACATTTTATTGTTTGGATTGGTGGCAACAGGTCTTTCTATTTATATGACAGCATTTTCTGCTTCACTGTTAAAAGAGCAGACTGAACAGGCTTTACATGAAGAATTAAAGTATATTGAAAATGCTTATAATTATGGGGGGCTTTCTTTATTAATGCGTACGATAGATTATCGTTCAAGGCAACCTGGGGCATTTCTTTATCTTGTTACGGATCCTATGGGGCGTATCTTAGCAGGCAATGTAGCACGTATTGAATTAGGTCTTTTGCGACAGAATGGTTTTATTTCTACTTCCTTTTTGTATTCCCGTTTTGGAGAACATGGCAAAACAAGTGAACATCGCGCTTTAGCGGTTGTTTTTGATTTACCTAATGCTATGAAGATTCTTATAGGACGCGATTTGGATGAGCCCGAACGTTTTGCGGCGGTTATTCGTAAAGCTGTAATCATAGCACTTGCTGCAATGGTGGGAGGTGCTTTACTCATATGGTTTTTTGTTGGCAGAAGAGCTTTACAAAGAATTGATCAGGTAACAGCGGCATCACGACGCTTGATGGATGGTGATTTCAGTGGGCGTTTACCGGTTTCTGGGGTAGGTGATGAGTTTGATCGATTATCAACAAATCTTAATGTGATGTTAGACCGCATTGAAGAGTTAAATATTGGTTTACGTCAAGTATCAGATAATATTGCTCATGATCTGAAAACACCGTTAACGCGTCTTAGAAATCGTGCTGAAGAAGCGCTTACGAGAAACAAGACAAAGCTTGAATATCGTCAGGTTCTTGAGAGTGTTATTGCTGAATCAGATCAACTGATTCGTACATTTAATGCGATTTTAATGATTTCGCGCATTGAAGCAAGCAGTGCAATTGAGCATCTTGAGATGATGAATATGAAACTGATCCTTGAAGATGCTGTTGAGCTTTACGAACCTTTTGCTGAAGAGTCAGGTGTTTTACTTCAGTTAGGAGATATCTTTGATAAAGAGCTTAAATTAAATCGTGAGCTTGTTGCGCAAACAATTTTTAATCTTATCGATAATGCGATTAAATATGCATCTAAAGATGGAGGGAAAGCGAAGGTTTGCTTATCAATGGAATATCGTGATGAACATTTATTAGTTATTGTAAGCGATAATGGTCCAGGAATAGCAGAGGATAAACGTGAAAAAGTAACAGAACGATTTGTTCGTCTTGAAGAAAGCCGTACACAACCTGGTTTTGGGATTGGTTTAAGTATAGCAAAAGCAGTTATGAAGTTACACGGGGGTGAATTGTTACTTGAAAATGCAAATCCAGGACTTAGAGCTGTTTTGTTATTTCCTTAAGATATTTTTCACTTTTTTCTTTTCACACGGAACGACTATTTTAAAAGTATAATGCAATGGATAAGGAAGGCAAAATGCTTTTCAAGGGAGATCAGACGAAACAAGCTTTTTTAAAAACACAGCTTCTCCCTTTATGCCCTCTCAATGAAAGTGGTTCCCAATGGTTAAAAGATATAAAAGAACAAGCGAGGAAAGAAGGTTTAGAACCGCTTGTTTCCATCATTTCAGAGAATGGAACGCAGATTAATTTTATCCGTTCAGTTATGACCTTATCTCCTTTTTTGCGTGATGTTTTAATTGCCAATCCATCATATCTTAGTCCTTTATTGTATGTTGATATAGAAACAAGGATAAGCGAAATTATCGATGATATTACGGTTATTGATCAGGATAAATCTATCAATGAAACTTCATTGATGGCTGCTTTAAGGCGCAAAAAACGAGAGGTGCATGTCCTCATTGCTTTAGCTGATTTGAGTGGTGTTTTTACTTACGAAGTTTCATGTGCTTGGTTGACACGTTTGGGTGAAGCGGCATTAGGTGTAGCATTGCGTTTTCTCTTAAGAGAAGCCCATGATCATGGTAAGATCAATTTGTTGAGTCGCGAGAATCCAGAAAAAGATTGTGGTTTAATCATTTTGGGGATGGGAAAATTAGGAGCAGGAGAACTTAATTATTCTTCTGATATTGATCTTATTGTTTTCATTGATGAAACGTCCCCTCATATTGGTAATCTTTCTGAAAGTGTCGACGTATTTTCTAAAATGGTACGCCGATTAATCCGTATCATTCAAGAGCGCACTGCGGAAGGATATGTTTTTCGTCTTGATTTTCGTCTTCGTCCAGATCCAGGATCAACACCTTTGGCTTTACCAGTAAGGACTGCCTTGCGTTATTACGAAGGGCGTGGACAAAATTGGGAACGAGCCGCTATGATTAAAGCACGTCCAGTGGCCGGCGATAAGAGAGCAGGCTTTCACTTTCTTAAAGAGCTTTTTCCCTATGTGTGGCGAAAATATTTAGACTATGCTGCGATTGCTGATATTCATTCGATCAAACGTCAAATTCATGCGCATAAAAGTTACGATCAAATTGCGGCTTATGGCCATAATATAAAGTTAGGTCGTGGTGGTATTCGTGAAATTGAGTTTTTTGTCCAGACACAACAACTTATTGCTGGTGGACGTTTTCCTCAATTACGTGGACGTCAGACAGTTGCAATGTTAGCAGAACTTCATACGCTTGGTTGGATTAGTGAGGAAACGAGAGATAGTCTTATAAAAAGTTATGCTTTTCTAAGAAATGTGGAACATCGTATTCAGATGCTTGCGGATGAACAAACGCATCTTCTTCCAAATGATATTTCTCAATTCACAAGTATTGCTTATTTAATGGGCTATCAAGACAGGAGCAGTTTTATCCGTGATTTATTAAAAACACTTCAGGTTGTTGAAAAACACTATGCAGCACTGTTTGAGAATGAACAAGAACTCGGTTTAGAAACTGGCAATTTAGTTTTTACAGGAGAAAGAGATGATCCGGAGACATTAATAACATTAAGCCGTTTAGGTTTTGAAAGAGCGAGTGATATTTGTCGTATTATGCGCACCCTCCATTGTGGTCGTTATAAAGCAACGCAATCCGCTGAAGCGCGTGAGAGATTAACAGAATTAACACCAGCTCTTTTGAAAGCTTTTGGTGCAACAAAACGAGCTGATGAGGCGATGTTGCGTTTTGATCGTTTTTTACAGGGCTTACCCTCAGGAATTCAGCTTTTTAGTCTTTTGCAGTCTAATCCCTCCCTTTTAGATATGCTTGTCTTGATCATGGGGGCTGCGCCACGTCTTGCGGAAATCATTACACGCAGATCTCATGTTTTTGATGGAATGTTAGATCCTAATATTCTTTCAGAATTGCCGACAAAAACCTATTTAGAAAAACGGCTTGAATATTTTCTTGAAGATGTTTCCTCTTATGAGAACATTCTGGACCATTTAAGGATTTTTGCAGATGAGCAACGTTTTTTGATTGGTATTCGAATTTTGAATGGTACAATTACAGGAGAAAGAGCAGGTTTTGCTTTTACTGCGCTTGCTGATCTTATGATTACAAAAACATTTTCTGCCATTCAAGAGGAGTTCTCTCGTCTTCATGGCTGTATTAAAGGGGGGCGTGTTGGCATATTGGGAATGGGAAAGCTTGGAAGTCGTGAATTAACAGCCGGTTCGGATGTTGATATCATGTTGCTTTATGAACACGATGATGGTGCAGAAATATCTGATGGAGAAAAGCCTCTTTACATCTCTCAATATTATACGCGTTTAGCACAGCGTTTTGTTTCTGCTTTATCTACCCTTACAAGCCAAGGTGTTCTTTATACCGTTGACTTAAGGTTACGTCCCTTAGGCAATAAAGGACCTGTTGCTGTTTCTTTTCCATTTTTTAAAAAATATTATCGTCAAGAAGCATGGATATGGGAATATCTTGCTTTAACAAGGGCTCGAGGTATTACAGGAGATCCTGATTTTTTACAAAAACTAGAAAATGAAGTGTGTACAATTATTGCTCTTTCTCGTAATAAGAACGAAGTTGCAAAAGAAGTATATGAAATGCGCTCTTTGATTGCAAAAGAAAAGCCGCCAAAAAATCAATGGGATTTTAAAACGATGTCTGGTGGCATTGTCGATTTGGAGTTTATCGCTCAATTTTCTCTTATTACGCATGTCATTGAGTTTCAAATTGGGGCGACGACAGTCGATATTTTAGATCACTTACCAAGTAGTTTTCTTAATCAGTCATGTATTGCTGATTTACATTATGCCTATCGTCTCTATACAAATTTGAGTCAAATTATACGGCTTTGCTTAAGTGATCCCCTTGATCCCAATGATATGCCACCTGGATTAAGTGACCTTTTGTTAAAGAGCGTTGGGGAACCTGATTTGCTTCGTGTTGAAAAATTAATTGCAGAAACTGGGCAATTGGTCTGTTCAATTTTTACAAAAATTATAAAATATTAAATATCTTTTATAATGCTTTTATGAAAGTATTGAATGTAATTTCAGATAAAAACTAAACGGATATTATAGAATAATAAAAACTGTTCATTCCCTTTTTATATATTACTTTTGATATTTCATTATACGCTTGAGAGCTTTAGAGAGTGAAAAATTTTCTCTATTCATTTCTCAAGTGTGGTCAAAGAATTTTTCTGTTAAATGAGCTTATTCTAGGCATTATTCTTCATACAAAAAGCAATGGAATGACGGCTTTTAGTAAATAATACTCTTTTTGAGAGCCTAGCTTATGGGTATGATAGAAGCATATGGCTCATTTATAAAGCATCAGTCTATCAGATACACTTATGAATTGAGAGATCTTCAACACAAGAAGGTGTGCAAGAGTGTTTTTATCACACAGATTTAGATAAAATCTTATAAAGATTATGGCTGTATATGATTTCTTATAACACGAATATTACGAAGATATTTAAGCAAATAAGACAAAAAGTTTTATTGATTATCTATCTGGTTTTTCAAAAATTAATTTTATAATTATTGATATAATACTGGATAATAATGTGAAATATGAATCTATAAAAGCTAATAGAGATTAAATAAATAAAGAGAAATATAAAGAGTATTTAAAAATTTTTACAATATTATTTATTAGTAAAATAATTTAATATTTAAATATAAACTTTAATTTTTTATAATTGTGTCATTTTTGCTATAGATTTTTTGCAAAAAATGTGAAAACATCCACCATTATTTACGTTCAAATTAGCTTTTAGGGGAGCAATTATGATTAAAAAGTATTTAATATCAACATCTATCTTTTCTTTAATGTCAATTTCTGTATTACAGGCAGCAGATGCTATTGTTCCTGAGCAACATGCTCCTGTTATTACAGTGCCTGCTTTTTCTTGGACAGGATTTTATATTGGAGGACAGATTGGTAACTTTTCAAGTAAAACTGCTGTGAATTATTTGATAGATGAGACTGCTGGAAAATGGGAGGCTCTTCCGAAAGAGAATTTACCTAAACTTTCTGGTTTTATAGGGGGAATTTATGCAGGTTCCAATATTGATATCGATAATGGTTTTATTATTGGTGTTGAGACGGATATTATGTGGTCTAATAAAAAGCACACGAAAGACATCCCAATACCTCAAAACAGTCAAGCTGGAGAAACAGCACAATCTTCAAAAACAAAAAGTTTAACGAGGGTTTCTGATGACGAGGAATCTTCAGAATCACTTATTAAAGGTATAAGTCATACTTTAAAACAAAAATGGTCTGGTGCTACACGGGTAAAAGTTGGGTTTGCGCTTGAGCGTATGATGCCTTATCTTTCCGGTGGAATTGCTTATACGCAGCTTCAGAATATTTTTGGGTTCGTTGTTGATAGCAGATTTAGAGAAGCACTTAGAGAAGCAGTTGATTCGTCTAATTTGGTGCATGATGAAAAAAAGACCATGATTGGTTATACTCTTGGTGGGGGAGTTGATTTTGCAATGACTGATAATATTCTTTTGCGTGCAGAATATCGTTATTCAGATTTTGGTAAGAAGAAATTTGTGCAAGATAAAGTTGAAATGGACTACAAGACAAACGACTTTCGTGTGGGGGTCGCTTATAAATTTTAATTTTTTGCAGAATTAAACAATTTAAAAGCCTCATTTTAAAATGAGGCTTTTATTTTTCAAATAGATACTGATAAATACTCCTCTACTGAGGAGAGGTACTATTTTATTTGGACAATAGTTTGATTTATAAAAACAAATTACTATTTCATGTGGAAAATAATTCAGAATATGGTAGAATTCTCTCATTTAAAATCTATTCCACGTCGAAACAATCAAAATCATTTGTCTGTACGTTACAGGCTAGGAAAGCCTGTGCGTATAAAAACATTAAGGAAAGAATAAAAATATTTTTTATGAACTATCTCAAGCATTAAAGATTGTCCCAACATTAGGGGGCAAAATGTGTAATGGTAGCAAATTTCTTCTTCATAAACGCAAAGATATGCGGCTTAATGGGACTTTGCCATCAAATCATTCATAGGAGCCGTTGTGAAAGGGGTTGAGTAGCAAAGATGTTCTTTAAAATAAGCGCGTGAATAGGCAATCCAATAACACTCTCTTGTATTTGAAAGACCTCTTATAAAATTAAATTTTCTATTTTACGTTATCATAAAATATTTTATTTAATAATAAAAAAATCGCATAAAATCATATCCACAAAATAAATCCAATAATAATAAAAATTCATATTATAATTTTTTATTATTATTAGATAATTCATGCTTTATTATAGATAATAATACAATAATAATAAAGATTCTTATAAAATGATTTATAGGAAAAAATAGATAGAAAATTAGAAATTTATCGAGACATAAAAAGCATTATTCTCTATGTTTATTATTAAATGAGAAGCTATGATTTTTTATAAATTTTTCAAATATTCGATAATAACTGTCACGTATAATGGTAGGGGGGCATTTCAAATCTATTTGCCATAAATCAATATCATTTTTTATGAATTACAGGGGGGATGGATTATTGAAATTATATGTTTTAGTTATTATTGGGCTTTTTATCGTCATTGATATTTAGGCATGGAAGCTAAATGCGCCTCTCTATATCCTATAAAATATCATGATTATAGGGGGATGAGAATTTTTCCTATGAGATCCTTTAGAGAGAGTGCGCGATGAAGTGTAATGGCAAGGTTTGTAGAACTTTGTGAAGTTAAGTCATATGCGCAATCAGCAGGTGGAATCCGTACGAAAATAATCCGGATTATTGCTAGATCAGATAGGTGAGAAAGCTTCGTTCTTAAGAATGGGAAAGAAGTAAACCAATGAATTTGTAATGTGAGCCACATAAGAGGGGTGGCCAATGGAGCTCTCTGAGAGAAATTGAGCCGTCGACAAAGAAGGTAGAGTTTTTTCTTGTTAAGAGAAGGAGGGCAATAAAATTATGATTTATGAAAGGGAGGATATGAAGTGAAAATATTTTCGTCTTTTGTTTTTTTGACAACTTTAGAAGTGTTTAAAGATTAATTGTTTCAGTACAAGCGATTTCGTTTTGGGGGCTGATAACGCTATAACGTTGCAATTGACAGTGCCATTGATTTTGTAAGCGTTCAATGGAAAATAAGTTAAAACCTGCGGGTGGTTTTTTATCACCAAAAGCTTGTGATGCGGAAGGAACACCAACAATAGGAATTTTTTTAATTGGTCCTTCAATCCACTTCAATGTGGGTAAATGAGTATGCCCGTGAAGAATAAGTTCGCAACCGTGGTGTTTGATAACCTCTAGAAAACGTTTTGTATCTCGTAGTTTTTTATGCCAAGATGTTGCTTTGGGAAAAGGGGGATGGTGGATCATGACAACACGAAAAAGGTTGCGCTGTGCTGCTTCTTTTAAAAAGTGCGGTAACGTTTGCGCTTGCATTTTACCAAAATAACCAGAAGCTTGAAAAGGTGGAGTCGCAATGGCTGAAGAAGCAGCTATGATGGCGACATCTTCGCGAATGCGCATATAAGGAAACGGAAAGGTACTTTTTTGAGGTATGTCTCCTGTGATCCAAGGTTTAAAGAGCATACATGCTTTTTGGAGGGCTCCGCGGACATAGGCATCATGATTTCCAAATGTCAAAGAAATATCTTGAGGTTGTCCTAAGGTCATGAGCCAACGACGCGCCTGTTCAAATTCCTTATCAAGAGCAAGATTCACAAGATCACCAGAGATCACAACATGATCAGGCTTTGTTTTGTTCAAGGCATCTATTAAAGTTTCGAGGACATTTGTTGCCATTTGACTCTTACGTTTTTTTTGCCAATTTAAGTAACCGGTAAGACGCTTTCCAGAAAGTTCAAAAAGGGAAGGTTTCGGGAGAGGGGAAAGATGTATATCCGATATATGGGCAAGATAAAACATAAAATCTCGTAGAGTATTAAAAAGGATTTAAAGAATAAGCATAAGATAAGTTTATGCTGAAAGGCAAGAAGGATTGTAAAATGAAAAATAGCCTATTGAAAAATATTGGAAAGAATTGATGTTTTATTATATTTTTTATGAAAAAGAATAGGGCAATACAACAGAGCATTCCTAGAAACCGATATGTCTTTTGTATGATAGGATAAATTTTAAAAGAATAGTCATAAAATTTTAAGATTTTTAAACGGCTTTTATACGACCAAACATTATCATAAAAAAATCTAATCACTCAGTGTAAAATGCAAAAGAATGTATTGTATTTATCAGGATTTTTTATGGTTTTACGCTGCCATATATCACTTTTAATGGGAGATGTTTTTACACAAAACAGAACGCTTTAAGAGGAATATCCCCCAATAAAATATCATTATGTTGTACATTCACATATTTTTTGGAAAAATATTTTCTAGAGCGCTTAATTTCATTTCACGAAAATTTTCGATTCTATGAAAATTCTCGTTTATAAGACTTATTATGCACTACTATGTTTACACTTATACAGGTTGCTAACCAAAAGCATCATACGACTTCATCCCAACTTTATAAAAATCCTTACTTTAAGAGGATTCATAAGAAACATTTTCTTCTCTTTTCAATAGTCTTTATTCATACAATTCTCTTCTAATGATGTGCAAGAGAACGATTTTCATTGATTTAATATGGAAAGGATTACAAATAAGGAAAACCCTACAGAGAAGAATAGTGCAATATGAATAAATAATAAATTATTTATTATAAATCAATATCTTATCTAAATATAAAAAACAAGTAAATACATAAAAAGATAAACTGAATTTTAAAACTATTTTACGAAATCTTAAGATTTTTTAACGGCTTTCGCGATACCACATGCTGCTCAACAGTAAAAGACAAACAAGCAGGGCAAAAAAACCAGAAAATAACGAAAAATAAAAGGTATTGATTAAACGCGTTTCTGTCGCTTCTTTCAAAATGATTGAATGTGCTGGCGAAGATAATGGGTTTATTTTTGATTGAATGAGCTTGATTGGAGGAAGATGAATGTTTTCTTTTCCCTCAGGGTGTAAACGTCCGATGTAGCCACCCGTGTGCTTAATAATGGGGGCTAATTTTTCTTGTGTTGAAATTAAGTCAAACAATTCAAGATTATCGAGCATCCCTACAGAAGACAGTATTGTTAGATCGCCATTTTTTATGGTAAAAATTCCTGTCTCATCAGTGGCTACAGTTGCGGAGAAGAGACCTTCTTTCTCTTGAGTAAGGATGATCTTTTGTTTTTTTCCAGAAGGCAAAGTTATTTCAGCGGGTTCTGGATGGTCTTTCAGAGTTTGGCGGCGAATTGTTAAATGATGATGGTTGCTGGTCGCACTTAATTTTTCTTCCTCAAGTTCTGGTTCTTTCATGAGCCAATGGGCAATTCGGCGATACAGAGTCGCATAAGGACCACCACCTTCAAAACCTCGTGCCCAAAGCCAACTTTCATCGGAAAGCAACATACCTACACGCCCTTTATCAATATGGGAAAGAATTAAAAGTGCTTGTTCATCGGCTCCTTTCATGAGGGCTGTGCCTTTGTATGCATCTTGAATAGCAATTTGTCGTAGCCAGCGCCCCCATTGAGAAGCTGGAAGGTTAAGTGTTGCAAGATCCCTTGTGACAGGATGACGTTCGCCTTCTTTGGTTAACGCGGGGCGAAAAGGTTTTTCAAGAATAGTTCCATTGGGCAATGCCGGTAGAATGCTTATTAAAGGTGTTTTTGCAAGTGAGTTTTTTTGGATAAATTCAGGTCCTGTTACCATTAGCAATGCACCACCCTTTTGTACATATTGGGCGATATAATCATAATAAATTAAAGGCAAAACGGCAGAGTGCTGGTAACCATCAAGGATGATGAGATCAAAGTTATTAATCTCTTCAACAAAGAGCTTTCTTGTGGGAAAGACCACCAAGGATAATTGGCTTAAAGGTGTATTATCTGCTTTGGTGGGGGGACGTAAAATCGTAAAGTGAACAAGATCAATATTAGAGTCACCTTTCAAAAGGTCTCGCCAAGTTCGTTCTCCATTATAAGGGGCACCTGAAATAAGAAGAACGCGTAAATTTTCTCTGATTCCTTCAATGGTTGTTATGGCGCGGTTGTTTTCAATGCTTAGTTCACCTTTATAAGGTTCAGTTGTTGCTTGGATAATATTTTTTTCAGCATGGGGAAGGATAATTTCAGTTTGAAAAATAATACCAGGAGTCACAGAATAATGGCCAACTTCTTGTCCATTGACACTGAGTGTAATATTGGCTTTCTGTGGTATTGTTTTTGGGCGGACTCCTTGATCTTTTACCAAAATGGAAAGCCTTTGTGGTTTGTTGACAAGAGTAAAGCGTGGAGGAGAAATAAACTTGATTTGACGATCAAATTCATCTGAGCGTCCTGTGATCAGAGCATTAAGAGGGGCTTCATGATGAAGATTTGATAGAGCAGGAATGTCATGTACTTGTCCATCAGTGATAAAAATGGTTCCTGCATAACGAGAGGATGGTACATCAGAGAGTGCTTGTGTTAAAGCATCAAACAAATTTGTTGAGGGGGCATATCGATGATCAGCCAGTTTTCCAGCTTCAATAAAACGTGGTTCAAATTGTGGATAATGCACCAATGTTTTGATTAATTGCGCGCGCGCTTTATCACTGTCGTCTATCCGTGTTCCAAAAGTTTGGCTTTTGCTGCGGTCAATAACAATGCCTACTGTACTTTTCAGCGGTTCGCGCTGTTCTTTGATAATCATTGGATTAAGCAAAGCAAGAATGAGAGCGCTCAATGCCATCAGACGAAATAAAGATCCTTGACGTTGTGTAACAAGACCACCAACAACAAAAAGAATGGATATTCCGCTTAACAGCAGAATCCAAAAGAGAGGTAAAAAAGGCTGAAAAGTGAAAAGTGGTATCATTGCCTTCTTTCTCTTTTAAAGCGTTCCAAGAGCGCTGGAACATGAATTTGATCTGCTTTATAGTTTCCAGTAAGCACATAAAGGACAATATTTAAGCCTGCGCGAAATGCCCATAGACGTTGCATTGGATCATTGGGAACAAGGGGATATTTCCATGTTCCTTTTTCATCGAGTGCCCAAGCGCCGGCAAAGTTATTTGCGGTGATGAGCAGGGAACTTACATTATCACCAAGGCTAAGAGAATTTTTATTTTTTTTGTTCGTTGATGAGGATTCAACCCATAAAGGTGAACCACGGTAGAGACCAGGAAAATCTGGCATAATATAAAAGGAACGCGCAATAACATGATCTGTTGAGGCTGGCTCAATGGAGGGAATGTTTAACCCTTTTAAGATGGTTCGTAATCTTTGTGTTTCTGGAGTAGCATCTCCTTCAAGATTAAGATTGCTCTTTATCTGATCACGCGTGTCAAATAAAATGGTTCCTCCATGTTTCATAAAGTTATTTATTTTTTCAAGACTTTTTGGAGTTAGTATAGGCCCCTTAACATCAATGGGCCAGTAAATAAGAGGATAAAAGGAGAGTTCATCTTTATCGAGATCAAGTGCTGTAACAGAGCCGGGGGTAAGCATTGTGCGCTCTGCGATAAATTGGCTTAAGGCTTCTAGACCACTTTTACTCGTTGTATCAATTTCATGATTGTTGGTTATAACATAGGCAAGATGCGTTGCACCAGCAGCTTCTACACTATCATGATAATTTTCTGTCGTTTGTGCATGAAGCCTTGGATCATATGAAAACAGGCCAATCAGAATGATGAGAGGAAGAAAAAACAGATTACGCCGTTTATTAAAAGAAAAAATACCTCCCATCCATAAAATGAGAAAATGATCAAAAGCGAACAATAAGAGGGCTAATCCTAAAAGGGGACCGATAAGATTTTTTTCTTTTGTATCGTAAGATGAAGGATTCTTATTAAGAGAAGTTGGCAATGATGATTGTTTCATCAAGCGCGATGAATGGTTTAAGAGATTAAGCGCATAAAAGTCATTTTTGACACCATAAAGTCCTGGAGGCGTATGATAGGAAGGATGGGGTGGATTTTGAGCGTCAAAGACCAGTCGAACAACATCAGAGGGTGGTACTTGTAATTGTCCATCAGCGGCTATAGTTCGCCAAGGATTTTGGACCATTGTTCTTTTTTCTTTGTATGTTAGGTTTGTGTTTTCGTAAGACCCTAATGTGATTAGTTTTTGCAACATTTGTGCAAAAAAGCCAGAAAGAGGAAGATTAGACCACGTAGGGTCAGGGGCAATATGAATGAGAATGAGAGTTCCTTTACTACGTTTTGCTGCGGTAATAAGAGGGGTTCCATCCGAAAGGCTAAGCCATGTTTTTTCAAAAAGATCTGGGATTGGTTCTGCCAAGATTTGGCGCGAGATAGTGACATCTTCTGGAAAAGGAAGATCAAAGAAAAAGCTATTTTTTGCAAAAGGGGCAAGCTTTTGTGGTTTCGTCCAAGACATAATACTTCCAAGAGAACGTTGCCCCTGACGTAGCTGTACCGGAAGAAGACTATCGTAATGTTCTGCACTACTGAGTTTTTCTCCTGCAAAGCGGATGAGTGTTCCCCCTTTATTCACAAAATCAGAAAGCTTTTTTTCTGCTTTTTCAGGGATATTAACCATGTCGCCCATAATGAAAACAGATGGATTTTGTTTAAGCAAATGATCAATATCTGTTGAAAGTTCTCTTCCACCGGAATTTATAAGCTGTGTATGACCTTGTAATGCTTTGATAATGTAATAAAATGGAGTAAGTAAAGGCTGTGTCATTTCATTGGTATCGGGGGAGAGAAGAGCAACACGGCTCACTTTGTTATGGCTGTCTACTAAGAAAGTTGCCGCAGCATGGTTTTGGTTATTGATTTTTATCCAAGCGATATCGTTGCGTAGTTCAAGGGGGACATCAAAAGGAACAAGAGCTGTTGTTTCGCCTTCAGAAAAATTTTTTGTAAATTGACCGAGAAGTTGATTGTTTAAATCGTAAAGGCTGAGTGTAACAGGCGTTGTGCCATGTGTTGTTGAGCGAATAATACGCGCGACCATATTTCCATCGTTATTTTCTATGGATGTTATGCCGATTAAATCGGAAATATTAGTCAAATACCACAAGAAGTTTCTAGGTTTTAATTCTTCAAGTAGAGCAAAAGTTTGCTCATCGTCATTTGTTTGTAATCCATCGCTTAAATAAGCGATATCAAGAGGCTTTCCTTTGTTTATTTTACTGAATTCTTTTAAGATATGCACACGATTTACAGGCCAAGGACGCGGTTGCAAATGCATTAAATGCTTCTTTATAACCTTTGCTGGTTTGGGTTCCACATTGGAGATATCATTTTCAGCTGTTGCAACAAGATAAATATTTTTTTGCTGTTTTTCTGCCTGTGCAAGGAGCATTTCAGCGATAGAGATACGTTTTTTCCATTCTTTTATAGATGCCCACCCATTATCAATAATGAGCGCAAGGGGTTGAGATCCGGAAAAACTTATAGGTTTTTGATTCCAAGTGGGGCGGGCTAGAGCGATGATAACCAGTGCGGCTATGGTTAAACGCAACAAGAGCAACCACCAAGGGGTATGTTTTGCTGTTTCCTGCTGATGAGTGGGTTTGGGTAAGAAGCGGAAAGGAGGAAAGAGCTCTTTACGTGGAGATGGAGGGGTTATCCGCAACAGCCACCAAATGACGGGCAGAAATAAGAGCCCTAATAACAGAAAGGGAGCAGCAAAACTCAAAGTGCCCTCCTTTTTTGCAATGAAGAGCCATTCATGGTATTTGCAAGATGCAAAATGGTTTCTGTTAAAGGTTGATCTGTTGTACTAACGTGATAAGACCACCCTTGGCGTACACAAAAATTTACCAATTCTTGTCGACGTGCTTGATATAGCTTACAATAGCTCTTACGGAGATTTTCTGCTTTTCCAAAAATGTGTTTTTCTTTTGTTTCAGGATCAAAAAATTCTGTATGACCTGTGTAAGGAAAGCTTTCTTCTGCAGGATCAGTAATTTCAATTAAATGAGCTGTCACCTGTTTTGTCGATAAAGCAATTAAATGTTGAATGATTTTTTCAGGATGATCGAGAAAATCACTCATTATAATGGCGTGTGAAAAGCGTGTAATCGTTGAAAAATCCGGAAATGAATTTTCATTTGAATGACTTTCTAAAGCAAAGGCTATTTGTTCTACTACATTGGATGTTATTGTGGGGGGCATTAAGTTGGGAATAGCAATATATTCGCCGCACCGTGCCAGAAGTGATGCCAAGGCAAGGGTTAAAATGATGGCATGATTGCCTTTAGAGATTTTAGAAAAGCGCGAACAGTAATGCATTGATGGGCTCTGATCAGGCCAAAGCCAAACGGTTTGCGTCATTTGCCATTCGTGCTCGCGGAGATAGGTATTTTCATCACGCGCTGAGCGACGCCAATCAATGCGGGTAATGGATTCTCCCTCCATATAGGGACGAAATTGCCAAAAATTTTCTCCATGACCGCGTTTGCGTTGCCCATGCCAGCCGGTTATCAGTGTATTGGCAATATGACGTGCCTGTAAAAGGAAATATGGCATTTTCCTAGTATCCTTATACAGCTCTTTTGCCAGCGACAATGGAGGTTTTTGTAAAACTTTTTTGCCAATAGCCATTTAAAGGGCATCTTTCACAAGGTTATTGATAATATCTTTTACGGTTATATCTTCAGAACGGGCAGAAAAATTAAGCGCCATGCGGTGTTGTAATACAGGACAGGCCAAAGCTTCAACATCATCAAGTGAGGGGGCTAAACGCCCATAATAAAGAGCACGAGCGCGAACACAAAGTGAAAGGGCTTGTGATGCGCGCGGCCCTGGTCCCCAAGAAACATAAGTATTGGCAAGGCTATTGTCTTTATCAGGTCGGGCTGAGCGGACAATTTTTAAAATAGCTTCGATTACATTTTCTGAAAGAGGCATTTTGCGAACGATATTTTGAATTTTTTGTAATTTTTTAGCGGATAAAATTGCTTTTACATTTGATCTTTTTTCTTTTGTTGTTTCTAAAATGATCCGCCGCTCTGTTGTAAGATCAGGATAATCAATATCAATTTGCATCAAAAAGCGATCGAGTTGAGCTTCAGGAAGTGGATAGGTTCCTTCTTGCT
The DNA here is from genome assembly GCF_003606325.2 of Bartonella kosoyi. NCBI lineage: Bacteria > Pseudomonadati > Pseudomonadota > Alphaproteobacteria > Hyphomicrobiales > Bartonellaceae > Bartonella > Bartonella kosoyi. The sequence continues at coordinate 1,191,018 of NZ_CP031843.2, forward strand.
CAAGAGGATTTTGCGTTGCAAGAACGTGAAAAGGTTGTGGTAAATCATAACGGGTCCCTGCAACGGTCACATGATATTCCTGCATAGCCTGTAAAAGAGCTGACTGTGTGCGTGGAGAGGCACGATTGATTTCATCGGCCATGAGAAGCTGCGTGAAAATGGGACCTTGAACGTAGCGAAAAGAACGTTTTCCCTCTTTATCGGAATCCATGATTTCAGAACCGATAATATCTGATGGCATTAAGTCTGGGGTAAACTGGATACGTTTTTCATCAAGTCCTAAAACGGTTCCCAATGTTTCCACAAGACGTGTTTTTGCAAGCCCCGGAGCACCGACAAGAAGAGCATGACCACCAGCAAAAATAGCCGTTAAAGCATATTCAATGATATGACTTTGCCCAAAAATAACTTTGTCAATTTCTTGTTGTATAATATCTAATTCTTGGTGTGCCGTATCAATATCCTCAATAATGACTTGGGCCTCATGTTTAGTATTAACCTTTTTCACAGAATTAGATGCTGGATCACGGTGACTCATATTTTTTCCTTAAGGCGTTTGTCGCAAAAATGGTAATTTTCTCTGTACGATAATGGATATCTTATTGTTTGTAACAGAAAATGAGAAGAAAAGAAGCATCATAAGCCGTTTTTTTTTCATATTCATGTATAGATAGAGAAAAGTTTTTTTGAAAGAAAGCTGCATGTTTTATAAGGAATGTTTTAAAAACTTTGTTTTATGAAGAGAGTTTTTGAAAGCAGTGAAGACAACTTTTTTGAAAGGTTAAAGGGTGAATATAAGGCAGAACTTCAAACAGGCTGCGTGGTTACAACAAAGTGATGTCCAAACACTTCTTCGTATTTTATCTTTAGAGGGGGAGGAGGCACGTATCGTAGGGGGAGCAGTGCGCAATCAACTATTAGGGCAACCTATTAGTGATATTGACATTGCGACAACCTGCTTACCGCAACAGATTATCGCGCGTGTAGAAGAAGCAGGATTTAAAGCTATTCCGACAGGGATTGCTTTTGGTACAATAACAGTGGTTGCGCATTCATGTTGTTATGAGGTCACAACGCTTCGCAGCGACATTGAAACAGATGGTCGTCATGCAAAAGTGGTATTTGGGCGTGATTGGAAAAAAGATGCTGAACGGCGAGATTTTACGATAAATGCCCTTTATTGTGATGCCGCTGGCAACCTTTATGATGATGTAGGAGGCTTGAGCGATATTGCGAGCCGAACAGTTCGTTTTATCGGTTTTGCAGAAAATCGTATTAGTGAAGATTATTTGCGTATTTTACGGTTTTTTCGCTTTTTTGCGTGGTATGGAGCGGGGCGACCTGATGGGCAAGGATTGAAGGCATGTGTTCGTTTAAAAGATGGTTTAAAAAAACTTTCTTCTGAGCGTATTTGGGCAGAAATGAAAAAGCTTCTTTTAGCTTTTGACCCAACACGTGCTCTTTTATGGATGCGACAAAGCAGAATTTTGTCACTCATTTTTCCTGAAACAGAAAAATGGGGCATTGATGCAATTCACGCATTGGTGAAAACAGAACAGATGCTTGGTTGGAAAGTTGATCCATTTTTACGGCTAGAAAGTCTTCTTCCTCCTGATCCTGCACGTCTTCATAAAATGGCACAGCGTTTGCGTTTTTCCCATAAGGAAACAACACGGTTAAAGGAATGGGCAGAGTTAGAAATAATAAGCCAAAACTGTTCTGATCATTTTGTACAAAAATTGATTTATTTTCATGGGCGACAGCCGGTTTTAGATCAATTATCCTTGTCTGTGGCTGCATCACATGCCGATATTCCAGAAAAAGGGGATACTTTGCAAAAAAAAGAAGAGTATCTCAAACTTTATCAGCTTGTTCAAAAATGGCAGATTCCAACTTTTCCCATTAATGGTAACGATTTAATAAAAAGAGGTTTTTCAAAAGGTATCCTTTTAGGAAAAAAGCTTAAAGAACTAGAAATGATATGGGTTGAAAGTGGATTTTTAATGGATCGTCATGCCTTATTAGAAAAAATTGATTGATAATATGGGGGTTATAAACGTACGGTTGTTTTTTTTTAAATTAATATATTCATTTATAATAATAATTTATCATTGTTCATATGAAATAAGAGCGCCGAATATTGTGAGATTATCTTATTTCAAACTTGTTCATATAACATCTAACATCAATAAAAAATATTGCTTTATGCGCTATACGCGAGGTAAGTCGTATGAGGAAAAACGGTTATAGGAAGGAAGAATGCCTCTTATGAATCATATCAAAGTAAGGAGTGTTGCAAGATTTTGAACTGACAAAAAGAATAATAATAACGGTTTGCTCTTTGGGTGAGCATAAAGAGGAAGATGTCAAATGGTTCTTACTATGAGGGGTATTTAATCAGTCACAGGTGGTGATATGAAATGGATGTAATGAGCAATAGAATGGCACTTGCTGCTTTGTGAGAGAAGTGATTTTAATTAAAGAGTTCTTCTTATTTTATAGCGGTTTATTTGAGCCGCTCTTGATTATCGAGAAACGGCAGGTGTTATACGCTTTAACTGTTATTTATAGGATAGCTTATGTGCTTTTAAGATTTATAAAATTGCTGAAAGATGAGCTTTTTCTCCTTATTTGAAAACCAGATTTATACATTTTGATTATTCTATTCAAGCTTTGATAAAATTGTTGTGTTGCTATAAATTACAATTTCCTTCATGATAACCAATTTGGCGTAGTGCTTCTCCTGTTGTTATGGCCACGCTCATGGCGAGGTTTAGAGAGCGTGCTTGTGGCTGCATGGGAATTTTTAATGTGTAATCGGCAGCGTCGTGAACATAATCGGGAACCCCAGCTGATTCACGACCAAAAAGTAAAACATCATTTTTTTGATAGTATATCTGTGTATAGCATGTTTTTGCTTTTGTACTTAAAAGCAACAGACGGCGGTTAAAGTGTTTCATGGAGCTTATAAAATGTTGCCAATCAATGTGTCGTTCTAAGGAAGCATATTCGAGATAATCTAATCCTGCACGTTTGAGATTACGATCCGACAGATTAAAGCCTGCGGGTTCAATGATGTGTACATGTAAACCAAAACAAGCACTAAGACGTAAAATCGTTCCGGTATTACCAGCAATATCAGGTTGGAAAAGAGCTATATGAAGTGTCATATTCTCTGTAATATGATTTTTTTCAACTTTGTAAAGAAGTGCCGTAATTTATTCGAAAAATATTCTTGAGAAATATATGGTTTGTACATCTAGTTTTTATACCCTTTAAGTTTAAGGGAAAAAGTTACGGATAAAGATTTTTTAAAGGTAAGAGAAAATCCCTTGATTAGTGATTTCCTTTGATTAAGCAATAGATAAAATGAATTAGCTCATTATGATGAAAACTAGGATATTTAATGAGATTGGCTCATTTATTTGGGTTGAGATTTGACCATATCAAGAAAACCAAAGCGTTTATTTACACGCTTTCTCCATTTTATCAAGCAAAAGAAGGGCTTCGAGTGATTGAATAGGAACAGAGGTATGAAATACAAGAAACTTACGCTATTTTGATTTCTTATTCACTCTGTAAAGCAGCAAATTATCATTAAACTCATTTTGTGCTAATCATACAAATAACAGAAATTTTCTACAGGAATATTTTTATGGGTTAAGACAACGGATTGATCAGGCATTGTACAATGGGTGAGGCTATGATAAAAGAACATTTTAGCGAATAATTTCTTTAAGTTAAGGCAATGGGTGAGCAGACAAGACGGGATTTTCTGTTTTTGGTAACAGCTGTTGCAGGAGCAGTTGGAATGGGGGTGGTTGCGTGGCCTTTTATCCGTCAGTTGCGTCCAGATGAGGCTGTTTTAGCATCTTCTTTCATTGAGGTTGACCTTTCTGGTATTGAAGAGGGGATGTCGGTGACGGTAAAGTGGCGGGGTCAGCCTGTTGTTATTCGAAACCGTACGGCAAAAGAAATTGCTGATGCGCGCGCTGTGAATTTGAGTCTTCTAAAAGATCGTCAAGCCCGCAATCCTAATCTTGAAGATGAAAAAGAAGCGACGGATTTTGCACGTTCAGCCGGTAAAGGCCGTGAAAATTGGCTTATTGTCATCAATCTTTGTACGCATCTAGGCTGTGTAACACTTGGGCAATCGGGGAAATTTGGAGGGTGGTTGTGCCCGTGTCATGGGTCTGTTTATGATACCGCTGGAAGAGTGCGGTCAGGTCCAGCGAACTATAATTTGGCGATCCCCCCTTACCAGTTTCTTTCTGATACTTTGCTCAAAATAGGATAAGGTCATGACAAGGTTTCCTCCTTATTGTCCTAAAAATGCTCTTTCCCGTTGGTTTGATAAGCGTTTTCCTCTTCCTCGTTTTTTTTATAATGCATTTGTGATTTTTCCTGTTCCGCGTAATCTTAATTACTTTTATACATTTGGCGGTATTTTGACCCTTATGCTTTTATCACAGCTTTTGACTGGTCTTGTCTTGTCACTGCATTATGTTCCAGATATTCACTTGGCTTTTGAAACGGGTGAACGATTTCGGCGTGAAGGCCAGTTTGGATGGCTTTTTCGCCCATGGCATAGTGTAGGCTCTTCGTTTTTTTTTATTGCTGTTTATATCCATTTGGCGCGCGGACTTTATTATGGTTCTTATAAAAATATGCGAGAAATGGTGTGGGTCACAGGGATTTTGATTTATATCATCATGATGGCAATTGCTTTTTTTGGTTATGTTCTTGTTTGGGGGATGATGTCTATTTCAGCCGCTTCAGTGATTGCAGGGCTTTTAAAAACGATACCTTTGGTGGGAGCATGGTTACATGAGACACTTCTTGGTGGTTATGGCGTGGGGCAACCCACATTGAATCGTTTTTATGTTTTTCATTATGTTCTATCATTTGTTTTGCTTTTTTTTGTAGGGATTCATATTTGGGCAATTCACTGTGTGGGGCAAGGAAATCCAACAGGTCTTGCGATACAATCAGAGAAGGAAACGGTACCGTTTTCGCCTTATGCACTTATCAAAGATATTTTTGCCATTACTGTTTTTTTGATCTTTTTTGCTTGGTTTTTATTTTATATGCCCGATTATATGGGGCAAGCCGAAAATTATAGCGTGGCCGATCCTTTAAAGGCACCGCTTCGTGTGGTTCCTGAATGGTATTTCTTGCCTTTTTATGCGATGCTGCGTGCTATAACTTTTGATATAGGTATTTTGTCTTCAACTTTTGTGGGCTTTGTTCTCTTCGTCAGTTCGATTCTCGTGTTAATGTTTGTTCCATGGTTAGACCGCTCTAAAATATGTTCAGCGAGATATCGACCTGTTTATAAAATTTTCTTTTGGGCCCTTGTTATTGATGTCGTTTTTCTTGGTTGGCTGGGGTCAAGAGAAATAAGTGACAGAATTCTTTTATGGACGCAATTGGCTACGGTTTATTATTTTATATTCTTTTTGGTTATTTTGCCGATTTTACCTAGGTTTGAAAAAAGTCGTTCTCTTCCCTCTTCAATTATGCAAGATTTGAAACAGAAAAAAAAGAGACTATGGTAAATATTTTTGTCAGACTGGTTGTTATTATTGCTATGAGCTTTTCTGCGCAGAGTTTGGCGAGTGATATCTCTGATCGATCTGATCAAGAGGAAGAGTTTATTTCTTTTCCTTTACAAATTCCTAAAAAACAAGAATGGAGTTTTTCAGGGCCATTTGGGTTTTATGATAAGGCGCAATTGCGGCGTGGGTTAAAAGTTTATAAACAAGTTTGTTCCAGCTGCCATGGGCTAAAATATGTGGCTTTTCGCCATTTAAAAGCTCTTGGCTATGATCAAGAACAGATTAAAGCTTTGGCGGCACAATATGAAGTGCGTGATGGTCCTAATCGCGAAGGAAAATTTTTTAAACGTCCTGGGGTCGCAACGGATTATTTTCCTTCTCCTTTTGCGAATGAAGAAGAAGCAAGATTTATTTTAAATGGTGCTTATCCTCCAGATTTATCATTGATGGCACGGGCACGTGGTGTATCTTTGCCATTTCCTGCTTTAATTACGGATGTCTTGACTCATTATGATACAGTTGGACCCGATTATATTACAGCTCTTTTAACAGGATACCAGGAAGCACCAAAGAAGGTAGAAGTTGCAAATGGTTATTGGTATAATCCTTATTTTATTGCCAGTAATTCTTTAACCATGGCGCCTCCTTTGAGTGATGGTGTGGTTATTTATGAAGATGGAACTCCCCAAACTGTTGAACATTACGCGCGTGATGTTGCTGCTTTTTTGATGTGGGCTGCCGATCCTCATATGGAGATTCGTAAAAAAACAGGTTTTCGTGTTATTTTATTTTTAATCATTTTTGCAGGGCTTGTTTATATTTTAAAAAATCGTATTTGGTTTGGTTTAGAGGAAGAAACAAAAGAGGAAATAAAGAGAAAAGGATAAAGTGACCGCACTTGAAAGAGGGAAAAGTATAAAGAGCATAAGGAACAAATCTGTTTATAATGCATTGAGGTTTTATGAAAGTAAAAGCAAAGTAAAAACGGAGATGTTAAAATGAAAAAAATTGCATGTACTACTCTTATGTCAATTTTGATGATTTCTAGTACTTATGCTCAGTCTTTTGAAGTGCCTTCTAAACCTGAAATGATTTCTTCGACGGGTATTGTACAGGTAGGGATCGATAAGTCTGTGCGTTATGTGACACCTTTAGCAACGGATTTTGTTGCTTCCAGTCTCATAGGTGCCGATGTCTATAATATAGAAGATGAAAATATTGGTGAAGTAAAAGATATTATTCTACGTGAAAATAATATTGCGGGGTTTGTGATTGCGGTTGGCGGTTTCCTTGGCATAGGGGAGAGTTATGTGGTTGTTTCTCCAGAAACAATCCAGATGACAAATAATTATGGTAAGTGGAAACTTATTACAAATGCGACAAAGGATTCTTTAAAAGATGCTCCAACATTTAAATATGAAGGGCATTGGATGCGCTAATTTTATATTTTCATTTTTTAATCGATAAAAAAGTTGCTACCATAATAATATGTAATAATATGGTAGCAACCGGTTTTTAGTTCAGAAGAACTTGGAAGTTTTTGCAACACCCTTCTATAGATTTATTGCAAAGTCTTCAAGATAAAAACTTAAGAGAGAGTAAAGATTTAAGTATTATGTTTAAATAACATGATATCGCCATCTTGCACAATGTATTCTTTTCCTTCATCGCGTGCCTTTCCTGCTTCTTTTGCACCGCTTTCTCCTCCCAGAGCAATATAGTCATTGTAGCTAATCGTTTGGGCACGAATGAAGCCGCGCTCAAAATCAGAGTGAATAACGCCGGCGGCTTGGGGAGCTTTTGTACCACGCGTAATTGTCCATGCTCGTGTTTCTTTAGGTCCACAGGTGAAGTAAGTAATGAGATCAAGTAAATGATAACCAGCGCGAATAAGGCGATTTAAACTTGGCTCAAAGAGCCCTAGAGCATCGAGATATTCTAATGCTTCAGCATCATTCAGTTGCGTGATTTCCGCTTCGATAGATGCAGAAATGATAATGCTTTGCGCATTGTGCTCTATTGCCATTTTTTCAACTACTTGGGTAAAGTTATTTCCATGAGCGGCATCATTTTCGCTTACATTACAAACATAAAGTACAGGCTTGGAAGTGAGAAGATTTAAACTCTTTAGAATATGGTGTTCATCTAAAGCAATATCTTTGAGTAATAACCGGACAGGATTTCCCTGTTGCAAAATATTTAATGCTTTTTCCATAACGGGGAGAATTGTGAGAGCTTCTTTGTCTTTTCCAGTTGCCCGTTTACGAATTTGTACGATTCGTCTTTCAAGACTTTCTAGATCTGCCAGCATGAGTTCAGTTTCAACGGTTGTCGCATCAGAAATAGGATCAATACGTCCTTCTACATGGGTAATATCTTCATTTTGAAAACAGCGTAAAACGTGGATAATAGCATCGACTTCGCGAATATTGGCTAAAAATTTATTCCCTAAACCTTCGCCTTTTGACGCGCCTCGTACAAGCCCCGCAATATCAACGAAATTAATGCGTGTAGGAATAATTTCTTTTGAACCAGCGATTGATGCAATTTTTTCCATTCGTAAATCAGGAACAGCAACTTCACCGGTATTGGGTTCAATGGTACAAAAAGGATAATTGGCAGCCTGTGCAGTGGCTGTTTTTGTTAATGCATTAAAAAGAGTTGATTTACCAACATTAGGTAATCCAACAATACCGCATTTAAAGCCCATGAGAATCCTTCTTTTCTGTTGATTTTATGCTCAAGATAAAATTTGTATAGCATATTTTCAGAAGAGTTATAGTCTTTGTATTGCGAGAAGTGAGAAAAAAGTCTACAGCAATAAATAATCTGCTTTTTTACCTTCTAAAGTTCTTAATTGAAGAAAACTTCCAGTTAATGTTAATAGTGTGCTAAGTTTTTCATGGTACGCAAATCTGCATAAATAGTTTAATCGGAGAAAATAGAAGAGTGTTATCTCGTTGTGCCTTTTTAATTGCAGCACTTTTAGCTTTGGCTGGATGTGCTACAACACGTCAATCAGATATGTCATCAGCTTCTTTTCAACAAGCTCGATACATTCCACCAGAAATACAGGCTTTGTACGGTCCTGTAACGAATGAAACTTATCCGTTACCTGCTGTTGATCTTGCAAAAATTGATCCAAAGTTTTGGCGACAAGAAGTGATTTATTATACATCTTATCCACCTGGAACGTTGGTTATCGATACGCAAGAATGTTTTCTTTACCTTATTGGTGAAAATGGGAAAGCTTTACGCTATGGAATTGGGGTCGGTAAGGAAGGCCTAGCATTTGAAGGTGAGGGGGTTGTACAGCGCAAGCGTCGCTGGCCAAATTGGGCGCCTACTGCAGCAATGATGGCTCGAGAACCAGAACGTTATGGTCATTTGGGGAAAGGAATGCCACCAGGCCCCGATAATCCATTGGGCGCACGAGCACTTTATCTTTTCAAAAATGGGAAAGATACACTTTTCCGTATTCATGGCTCACATGAATCTTGGTCGATTGGGCGTGCGATTTCAAGCGGGTGTATCCGTTTGCTTAATCAAGATATTATTGATCTTTATGATCGTGTTCCCGTTGGTTCACGTGTCGTGGTGTTACAAAACAATAGGAGTGTTCCTACCGTTTACAGTCAACAATCAAATGGCTACGATCCGCTAGAGTCAACCATTCAGGCAAATGATTTTTAATTTGAGGGAGAAGATTGGAGAGAACCATTTGAGTATTTTGGTTTTCTATTCAATCTTTTCTTTTTCAAAAGGTCTGTACAAATATCATGATTTTCTTTGTCAGCTTTTCATGTTTCCCCAACAGGCTTTACCTTTGATAGGACTTATAAGGGGCATTCTCTTTCTTTTTTCAAGAGATTTTATCCGTATATCTCTCGAATTTGTGAGGTGTACGCCAATGGTTTTGATTGCTTTCATTATTAATAGATTTGAAATGAAGCTTAGGATATTTGACGCTTTTATTCAGCTTACAAAAAATTAATTTTATAAATCAATATATTATATAAAATTTCTATAGAGAAGTGTTGATTTTTGGCCAATAAGAGAAATAAGCGATTAGGATAAGTTTTTGTTTTTTATCGTTTGTGAAACTTCATTCATAAAGAGAGATTTGTCACCTTTTATGAGGAGAGTAATATTTTTTGCAAGAGTATTTAAGAGAGGGAGCAACCATTCTTGATCAGATTTGGTAAAATTTCCTAGAACATGTTGATGAACAAGTTCTTTGCTTCCAGGATGACCAATTCCTATACGCAGACGGCAATAGTCAGTACCACAATGGGCATCAATAGACTTAATACCATTATGTCCATTATTTCCTCCCCCAATTTTTATACGAACTTTCCCCGGTGATAGGTCTAACTCATCACAAATGATGATCAAATTCTTTAAATCTAATTTGTAAAATCGCAAAGCTTCGCCAATAGCTTGTCCCGAGAGATTCATGAAAGTTTGCGGTTTTATAAGAAAAATTTTCTCATTATTGATGAAACCATTGGAGATTTCTGCTTGAAACTTCTTCGACCATGGAGAAAAAGAAAAGGATTGATAAATAGCATCGACAGCCATAAAACCAATATTATGGCGATTATTTTGATATTGGGAACCAGGATTACCAAGACCAGCAATAAGCCACATATGTACCTTCAGTCAAAGTGTGAGGGGAGTATACGTCTCATAAATGAAGGCGGGAAAGATTCCCGCCTGTTGTGTTTTATGAAGTTGGCGCTTCATCTTCATCCTTTTCTTGTTCGGAAGTTTCATCAGTGATATCCAGGCTAGCGGGAGCTGCAATGGTTGCAATGGTAAAGTCCCGATCTTGGATGATGGGTGTCACATCTTTTGGCAGTTGAACGGCTGAAATGTGAATAGAATCACCAATAGAGTAGCTGGAGAGGTCAATTTCGATAGCTTCAGGAATAGCATTCGCTGGAGCTGTACATTCAATTTCGTGACGAACAATATTGAGGACACCACCCTTTTTAATTCCAGGTGCGGTATCTTCATTGAGGAAGTGGACAGGAATATTCACTTCTACAACGGATTTTGCTGAAATGCGTAAGAAATCGACATGGAGTGGAAAGTCACGCACAGGATCCAATTGGTAATCTTTTGGCAAGACCATAATTTTTTGCTTGTCGAGAACAATTGTTGCAATGGTGGTCCGAAAGCCACCGGCGTGGATTTTGTAGAAAATTTCTTTATAGGGAACTGTTATTGCCAAAGGAGGTTGTTTTTCACCATAAATGACAGCAGGGATAAGACCGTTGCGACGAAGTTCACGGGAGGACCCCTTACCAACCCGCTCGCGTTTTTCGGCCTTAAGAGTGTAGCTTTTACTCATAATTTAAGTCCTTTTTACATGATTGGAGATCCTTCAAAAACAATAATAGTTTTTGCATGGATATGAAGATATGCGCTAGAAAACAGCGATTGCTCCATTCTACGTTGCCTCCAAGGGTGTCTACGTAGAAGTTTGTTCTATAATTCAAACTCTTCATAGATGCAAGAGTTGTGGGAAAAATCGATGATTTCTACCGTTTAAAAGGAGGAAATGTTACAAATTGCGGTGTGGATGGAGAATCAACCAATAGGCGCTGATATGTTTAAAATCAAACACTGGAGATGTTATGAAGGTTGAGATTGCCTTGGGTGAGATGTCAGAGAGTCGTGCTTTGCATAAAACGATGCCAGCACTTCTTGATTTGGAAGAATTATTGGCGACACGTCTTCTTGTACAAGGGAATTCCGGTTCAGGGAAATCACATCTTTTACGCCGTCTTTTAGAACAAAGTGCTAAGTGGGTGCAACACTGTGTGATTGACCCAGAGGGGGATTTTATAACTTTGGCCGATAAATTTGGTCATGTTATTGTAGAGGCTCAACGGAGTGAATTAGAATTGACGCGTATTGCCCATCGCATTCGGCAACATCGGGTTTCGGTAGTCTTTAATCTTGAAGGGTTGGATACCGAACAACAGATGCGTGCTGTGGGGGCTTTCCTTGGAGCATTGTTTGATGTGGAGCGTGATTATTGGTATCCTATGCTTATCGTTGTCGATGAAGCACAATTGTTTGCGCCAACTGCGGCAGGAGAAGTTTCCGATGAAGCGCGTAAAATTTCTCTGAGCGCTATGACCAATCTTATGTGTCGAGGACGTAAACGTGGTCTTGCCGGTGTTATTGCAACACAACGTTTAGCTAAGCTTGCCAAAAATGTTGCTGCTGAAGCTTCAAATTTTTTAATAGGGCGGACTTTTTTAGATATTGATATGATGCGTGCGGCTGATCTTTTGGGGATGGAGCGCCGTCAAGCGGAAATGTTTAGAGATCTTGAGCGGGGACATTTTATCGCTTTAGGTCCTGCTTTATCACGACGTCCCTTACCGATTATCATTGGTTCGGTTGAAACTTTAGCACGCTCTTCTAGCCCTAAATTAATGCCACTTCCAACAGAGAACATAGATGCAAAAGAACTCGTTTTTACGGCTTCACCAGAGGAAATTTTAACGCCATTTAAACAAATACGAGAGTCTATGAGAGAAAAATCAATGCACGAGATGTTAGAGGAGGTGGTGCATAAAAAACAAGAGGACTTAGAAGAAAATCTAAGTTTATTTCCTGAACTTTCTGGTGTTGAGCGAGAGTGTCAAGCAGAACAAATTATTCGGGAAATTCTTGAGGATCCTGAGGCTTTTTATCGTTCAACAGCGGTGCTTTATCAAGATTTTTCGGTTCGTTGCCGTATCCATGGTATGTCTAAGGTTCCTTTTAATCTTTCACAATTTCGGCGTAAATTGGCGATTTCTCAAGCTTTTGTCGATGAACAAACAGCTGTCAGTGAACATTGGAAATATATTTTGCAAATATCAGAAAGTTTGGAAGATGATGTCCAAGGGGTCTTCTTGAATGTGGCACAGTCCGCATTGGGTGGAAAGCCATGCCCATCTGATGCATTTTTAGCCCGTCTTTATGGGACACACTCTTTAAGTCGTGCACGTCGGCTCTTAACCTACTTTGAAGAGCGCGGACTCATTGTTATTCATACGCATTTTAGTGGTCAACGCATCGTTGCATTTCCTGACCTTGGTGTCGAAACGGCACCAGGAGATCCCAAAGAACCACTTTAACCAAATAAGCTGGAAACAGATTGTTCTGCTGCTGTTCTAGCGATTGCTTCTCCAATGAGGTCGGCGATGGGCAAAACGCGAATATTATGAGCTTTCTCAATGGCTCCTGTTGGCATAATTGAATCTGTAATAACCAATTCTTTCATTTCTGAATGGGTAATGCGCTCAATAGCACTCCCAGAAAGAACACCATGCGTGATATAAGCCGTGACACTGTTGGCACCGTGTTGAAGCAGAGCACTTGCTGCATTGCATAAAGTCCCACCAGAATCAACAATATCATCCAGCAGAAGACAATCTTTCCCCGATACATCTCCAATAATATTCATAACTTCTGATTCACCAGGGCGTTCACGACGTTTATCGACAATAGCAAGCAAACTGTTCAAGCGTTTGGCGAGTGAGCGAGCGCGGACCACACCACCCACATCAGGTGAAACAACAATAACATTTTCAAGAGAATAATGCATTTTGACATCGCGAGAAATGACAGGAACAGCATAGAGATTATCCGTAGGAATATCAAAAAAACCTTGAATTTGTCCTGCATGAAGGTCCAATGTTAAAACGCGATGGGCGCCTGCTTCAGTAATCAGGTTGGCAACAAGTTTTGCAGAAATAGGAGTCCGTGGTCCAGGCTTTCTATCTTGGCGGGCGTAGCCAAAATAGGGTATCACCGCTGTAATACGACGCGCAGAAGAACGACGAAGAGCATCAATCATGATGAGCAATTCCATTAAATGATCATTTGCAGGATAAGATGTAGATTGCAAAACAAACACATCTTGGCCTCGTACATTTTCATGCAATTCTACGAAAATTTCTTGATCAGCAAAGCGCTTTACAGTTGCTTTACCTAAGGGGATGTTCAAATAATTTGTAACATCTTCAGCGAGACGTGGATTAGAATTTCCGCAGAAAAGTTTCATAGTAGAACCTCTGAATAATCATGGTAGGAATGCAACAGGGTTTTTAGTTTCTTTTTATTAAATTGCAAGAAAACAATTACAAAAGCCTTACAATTTTATTGATTATTGTTAAAGAGCTATGCGGTACGTTTTCTCTTTTTCCCAAATTTTTATTCCCTGTAGAGTTGATTCTTGAAATTGCTAAGAAAAAACAAAGGCTGCCGTTTATTTGTATGGGAGGATCTACGATAGAAAAATATTTTTTATCTCTATAAGTTTCATATATTACTTGATTTAGAAAATAGCTTCAATGGTATTTTATGTTTAAATAATGACGTATTAAAGGTCATTATAATCAAACGTTGAAACGAAGAGTTCGTTTTATTTCTCATCGCAACAGTTTTCGTGTTTATGACGCCAATAAGGATTTTTATGAAAAAAGCACTTTAGAAAAAAGCATACTTATTTTATCGACATTATTTTGTTTGCGGTTTTGAGCTTTTTGTGAGAAAAAAATTTATTTCAACATAATAGCAGAAATTTGCCGCCCATCATCAGGTTCATTGCGGTGTCTTGCACGTCGATAAGAAAAAAAAATCTGTTCATTTTGATAGGTACAAAGCTCTACGCAAGAAGCATTAACGCCTGCTTCTTTGAGTTGATTGATAATAAATGCCCATAGATTAAAATGAAAGTGATTGACTTTTTCTGTTTTTAAAAAATATTTTTGAAATTTACTGTGACACTCAATAAATTGGTCGTAGAATTCACTTGTTACTTCGTAGTGGTGTGGGCCAATACAAGGTCCAAGAGCTGCTGTTATTGATTGTCTTTTGGCTCCCTGTTTTTCCATAACTGCAATTGTTTTCTCAATAATTCCATTTAGGCTTCCGCGCCAGCCAGCATGTGTTGCGGCAATGACCCCAGCTTGTGGATCAGCAAACAGTATTGGGCCACAATCTGCTGTAAGAACTCCAATAACGAGACCTGGTGTAGTCGTGACAAGAGCATCAGCTTTAGGAGGTTGTACACCGATAATTACTTGATGAGCGACGATGACATCAGAAGAATGTATTTGATTAACCGTGACTAAACTTTGCGATTCAACACCAAAATAATCAGCAATAAAAAGACGATTTTGTACAATATGTTCAGGTTGGTCGTTTGATCTTTTTCCTACATTAAAGCTATGAAAGTTTTTTGAAACACCAGCTTGACGTGTAAAAAATCCATGTTTTATCCCATGGGAGTATAAAGTAGAGAGATTTTTTGCAAGGATGGGATGAGGGATAGGCTTCATAAAAGTTCCTTATGAGATTATTTGAAGTGGAAGAGATGTTTGTATTTGTTAATGAATATTTCGGATAATGATGTACTTATTGACAAAATTACTGATCATCAAAATTGGGGAGGTATAGATATATTTTTATCACTGAGATGTAAAACTTTAAATAGTTTACCCATTTGATCTGGACCAGCGAGCCGTTCGATATCTTGGCGGATTTTATCTTGCAAGGAAACGCTTTTGCCCACTCCAAGTTGTTTTGCACGCTCCATGAGCCCCATTTTAAAAAGAAATTCTCCTTGCTCGAAGATTTCAGCAAAACAGCCCTGTTCAAGAGCTATATTTTTTAAAAAAGAAAAAGCAACATGGGATGTTAAATCATGTTCACCAGGGGCATCAAAAACATCCCGAAATCTATGTTTTGAGAGTGCTTGCAAAGTATCACCAAAGGCAAGATCACGAGCCCCATAATCGATAAGCAAAGCAGAGCCTGTGACTTGTACTAAATGGTTGCTGATTTGTTGCATAAATTGATGGCGTAAGGGGGCATGTTCAAAAATTGTTCCGTCAGGGACTTTAGAACAATAGGTTTGTAGACAAGAAGAGGGAAGCTTATGCGGGGCAGCAATAAAGATGAAATCTCCATCTTGATTGATTGTAATACAGCGTTCTTTCCATTCTCCATTGACTTTAATATATTGGTTGATGGGGAGTGTATCGAGGAATTCATTACCAATGAGGAAGAGAGGTTTTGAAGGAATTTGATTAAAATTTTCAATGCTATGGATTTTTTTTTGATAAGAGCAAAGACGCTTTTTTTGTTCTTTTGCGAGCTTTTTACTTATTTCGATCAGAAAAATCTCAGCAGCATTAAATGCTGTTTTAGAAAGCTTTTGAATGGTTCGCAAAATGTCATCCATCAAAGTTCCACGTCCTGGTCCTATTTCAGCGAGAATAAAAGGGTGAGGGCAACCATGGGCATTCCAATTTGCAAGAAGCCAAATGCCAATCATTTCTCCAAATAATTGGCTTATTTCAGGGGCAGTTATGAAATCACCAGTGGGTCCAAAAGGTGTTTGTGTTTGATAATAGCCAAATTGAGGATCTGTGAGCGCCAATGTCATATATTCACTGACAGTAATGGGGCCATGAGATGCGATGATTTCTTTAATTTTTTCTTTGAGGGATGCCATTTTCTGTAGATTTGTCTTTAAATGCTTGAAGGAGGAGATAAAATCCTAAAAGAAGCATGGGAAGAGATAAAGCCATGCCATAGGTAAAGCCTGTAGAATGGAAAAGGGTCGAGAACCATTCTGGATCTTCTTGAGGAGCACGGTAAACTTCTGAGATACTGCGTGCTATTGCATAGCCTATAATAAATATTCCTGACACAGTCCCACGGCGTTTGAATGCTTTGAAGGCAAAAATAACAATGAAGAGAAGAATGAAGAGAAGAAATCCTTCCATAAATGCTTCGTAAAGTTGGCTTGGATGCCGCGGTAAATAGTAAGGATCTAGGGGAAAACAAACTGCCCAAGGTTGCGTGGTAACGTTACCCCATAATTCTTGATTGATGAAATTGCAGATTCGTACAATGCCAATACCGATAGGAGCACCGGCAGCAATGATATCAAACATCGCTCGTATATTGATGTTATTTTTACGGGCGAATAAAATCATTGCAATGATAATGCCAATAAGACCACCGTGAAAAGACATTCCCCCATCCCATACAGCAATGATAGCACTTGGATGGCTAAAGTAATAAAGAGGATCCCATACAAGGACTTGTCCTAAACGCCCTCCAACAACAACACTTATGGCAGACCAGACAACAAAATCTCCAATCTTTTCTTTATCCATAGGAGGGTGGTTTTTACGCCATAGAGATGGTTTTGTTAATAATTTTTGCGCATACCACCAAGCAAAAAGAATCCCCACGACGTAACCAAGCCCATACCAATGAAGTGTTATGGGTCCTAGCTGGATAATGACAGGATCAAGAAAAGACGGAAAAGCAATGGCTGGACAGATAAGATTGTTCATGAATTAAGCACTTTACATTATATTATATAAGATGGATATGAAGTGACTCTGATGGCAAGGAATGACAGATGAATGCACAATGGTCAAGTCAGGAAGATGATAAGCCGGGAAGCGCAATAGATTTCCACTCGTTTATTATGGTAAAAAATTACGGCGATAAAAAAGGATATAAAAATTTTTAAACAAAATCATCATGAAAAATATGCATAGTAGAGTAAAAATAGAGTAAAAGGAACAAATTACAGTATCTAAATGTTATGAGGATACGCTATAATGCGTGCGTCGATTAAAATTTAAGGAAAAATGTTATGCGTAATGGATCAAACCGTATTCTTGATGAATTAGCAAAATTAGCAACAGATGCTGCTGATGTTGCACAAGGTATACGACGTGAAGCTGGAACAGCTTTTCGTGTGCAAGCTGAAAAGATAGCCAATAAACTTGATCTTGTTTCACGTGAAGAATTTGAGACCTTTAAAGAGATGGTGCTGAAAGTCCATGCTGATAATGCTGATTTGAAAAAGCGTCTTGATGATTTAGAAAAAGAGCAGACGCGAAAAAAATAAAATAGTTTCTCTAAAAAAAGAATCTTCAAAAAAATATCCCCAATTTTTCAATATGATGCGTGGAACTAAAAAATGCTTAATCTTGAGTCTGTTAGAGCGGCATGTTTGTTTGTTTTTAATTTTTTTGGGGGGTAAAATACGTTTTTTTAAATCAGGGGGGCTGGCGCTATGAAATTGTATCAATACACTGAAAAGACTTGATGATTCGTTTTATGATTATCAGGTTTCCCTAAAGAGCGCGATTGTGTTCTGGGGGGCGGGTAGTGTGGGTGTTTTTAATGTGTATTTGTTTGGTGTAACGGTTCTGATTGTAACAAAATATTGTTACAATTTAAGCGGTTTATATTCTGTTGACAATGTTTTAAGATGATTGAGGATTGTGATGAGGCTTGCATTTTGCGCCATAGAAAGAAAAGAGCATCCTGTTGACTTTATCGAACAGATTGCCTGTGAATATGATTGGTCGTTTGAGCGGGATGCCCAAGATGAAATTAGCGTTTGTGTGGAAGGGAAACGGGCAAATTATCGTCTTGCTTTTTCATGGATCGAAGAGCAGGAAGCACTGCATTTGGCCTGTTCATTTGATCTTTCTATTGACAATACTCGAACAGCGGAAATACAACGCTTATTGCTCGCGATTAATGAAAAATTGTTATTGGGGCATTTTGATTACTGGCAAAGGAATAATTCGGTTATTTATCGGCAAGGTCTTCTTTTGGCTGGTGGAGTGCATCCATCCTATATACAGGTTGAAACATTGTTGATACACGCACTGAAAGCCTGTGAAAGCCATTATGTTGCCTTTCAGATGGTGGCGTTATCGGGAGAAAGCGCTTACAAGGCACTACAGTACACTTTGTTTGAAACTGTAGGGAATGCCTAAAATATAAAGTCTGTTATTATTTACAAACGGTTTGCTGAAAGATTGCTCATAGGGGGATATCAAGAATAGCGCGTAATCCCCCAAGTGGGCTCTCGTCCAATTGTATATTGCCACCATGGCTGCGTGCTATGTCTTGAGCAATAGAAAGGCCAAGTCCTGTTCCACTTGCATCTTGATTTCGTGCTTTATCAATTCTGAAGAATGGCTTAAAAACTTCTGTACGCATGTTTTTATGAATTCCAGGTCCATCATCGTCGATGATCAATATAAAAGATTCTTGTTGAGAGTTGGCTGTTAGTTTAATGGTTGTACCGTAAGAAAATGCATTTGAAACAAGATTGCTGACCAAGCGTGTGAAAGCACGGGGACGTACGTGTATCTGTGTAGGACCTTTAATAGTATAAGAAAATTGACGTTTGTGAAGATGTGCATCGGCGGAGAATTTTTGCATAAGAGCATTGAGGTCAAAAGTCTTGACACTTTCACTTCCTTCGCCACGGGCAAAAGCAAGATAATCTTCTAACATATTTTGCATATCACTGACATCTTGCTCAAGCGGCTTAATATCAAAATCAGTATTGGCTAATGCTAACTGAAGTTTAAAACGTGTAAGAATAGTTCTTAAATCATGGCTCACACCTGAAAGCATCATAGTGCGTTGTTCTATTTGCCGCTCAATACGTTCGCGCATTCGTAAAAAAGCAATGCCAGCACGACGAACTTCATCGGCTCCTTGTGGTTGAAATCCTTTTGGTAAAGGACGACCACGTCCAAAACTTTCAGCTGCTTTAGCGAGTTGTTGAATGGGTTTAATTTGGTTGCGCAAGAAATAAATTGCTATCAGTAATAAAACAAGGGCTGTTCCTACCATCCAGCTTAAAAAAATAGCAGTATTGGAAGCATAAGCTTGGCTGCGTGGCGCAAAGACGCGCAAGATGTTGTGACCAAGATGGATACGAATTTCAACAAGGTCAGAATCCCCTACGGTATCAATCCAGAAGGGACGATTGATTTGGCGGGTGATTTCTTCACTGAGAAAATAATCAAGAATTGCAAAAAATGGCTTAGGTCCTGGAGGGGGTAAGGGGCTAGGAGAGAGAATAGAAATGTTTAAGCCCATACGTTGTTGTGCAATACGTTTGATTTCTTCATAGTTATCTTGCTGCGGATATGTTTCAATAATATCAATAATGGCTGAAATATCATGTACAACAGCCATTGAAAGACGCTCCGTTACCATTTGCCAATGCCGTTCCATAAAGACGTAAGCAATGACCGTTTGCAGAAGCACCATGGGAGCGATAATAATGATCAAAGAGCGAGCATAAAGCCGTTTAGGCATCTTTTTCGTTAACCATCGAAAAAAAAATTTTAAAGGTTTGATCATTCTTACGCCTATTCAATTGAGAGTTTATACCCTATTCCTCGCACGGTTTGAAGCCATATAGGCAGTGCTGGATTTCTTTCGATCTTACGACGAAGGCGGTTGATTTGTACATCAATAGCACGTTCACCGATAGTTTTGTCATCCATTGCAAATTGATGGCGTGGAATGATGCTCCCTGCATTTTCGGCGAAAATGACCATCATTTTTTGTTCTTTATCGGTTAATTTAATAATTTCTCCTCCCCTTTTGAGTTCGCGCCGTGAAATTGAAAAAATATAAGGCCCAAAAACGATTTGCTCAATTTTGGGTTGGCTAAGGGAAAAAACGCGTCGTAAAATGGCGTTGATGCGAAGAAGAAGTTCACGAGGATCAAATGGCTTAGCCAGATAATCATCTGCACCTGCTTCTAATCCATGGATACGACTATCTATTTCTGATAAAGCTGTGAGCATGAGGATAGGAACATCTTTTGTTTGGCGCAGTGAACGGGTAAGACTAATACCGTTTTCACCGGGCATCATGACATCAACGATAAGAAGATCAAAATCTAAACTTGCCAATAATCGCCTTGCTTGATGAGCATTGGCTGAAACTGAAACACGAAATCCATTTTTAATGAGAAACTGAAATAAAAGATTGCGAATACGTGTATCGTCATCAATCACAAGAAGGTGAGGGGCATCGTCACACAAAACTTGAACGTGATTGGTCATTCTTCAAAACCTTTAAACTATTTTTTCAAAAGATTTAATTTTACATAAGTTGCATAAAGCTGTCGAGCAGGCTATCCTATAGGAGGAAGGGAATATTCCTTATAAGCTTGAAAAGGGGTTCATGAGTCATTTTAGTACACATATTATTCCGGTTACGCCTTTTCAGCAGAATTGTACTCTGCTTTTTGATAAGGAACAAAAAGTGGGAGTTTTAGTGGATCCTGGTGGAGAGTGGCTTCGAATTCAAGAAGTCATTAAAAGAATGAATATTACCGTTGAAGCGATTTGGATAACCCATGGTCATTTTGATCATGTGGGTGCGGCAATGCAAGCAAAAGAGGCCCTTGGCGTTAAAATTGTCGGTTCACATTACGATGATAAGCCTGTAATGGATTCTGTGGTTGAGAGTGCAAGAAGCTATGGTATCATGGATGCCTCTGTTTGTATTCCTGATCAATGGTTAGAAGATAACGATAGTGTTCATTTTTCTGACCACGTGTTTAGGGTTTTTCATACACCAGGGCATTCTCCTGGTCATGTTATTTATTTTAATGAAAAAGAACGTTTTGCTTTACTGGGTGATGTTCTCTTTCGTGGTTCTATTGGGCGTACAGATTTTCTTTTTTCTTCGCATGAAAAATTGATGAAATCACTTCGAGAAAAAGTTTTACCTTTAGGGGATGATGTTCGTTTCATTTGTGGGCATGGTCCTGGAAGCTATATAGGTTATGAACGTCAGTGGAATCCTTTTCTTCAAGATCTAAGAACATAACCCCCAAAACGCTTTAAAGCGTTTTGGGGTTACTTAAAATTTTCTTAGCAAAGCAGAGATGTTAGTTCAATGGAGCATAACAAAAATGGTTTTGCCCATCATAGCCTCTAAAAGTACCTGTTTGGGGATTGAATGAACGGTACTTTTTCTTGCAATATTGAAGCCATTCACGCGTCCATGGTTGCTGGAGTGGCTGGTATATGGCTGTTGATTGAGATTCATAAATGATTTGGGTTTGAGGAACTTGTTGATACACCACTTGCGGAATCTCTTGATATACGACTTGCCTTTGGGGCATGGGGTGGTAGATAATTTGTGGCTGTTCTGTTTTTTTCAAAACATTGCCAAGAACTGCTCCGGCGGCAAGACCAAGAATACCTGCTGCTAAAGCATCTCCTGAGTTATTACGCGTTACATGATGCTGATGTATATGATGATGTGTTGTTTTTTTGCGCTCTACATAATGATATGTTTTGCGTTCAACATGATGACGATGATGTTCTCGCCTTTTATGGTCAACATGTCGGTGAGGATGAGAATGAGAGGAATGATGTCTTTCAACAGTAGAGCGGCTGTTAGAACTATAAGAAGGGAAATGCGTATTCATTCCTTTCCTCATATCCTCTATCTGCTTATTCATACCGTTTCTCATATCATTTATTTGCTTCTCAATAGGATGTTCACTATTCATCCATTGGCTATTTGCAAGCGCTGTACCTATTGGCACCAAAATGGTTGCTGCTGATACCGCCGATAATACCGATAATTTACTCGATTTTTTCATAGCGACACTCCTTAACTTCAATACATATTTTTTACATCATACACGTGATAAACTGAATATAACCTGAATGACTTGTGACTTTATTTTGACAAAACGAATAAAGAGCTATTTGGTTGAAAAAAAATGATAAAATAAACGAGAAATAAAGATCGCTTTTCATAAAAAATACTCTATTTATGTTAATTAAAAAATTATATCCATAAAGTCTCATTTTCTACAAAAATAACAAAACTTCTTATTGAAGAGATAATTCTTGCATCATATAACTTAAAAAAATAAAAATATGAATCAAAAATATCATCAATTTTATCATAAACTTATACTTTTATAACGAAGAGATATGTTATATTTTTGAATTCATAGATAATTGTTCATTTTTTGATAGGTTAAATCTTTTATATTAATGCGCATTTTTTTATCAGGTGTAAGTCGGACGTTTTTTGTTTCATCACAAACAGGTTTAAAATGAGAAAATTTTACGGCGCTTTTGGTTCTTATGCACTATAAAAAACGATAAATTACATTTATAAATAAATTTTCTGGATTATAAAAAATATTCTCTTTAATTTATTATTATTGATTGAGAATTTAGATTTTTTTTAAATCTTATAACTTTCGAGCATAACATATTTAAATTAAAAAAAATTTTTCTAAAAAGCCTCATATTTAAAGTTTTTTAAGGGATCCTTATTTTCTTTATATGAGACAATTTCTATTGAAGTATACAGTATGTTTTGTTTATGAGTATTTCGCGTGGGCTTTAAGAAATTCAAGGTTTATTTGAAAGTCTTTGAGATTTTTAGATTATTTGTTGAGGAGAGTTTTTCGTTGTTTTTTTTTGCCATTTTATGAAAAGTATTTTGTGAGATTTGGTTAGTTTTCAAAACGTTGGTATCTATGAGTGAATTTTCGTGATCAAGATTTATGTCACTTAAGAGTTAAGGGGAACATGGGAAAGGTGTTCGCGATACTATTTTAAGAGATCATCCACGATTTCTAGTTCTATTTTTTGGAGTTGTTTTATTTCATCACGAAGTCGAGCTGCTTCTTCAAAATTAAGATCTGCTGCTGCTTTACGCATTGATTTTTCCAGTGATTGAATATGGCTTGCTAAATTGTTGTGATCCATATTACTTCGCGTGATAAAATCAGGAATATTTGTAAGAGTTTTTTGGTTTTCATTGCCTGCATTGAGAATATCGTCGATATTTTTTTTGATACTGGTTGGTGTGATATGGTGCTCTTTATTATAGGCTATTTGTTTTTTTCGACGTCTTTGTGTTTCTTGTAAAGCACGTTCTATAGAGCCCGTAATTGTATCGGCATAAAGAATAACCCGACCATCTACGTTGCGTGCGGCGCGTCCGATGGTTTGTATGAGCGAAGTTTCTGAGCGCAAAAAACCCTCTTTATCGGCATCGAGTATGGCAACAAAACCACATTCTGGAATATCTAAACCTTCTCGAAGAAGGTTGATTCCAATGAGAACATCAAAGGTACCAAGCCTCAAATCGCGAAGAATTTCAATACGCTCTAATGTATCAATGTCGGAATGCATATAGCGGACGCGAATACCTTGTTCGTGGAGATATTCCGTTAAATCTTCGGCCATACGCTTGGTGAGGACAGTGACCAATGTACGGTAGCCTTTTTGAATTGTGTTACGAATTTCATTGACAACATCATCAACTTGAGTGCGTGCTGGACGAATTTCTGTTTCTGGATCAACAAGCCCTGTTGGACGAATGATTTGTTCAGCAAAAATACCATGGGATTGTTCTATTTCCCAGCGTCCTGGTGTTGCGGAGACGGCAATTGTTTGTGGGCGCATAGCATCCCATTCTTCAAAGCGCAAAGGACGGTTATCCATACAGGAAGGGAGGCGAAAACCATATTCTGCGAGAGTGGCTTTTCTGCGAAAGTCACCGCGATACATGCCACCAATTTGGGGAATCGTGACATGGCTTTCATCGATAAAAACAAGAGCATTGAGTGGAATATATTCGAATAAGGTTGGTGGTGGTTCACCAGGATTTCGTCCAGTTAAATAACGTGAATAATTTTCAATTCCCGGACATGAACCCGTTGTTTCTAACATTTCTAAATCAAAAATTGTACGTTGTTCTAAGCGTTGTGCTTCTAAAAGCCGTCCAGCAGCATTCAATTCATCAAGACGTTGAGCCAGTTCCATTTTGATGGCTTTCATGGCTTGATTTAAGGTTGGACGTGGTATTACATAGTGTGAATTGGCATAAATTTTAATAGATTGAAGATCCTCTGTTTTTTGTCCCGTTAGAGGATCAAATTCCGTAATTGTTTCTACTTCATCGCCAAAGAGCGAGATACGCCATGCTCGATCCTCAAGGTGGACTGGAAAAATTTCAATTGTGTCTCCTCGCACACGAAAGGAACCACGAGTGAAATTGATATCTTGTCGATAATACTGCTGAGAGACTAAATCAGCCAAGAGTTTTCGTTGATTGAGTTTGTCCCCTTTTTCTATTTGGAAGGTCATGGCTGTATAGGTTTCTACCGAGCCAATCCCATAGATACAGGAGACAGATGCCACGATGATAACGTCATCACGCTCTAAGACGGCACGTGTTGCGGCATGGCGCATCCGGTCGATTTGTTCATTAATAGAGGATTCTTTTTCAATATAAGTGTCAGAGCGTGCAACATAGGCTTCTGGTTGATAATAGTCATAATAAGAAACAAAATATTCGACAGCATTGTGAGGAAAAAAGCTTTTAAATTCTCCATAAAGCTGTGCCGCTAAAGTTTTATTGGGGGCTAAGATGAGAGCTGGGCGTTGTGTTTGTTCAATGACTTTCGCCATCGTATAGGTTTTTCCCGAGCCAGTAACCCCTAAAAGCACTTGTGTGCGTTCATCTTTTTCGATTCCCTCGACCAGAGTTTTAATAGCTTGAGGCTGATCTCCCGCCGGTTTAAAGGATGTTTCGAGTTGAAATGGAATACCGCCTTCAGATTTTTCAGGACGAATAGGACGATGAGGTGTCCATAATGCACCATTCTTAAAAAGAGGATTACCTGAAGCAATGAGGGCAGAAAGAGCTTCTACGGTTGCAGTAACACCATTTTTCATTGTTGTATCCTTTGAGAGAAAAGTTCTGGTGATTTTAAAGAAAATACTAATTTTTACAATTTTATTACAAGAACAGCAAAACGTTATTGAATGATTTGTTTTGGTTTATTGGCACTTTCATGAGTATATTGATAAGTTTTTTCTATGACAGGAGTTCTTCGAAATGTTTCTTTAGTAGGGGCATATTTGCAGCCGCTCGTGGGATATTATTGCATTCTTGCTATGCTGATCTTCAAGAGGGGGGTATGAGTTATTATGGTTGTTATGAAGAATAATCTATGGGTTCTGTTTTGGAACTAAAGACATTGTGTATGTGTGATAAAGGTCATTGCCATCTTTAAATGATAGATAACGCGATGATACCCAACCTCTTTGAGCGTTATGTCGGATATGGCACCAATTTCCTTCACAGTTTTTAACAAAAACCAATTCTCCAGCAGAGATTAAGCCACAAACTGCATACTGAGTGCTCGGTCCTGTTCTAAAATTAAGATTTGTTGTCACAAAGGCATCTGCTGCTTTAGATATTGTTGTGGCTAAAAAGAAAGAGCCCAACATAAAAAAAATGACGAATTTTTTCATTTTTCTGCAAAGAACTTCTTTAGAAATTATCCCTCTCTCTTTATATACCGTATGATTTTTGTTGCTAGACTATGATAAAACAAAAAAAATTACAATTCTTTCTTCTTTATAAGACTTTTTTAGGAGGAGAGCGAAGTTTAACGTTTTAAACACCAAAATGAGATGTTTTAAACATTATTAGTGCATGTTTTGTTCCCTTTATTTATTTTTATATGGAAAACAGGGATACTGTGCTATATAATGAGGAAGATCGTAGTTTTCGGATTCCAAAAGTAATTTTGGAAGCCGTTTTTTGTGTTTTTATTAAACCTTCCGTGTAATAGAAAGGGACGGATTATGGAAAAAGTTCCGATGACTACAGCTGGTTTTGAAAGTCTTAAAGAAGAGTTGCGTTGGCGTCAACAACAGGAACGTCCACGAATTATTGAAGCAATTTCTGAGGCGCGTGCCCATGGTGATTTGTCAGAAAACGCCGAGTATCACGCTGCTAAAGAAGCTCAAAGTCATAATGAGGGGCGTATCAATGAGCTTGAAGATTATATCGCAAGAGCAGAAGTTATAGATGTCTCTCGTCTTTCAGGCGATAAAATCAAATTTGGAGCGACTATTAAACTCTTAGATGAAGATACTGAAGAAAAAAAGGTGTATCAGATTGTAGGGGATCAAGAAGCTGATGTAAAGATTGGTAAAATCTCTATTTCTTCGCCGATTGCACGTGCACTCATTGGCAAGCAAGAGGGTGATGTGATTGAAGTGAATGCTCCTGGTGGTGCGCATAATTACGAAATCATTAAGGTTCAGTACATTTGAATATCTAAATAGTTATGCGTGTGTTGTTGGAAGAAACTGAGATTATTGTGCCTCACTTTAAAAGGCGTTTATCCGGAGTGACATCTACGATTATTCAGCTTGTTCCACTGCAGCGCGAACAGGGTATACGTATAGCCACGCTAGGGTTTGGATTACCAAAAAAATTGCCGGCTCTTGCCTTTCGGGACCTTTTCGGACTTTGGAAAAGTCCGAAAGGGAAGTCGTTTCGTATTTGGCATGCAAGGCGCAATATTGAGATGCTTTTTGGGATCTTGTTGCGTGATGTCTTGCGTATGAAGCTGCAACTTATCTTTACATCGGCTTCACAACGCCATCATAAGCCTTTTACCAAATGGTTGATTCGCCGTATGGATAGGGTTATTGCTACCAGTACACATACGGGCGCTTATTTAGAAGTGCCACATAAGGTTATTATGCATGGCGTGGATGTGAGGCGTTTTACGTCACCACAGATGCATGATGATTGCTTTGCTTCGACAGGATTTCCAGGAAAATATGCGGTAGGATGTTTTGGGCGTTTGCGCAGCTCAAAGGGAACAGATTTATTTGTTGATGCTATGATAGCATTATTGCCACGCTACCTAGACTGGACAGCACTTATCGCTGGTCGTACAACAGAGCAACATTATCGTTTTGAAAAAGAATTACGCCAAAAAGTTGCAGAAGCGGGTTTAGAAGAGCGCATTATTTTTCTTGGTGAGATTTTAGACATCCCTTTGTGGTATCGTCGTTTATCGCTTTATGTTGCACCTTCTCGTACAGAAGGTTTCGGTTTAACACCATTAGAGGCAATGGCATCACAGGTTGCAGTTGTAACGAGTGATGCAGGCGCTTATAAAGAATTGGTTGTAGAAGGAACAGGAACGGTTGTAAAAGCAGGAGATGGTTTGGCTTTAACGGCAGCCATTGAACCTTATTTTGCTGATGTAGAAAAAACATTGGCAGCTGGAAAGAAGGCTTTAACGCACGTTCGTACGCATTTTCCTTTGGAAAAAGAGGCAAGCGAGATTGAAAGTGTTTACAAAGAACTGTTTGCGGAAAAAATACCTTAGATTATATCAAAAGTCTTCTTGAGGAATGATAAAAAGTGCTTCCCTTAAAGGTTATTTCATAATCATCAAGAAAATAGCTCAATGATATGAATGTTATTTTATAAAGTTGATCTTGGCTTTAGGAAAATACTATAAGAAGTTCTCAAAATTTTAGATAAAAGATTAAAAATGTATAGGCTTGAGAGCGAGATGTGGCTTATGATAAAGCATACGAGGAGAGAGGAAAGCTATTTTTATTCTAGAGATATATTGGAATAAGAAAATAGTGTTTTAAATCAAGACTAGGAATTGATTCACCCTCTTAATGGTTGTTGTGCTTGTTTGTTTTGTAAGACTTAAATAGAGTGCAAAAAAAATGTTTTTTGATCTTAAAAAAGAGAGTGATGGTATTTCCATGAATAAAATAGTCATCCATATTTTCAATTAATTCATAATAAGATGGATCTAAGATCAATATATTGATTCATATAGATAATTTATCTCTTCAATTTGAATAAGAACTTTGAATATCGTAAGATTTTCTCATGTCAAATCTGTTAATATTACATCAATGAGAGCCACAATTAGAAGATGGCAGGTGGTAGATAAAAACTATTGAAGATAAGGTGTAAAGAGATTTCTTATAAATTACCTGAAGTGCAGATTGTTGTAACATTAACAGAAAGAAAATAGTATGGTGGTGTATTTATATCTTTTTTTTCTGCTATCGACTTGCAGCTTATTATTTAAATAAAAATAATAATGATCATTTTATCTTTCATAAAGACTGTCATGAAATGGGAGTGAAGAGCATTGTGAGATGTTTTTTTAAGATTATGAGTTTGTAACAAATGATATTTTTTACAAAGACATGACTTATTAGAGAAGAAACATTTTTATCAGCAAATATTCATATTTTTTGTGTGAGAGCTTATTTGTAAAAAAGGATGTTCTATCTATCCGTTTTATTTGATAGAGAATCTTAATAATGTAATGTGAAGTGTTATAGGTTATGGCTTTGAAAGCTGTTGACACTTGATTGTTTTTTCGAAATATTTTTATTGTCGATCATTTATCTGCTAATTTATTTAAAATTTTAAGAAATATTCAGTTGATTAATTGAAGATTGAATATTATTCCGCATATTGTTCATACCTGTTAGTCTTGTTAATTTTTTACCATGGTAGAATAAAATGCTCTATGCATTAGAATTGTTCACGCCAGAAAGCGGGAATAAAAAGGACGAATATTGTTATGATTTCAAGGCGTCCAGCTAACATGAGAAAACTTAAAATCCATAAAGCATTATCGTTGATTGTAGAGAAATTGCCAACGGGGCCAATAATATCTCCAAAGCCTGGGCCAACATTTGAAAGTGCTGTTAATACGCCCGTAAAGGCAGAGGTAAAGTCAAGACCGGTTGTAAGCAAAAGTGCAGTGCCGATAACAAGACAGAACATATAAAGACAGACAAAAAATAAAACAGCTTGAGCAACATCGTTTGATATATTTGAGTGATCGTAGCGCGCCTTTACAACGACATTAGGAGAAAGAAGTTTTTCTATATTTGTTTGTGTAATACGCCAAAGAATAATGAGGCGATTGATTTTCATACCACCAGAAGTAGAACCGGCACACCCGCCTGTAAAAGAAACAATGAAGAAGATTCCAAGTGCAAAAGGCCCCCAAAGTTGATAATCTTCAGCACTGTAACCTGTGGTGCTAATAATGGATGAAAGGTGAAAAATGACATCAAGGAAAATCAAGTGGAAAGCGCGATGATCATGAAACCGTAGCCATGCTGCTAAAGCAAAGCTGAAAAGGAGAACGATATGGAGAAAAACAATCACTTGTGGGTCAAGGAAGCGTTTGGATTGTCCAGGAAGGACTAGTTTAACATAAAGTACGAAGGGCAAAGCAGAAAGCAACATGAAGATTGTTGCAATAATTAAGATGGCTGGTGTATCAGAAAAATAGCCAAAAGAAGCATCATGCGTTGAAAAACCAGCAGTTGCGACCGTACTCATTGCATGGTTAATGGCATCAAATAAATTCATACCTGCAGCAAAATAAGAAAGCATACAAGCCAATGTGAGCCCAACATAAGCGATGATAATTCCGTTCGCAATTTGGTTGATGCGGGGTAGTATTTTTTCAGATTTATCAGATGATTCCATATGAAAAAGTCGTACGCCCCCTACACGCAATGAAGGCAAAAGCAAGAGGGCTAAACCGATAAAACCAATGCCCCCAATCCAGCATATAATAGAACGCCATAACAAAATACTTCGCGATAAATGATCAAGACCAGAAAGGACTGTGGAGCCTGTTGTTGTAATTCCTGAGACAGATTCAAAAATGGCACCTGCGAGAGAAATAGGAAGAGGAGAAAGATAAAGAGGCAAAGCACCTACAATGCTTCCTGTAAGCCAAAGGCAAACAGTGAGCATAAATCCAAGCCGTGCTGAAAAACGACAAGTAGCTCCCTTCGTAGCTAAAAGAATCAGCGTTGCTAACATGGTAGTTATGGCACAAGAATAGAGAAAGGTTATCCCATTATGGTTTTTGTCATGCAAATCAACCAAAATTGGCAAAAGCATTGCTCCTCCCATGATTAACGCAAAACGTGCACAGACATTGATAATAAACTGAAAAATGACCGTTCCCTATCTTTGTATCTCTTTTTATTATGGTTTTGTGCTCATAAGAATTTACGTTTTTCTCTTTATAGGATAAAGATTAATTCTTAACATTGGCATGCCTTGATGAATTGATAATCAGATCTTTTCATAAAACTTTAAAGGAAGCATATATAACATAATTGAGCCTATTGAAAAATATTTTTTAAAAGACTGTATTCCATTATAATTTATAGAATTATTAAGTTGTAAAACAATTAAGTTTAGAAAAATAAAGGGGATTTAATGCTACAATCGCATATTCGTCTGCTGATTATTGGCTCCGGTCCGGCTGGTTATACAGCGGCGGTTTATGCGGCAAGAGCGATGCTCCAGCCGGTATTAGTAACAGGGTTGCAGCAGGGTGGACAATTGACAATTACAACGGATGTGGAAAATTATCCAGGTTTTGCTACCCCCATTCAAGGGCCATGGTTGATGGAACAAATGGCAAAACAAGCTGAGAATATGGGGACAAAAATTGTCTATGATACGATTACAAAGGCAGATTTATTGACGTATCCTTTTGTCTTATATGGGGATTCAGGAGCACAATATTCTTGTGATGCACTGATTATTGCAACAGGAGCCCAAGCACGCTGGCTTGGTCTAGAAAGTGAACAGACCTTTATGGGCGGTGGTGTTTCTGCTTGCGCTACGTGTGATGGCTTTTTTTATCGGGGTAAGGATGTTATTGTTGTAGGGGGAGGAAATACGGCCGTTGAAGAAGCCCTTTATTTATCGCATATAGCAAAAAGTGTAAGCGTGGTTCATCGGCGAGAACAGTTTCGGGCAGAGAAAATTTTGCAAGATAGGTTATTTGCTTGTAATAATGTACGTGTTCTTTGGGATCATGTGGTTGAAGAAATTGTAGGACTGCCAGCTCAGGGAGCAAAGGGAGCTGTTGTAACAGGAGCACGTTTGAAGAACGTTAAAACAGGTCATGAGATGAAAGTGGAAGCAGAGGGAATATTTATTGCCATTGGGCATGATCCTGCTGTTTCTCTGTTTGAAGGGCAACTGAAACAAAAAAGGGGCGGCTATTTATGGACAGCATCGGATTCAACAGCAACAAGTATTGCTGGTGTTTTTGCTGCAGGGGATGTAACAGATGAAACATTCCGCCAAGCTGTAACAGCTGCGGGGAGGGGATGTATGGCAGCGTTAGAAGCAGAGCGGTTTTTGGATATATCTAAGCGTTAATAATTTATTAAAAATATAGAGATCTAGAGGTAGGATTAATTGTGGCGCCACCGTTGGATTGGGATAAGTTAAGGGTATTTCATGCAGCAGCAGAAGCGGGATCTTTTACGCATGCTGCTCAAAAGCTTCATTTATCTCAATCAGCAGTTTCACGACAGGTATCGGCTTTAGAACAAGAGGTTGGGGTATCTTTATTCCTGCGTCATGCGCGTGGTTTGATTCTTACAGAACAGGGAGAAACTCTTTATCGTACAGCTCACGATGTTTTGATGAAGCTTGAAAGTGTCCGTTTACAATTAAGTGAAAGCTATGCAAAACCAACGGGGCATTTACGTGTGACCTCGACCTTCGGAATGGGGGCAGGGTGGATTGCAGAGCGTATGCCAGAATTTCTTAGTCTTTATCCTGATATGCAAGTGCAGCTTTTGCTTTCTGATGAAGAGCTTGATTTGACGATGTGTCATGCAGATTGTGCTGTTCGCCTCCATCAACCCCAACAACCAGATCTTATACAAAGAAAATTATTTACAATTCATATGCATGTTTATGCTTCAGAAAAGTATATTGCAAATTATGGAAAACCAGAAAAATTGTCTGACCTCGATGAACATCGTATTATTTCTTTCGGTGAACCTGTTCCTCCTTATTTATCTGGTTTAAATTGGTTAGAAAAAGCCGGTAGAAGTGATGGATCATTGCGCATTTCAATTCTACAAATCAATAATATCATTTCAATAAAAAATGCGCTTATGCGTGATCTTGGGATTGCTGTATTGCCTGATTATATTGTCAATAATGATGAGCGCTTGGTGCGTCTTTTTCCTGATATGGTTGATATTCCTTCTTTTGATACTTTTTTTTGTTATCCTTATAATTTAAAGAATTTAGCAAGGTTGAATGCTTTTCGAGATTATATTTTCTTAAAAGCGCGTCAGTGGTCTTTTTAATATTCATGCCTTATTTATAAGGGATAATTAATTGTTTTTTACCTTAAGACTCTCATAATATTTTTTCATTTCAAATTTTCTCACATTGAATCAATACAATCATTGATTGCGTGATGTTTTAAGTGTACAATTTATTGATTTATCATGATAATAAAAATTTATTCATATTGAATTATAAGCTTGAGTATATTAAGCTTTTCTCATTCCAAATCTGTTTATATCGAATCAATCAACTCACTTGTTTGCACGTTACAAGCGGGTGGGGGGCATATAGATAAAATTTTATGAGAAAAGCATACCTCTTTTGAACCATCTCAAGTGCAAGGGCTGTCAAAACATGGGGGCTGGTAAAATTTGTGATGGTACGAGTTTTCTCCTTCACAAATATAAAGATGGGGGATTTCAATGGCTTTTATCGTTATAACATCCACACAGCGCTATCGCGAGTTGGGGGGAGAGGGGCTTGAGACAGATCTCTTTAAATTTAAAACAAGCATGCTTATTATCTCATAATGATTTTTTCTGTTGAGATTGAGGTTACTTTGCTGAGAGCTGTATATCAAAGGATATGAGAAAAATAAACTTGGAGCTTGTTTGCATAGGTTTTACTCTAGTTTACGCGATTGATTCGCTGAAACAACCGGAGCCTTTTATGAGTTTTCTAAAACTATTTTAGGTCATACGGTGGAAGGACATTTGTGTGAATAAATACTCTTGCAGAAAGGGATAAAATATCCCTTATGAGTTTTCTCAAATGTGAAGGCTATTATAATATTGAAAATTGGACAATCGTATGAGGATGGTCTCTTTCTATTTAATGAAAGAGATACAAGATTGAGAAAAAATTAGAGCTATGTGTCTATTGCATAGCAGATACGCTTAAGTCTTTATTGTGCTTCTGCTTATAAAATGACATAGAATGCTATCTCTTGATTATGTTGCCTCCCATTGCATTTTCTTGAGTGTTCCCTTACGAAGATCTGTCAGATTGATTTTATCTCTGAGGATTTTCCAAATTTGCCGGACATGTGTCCGGCTTTTTTTATTCCTAAAAGAGTGCTTAGAAATTGCAATGCATAGGGAGATTGATAAGAAAAAATTTCAAAAATTATGAAGATCAAAAAAATTTGTTAGGTAGACTAAAAGCTCAATGAGAAATTTGAGAGAGTTTTATTCTGTTGTACCATAAAACTCTTTTAAAACTTTATATATGGAGTGTTTTTTATGAAAGTATGAGATGAATATTAAGGGCTTGTTCATAACACCTATAAAGTTAATTAAGTGGTTAATAGCGAAAACTTAAGAAAATTTAAACTATTTACACAACGGAGAGGGACGACTCTTCTTCATTTTCTGGCAAAAAGGAAGCCAAGTAATAGAAAAGGTTTCATTATAAGGGCGGTTATGTTGAAAAGTACGAGATTTCTTAGTGTTATAAATTGGATAGAGAAAGCTAAACAGTTTTTTTTATCTCTCATGACAATAGACTGACTCATTTATTTGATCACTAGATTTTTTTTGATTTTGATCTGCCGCTTCTATTTTTTCTGAATCGATAGGTCCTGTCCTTAATATAGCTTTCGATAGTGTGTTGGATAGAGTGACATTCGGTAAAAAACAATCACAAAAGATGATGTTAAAAATTTTAAATTAAACTGTTACAAAAGCGCTGGATACGTGTGCAAGCTTCTTCAAGTAATTTTTCTGATGTTGCATAAGAAATACGAAAAGCTGATCCAAGTCCAAAAGCAGACCCTTGGACGACAGCAACAGCTTCTGTTTCTAGAAGTGCTACAGCAAAGTCTTCATCATTCCTAATACATTGGCCGTTCGGTGTTTTCTTGCCAATGAGTTCTGCACAAGAAGGATAAACATAAAAAGCACCTTCGGGTGTTGGACAATGAATGCCGGAGGTTTGGTTTAGCATGGAAACAACGAGATCACGGCGCGCTTGAAAAATATTTTTATTTTTAGCGATAAAGTCTTGAGGTCCATTAAGTGCTTCAACAGCAGCCCATTGAGAAATAACACTCGTGCCAGATGTTTGCTGACCTTGAATGATGTCCATCGCTTTAATGAGTTCTTGTGGGCCACCTGCATAACCGATTCTCCAGCCCGTCATTGCATAGGTTTTGGAAACGCCATTCATTGTGAGTGTACGCTCATAAAGCGCTGGTTCTACTTGAGCGGGAGTTACAAAGGTAAAACCTTCATACGTGAGATGCTCATATATATCATCGGAAAGGATATAGATATGAGGATATTTTACTAAAACATCCGTGAGTTTTTTCAATTCATTATATGTATAAGCGGCACCTGATGGATTCGAAGGAGAGTTAAAGATGAACCATTTTGTTTTGGGTGTAATGGCAGCTTCAAGCTCTTGTGGTTGAAGTTTATAAGAAAATTCAGCTTTTGTTTCTAAAAAGACAGGCGTACCATCGTTAAGTGCGACCATTTCTGGATAACTCACCCAATAAGGGGATGGAATGATGACTTCATCTCCTTTATTCAACGTTGCCATCAATGCATTAAAGAGAATTTGTTTTCCACCGGTCCCAACAATAATTTGTTCTGGTTGGTAAAGAAGGCTATTTTCTCTTTTAAATTTTGCAGAAATTGCTTGGCGCAATTCTGGAATTCCAGATATAGGAGGGTATTTTGTTTCTCCCCTTCGAATAGCTTCAATGGCCGCGTTTTTGATGTTGTCTGGGGTATCAAAGTCTGGTTCTCCAGCACTTAAAGCAATAACATCGCGCCCTAATGTTTTTAAGTGACGGGCTTTTTGGGAAGCAGCAATTGTTGCAGAAGGTTTGATACGAGACAGTTTGTCGGCAATAAAAGCCATAATTTAAAATCCTTATATTATATCAATAAATGATTATTGCTTTAAAGATATTCTATAAGAGATTATATTGTATGCAATAAAAAACTTCTAAAATACTCTGATATGGATTTTATAGTGTTGTTTTTTGAGAATTTTAACAAGGAATTCTTCTCTTAAGGACTATAAAAGTATTAGAGGAAGGAGAGAAATAACTTGATAAATTGCGCAAAATAGATAAGTAGCGTTTTCATTTATCAAGATCAATTTTGCTTTATACAAAGTAAAAAAATCTTCGTCGTTATAGACGAAGATTTTTAAACGAGATATTGCAGAATTTAAACTTTAAAGAGCTGCAAGATTGCCAGCGGCAAATTTTCCTGAACGACGGTCTTGAAGAACATCATAAGAAATTTTTTGCCCTTCATTAAGATTGGTTAGACCAGAACGCTCAACGGCGGAAATGTGTACAAATACATCTGCACTGCCATCACTAGGCTGAATGAATCCGAAACCTTTTGTTGTATTGAACCACTTAACTGTTCCTGTAGACATAGGAAACTCCTTAGATATATAATTATATTGTATATTGAAGCTATCATTCTTCAATACGGTTGTAGATCGAAATTAGGTGGGAGAAGTTTCGTCAAAAGTGCAGAACGCACAGGAAAGAAAGTCACGTAACCGAAAATTCGATAAACCCCATATAAAAGCCTTTAGCATAAAAAGCAAGCTTTAATTGCTATTTTTTATACAAAGAAAAAATCAAGAAAGAGTATCAAAAAGCGTGTGCTTTTCCACATAGGAAGAAATTCAATTGAAATAACTTTGCAGGGAACGTACTTCAAGGCGCTTTTTTTTGAGTACTTTGATCGCTTCTACGACAGCTTCAGCTCCCGCTATTGTGGTATAATAGGGGACGTTTTGCATGAGTGCTGCATAGCGTAATGATTTGGAATCTGAGATGGCACTGGCAGTGCTGGTTGTATTAAAAATCAATTGAATTTGGCGATTACGAATAGCATCTTCAATATGCGGGTGTCCTTCTAGAACTTTGTTGATTTTTTGTGCTTCAACATGATGTTCAGTGAGAAACTTTTGTGTTCCACTTGTGGCAACTACAGAAAAGCCAAGTTCTGTTAAACGTTTTACAGGATTTAAGATACGTTTTTTGTCTTCATCTCTTACAGAAACGAATAAAGTTCCCTCCTTAGGAAGTTTTACACCAGCTCCAAGTTGCGCTTTAGCAAAAGCAAGCGCAAACTCATAGTCAAGTCCCATAACTTCACCGGTTGAGCGCATTTCTGGACCAAGCAGCGTATCAACACCTGAAAAGCGGGCAAAAGGAAACACGGCTTCCTTGACGGCAATATGTTGTTTTTTCTGCGAAGAAGGTAATCCACCATAAGCTTGGAGAGCATTGTGCAGCGTTTCTCCTGCCATAATGCGCGCAGCCATTTTAGCAATAGGGCGACCAATGGTTTTTGCAACAAATGGAACTGTCCGTGAAGCACGAGGATTGACTTCTAAGACATAAATGGTGTCCTCTTTAATGGCATATTGTACATTCATTAAGCCACGAACATGAAGAGCTTGTGCTAATGCTTTGGTTTGGCGCTCTAATTCAGCGACGATGCTTTGTGAAAGCGTATGGATTGGTAAAGAACACGCTGAATCACCGGAGTGGATACCGGCTTCTTCAATATGTTCCATAATTCCCACAATCAGTGTTTCTTTGCCATCACACAGACAATCAACATCTACTTCAATGGCTTCTGTTAGATAGGTGTCAAAGAGAAGCGGATTTTTACCAAGCAATATATTAATTTGTCCTGTTTTATCGTTGGGATAACGGGCTTTAATATCTTCTGGAATTAATTCAGGAACACTTTCAAGTAAATAATTTTGCAAGCTTCGCTCATCACGGATAATTTGCATAGCGCGCCCCCCTAAAACATAAGAAGGACGCACAACCAATGGGAATCCTAGTTCATGGGCAATGAGGCGTGCTTGTTCGATAGAGTGGGCAATTCCATTTTTAGGTTGTGTTAAGTTAAGTTTAAATAATAGTTTTTGAAAGCGATCTCTATCTTCTGCTAAATCGATAGCATCAGGTGAAGTCCCTAAGATGGGAATGTTATGTTTTTCCAGAGCGCTTGCTAATTTTAAGGGTGTTTGCCCGCCAAATTGGACGATGACTCCAACCAATTCACCTTTTTCCTGTTCTGCTTCTAAAATAGCGATAACATCTTCTGTTGTTAAAGATTCAAAGTAAAGACGATCAGAGGTATCATAGTCAGTTGAAACGGTTTCAGGATTGCAGTTAATCATAATTGCTTCAAAGCCTGCATCACGTAGGGCAAAAGCCGCGTGGCAGCAACAGTAATCAAATTCAATCCCTTGCCCAATGCGGTTTGGACCTCCACCTAAAATCGCAATTTTCTTGCGTTCGGAAATCTGCGCTTCTGAGTGTTCTGTACCAGCAAAGGGAGCTTCATATGTTGAATACATATAGGCTGTAGGAGAAGAAAATTCAGCAGCACAAGTGTCAATCCGTTTAAAGACTTGTTTAACATTCAGTGATTTGCGCAAAGCGGCGATATCATCGGGTCCTTGTCCGCTAAGGGTGGCTAATCGGGCATCTGAAAAGCCCATAGCTTTTAACATACGTAAGTTATCTTTATCTTGAGGTAACCCATGGACGCGGATACGCTGCTCCATTTCAACGATGGAGGCTATTTGTTCTAAAAACCACGGGTCAATTTTGCTGATTTGGTGGATTTCATTTAAGGGTAAGCCCGCGCGCATAGCTTGAGCAATATAGCGTAGACGGTCAGAACTTGGGATGGCAATGGCTGAGCGTATAGAACTTTTTTCATCACCTTCAGCATGTTCTGGGATGATAATTTCATCAAAACCAGTAAGTCCTGTTTCAAGTCCACGGAGTGCTTTTTGTAATGATTCTTGAAAAGTACGTCCAATGGCCATAACCTCTCCTACAGATTTCATTGCAGTTGTCAGAACAGATGATGACCCAGGAAATTTTTCGAAAGCAAAACGAGGAATTTTTGTCACGATATAGTCAATAGAAGGCTCAAATGATGCGGGTATCGCACCACCTGTGATATCATTTTTTAATTCATCAAGTGTATAGCCAACGGCGAGTTTTGCTGCTACCTTTGCAATGGGAAAACCCGTTGCTTTTGAAGCAAGCGCTGAAGAGCGAGAAACGCGCGGGTTCATTTCAATAACAATAAGACGCCCATTTTCAGGATTGACAGCAAACTGTACATTGGAACCTCCCGTTTCAACACCAATTTCACGCAAGACAGCAATCGAAGCATTGCGCATACATTGGTATTCTTTATCGGTTAAGGTGAGAGCAGGGGCTACGGTGATCGAATCACCGGTATGAATCCCCATAGGGTCAATGTTTTCAATAGAACAAACAATGATACAGTTGTCATTCTTATCACGAACAACTTCCATCTCATATTCTTTCCACCCTAAAACACTTTCTTCAATGAGAACTTCTGTTGTAGGAGAAGCTTCAAGCCCCCGTTCAATAATTTCATAAAATTCAGAGCGGTTATACGCGATTCCACCGCCAGTCCCACCAAGAGTAAAAGAAGGACGAATAATAGCTGGAAGCCCAACAACATCAAGCGCTTGAACTGCTTTTGCTGTTGCATGGGCGATATAATGTTGTTTGCGATCAGCTTCGGTATGTCGCCAGTTGCGTTCAAGTTCTTCGAGGGCTTTTTCAAGGGCTACACCAGAGAGTTTTTCTTTAAGTTCAGCACGCGTTTTTGCATGTTTCTGGCGATTTTCTTCTTTCAGTTCTGTGGCATTGGCTAACATAGACCGTGGTGTTTCCAAACCGATTTTTGCCATCGCTTGGCGGAATAAAGCACGATCCTCTGCTTTATCAATCGCTTCGGCATTGGCCCCTATCATTTCAACATGATAGCGGTCTAAAATACCCATACGCTTTAATGATAAAGCGGTATTGAGCGCTGTTTGTCCTCCCATGGTGGGTAAAAGGGCATCAGGACGTTCATGGGCAATAATTTTGGCAACGATTTCAGGTGTAATGGGCTCTATATAAGTTGCATCAGCGAGATCTGGATCTGTCATAATCGTGGCGGGATTAGAATTGACCAAAATAATTCGGTAGCCTTCTTCTTTTAATGCTTTACAGGCTTGTGTGCCTGAATAGTCAAATTCACATGCCTGACCAATAATAATAGGTCCTGCTCCGATGATAAGAATAGATTTTATATCTGTGCGTTTGGGCATGTTTTTTTCCTATGACAAATATCCGTACACGATTGTGGCAAGAAAAATATTTAAGTTTTGAGGCTACAGCCATTTTATAAGTTAAGTGACAAAGAAAGTAAGCACTAAAATGCCTTTTCCATGCTTTTTTTCATAAAATTGAAAATAAATTTCTTTTTTGGTTGAGTGACCTTATCAGTATATCAAAAGGATAAACTTTGATAAGAAAATAAGAGTGCTCCGAAAAATGAGAATATTCAAGCATTCGTGGGGAATAAAACATGAACCATTCTGTCTTGATGAAGTTTCGTAAAATGAAAGGGGAAGTTTATCTTTTTGTTTTGTAAAACACTGCTGTTTAGAGCGGTGATATAGGGTATGAAAATTATACAGGAGGTGTTTTTTATTAAAATGTGTGATAAAATTCAATCTAGAATTTAAAGAGAATTTATGAAGTGAATTATATTGAAGTGGTTATTAGGGGGGAACTGTAAGAAAAAAAGCTAGATTTTGGCGCTGGTTGGAGTCTTGATTTTTAAAAGGTAGGAAGAAAGCCAATCTCCGTATGATTCCATTCCATAAAATAGTGAGGAGATGTATTTTAATACCATAACGAAGAAGATAATTTCAGGATAATCATGTTTGAATTTAAAAGATCGTAAATACTCTCTCTTTATTTTATAGATAATGTTCAAAACTTTTTTAATTATAGAGAAAGTTAAAATGCTGAACATTCCCCAAAAGAGAATATTCTGTCTTAAAGATGTATCCATAGGAAAGCTTTTGGTGGGAAAATCTCAAAAAGGGATTTTTCATATCGCCTTAGGAGATACGACAGAGCAATTGTTACAGGAGTTCATGGTACGATTTGGTGATGCACAACAAGTTGTGGGTGACAATACATTTAAGAGAGAGGTTGCGCATATTATAGCCATGATAGAAACGCCTCAGTTAGTAAAAAAATATAATTTTCCCTTAGATATAAAGGGTACCATTTTTCAACGAAAAGTATGGGCGACATTATGTAAGATACCATGTGGTGCAACAATTTCATACGAGGAATTAGCGTGCCATGTGGGTATGCCAAAAGCTTTTCGTGCTGTTGCTCATGCCTGTGCACGTAATGAATTGGCTGTCATCATTCCTTGTCATCGCGTTGTCCGTAAAAATGGTTGTATCTCAGGGTATCGTTGGGGGAAGAAACGGAAACAGATTCTGCTCCAACGGGAACAAAATGGGGAAAT
Source organism: Bartonella kosoyi (assembly GCF_003606325.2). NCBI lineage: Bacteria > Pseudomonadati > Pseudomonadota > Alphaproteobacteria > Hyphomicrobiales > Bartonellaceae > Bartonella > Bartonella kosoyi. The sequence continues at coordinate 1,231,786 of NZ_CP031843.2, forward strand.
TAAAAACAAATTTAACTTTGCGTGATGGGCATGATAATCGTTACCGTTGTTCCTTTCATTTCTTTTGATGTAATTTCAAGTTTTCCTTTATGGAGTTCTAACAAAGAGCGTGAAATCGCTAATCCAAGACCCGATCCCGTATGCGATTTAGTAAGCTGATTTTCAACTTGTTCAAAAGGTTGCCCAAGTTTTTTGATGGCTGATTGTGGAATACCAACACCTGTATCTGTAATTTTAAAAATAAGATTATCTTTTTTCTTGAAAGCGCAGACATCAATATTTCCACCAGAAGGCGTAAATTTAACCGCATTAGAGATGAGATTAAGGAAAATCTGTTTCATTGCACGCCCATCAACTTCAGCATGAAGTTCTGGGGTGATATTTGTTGTAACAGCAATATTTTTTTCTTGAGCCTGTGGTGTAAGCGTTCGTACTGCTTCACTAATGATGGGCTCAAGATCGGTATTTTTACAATCAAGCGTAAATCTTCCAGCTTCGATTTTTGACATATCAAGGATATCATTGATAAGAGTTAGAAGATGGGTTCCTGAATTGTAAATATCATGCATATATTCCTTATAGCGCTGTGAACCAAGGGGGCCAAAAGTCGATTGCAACATGATATCTGAAAAGCCGAGAATAGCATTCAATGGAGTGCGCAATTCATGAGACATATTGGCTAAAAATTCTGATTTAGCCTTATTCGCACTTTCTGCGCGCTCTTTTTCTGCTTTCAGACTTTTATTCAGTTTTTCCACTTCTGTTGCGCGTTGTTGAGCACTCCCTCTCGTGCGTTTGAGTTCTTGAATAAAAGAAAAAAGACGCCTTTCACTGTCTTCAAATTTTTCCTGTTGTTGTTTAAGCTCAGAAATATCCGTACCAATACAAACCAATCCTCCGTCTTGGGTTCGCCGTTCATTAATTTTAAGCCAATAACCATCTGCCGTTTGGCGAATACTGGTTAAGTTACCGTGACCATCATCTTTGAGGGGATATTCACTGAGTGCAGGGCGAGCCATGGCTTCGACGGTTGCACGTTGGATCCCTGATTGTAGAATTTGTTTAGGAATAGCGGCATATTCGCAAAATTTGCTATTGGACATGACTAAACGTCCCTCAGCATCCCACAAGACAAAAGATTCTGAAATATTTTCAATCGCATCACGGATACGAAGATCTGCTTGCGCTGTTTGTTCAGCCAATTGTTGCTGTTCACTAATGTCGAAGGAAATACCAACCAAATGGGGTTCTTCTTCTTCAGTAACTTCGGCGCGAAGTCGCATCCATACATAATGACCATCAGCATGACGCATGGGAACATTGATATCGATATGTTTTTTTTTGCCTCCCATTAATTCTTGAGCAAGATCAAAAAAATTGGCATCATTAGGATTGATAATGGCGCTAATTTGGGAAATTGAAAGCAATGCATCTTGAGGGACATAGCCAAGCATTTCATACATTGCTCGTGACCAATAGACGCGTCCACTTGCCATATTCCAATCCCATAATCCACAACGCCCACGCATCATTGCCATATCAATACGGTTTCGAATTTTTTCTGAAACAAGATCTGTCTTACGGGCTCGTAAAAGCTGATTATAATAAGCGAACAGAAGAACAAGAATAATACCGCTTGTTCCAATGAAGAGGGTTATATTAAGCGAAAAAAATCTGCGCCATTTCATAGTGCTATCTTGTATCTTTTCACTAATAAATACGCCATATTGCCCATTTTCTGTTTGATGAAATGAAACAAGAGCAGGAGTATCCTTGCCTATTGTAATTTTCATAATTCCAGCGTGTTGTCCAAGAGATTGTAAAGCAATGCTATCAGAGATAAAATCTTGTAAAGGTTTTCCTAAGATGATCTCTGAACTGGATGAAGCCAAGACATTACCTTTTTGATCAACAATGGCGATGAGAGTGCTAGGATTAATAAGCTCTTGATTGCAAAAAATGGTGAGGATATTTTGCAAATGATCATGAGAAAGGGCAGAGACTTTTCCTTTCTGAGAAACAGCCAATAAGTCACGATCAAGTGTATTGGTAATATGAGAAGCTAAGAGAGCGATAGTAGAACGCGTGCTTTTATCAATTGTATTGCGCCAATCATAGATTGATACAAAACGAATGACTGCAAGAACAATAAGAAATGCGACAATGACAAATGGAAGTGAGCGTCGTAACCAAGGTTCAATAAAGAGAAGCTTTTGATAAGCAGAGCCAGAAAGCAGATGAACAGGCTCTGTCTGCGCTTTATGACTTTGAGCGCTCGATTTTGAATCAGCATATATTTCCGTTGGCGCATTATATGCGTCCAATTTAGTCATCTCTTGTTCCTTTAATTCCGGAATAATGTGATTTAAAAACTGCTTCGATCTTCATGAGTAACCCCATCAAAGCGCAGTGAATCAAAACAGGAGTCTTCTGTCCAGTCTTTTTTTTAAAAAAAGTATTTTACTTTTATGAATGTGGAATATGAAAAGGAAAAGGTATTTGAAACATGACCGATAAACAGGTTTGGATTGCCTGTTTATCGGTTTAATGGTGCTAGAGGTTTTTTTTTAGAATTTATTTAAAAATACTCATATCATATTGATTTAAAATATTTTTTTGTTTTAAGTGAGCAGACGATTGATGATATCAGCAACATCACTTGATAATTTTGGCGCAGCAGCGATTGTTTTTAATTCAGTTTCAAGTTTTTGTTGCCGAATGGGTTCTAATTGCCGCCAAGAACGCATCATTGTTAATAATCGTGAAGCAAGCTGTGGATTGTTTTTGTCAATTTCTAAAATGATTTGGCAAAGAAAATGATAAGATGCTCCATCTATTCTGTTGAAGCCTGTGGGGTTATGAGAGGCAAAGACACCGATCAGGGACCGTACACGATTAGGATTATCTTTTGAAAACAGCGGGTGTTGCATGAGCTTTTGAACATTCTCGAGTGTTTCTGCGCCAGCAACCATTGCTTGAACAGAAAACCATTTATCCATGACCAAAGGGTCATGTCGATAGCGGTTTTCAAAATCATTTAAAGCATTTTGTGCTTGCGCACTTTCATTAAAACGCTTTACGAGAACAGCGATACTCGCCATTCTGTCAGTCATATTATCAGCTGTTGCATATTGTACCGCAGCACGATTTGGATTGGCTTCAGCAATGGAAAGGTAATCCAGTATGATATTCTTTAATGCTCGCTTTCCAGCTTGTACAGTGTTTGATGAATAGGGCTCTTGGGTTTGCATCTGCTCATAGAATTTTGTTAAGAGCTCTTGATGAGTTTGTGCAAGTAAAGCTAAAAACTGATTGCGGACATAATGAATACGATCTGGGTCGATATTTTTACCGATCGTATGCGCAAGCTCAACTTCACTAGGTAAATTTAAACAGAAAGCACGAAATTCAGGCTCTAAGTTTTCATCTGTTATGATCGTTTCAATCAGCTTTAGCAAAGCAGAAGGGAGTGTTGCTTTTGCCTGTGTTGTATCTTGAATGCTTTGAATCAAAGCTTGCGTCATTAATTGATTAAGAGATTGCCAGCGATTGATGTGATTGTCATCATGCTGTGCAAGAAAAATAAGTTCGCTTTCATTGAATGGCGTGTGTAGAATGATTGGCGCAGAAAAATCTCGCAACAGTGATAAAACGGGTTTTTCGCGGAGGCCCTTTAATGTAAAGGTTTGGCTTTCCTTGGAGAGCAGCATAACGTCTGATTGAATATCTGTTTCCGCTTCATAAGCGAGGCGTTCTCCATGAGAGCCTAATAAGCCAAATGCGATAGGAAGAAGCATGGGCTTTTTTGTGTTTTGTTGTGGGGTTACAGGAATATGTTGCTTTGCATGAATTGTTAAAACACCATCACGATAATGACTATCGATTTCTACGTTGGGGGTTCCAGCTTGTTCATACCAAAGCATGAATTGGGAGAAATCTCGGCCAGATACTTCAGCAAAACAGGCAATAAAATCTTCAATTGTACAAGCTTGTCCATCATGCCGTTGAAAATAAAGATCAGTACCTTTACGAAAGAGAGAGGGACCTAAAATCGTTCGTATCATGCGGACAACTTCAGCACCTTTTTCGTAAACCGTTGTGGTGTAAAAATTATTAATTTGGCTATATTGACGAGGACGGACAGGATGAGCGAGAGGTCCTGCATCTTCGTTAAATTGCGTCGCTTTTAATGTTTTTACATCTTCAATTCGCTGTAGGCTGCGTACATTTTGATCTGAGGAAAATTCCTGATCACGATAAACAGTGAATCCTTCTTTTAAGCAGAGTTGAAACCAATCGCGACAGGTAACACGATTACCGCTCCAATTATGAAAATATTCATGGGCAATGATGCGTTCAACATTTCTATAATCCTGATCTGTTGCAGTTTCGGGATCGACAAGAACATATTTATCATTAAAAATATTAAGTCCTTTGTTTTCCATTGCGCCCATGTTAAAGTCTGAAACAGCAACGATATTGAAAACATCAAGATCATATTCGCGACCGAAACATTGTTCATCCCAACGCATGGAACGTTTGAGGGCATCCATAGCATAAGTAGCGCGTTTGGTTTTTCCTTTTTCTACATAAATACCAAGTTCGACACGTCGTCCAGATGCAGTTGTAAAATGGTCCTCTAACTTATCAAGATCGCCACCTACCAAAGCAAAGAGATAAGATGGTTTAGGATAAGGATCTTCCCAAACGGCAAAATGGTGATTATTCTCTAAAATTCCTGTTTCCACGAGATTGCCATTTGAAAGCAAGATGGGGATTGTTTGGGAATCGGCTTCAATTTTCACTCTATAGGTAGAAAGAACATCTGGACGGTCGTAAAAATAAGTCATACGACGAAAACCTTCCGATTCGCATTGTGTGCAATAAACACCATTTGAAAGATAAAGCCCCATGAGTTGGCGGTTGCTTTCAGGATTCACTTCCGTAACCAATTTTAATGTAAAGGGAACCGCTGGTGGTGTTGTAATTTCTAAATGCGAAGGCGTAACTTTATAAGTGTTTGGGGCTAATGTCTCACCATTAATTGCAACAGAAATTAAAGTAAGATCATCCCCAGAAAGTACAAGAGGTGTGAATTCTTTTGTATCGTGACGGGGTTCAATGGACAATAGGGCGGTAACATAGGTTTTTGTTGGTGCCAATTGGAAGGAAAGTTGTGTTTTGGGGATAGCGTAAGGGGTTGGTTGGTAGTCTTCCAAACGATAAATAGATGTTGTTGGCTGTTCCATAGTTTTTCTCATTTGTATTTTAAGAGTTTAAAAAGGTTTTTTAATTTTAGAAGCAAGATAGGATTAAAGAGTTACAAAAGGTTATCGAGGCGATTTTTCACTTCTAAGAAATCTATCCATGTAAGCTTTTTTTGACTAGGGGTTCTAAGAAGGTAAGCAGGATGGAAAGTTGGCATGACAGGTATTTTTATATTATCCTCGCTTTCATAAATATGCCATTTGCCTCGTGTTCGGATAATCCCACTTTGAGATCCGGTCAGAAACTGTGCAGCAACGCCTCCCAATGCTATAAGAACACGAGGACGCGCTAGATAAATGTGCCGTTCGATGAAAGGGCGGCACAAGGCAATTTCTCTGGGGGTTGGTGTACGATTTCCGGGTGGACGCCAAGGAATAGTGTTGGCGATGTAAACATTATTTCTTGTTAAGCCAATTGATGCGAGAATTTTATTCAGTAACATTCCTGCTTTTCCCACAAAAGGGACGCCTTGTATATCCTCTTCTCGTCCTGGGGCTTCGCCTATAAGCATCAGGGGGCTTCCTGCTATTCCATCTGAAAAACAGGTGTTTTTTGCTGTCAATTTTAATGAACAACCATTAAATGCAAGAAGAGCAGATTTTAATTCATCAAGTGTCTTTGCACTTTTTGCGCTCTCTATAGCGGCAGGTTCATTTTGTATAGCCCTAGAGTTATGCAGCGGCTGATGATCTAATTTTACGGTTGGAGATGTTGTGGGGGATCTTTGTTGATGATGAGAAATGTTTACAACAGGTGCTAATTTTCTCTCGGAAGAAGGAAGCTGCTTAAAGCGATCAATCGGTAAATCTGTCAAAACAGCATCCGCGCCACTTTCTTTATAAAAGTTTAAAAGTTCTTCATAGGAAATTAAGTACGGCGTTTGATTTAACATTTTATTTTTTCTAATGATCTAGCAATTATAGATCAAACAAAATTATCCTTCAAGTTTTATAAATCTGTTTGTTCGTACCTAAAAACGCTGATATAGCATTTTCTCTTTTCATAAAAAAGGCACATCATAAAATGTGGAAGTTTGCGATTATATACATTGTTAAATGTACAATTTGCTTAGATACACTATAGCTTTTAAAAAAAACTAATTTCCTCACGGTAAAAGAATTTTCACTTTTATGCAAGTGATTAAATAATAAAATATTTATCATTATGTTTTATATTTAATAATTAACGAAAATTATCTTTTATAGTAAATTTAAGTATAAAAGTAATATTTATATAAATAAAATACATAAATATTACTTTTATATAAGCTTCTATTATTTAAAAAATATTTTTACAATGGGTTAAAAGCAATGTGTGGGTATATGCTTTTGCTTTTTTTACAGCTGAAATAAGAGGTTCATTGAGTGCCAAATGAGCTGCAATAGCAGTTGAGAGAATACACCCTGTTCCACGCATTGTTCCTTTTAAACGTGGAGCAGAAATATTGATAATTTCCATTTTGTCAATGAAGCTATCAATTGCAAGAGGTCCCTCCGCATGCCCTCCTTTTACTAAAATAGAACGAGCGCCCAATGACAAAAGTTTTTTTGCTTGTTGTACTGTCTCTTCATGATGAGATGCCAGTGGGGTTTGGCTAAGAAGAGCAAGTTCTTCTCTATTGGGTGTTAAAAGAGTAACATATGGGAGAAGCTGATTGATCATAATTTCTATGATTTTTTCCGTTGTTAGTTTTCCTCCTGATGAGGCAACCAGAACAGGATCAAGAATAACGGGAATATGGGGATAATCTTCGAGTACACGACAAATTGCTGCGATAATGGCTTGATTTCCTGTCATACCAATTTTTATTGTTCTTATAGGATTAGCCTCTAAAGCACTGCGCATTTGCGCGGCGATAAGTTTCTCATTCATGGGCACAATTTCAGCAACGTGATGATCATCTTGTACATTGACACAAGTGATGGCTAAATTTGCCTTGATGTGAAAATATGCTGCTGTTTCTATATCACGAACAATACCAGCACCTCCTGTTGGATCAGTGCCTGCAACAATGAGCATAGAAGGTGTTAACGCCATGGTTGGGTCACCTTGAGCCATTGTTTTACCCGTTCTTCGGGTTTTTTATGGAGGATAATGTCGGTGACAACTGCCGCGCTATTGGTTCCTGCTTTCAAAACATCTATTGCGCGTTCTGGGTTTAAACCACCAATGCCAACGAAAGGTAAAGCACCAATCCGTTTTCTCCATAGTTTGATTTTTTCCAATCCTTGAGGTTGCCATTTCATTTTTTTTAAGATTGTCGGATAAATAGGACCAAGAGCAATATAGTCAGGATGAACAGAGAGGGCGATATCCAATTCATGTTCATCATGGGTGCTAACACCAAATCTTATACCATTTTTGCGAATTGCAGGAAGATCAGCATTACGTAGATCTTCTTGTCCAAGATGAATAAAATTGCATTTTTCATCAATGGCAATGCGCCAATGATCATTAATTATGAGTTGTGCTCTCCATTGATCACAAATGTTTTTTGCGCGTTTGATATGTTGACGGATTGTTTGAAAATCTTCGTCTTTCATACGTAATTGTATGAGTTTGACACCAAGAGGAACCAAACGTTCAACCCAATCAGCATTGTCAACAATGAGATAAAAGGGGTCCAACTTCATCAAAATACCGCTTTACCAATAACGGGGGTTGAAGGAACGGCGACATTGCGTGCTTCGAGAATTCCTGCTTGATATCCCATACGCCCTGCCTGGATAGCTTTAGAAAACGCTTCAGCCATCAAGACAGGATTTCCTGCTTTAGCAACTGCGGTATTAAGAAGCACTGCGTCATAGCCCAGTTCCATAGCAACAGCCGCATGGGATGGGCGTCCAATGCCGGCATCAATCACAAGAGTAACATCAGGAAGATAAGCGCGAATAGAACGTAGTCCATCGGTATGATGAGGACCTTTGGCAGAGCCAATAGGCGCACACCAAGGCATAATAACTTGGCAACCAACATCTAAGAGTCTTTCAGCAACAATGAGATCATCGGTTGTATAGGCAAAAACGTGAAAACCTTCACTATTTAAAATTTGCGCTGCTTCGATGAGAGCAAAAACATTGGGTTGTAAGGTATCAGCATTCCCGATAATTTCGAGTTTAATCCAAGAGGTTTTAAAGAGATCTCGTGCTAAATGGGCTGTCGTTACAGCTTCTTTAACAGTATAACAACCTGCGGTATTGGGAAGTATCGTTATATCAAGCTCTTGAAGGAATTGCCAAAATTGTCCCCCTTGTTTGCCACCAGCGCTTTCGCGGCGTAATGAAACAGTTACAATTTCTGTATTCGATTTATGAATAGCATCACGAAGAACAGCAGGTGAGGGATATTGCGCTGTACCTAACATAAGACGAGATGAGAATTGACGCCCATAAAGATTCAACATAAATATTAGCCTCCTTGCATTGGGCTTAAAATTTCTACTTTATCTCCTTCATGTAAAATAAATTGGTCGCGTGCCTCTACAGGAATAACTTCTGCATTAACAGCAATAGCGAGCCAATTTCCTTCATACCCCAATTCTTCAAGCAAGAGATTGAGAAAAGTGGTTTCTGTTTGAACTTTTTCACCATTAACAAAGATTTGCATGTTTTATTCCAATGCCAATTTTACCGCGCGTTTTGCCATTTCTGGAGATAAAAGAAAACCATGTCTATAAAATCCGTTTATAGAAATATGATTACCATATTTGCATACAGAAGGGAAGTTATCAGGATAAGCTGGACGAACCCCAACGCCAGATTCAACAATTTCTGCTTCAGCAAAAGCAGGATGCAAAGTATAGGCTGCGTTGAGCAATTCCATCATTGATCTCACAGAGATGGCACCATCAAAGTCACTTTCAATCATCGTTGCTCCAATCATAAAAATATTATCTTGTCGCGGAACAATGTAAAGTGGGATGCGTGGATGAAGAAGACGAATGGGGCGGGAAAGTTTAATATCCCTACAGCGTACGAGCAGCATTTCACCACGCACCCCCCGTATATTTTTATCTTTTCCTAAACGTGCTATTCCTGTTGCATCAATGATCATATCAAAATTTATTTCAGATGTTTTGACATCAACAAAACATGCACCGTTTTTTATCAAGATTTCTTTTAAAGCAATGAGCGCTTTACGAGGATCAAGATGGGCTTCATTTTCATAAAAAAGCGCATGGTTAAAACGTTCTGCAAGATCAGGTTCAAGACGTGCTATTTCTTCACCGTTTATAATTCTATGATGATGTGTCCGCTCTGAAAATCGTTCAAGTTCTACCCTATCTCGTGCTGGTGCGACAACGAAAGTTCCTTTTCGTATGACGAGATTTGGAAATATTTTGTTCCACCATTGTATGGCTTGTACACCAAGATCTTCAACGATCTGTTCAGTATTTTCTCTTTCACAGTAAGGCGCAAGCATTCCTCCTGCATACCAACTTGCTGTTCCTATAGGAGAAAGAGGAGGGGACGATACAGTAACATGAGCGCCTTTTTGTTGTAACATAAAAGCAACGGTTAAACCACCGACCCCCGCACCTTTGATCAGAATATTCTTCAACTGTTGACTCTCTTTTTTTGAGGGGATTCGACATACAGGTCACCACTTTCTTGATATTTTTCAGCCATAGCGACCATACCTTCACCTTTTGCCTTTTTGAGTGATGCAGCATCACGAATATCATGAGAAATACGCATAGAACAGAATTTTGGTCCACACATAGAACAAAAATGCACCAATTTATGCGCATCTTTAGGCATTGTTTCATCATGAAAGGCACAAGCCGTTTCTGGATCAAGAGAAAGGTTGAATTGATCATGCCATCTAAAGTCAAATCGTGCACGTGAAAGAGCATTATCGCGTAATTGTGCGCTGGGCAAACCTTTTGCAAGATCAGCAGCATGAGCGGCAATTTTATAAGTGATGACTCCCGTTTTGACATCATTTTTATCGGGAAGCCCTAGATGTTCTTTAGGTGTTACATAGCACAACATAGCGGTTCCAAACCATCCAATCATAGCTGCACCAATGGCGGATGTAATATGGTCATAACCAGGAGCGATATCAGTTGTAAGAGGTCCCAAAGTATAAAAAGGAGCTTCATGACAGAGGTCGAGTTGCTGTTCCATATTTTCTTTAATTTTGTGCATTGGGACATGTCCTGGTCCTTCAATCATAACCTGTACATTTTTTTTCCAAGCAACTTTTGTCAAATCTCCTAAAGTCTTAAGTTCAGCAAATTGGGCTTCATCATTAGCATCAGCAATAGAGCCAGGGCGTAATCCATCTCCTAAGGAAAGAGAGATATCATAGGTGCTTGCAATATCACAAATTTCATCAAAATGTTCATAGAGAAAGCTTTCTTTATGATGATGAAGACACCACTTTGCCATAATAGAACCACCCCGAGATACAATCCCTGTTACACGATCAATGGTCATCGGAATAAATGGTAACCTTAAGCCAGCATGAATAGTAAAATAATCAACTCCTTGTTCTGCTTGTTCTATAAGAGTATCGCGAAAAATGTCCCATGTTAAATTTTCAGCAATACCTTGTACTTTTTCGAGTGCTTGATAAAGAGGAACAGTCCCGATGGGGACAGGAGAATTTCGAATAATCCATTCACGGATATTGTGAATATTTCGCCCCGTCGAGAGATCCATCACGGTATCTGCGCCCCAACGAATAGCCCAAACCATTTTATCAACTTCTTCTGCCATTGAAGATGTTACGGCTGAATTGCCAATATTGGCATTAATTTTAACACGAAAATTGCGTCCAATAATCATTGGTTCGCATTCTGGATGATTGATATTTTGAGGAATAATAGCACGCCCACAGGCAATTTCATTCCGAACGAATTCCGCAGTGTAAATTTCTGGTATTTCTCCACCCAATGGATTGGGTTGCACTTGTTGTTGATCTTTTATTGAGAGCCCTTCATTTTCTCGTATAGCAACATATTCCATTTCTTCTGTAATAATACCTGCACGTGCATAGGCCATTTGTGTAATTTCTTTGCCATTTTTTGCGCGCAAAATAGATCGTTTTTTCTCAAAGGCGGGTATAGGAGAGCGCGTTAATCCATTATCTTCAGGTTTAATTGGGCGTGCAGGATAAGGTTCAGTATCATCACGCCTAGAGAGCCAAGATGAGCCAATTGCGGGTAACCCTTTTGTAAGATCAATGGTTGCATCTTTGTCGCTATAGGGACCAGAAGTATCGTAAACACTTAAAGGTTTTTCACCACTCCCATCGGTTAATGAAATTTCACGCAATGGGACACGCACATCAGAAAAAAAAGGACTCTGTTGATAAATTTTGCGTGAGGCTGGAAAGGGGCTGCAACTGATTGATGGAATATTTTTGGGCACAAATTTTTTCCTTCTAAACACAGAGTTCAAAAACTAAGGTGGTATGGGGATATATTCAAATGATCAATTACGTACTCTTGAATGAAGAAATGCTTCTAACATTTTATAGTAAGTGATCTTCAATAAAGCTTAAGAAAATTTATTTTGAAAAGATTAATGCAATATCTAAATAATATCTGCACTCCCCCATATAAACACTTTTGTTAGCACTGATATGATTGGCTTAAATACAGATATTGTCAATCACAAAGATGTATTTTAAACGATTTTGGTGTATTTTTAAGAATAAAAAGAGGCATTATGAAGTGATAAACTTATATATTAAGAAATTGTCTTTGATAACTGAGGGGGAGGGGTAGAAAATGTCAATCAATCGAGCATTTTTTGTTTGGATTGATGAGGCAGATGAGTTAGCAAAATAGTTTACAAGAGTGCTTACTTTGATATTGTAATCAATTAAGGAGAACATCAATAATTGCAAGATCATGTTCAAAAGGATTTATTGTTCTTGCAAAAAAAATATACCTATAATAAAATATATACATAGAGGGAGCCATTTTAAGTGAGAGCGGGTTTGATTGTAGAGCGTTGATTTAAAAAGACGTGAGATTTGTTCGTAAAGGCTTAAGGGTGGGGTGTTTTCTTGGTATCTGGATCGGATGCAACCTTCAGATTCAGGGGAGTTCTGTGATTTTTCCTTAGTATTTCAGTTTACTGAAGAGAAGAAATTATCAATTAAATATATTCTTTATGATGCATTGAGGTTGAACAAAAGACTGTTCAAAAAACATTGGTGTTGATCTCGCAATACAAATTCAGAAATAAATTAAAAGAAATAGAATAAAGCACCCTCATGTCAATAAAAACATAATGAGGTATGCAAAGAATTTGAAGCTAACTTTTAAATTTTTTAAATACAAATCATAATCAAAAGAGAGATTTAACATATTGAACAAATAAAATGTTTTATTAAAAATTTAAATCAGCGACTTTCTATGCAGATGACAAGTTATTGCATTCAATAATGGTTATATGAAATCCATAGTAAGGGGAAAATTGAACGGTATTTGTAAAAGTTTGCAACAAGACCAAAGATTTAAGAATATAACTGTATAATGATAGCAAAGCAACAAAACAAGATACCAAATAACATCAGATAAGGTGCCTACATTACATATGAGAAGTGACTGATGTTATGAAAAAAGTTTGATGAAATTAGCTTATTAAATTGAAAGGAGTGAAGAGAGAAGGAATGCGTAAAATACGGATGGTACTGTGGTTATGATATCTCAGTGCAGCGGGAAAATTTTAGAGTACAGAACGAGAAGTTGTTAGAAAAACGATGAAAAATAATGGGGGATTTATAATGTCGAATATTTACGATTGGTCGCTAAAGGCTGATGAAAATGCTCATTCAGATAATATTATTAATTGGTCAGAAGGTCAGCCGCCTAGTTCTGTCAATGATAGTGCAAGGGCGATGATGCAACGCGTGCGTGAATATCTTGCAGATAATGGTGGATCTATTGACGCAGGCTTTATGATCAATGCGGAAGATAAAACAACATTAATTACCTTAAAGACAGTTTCGCCGATAAAGAAATACAACAATGATATCATCATACGTTTTAAGGCCCATGGCGTGAATGTTGGCAAGACGACAATAAAAGTTAATAGCATGGAAGAAAAGCCTATTTATAAGGCGACGCATACAGGTGTTATATCGTTAGAAGGGGGAGAGCTACAAACAGATGGTATTTATGAAATGGTATATAATGGCCATGTTTCAACAGAAGGTCGAGATGGTTGGTATTTATTGAACCCTACAGCACCAAAGATAGAAAGTTTTCCCGCTGGATTCATTGCAACATTTGCTATGCAAAATATACCGAATGGTTGGCTTTTATGTGATGGTACGGCTTATAAGCGTGAAGATTATCCGCAGTTATTCAAGGCTATAGGTGATAAATGGGGAAAAGATAGCGATACAACTTTTAAAGTTCCTGATTTTAGAGGCATGTTTCTACGTGGCTTTGATGATGGTCGGGGTTTAGATGAGGATAGAAAATTTGCAGATGAACAACAAGATAGCATAAAATCGCATACGCATATTGGAACCGTTGAAGAATCAGGAGCACATGTGCACGATTTTGAGTATAAAGGAGTTGGATGGCCAACTGGTAATATTGGGAGACTCCCGAATTATTATACCTATAATACAACCTTGAAAGGGACAACAGCTTCTGCTGGTGCGCATACACACAAGGTAACTCTTGCCAATACGGGTGAGGCTGAAACACGCCCCGTTAATACAACAGTCGTCTATGCTATAAAATCATGAGTATGATTGGGAAATACAGAATCTATATACATTTGATAATTTTGTTAACGCGGAGTAATTCCGCGTTATTTTTTATATATTTAAAGAGGAAACCTCTATACGGTTTATATAATACTTGAGAGAGCCAAAAAACAATTTTTAAAATAGAGGAAGAAAAGTGAAAAATATGATCATATTTAATCTTCTTATTGACTATAGAGGGAGGTAAATGATCATTATAAATCAGTATTTATCTATTGATAAAAACAGCTAAAGCACGTGCGTTATGAAAAAAATAATGCCACTAAAACCACAAATAAATCTTCTATGGATTTAGAGAAAAGAGTTCATTTAAAAATAAAACAGACTCTTGGATCTTTTCGTATTTTATTTTTTTCATGGATTTTAATTTTTAGATTGAAGCCGATAGCTTTGAGATCTAGCTTCACAGGAGGATGCTGTTTGAGGGAGTATAAATGGGATATCTTCTTTAGGTAATTCAGAAACGTTTAAGGAACAATGATAAACATTGCGGAGATTTTGTGTTGTCAAAACGGCAGAGGCATTTCCTTCGCAATAAATCTCACCCTCCTTGAGCAAGATCATGTTATCTGCATAATGTGCTGCGAGATTGAGATCGTGAAGAACAGCAAGAACGCCACCACCAGAATGGGCAAATTGTTTTGCAATATCCATAACAATAATTTGATGTTGAATATCGAGGCTAGCAATAGGTTCATCCAATATCATCCAACAAGGAATTCCATTATAAATGGGTTTCCAAATTTGGCAAAGAACACGTGCAAGTTGTACGCGCGCTTGTTCTCCACCTGATAATTGGTGGTAGTACAGGTTTCCATAATCAGAAAGGTCAACGCGCTCTAGAGCTTCTTGGATAAGATTTTGTAATTCGGCTTTGGTAATGGTAATGTGGTTTACAGAAAGACCAAGCCCTACAACTTCATGGACTAAGAATGGAAATACGAGCGTCGTTGATTGTGGTAAAACGGCCCGCATTTTTGCCATTTCATAAGTCTTTGTTTGGCGTACATCATAACCATTTAAGGTTATTTTTCCACCGTAAGGAATTTCCCCACTTAATGCTTTGACAAAAGTACTTTTCCCTGATCCGTTGGGACCAATAATAATGGTAAAAGCGCCACTTTTAGCTTGAAGATTAATGTGGTTAAGAATCTGTTTCTTCCCGCGCTGAACGCAAATATTTATCGCTTCAA
Organism: Bartonella kosoyi; assembly: GCF_003606325.2. Lineage (NCBI taxonomy): Bacteria > Pseudomonadati > Pseudomonadota > Alphaproteobacteria > Hyphomicrobiales > Bartonellaceae > Bartonella > Bartonella kosoyi. The sequence continues at coordinate 1,246,986 of NZ_CP031843.2, forward strand.
TCATGAAAAGTCTGTTCCTCGTTTGCATATAAGGATCCACAGGAAGAAGGGAGCCCCAAAAAGTGCTGTTACAATTCCAATTGGCAATTCTGCGGGAGCAACAATTAAGCGTGCAAACGTATCAGCAAAAATAAGCAACGCTGCTCCTAAGAGAGCAGAATAAGGAATGAGATAGCGGTGATCAGGACCAATAAGCTGACGTAAAATATGAGGAACAATAATCCCAATAAAACCAATACCACCACTGACAGCAACAGCACTTCCACACATAAGAGCAACAAGGGGAATGGCAATATTTTTAACGCGTTGAACTGGGAAGCCAATATGACCAGCAACGGCTTCTCCAAGTGCAAGAGCATTCAGGGCTCGTGATAAAAAGGGGGAGAAAAGAAGACCAACAAAGATGAAAGGGAGAACAAGCCATACTTTCAGCCATGTCGCACCCGCAAGAGAGCCAAGACTCCAAAAAGTAATATCGCGTAATTGCTGGTCATTTGCAATAAAAATCAACGTTCCGACAACTGCACTGCTTAAGGCTCCAAGGGCAATACCGGCAAGCAACATGGTTGCAATAGAGGTAAAGCTATGATGCGTTGCTATGATGTAGAGAACAATCGTTGATAAAAGCCCACCCAAAAAAGCGCCTATGATAACCTTGTACGGCTCTAGAAAAGATGCAAATGAAACAGGAAAGGCAAAACCGATAACAATGGCTAAAACAGCACCAAGACCGGCTCCTGCTGATACACCTACAATTCCAGGATCAGCAAGAGGATTACGGAAAAGTCCTTGCATTAGAACACCAGAGACAGCCAAAGCTGCTCCAATTAATAGCCCTAAGATAACGCGAGGAAGCCTTATATCAATAAATATGAGATAATCGCGTGTTTTACGAATGACAGAAAATTCTTGCGTAAACAGGCTATAAAGAAAATCAAAGAGTGAAGTATTTGAAGCGCCATTTAAAAGTCCGCTTAAAATGCTAAAGATAAGGAATATTATAAGAGCGAATAAGAGTATTTTTCTCAAATCTTCACGCTTTATTCTTTTATGTTTTTCTGGTTCAGGTGCATAAACCATGGACAGCGTCTCTACCAATTTTATCCGTTTTTATCGTTTTGGTTTGCACCATAAAGCATATGAATAAGTTCTCTTGATGCATTTGCGGTGCGTGGACCAAATCCTAAAAGGTACATAGCATCCATTTGTTTAATAGCGTGATTTTTGGCAGCAGTTGTTGCCTGAATTGCTGGTATCGCTAAAAGCTTTTCAAGATTAATAGATTTTCCACTATGCGTTATAAGCAAAATAGCATCAGGATCTGCTTTTAGTAATGCTTCGTTATTGAGAAGTTTATACCCTTTATAATCGGTAATGGCATTGATAGCTCCTGAAAGTTTTATGATACCATCAGCTGCTGTATCTGTTCCAGATGCCATAACGCGTCCATTTTGTACAGATAAAATGAAAAGAACCCGCTTTGGTTTCGTTACTTTTGCCAAAAGAGCATCATTATCTACAAAATCACGGCTTACTTTTTGAATTAATGCAGCAGCTTGTGCTTCACGATGGATGGCTTTTCCAACGAGGCGAATTTTTTCTATGACACTTTCTCGAGAATAGTTTTCTGGTATGATCACGATAGGGATGGATGTTTTTTTGAGAATTTCAATTGTTGGAGGAGGACCACTTCCTTCAACGAGCAAGATACCTTCTGGAGCAAGAGATAGAACACCTTCAGGTGAAAGAGCACGCATGTAGCCAAGCACAGGAAGTTTGAGGGCTTCTTTAGGATAAACGCTTGTACTATCACGGGCAACAAGTTGATTTTGTGCGCCTAATGCATAAACAATTTCCGTCAGAGAACCGCCAATGGAAACAATCCGCGCATTTTCAGAAAAATGTGTGGTAGGTTCAGCAATGACACGTTGAGAAAAAAAGCTAAGAGAAAGCAATAAAAAAAGAAGAAAAAAACTGAAGTGTCTACGCAAAAGAAGTATAAGCATATTTTATCTTTCTAAGCGACGACTAATTCTTGATAGAGAGGAAGAGACTTCAATAAAGAACGCCAATCCTCACGCTCTTTTTGACCTTCTTTACGCAAGCCAAAAAATTGAACAATCATACCATCATTTTTATCGAAAACTTCAAGTGAACTGACATAACCATCGCGGGTAGGTTTGCGAACATGCCACACACGAGCAATCCCAGACATGAGTAAGTGAAGGTCAAACCCTGGATCAAGAACATTAAGCCAAGGTCCCATTTGCTTAATATTTTTTACAGTTCCACTAAAAATTTGAATACACCCCTTATTCCCAACAAAACACATGATAGGCAGTTCTTGTTCTGCGACTTGGTTAAGCATTATTTCAACAGCATTTACCTGTAGTTCATCAGAAAATTCATTTCCAGCATATTTTACAGCATGATGCCGATTAATTTTAAATTCGGAAATAATTTTGTGAAGCTGGTGTACATCTGTCATTTTACGCCAACGATCCCGAAAATTCTCAATATCCAATTCTGTTATGTCACATTGAACTGGAAGAGAAACGGGAAGAATATCAAGAACAGAGGATTGATCTTCAAGAAGGAGCTTTTCAACAAGTTTATTCCACTCTTCCATGTTGGTTGTATCTTTAGAATAGACTTTTAAAATAGCAACACCATGCTCATCAAAGAATTGTAGACTTTTTGCAGGCTTTCCAAGGATAATGACATCACATTCAAAACCGAACTTCCATTGTTTTGCAAAAATACGCAAATCAATTTCACCCAATGTTATAGGAACATGTTGGTTTTGAACAATTTTTTCAAAATGCCCCGTTATTTCGTGAACTGCATGCTCGTTGCGTGTTAAGACCATGACCGTTCCAAGCCGAGGAGCACTTTCCAAGAGTGTAGCAACATCAGTTTGTAGTCTTTTTGCCTTTCCAACGGTACAATAGGCCGCAATAAGTTCCGCTTCAGATATACCAATAGAAACCGCAAAATCGCGGTTTCGCATTTCTTTTTTTTCTTCACGCAAGCGAAGAATCATTTCAGCTGTCTGTGCCATGGACTTTACCTTTATATTACTTAATTCAAAAACGAACTTTCAAATTTTACAATCCCAAGGCAATAGATCAAATTCTTTTAAGAGTTTAATCTATCACAAAATAACACTCTATCGCGAACAGCCGATAATTAAAAAACGATAAAACAGAAAGAATTAAAGCTTTTCTATCAACTCCTTTTAATTTTAAAAATGTTGGAAATAGAAACACAATAATTAATCCTTTTATCGATAATTTTATTGACCTAATCGTTAATAGAAGTAGTGACTAAAACTTTTGTACGAATGACACCTTAAAGTTACGACCAGGCTGGCTATAATAATCCTTGGGTGTTGAACTCTTACTTGAAGGAAGTTCTGATGCATTCCAATATTTTGTATTGAAAAGATTATAAACACCGGCTCTCAAGATAGGTCCTGTTTCACCGAATGGTTTCCACCACCCTGTCATATCAACAACATGATATCCTGGAATTTTTTGGTAATCAGATGCCTCAGCTACTTTATCACGTTTGGCTGCCAAAGTAAGGATAATATCGCCCCCCCAAACTTCTTTCGCATATCCTAAGCCGATAACTGCTTTTAAAGGAGGAATTGAGTTAAGATATTCCTTTTTATCAAGATCTTTTCCTTGTGAATAAGCAAGAGAAACATTGCTATGAAAACCATTCTTAAGAGCTAGATGTGCGTTTGTTTCAACACCAAAAATTTGCACGCGAAAACGATTCATGTAATGCCGACGCGCAAATCTGAACTCTTCTGAGGGCCCTCTATCTTCAGTATCTATGAAGTTCTTATATTGGTTGATAAAGGCATTGAAGGAACCACCAAAATTTGCATTTCCATACCGTAGACCAACATCATACCCATTGCTTGTTTCTGGTTGAAGATCAGGATTTCCTTTAACGTAATAAGCAGAAGGCTTGATATAAGAAACATAAAGCTCTGAAATACGTGGTGCACGAAAAGCCTGTGCCCACTGAGCATAGAACGTTACTTGATTACGAACATCCCACTCCACGCGTAATTTAGGAGAAAAGCGTGATCCACTTCTTTCTGGAGGAAATTTATCAGAAATCAGAGCTTTCTCATAAGAAGGTGTTTTCTGAGGAACATATTTGTACCAATCATACCGGATTCCCGGTGTTACACGAAAACGATCATCAACGAATCCAATTTCATCTTCAAAAACAAAGCCTAAATTGTAACCATTTGTGTCTGGTGAATCTGAGCGATTAGCAGGAACAAAAAGACATCCTCGAGCATATTCTTTTATATGACAATTGTCTTTACCTAACAAATAGTGATGAAATTTAGATGACGAAACATTTGTTGCAAACTTTAACGTATGGTTTGTAGTGCCAATATCCACTTTTTTAAGTGCATCAGCATTGAAACCATAATTAATATTACGTAAGAAATTATCTCTTAAATAATCCCCTTTGGGAGCTGAAACACGAACCCCAGTCAAAACGTGACGACTTGATTGCCTTTGCCAATAAAGCACCCCACTAAACGCATCAAGAACCGCATCGCCATCACCCTTATAATTATAAGAAAGAGAAAAGCGCTCACGAAGCTTATCATCCCGTTCATAAACAGAACCTGGAGCATACCTTTTAGACGAATTTAATTCATGCGTATTACTATTATGACCAAAACGCTCTGCGGTAAAACCAAGCCGATGATTATCACTCAAATATTGATGAATTTTAAAAAGCAAGTTATTTTTATCAAAGTGAGAAGGATTTTTACGCGTGCGTTCTTCATATCCTCCCACTGTTCCCATGTTTTTGCGCTCATGACCTTCTACATAAGACCCTTGGAAAAGCAAAAATGTCCGGTAATTACGCACAGCAAAAGCTTGATCGATGCGCCAGCTGTTATCAACAGAGTGATAACCACCTTTTATAAGGCTTCCCCAATTCTTTCCTTCCACGATAAGGTCTTCAGGATTAAGGGTACGCAACGCAATTATCCCGCCAAGCGCCCCAGAACCATAAAGACTAGAATCTGATCCCTGAATAGTATCAAACGTAGAAAGAGCATTGAAATCAAACGTTGTGTTTCCACCGCCACCACGGAATATATCATTAAACCACGGAAGAGAAATACCATCCATTGTCGTAAGAACACGGTTTGCATCTAAACCCCGAATAACAAAACTGTTATTTTCTGAGTTATAGGATACAGAAGGATTAAGACGACTCACATCATAAACATCAGTTATTTGTTTTTCATCAATATTCTTGTTGGTTTTACGATCAGTCAGAATGGTTATTGAATTTAAAGTATCTTCGACTTTTTTTCCCTTAATAAGGATTGGCTTAAGCTCAGTCACAACATTCTTATCGCTGTTTTGTGCAAAAACAAATGAAGGTATACAGACCGACAACGCACCTAAAATCACACAGCTTTTATGGATATTTCTTCGTCTTATTTGCATAACACATTATAACCTTTTTTTTAACATCCCCTCTCTAAGCTTGAAATTTTACATATAAAAATGCTTGACTTAACCCTACCAAAAATTAGCCAACCAAGCAGAGATGATTTAAAATATAAAATCACAGGGGGACCATATTAAACATGATAAAATCAGTCAAGAAAAAAGTTGCAATTTCAAAATAGCTTGTTTTAATGAGATAAAAGACCAATATTGCACTTAGAATAGCGGCGGAAAAACGATGAACTTTGCAAATACGAGGCAGTTATCAACTCTTTGGATGGTTGCATTTGTTGGTGCTCTGTCTCTGCATATTGCATTGGGAACACAGTTTTATTTTCGAAAGGCTGGTGTCAGTAAGGGTGTGCTCTCGTCAACGGTTATACTAACTCTTGCCCAAGAGAGTGTACACCTAGATGCTGATATGGATCAGTCGAATCTGGATAATGATATAGATTTGTCAAATACTAGCACAAAACCAGAACTATTGCAGCCAGATCTTTCTGAGCAAGAGCCAGAGATATCGGAAACGGTGGATGATATTCAACCGGAAGAGTCCCAGCATAGTGTAGAAAAAGATGATTTTACAGTAAAATCTTTGGAAGAATCTCTTCCTCAAAAGGTAGAAGATAAAATATTTGAGAAAAAAGCAATACCAAAGACAGTTGTAAAGAAGCCATCTGTAAAGTCCGTGCGTTCGGTTGCCGCCAGACAGAGCGGCAGTACCGCAGGGCTTGAAAATATGGTGTTAATGGAGTGGTTAGCAAAGGTACAGTCGCAATTAGAACGGCAAAAAAATTATGTTGTAGGACAGCGTACTAGTCGAACAAAAGGAACGGTGAAATTAGAATTTAGGGTGCATGAGCGGGGGGGCATTTTTTCTAGCCGTGTCGTCGTTTCTGCTGGAGATCCAGAACTTGATCGATTGGCTATGGCAGCCCTTCAACGGGTTGGTTCTTTTCCTCCCCCTCCACCATCAAAAGTGAATAAAACGATCAGAGTATCCTTAATATTTAGCTGATTTTTATGGGGGGCTCTGTTTAGATAATATATTTATTTATAAAGGCTATTTATAATTTAAATGAAAGTTCAAATATATTTTTTCGAAATTTTTTTACATTGAAGCAATCAAAATCATCCGCGCTGACTTATGACACGAGTGAGGAAGAGCATGGATAAAAAAACTTTTTAAAAGCAGTCAATATATTTCTTATGAATGCTCTAAATGAAAGGGCTGTTGCAACGTTGGAAGTTAGGGGGGAATAGAACTATAGCTTTTATCAAATGAAGCTTAATTATGTCTAATAAAATTTTATGCCATTCGTGAGAATATTTTCATAATTACTTTTCAAGTATACAATGGTGAAATAGACTTAGAGACATTAAAATAAAAATAGGAATAAGAAACACATACTATTGAGGCTAGATATTCTGTTTTGTGCGAAGGATATGGGCTTATATATAAAGATGAGAGAAATAAAAGGCAAAGTTTCAGCTTCATTCTTAAAGATATTGATATGTTTGAAAGTTGTAAAGCTGAATGAAAAGAGAAGAGACAGGAGGATATTTTTTATCTTTAAGGTTTTTTCTCAATGAGTCTGTTTTTTTACTTTAGAGATGATCCAAACAGATATATGTAATAACGCCCCCTATGGGGTATAGAAATATTGTAAGCAGAAAAAATAACCTCAAAATGTGCTATTGTACAAGATTTTAATGTTGATGAATAAGCAATAGTAAAAGGATGAGCTATTCATTTCACTCTTTTTACATTAATCCTCTATGATGTTATCGTTTATGTTTTGAGAAGAAATGAAATATTTATGCACCATGATAATTCATTATTTTGTATTTTGAATAAGAGACCCGAATAGCGTAGATTTTTCCATCTCAACTCTATTGATACTGAACCCATTAAAATCACTTAACTTACTTGCACGTTAAGAGTGAGGCTGTATGTGAATACTCTTTGAGAGGGAATAAAGATATCTCTTAAGAACACAATGCTCTTTGGGAAGATTAAGGCATATTATTTCCATTGACCAGAAAGCAGGTCGGTTTTTATATCTATTTTCCCAGTGAGTCTTGCTTTGTAGACACCGTAATTTTCCATGACACGCATCACGTAATTCCGTGTTTCTGTATAAGGAATGCGTTCGATCCAATCAATGACGTGATCGAGAGATTGTCCTCGAGGGTCGCCATAACGTTTTATCCATTCATTAACTCGGCGGGGCCCCGCATTATAGCCAATAAGAGTTAGGATATAGGATCCATTAAAACGTTCCAATTGTTCATTGAGAAAATAAGCCCCTAATGTTGCATTATAATAAGCATCACTGCGGAATTTTTTAGGAGACCATGCGATTGAATATTTTTTTGCGAGTGCTTTTGCTGTTGTAGGAAGCAATTGAAGTATCCCTTGTGCACCTGCTTTTGATATGGCAGTTGGATTAAATTCGCTTTCTTGGCGTGCAATGGCATAGATAAGCGATTTTTCTTCTACAGAAATATGAGTAGAAGCTGGTATCGCTCCTAGGGGATGAGAAAGTGCCCCGACATTTTTTCCCTGAAAAGCAGCTATTTTTCCGATTTTGAGGCTGGTATAATAGTCACCATTTTTTTCTGCCATAACAGCCAGAAGAGCTAATTCACCGGGACTTTCTATTTTTTTTGCAAGTTCTCTATAAAAAACTTTAGCAAAATCAGCATAGCCCACATCTTCAAGACGTTGAATTGCTTTGATAGTTTTTCGTGCACTAAAATGTTGTCGCTCAGCGATTGTTGGTTTAGGAAAGAAAATGTTAAGCTTTTTTTGATTGAGTCGTGCAGCGGCTAATTGACCATAATAAGTTGCACCAAAATGAGCAGCGCGATGAAAGTAATGCTGGGCATTTTTATGTTCTCCTAGCGTTTCTTCTGTTCGTCCCATCCAGTAATATCCACGTGATGCAGAAAAAGGTGAAGAGGAGAGTTGAGGAATGCGTGAAAAATGCTGCATTGCCAATTTAGGGTTATGAAGAAACCGTAGTGCGTACCATCCTGCATGAAACTCAGCATCAACAGCTAATGCAGATGTTATGCCAGTGTGCATCGCAACAAGTTGATAAGCCATTTTGGGTTTATTTAAATCGAGCATTTCGCGAGAAAGGGCGCGTTGCTCTTTCCACAAAGAATGAGGGTTCATAAGATGGAATGCATCTTTTGATGTTTTCATCATAAGTGCTGCGGCTGCATCATATTGCTCTGTTCGCCGAAGATGGCGCATTTGAGCAAACTGGAAGAGAGGATCTTTTTTCCATGTTCTCGCGACAGCGCGTAATTTTTGTGTCGCTCTAGGATCATTTTTTTCAACGGCGACAAAAGCATCAAAAAGAGATTGAGCATGGGCTAATTTTGCAATACGTGATGCTGAATCAAAACGATGTGCATACAGCATAAACTGCATGCGTTTTAAATGATCAATAGGTTTTAAGGCCGCACTTGCACTTTTAAGAACGAACACTTCTTCTTTTGCATTAAGCGGTGTTTTATGCCACCACGGTGCAAGAATATGTTGAGCACGAGTGGTTTGCCCCATCGCAATAAGTGCTTTAGCGAAGAGAGCCATACCTTGTGCTGTAAGAGGGGGATGATGAGAAAATTTTTGGATGATAGCGCGTGTGACATTGGTTTCGTTAAGAAAAGCACGCTCAGCATTGCGTTGCATCGTTTCTATACCGGGCCATCCTTTTAGCATATTGATGGCATTATATATTTCAGAACTTGGTATATTATCTTGGTTTGATAGCCCCAGCGCCCATGTTAAAATATAACGATCAAGGCTATGTTTTTCCATTGCATTACGCAAGTTTATTGTTTTTGCAATATTGTTGTTTGCAAGGGCATCTAGCCCAGCTTTTAGTTGTTTGAGTGTTGCAGTATTGTGCGATGTCGTGTGTCTTTGTTGAAGAGGTTGAGCTGCTTGTTTGATAGTAAGGGCGGTAGGGCGTGCCGAAGGGATTGGTGCTTTCCCATGTAAAAGAGGTGTTTGTGCATAGGCATTTGAAAATAAAATTCTTATTGCCAGTATAAGTGTAGTAAAGGTTGCTACGAAAAGAGAGGTGGAAAATACACGCATAGAGAAAAGACCTTGAGACCTTGCTTTTTGTAAAAAAAACTAAGGCTTTATAGAATACAAGCATGAAAAACACGTTAATACAGACGGTTTATTTTAAAGAAATGTTCAAAATCTAAAGAAGAATATGTTGATCTTATGAAGGCTTTTTTGAAATTCATCTTGCTTCGATGATAGAGCAAGATTATGCTCTATTTAAAATTTATAAAGGCGATTATTAAAAAAATAAAAGCGAACATTATAGGGAGTTGATCATGCTCAAGGGAGCTATAACTGCGCTTATTACACCGTTTGATCATAAGGGTGCAATTGATGAGAAAGCGTTTTGTGATTTTGTTGAATGGCAAATCACACAAGGGATTAACGGTGTAAGCCCTGTTGGGACGACAGGTGAATCAGCAACTTTAAGTCATGAAGAACATAAGCGAATTATAGCATTGTGTGTTGAGCAGGTCGCAAAGCGTGTTCCTGTTGTTGCTGGAGCAGGATCCAATAGCACAAGTGAGGCTATAGAGCTCGCACAACACGCGCAAAAAGCTGGTGCAGATGCCGTTTTGGTTGTTACACCCTATTATAATAGACCCAATCAGTCTGGTTTATATAAGCATTTTTCTTCCATTGCCAAAGCTGTTTCTATCCCGATTATAATTTATAATATTCCGGGTCGTTCTGTTATTGATATGGCTGTGGAAACGATGAGAGACCTTTATCAAGATTTTAACAATATCATTGGTGTTAAGGATGCAACGAGCAGAATTGAGCGCGTGAGTGAACAAGGTGAAAAGTGTGGTAAAGATTTCGTGCAGCTTTCCGGTGATGACTGTACAGCATTAGGTTTTAATGCCCATGGAGGTGTCGGATGTATTTCAGTTTCCTCCAATGTTGCTCCAAAACTTTGTGCAGAACTTCAAGCCGCTTGTTTTCATGGGGATTATAAGACAGCACGGGAATTAAATGATCGCCTCATGCCTCTCAATCGTGCTGTATTTATTGAACCTAGCCCTGCAGGGATTAAATATGCTGCTGCAAAATTGGGATTTTGTGGTGAGACAGTGCGTTCTCCGATTGTTCCATTAACACAGAGCACCAAGAAGATTATTGATGCAGCTCTTAGTCATGCTGGTCTTTTAAAAGCATAAAATGATATTGAAAAAGCCATGAATAAAAAAAAGAACGCGCCCGTACGGAAAATAATTGCTGATAATCGTAAAGCACGTTTTAATTTTGAAATTCTTAATAATCTTGAGGCGGGTCTTGTTCTTCAAGGAGCGGAAGTAAAGTCTTTACGTTCTAATCATGCTAATATTGCTGAAAGCTATGCCAGTTTTGAAAATGGGGAATTATGGTTAGTCAACAGCTATATTCCTGAATATACGCAGGCTAATCGTTTTAATCATGAGCCGCGACGTTTGCGTAAATTATTACTTTCAAAACGTGAGATGGCACGTTTTTTTAATGCAACATCCCGTGAGGGAATGACACTTGTTCCTCTCAAACTTTACTTTAATGAACGTGGGCGCGTTAAGTTAGAGATTGCTCTAGCCCGTGGAAAAAAACTTCATGATAAGCGCGAAACGGAAAAAAAACGTGATTGGGGACGTGAAAAAGCAAGACTTTTAAAAAGATATGGATGATCGACTTGGATATGCTTTATTGATTTAGCATTGATCTAAGTATGTTTTTGCCTCTTGAAAAATTTGATGAAACATGGCGTCTGTCAAGCGGCCTGTATTCGTATTATAACGAGAACAGTGATAGCTGGAAAAGATGCGTAATCTACCAATGTTATTGATTGTGCCATGTCCAAAAGGATGCGCTAAAACTTTTGCATTAAGAGCGCGTACAGTTGAATGGTGTGCAATGGTACCTAAGGTAATAACGGCTTTAAGTTTGGGAAGATTTGTTAAAAGAGGCGAAAAAAAAGAGCGGCACGTATTAATTTCCGCACCGGTGGGTTTGTTTTCTGGTGGAACACAACGAACAGAGTTAACGATTGCAGCATCAATCAGTTCAAGAGTATCATCTGCTCTTTCCTCAAAAGTTCCTTGCGCAAACCCGAATTTTTTTAAAGTGGAATAAAGTAAGTGTCCAGCATAATCACCCGTAAATGGACGTCCAGTTCGATTGGCTCCGCGTAATCCAGGCGCAAGACCAACAATGAGAAGACGCGTTGTATCTGCTCCTTTATAGGGAAAGAAAGGGCGGACCGGTGCGTTATACCAACTTGGTTCTTTCACACGCCAGTCCGCGATAAACTGATGGAGCCTGGGGCATAAATTGCAATTTTTGGGGGGCTCTGGGCAAGGCGGTGTTAATGAGTTATTCATGGTGTTAGGCATCAATTTTTTTATTCTTTTGAGTCTTTTATGGCGTATATGACGGGTGATGTTTTTATAAATAATCTAGAATATCAATAAACTATTTTAGAAGAAATTTTAATATGAACTTATGGCTCATGATAATGAAACGAGAGGCAATCTTTCCGTAATTCATTCGATGAATAAGCGTGCAATACATATAATGTTTAAAGAAAAAATTCTGTCTTTCATAAATACAGTATCATAAAAAGTATGCATAAGATTGTTGTTATTAGAAAGGATTTTTAAGAGCTATTTTTTCTGTTAAAAGAATAAAGACCTCAAAGAGGTATTTTGTCAAGAAACACCTTCCTTTGCTCAAATCCAATTTATTGGAATTGTTTGAAGTGCAGCTTTGATAACAAGCATGAGCAGGATATACATTTTTATATAAAGTTTCCAAGAGTTTTCTCAAATAAGTTCTTTAAACAAAAAATATGAAAGCGTGTGTTGTTTTTCTTGTGTTTTATTTTGATTATTGTATATACTCTCCTAATCCACTATTAAATTTTTTTATTTGAGAAAGAGGCATAAATGGCCCGCGTAACGGTAGAAGATTGTATTGATAAAGTTGATAACCGCTTTGAATTGGTACTTTTAGCAGGTCATCGGGCGCGTCAGATTTCACAAGGAGCGCAAATTACAGTCGATCGTGATAATGATAAAAATCCAGTTGTTGCTTTGCGTGAAATAGCAGAAGAAACGTTGTCGCCTGCTGATTTAAAAGAAGATCTTATTCATTCGCTACAAAAGCATGTGGAAGTAGATGAGCCAGAAATGGTAAGTGAATTTATCACCCATTCAAGTGAAGCTGAAAGTGTTTTTAATTCATCATCGCAAGAAGAAGGAACTTCATTTGATCATATGTCAGAAGAAGAGCTTTTAGCGGGGATTGAAGGTTTGGTCGTTCCAGAAAAAAATGACGATTATTAATTGCATTGGTTGATACTACAGGAGTAAAGATACTTTGTCATGTAAGGGGGGGTTATTTTTCTTGTCTTTTATTGATAAGGTGTGTTCAATAAGGATTAAAGGTGTGAAAAGATAAAGGATATGCTCGTATGATGCGTCAGTGTGAGCTTGTTGAGCGTGTTCAGCGTTACAAGTCTGACGTAGACAAGGCTCTTTTAAACAGGGCTTATGATTATGCAATGAGAAAGCATGCACATCAAAAGCGTGCTTCAGGTGATCTTTATTTTTCTCATCCTTTAGAAGTCGCTGCTATTTTAACAGATATGCGATTGGATGAGGCAACGATTGCTGTTGCTCTTTTGCATGATACAATTGAAGACACAAGTGCTACACGAGCAGAAATTGATCAACTTTTTGGTTCTGAAATTGGTAAGTTGGTTGAAGGGCTTACAAAGCTTAATAAGCTTGATCTTGTATCAAAGAAAGCTGTACAGGCAGAAAATCTTCGTAAACTTCTTATTGCCATTTCTGATGATGTTCGTGTGCTTTTAGTCAAACTTGCAGACCGCCTTCATAATATGCGTACCCTTGGCGTCATGCGTGATGATAAACGTCGACGAATTGCTGAGGAGACAATGGATATTTATGCACCACTTGCGGGCCGTATGGGTATGCAGGATATGCGCGAAGAATTAGAGGATCTCTCTTTCTTTTATTTAAATCCAGAAGGTCATCGTACGATTACCAATCGACTTTCTGAATTATCAAAGCGCAATCGTGATTTGCTTTCCACAATTGAAAATGAATTGACAAAACTTTTTTTGGAAAATGGCATTAAAGCAGATGTTAAAAGCCGTCAGAAAAAATCTTATTCCGTTTTTCGCAAAATGGAAAGCAAAGCATTATCTTTTGAACAGTTATCGGATATTTTTGGATTTCGTGTGATTGTTGAATCCGTGAATGATTGTTATCGTGCTCTTGGTGTCATCCATACGACCTGGCCGATGGTTCCTGGTCGTTTTAAAGATTATATCTCTATACCAAAGCAAAATGATTATCGTTCTATTCATACAACCATTGTGGGACCTTCGAGACAACGCGTTGAATTGCAAATTAGAACAGCTGCCATGAATGAAGTTGCTGAATATGGGGTTGCTGCCCATTCCATATATAAGGAGCAGGGTTCCAATTATTCGACTTCGAAGTTATCAAGCGAAACGAATGCCTATGCATGGTTGCGTCAAACGATACAATCTTTATCTGATGGAGATAATCCGGAAGAGTTTTTAGAACACACAAAACTTGAGCTTTTTCAAGACCAAGTTTTTTGTTTTACACCAAAAGGTCGATTAATTGCTTTTCCTAAAGGCGCGACACCTATCGATTTTGCTTATGCTGTCCACACAGAGATTGGCGATTCTTGTGTGGGCGTAAAAATCAATGGTCGTATTATGCCTTTAATGACTAAATTAAAAAATGGTGACGAAGTTGATATTATCCGTTCACACGCTCAAATTCCGCCCGCTGCGTGGGAATTTCTTGTTGTCACAGGTAAAGCACGTTCAGCTATCCGTCGCGCAAGCAGAGCAGCGGTGCGTAAGCAATATTCAGGCTTAGGATATCGTATTCTTGAGCGTTCATTTGAATATATGGGAAAACAATTTTCAAAAGATGTTTTGAAGAAAGTTTTACCGCGTTTGGCGCGTAAAGATGTAGAGGATGTCTTGGCTGCTGTTGGGCGTGGAGAATTGTTTTCCGCTGATGTGATTAAAGCGGTTTATCCTGATTATCAAGAGCGTGTAGTCCAAAAATCATCTTTTAAGCCAGGAGAGGAAGGGTGGTTCAATATTGAAAATGCTCAAGGGATGATTTTTAAGGTTCCAGAAAATGAAAAGGATGCAATGATAGAGGATCATCAATCTAAAGCCTTACCTATTCGAGGAACCCGTGGAGATATCCCTGTCCGTTTTTCACCAGAAGGAGCAGTGCCTGGAGATCGGATTGTTGGTATTATGCAACCAGGCGCTGGGATCGTTATTTATCCAATCCAGTCTTCGGCTTTGATGGCCTATGATGATCAGCCAGAACGATGGATTGATGTCCGCTGGGATATTGATGCTCAAATGAATGAACGTTTTCCTGCGCGAATAAATATTTTGGTTGTCAATAGTCCTGGTTCGTTAGCAGAAATTACGCAAATAATTTCTGCTAACGATGCCAATATCCAAAATTTATCTTTGATCCGAACGGCACCAGATTTTACAGAAATGATGATTGATTTGGAAGTTTGGGATTTAAAACATTTGAATCGTATTTTTTCTCAGTTAAAAAAGGCAAATTCAGTCAGTACAGTACGGCGGGTTCATGGATAACAAGGAAGATTTTGCAATGAATACACAAGATGTCATTGATATTTTTAAACAAGCAGATGCTATTCTAGAAGGGCATTTTATTTTAACATCGGGACGCCATAGTGCAACTTATATGCAAAAGGCAAAAGTGTTTATGCATGCTGACTTGACGGAAAAACTCTGTTGTGGATTGGCTGAAAAAATCAAAGAATCTATCAAGGAACAAATTGATTATGTTGTTGGTCCCGCAATTGGTGGTCTTATTCCTTCCTATGAGACTTCACGTTACCTTGGTGTTCCTTCTCTTTGGGTAGAGCGTGTCAATGGCGTCTTTGAATTACGACGTTTTGAAATCAAGAAGGGTGCGCGGGTTGTTATTGTTGAAGATATTGTGACAACGGGTCTTTCTATTCGTGAGACCGTTGAGGCGTTGGCGGCTGCAGGAGCAGAGGTCTTGGCAAGTGCATGCATCCTTGATCGTTCTGGTGGTAAGGTTGATGTTGGCGTTCCATTGATTGCGCTAGCTGAATATGAGATTGCTTCTTATGCGAGTGATGAACTTCCTGCAGATCTTTCTGCTATTCCAGCGATTAAACCAGGCAGTCGAAATATTTAATTGTCTTTCTATTTTTTTTTATGCAAAAACTTAAAAAGATTAATTTGGGTGATATAGATTATTTTATCATCAAAAGATGTATATTGAGAGTCATATGCTTTTTCGTCGTCGACAACCAGTAGATTTTGTAACGCGTATTCGACTTTGGTTGTGGCCACGTCGTTCATTTTCTCGCTCATTTTCTTACATACATAAACGTATTTTGCGGATATCAGCAACACCACACGAAGTTGCGTTAGGGTTTGCTATTGGCATTTTTTTAGCCTGTTCCCCTGTCTTTGGGGTGCATATTATCTTGGCAATATTTTTTTCTTGGATTTTGCGTGCAAACTTTGCGGCTGCAATCATTGGGACGGTTTTTTCGAATCCACTCACGTTTTTATTGATTATCATGGCTGATTATAAAGTAGGGTATTTTTGTTTATCGCTTTTTAGCGATGTCAATGAGATTTCTCTTTCTCAAATTCGTGCTCTGTTTAATGGTTTGACAGTATCAAATCTCTCTCTTCTTTTTAAAGGTGCGTGGAACACAATTATGAGTCCTATGATTTTAGGTGGAACTCTTTTAGGTGTTGTTTTTGGTGGTTTATCTTATATAGGTGTTTACAGAGCAACGGTTCGTTTTAAACAAAAACGATACCAAAAGATTATAAAAAAGAGATGTTTAAAGAAGCGTTCATCGTAAGAAAGATCGGGTAATATCTTATGATTGTTGGCCTTGGAAATGATTTGGTTGATATACGACGGATTGAGAGAATGTTGGTTCGTTATGGCGAGCGTTTTATTCAACGTATTTTTACGGATATTGAAAGGAATAGGTCCGAAAATCTCAAAAAAAATTCTTCTTCTTATGCAAAAAGATTTGCTGCTAAAGAAGCATGTGCTAAAGCTTTAGGGACGGGGATTGCTTGTGGTATCAATTGGAAAGACATGGGGGTGGTTAATTTGTCATCAGGTAAACCAATCATGCAATTAACAAATCGTGCGCAAGTGCAACTTCAGAAGTTATTACCTCCTCATCATGAGGCGATTATTCATCTCAGCATAACAGATGATTTTCCTTGGGCGCAGGCATTTGTTATTATTGAAGCACTTCCACGTGGATAGATGGCGTGAGAGATTGTACTTTTATTATTTGAATATTATGATGGAAAAAAGTTATATTTGTGATGAGAAGGTAATTGGTGATGGTCCAAAAAGATGAAGTGCATAAAAAAGAAAAAAAAGGTGGGATTCTTGAATTAATTTCTGTTTTAATACAGGCTTTGCTTTTGGCAGCCTTTATTCGGACACTTTTTTTCCAGCCTTTTAGTATTCCTTCCGGTTCAATGCGTCCTACTTTATTAGTGGGGGATTATCTCTTTGTTTCTAAGTATGCATATGGGTATTCTCGTTTTTCCATCCCCTTTTCTCCTCCCCTTTTTTCTGGACGTATTTGGGCATCCCAACCTCAACGGGGAGATGTGGTCGTTTTTCGTTTACCAAGTAATCCGAAGATCGATTATATAAAACGCGTTATTGGGCTGCCAGGTGATCGTATACAAGTTCGTCAAAGTGTTCTTTATATTAATGACAAGGCTGTTTCACGTCACTTTATGGGAGAGATTGATAATTCTGATATAACGGAAGTGAACTATCCCGTTGAGGTCTATCGCGAGACATTGCCGAATGGTGTTCGCTACGATACGCTTGATTTAGCTTTCATCCCAAAAGTTGATGATACAAAAGTCTTTGAAGTTCCTCAGGGACATTATTTTATGATGGGGGATAACCGTGACAATTCAGATGATAGTCGTTTGGATGTAGGCTATGTTCCAGAAGAAAATCTTATTGGTCGCGCGAGCGTGATTTTCTTTTCTATCAGTAACGGTTCAAGTGCTTGGCAGCTTTGGCGCTGGCCATTTGATGTGCGTTGGAAACGTTTGTTTTCTTTCATAAATACGGTTCATGATTTACCGCTAATCAAGCAAGGAAACAACGATGAGACGTCTCATGATTGATCAGCTTTTCAAGCTGACGGGGCATCGTTTTAAAGATGAAGAGAAATTAAAAAGAGCATTAACACACGCGAGTGTACAAGATTCGGAACAGGGAAATTATGAACGACTAGAGTTTCTAGGTGATCGGGTTCTAGGGCTTTTGATTGCAGAGATGCTGTATCAACTTTTCCCTCAGGCAAGTGAAGGTGAATTATCAGTCCGTTTAAATCATCTGGTCAATGCGCAGACATGTGCTGATATTGCACGCGAAATGAGGCTGCCTGATATGATCCAAGTTGGTTTTGAGATGAGAAATTTTGAAGGGCGTCGGCTCATCAATATGCATGCAGATGTCGTGGAAGCTTTGATTGCAGTGATGTATCTTGATGGAGGGTTGGAAAGCGTTCGTCCTTTTATTCAAAAATATTGGCAAAGTCGGGCAAAGAAAATGAATGCAGCTCGACGTGATGCCAAGACAGAATTACAAGAATGGGCGCATATCCAAGGCAATGCACAACCACATTATCAGGTCATCAAACGTTCAGGTCCAGATCACGATCCTGTTTTTATGGTAGAGGTCAGTATTTCAGGTTTTGCTTCAGAGATTGGGCAGGGGAGCTCTAAAAGAAATGCCGAAAGAATGGCCGCTGAAAAAATTTTGCGACGAGAGGGGGTGTGGAAAACGGTGGGAAAAAATGATCATGAGTGACGTTATGAAAACGCGTTCTGGATTTGTTGTGCTTATTGGAATGCCGAATGCCGGTAAATCAACATTGGTTAATCAATTGGTTGGAACAAAGGTTTCAATTGTAACGCATAAAGTACAGACAACACGAACTTTAATCCGCGGTATTGTCATTCATGATGATGTACAAATTGTGTTGGTTGATACACCGGGTGTTTTTCGTCCTCATAAGCGTTTAGAACGTGCCATGGTCTCTGCTGCTTGGGGAGGGGCTAAGAGTGCTGATGTTCTACTCGTGTTAATTGATGCTCAAAGTGGTCTTTCGGATGAAGTTGATAGGATGTTAGATATTGTAAACACTATGAAACAAGAAAAAGTTCTTGTGCTAAATAAGGTTGATACAGTTGTTAAATCATCTCTTTTAGCGTTAACCACTAAAATCAATGAACGTGTGAAGTTTGCGCAAACATTTATGATTTCTGCTTTAAACGGTTCTGGTTGCAAGGATTTACTTCATGCGTTGAGTAACATGATGCAGGAGGGGCCATGGTATTATCCGGAAGATCAAATTTCCGATATGCCTATGCGTCATCTTGCTGCTGAAATTACGCGTGAAAAACTTTTTCTTCGTCTTCATGATGAACTGCCTTATTCCTCAACGGTTGAAACCGAAAGCTTTGAAGAGCGTTCAGATGGTTCCGTTAAAATTAATCAAGTTATTTATGTAGAGCGTGAGAGTCAGAAGAAAATTGTTTTAGGAGCAAAAGGCGATACAATTAAAACGATTGGTCAAGCAGCACGCAAGGAGCTTATGGAAATTATGGATCAAAAGGTTCATCTTTTTCTCTTTGTGAAAGTGCGTAATAATTGGGATACCGATCCAGAACGTTATCGCGAAATGGGATTGGATTTTTTAAAATAATTAAAATAAAATGAAGTGGAAAGAACAAGCTGTTATTCTTGGTGTGCGCCAATATGGTGAAACAAGTGTTATTCTTGAGATTATAACGCGTGAACGTGGGCGTTATATGGGGGTGGTAAAAGGGGGGCGTTCGCGTCGTATGGCAGCTCTTCTTCAGCCTGGGAATTTTGTGGAGGCTGAATGGAGTGCGCGTTTAGAAGAACATTTGGGACTTTTTCGCCTTGAAGCCCTTGATTTCCATGCGGCACGATTAATCTGTTTACCAGAAGCACTGTATGCTTTGCAATTGATTGCTTTTCATTTACGGCTTCTTCCAGAGCGTGATCCCCACCCCGTTTTATATGATATTTTACACCTTTTTATGCAGAATTTTGATGAACCATTTGTAAATGCAGAATTGCTGGTGCGTTTTGAAATGCGGCTTCTTGAAGAACTCGGGTTTGGTCTTGATTTATCTTGTTGTGCTGCGACAGGTCGTAAGCAAAAACTTTATTACGTATCGCCAAAATCTGGACGGGCTGTCTGTGAAGAAGCAGGGGAACCTTGGAAAAAAAAGCTTCTCATTCTTCCACAGTTTCTTGTGCAAAGAACGACTCGTCCTACTGATTTTAGGGATATAATAAATGGTTTTAATTTAACGGGTTTTTTTCTTATGCGTCATGTCTGGGAGCCACGAGATATAAAACAGCCGTCGGTGCGGATGAATTTGATACAGTTATTTGAGCGTCGATTTAGTATGCAAGCATTTGTTTGTTGATCTGATCATAATTGAATAGAATGGGAAAATGAAAATTTTAAAGACAATTGCTGAAGTTCGCCAATATACTTCAGAAGAACGAAGTTTAGGCTTTTCGATTGGTTTAGTCCTAACAATGGGAGCACTCCATGAGGGGCATCTGGCATTAGTACAGCGTGCAAAAGCCATGTGTGATCGCGTATTGGTTTCCATTTTTGTCAATCCAAAGCAATTTGGACCTGATGAAGATTTTGATCAATATCCAAGAGACTTAAGAAGCGATTGTGCTTTATTGGAAAAAGCGGGTGTTGAATGTGTTTTTGCGCCTTCTGTGGAAGAAATGTGGCCCTTGGGAAATGATACAATTGTGCAAGTGGAAAAATTATCACGTATTTTGATGGGAAAATTACGTCCAGGGCACTTTTGTGGTGTAACGAGTGTTGTTGCTAAGCTTTTTAATATTGTTCAGCCTGACAAGGCTTTTTTTGGAGAAAAGGATTTTCAACAAATTTTAATTATTCGGCGTATGGTTGAAGATTTAGCCTTTCCTGTTGAGATTGTTGGCGTTCCTATTCTACGTGAAGCAGATGGTGTTGCGCATTCTTCACGCAATCAGTTTTTAACATTAGAAGATCGTAAAGCGGCCAAAATTATTCCTGAAAGTGGCAAAGCTGCTGAAAAGCTTTACCATGAAGGCGAACGATCGGTTGATAAATTATGTAAAATTGTTCATGATACTTTACAAAAAGAAACGCGTGCAATCATTGAAGCGATAGATTTACGGGATATGGAAACTTTATGCGAGGTCAAAGGAACATTGAATAAACCAGCGGTTTTACTTCTTACTGTTCGCTTTGGTGAGGTAAGGCTTATTGATCAATACATATTGCAAGAGAAGGGTGGAAAATGAGTATCCATAAAACTGTAAAGCGTATAACATCTTCTCAAATACGCGAAAGAAAGAGACAACAGCCGATTGTTTCTTTAACTGCTTATCAAGCTTATACTGCGCGGATTGCTGACCCCTATTGCGATATTCTTTTGGTTGGCGATAGCGTTGGTATGGTGGTATATGGGTTTGAGACAACGCTTCCTGTTACTTTAGATATGATGATTTTACACGGGCAGGCTGTGGTGCATGGATCTCAAAAAGCTCTTGTCGTTATTGATATGCCTTTTGGCTCTTATGAAGAAAGTAAAGAGCAGGCTTTTTTTAATGCATCGCGTATTCTTGCACAAACGGGGTGTGGAGCTGTAAAGCTTGAAGGTGGAGTTTATATAGCGGAAACAATAGATTTTTTATGTAAACGTGGCATACCAGTGATGGGACATATTGGTCTTACTCCCCAAGCAGTCAATCGTTTTGGTGGTTTTAAGACACAAGGACGGAAAGAGAGTGATTGGCAAAGAATTGAAGATGACGGAGCAGCGATTGAAAAGGCTGGTGCTTTTGCTATTGTTTTGGAAGGGATTGTCGAACCTTTAGCCGTAAAATTGACAGAAAATCTTTCTATTCCAACAATCGGTATTGGTGCATCCAATCAATGTGATGGACAAGTCTTGGTGATGGAAGATATGTTGGGCTATGGTGCTCACGTACCCAAATTTGTACGTCGTTATGGAGACCTTGAACAAGCCATGAAAACCGCAATCAAAAACTATGCAGAGGATGTTACATCCCGTTCTTTTCCAGCGGATAGGGAAGTTTATAAACTGAAATAAATTCTCGTTTAAGTTAAAAAGTTCGACAAGAAAACATTTGTCTATTTTTATAATGAACGTGCATTATTTCATATATTTTTGTATGCAATTTTAGCTATGATTTTTTCCATTGCTTTAATGGAAGAAGTTTTCTCATGCAAAACAGAATACCATTGGGGTGCTAATTTATGTACTTTTTTAAAGAAATATTTAGACCCCTCATTCTATTTTGCGACAGTATTTGTGAATGCTATAATGGAAAAGTTCTCAGGAAGTGTATAAACTTTATAAAGTACGACCATCTTTACGCTTCATAAAAAAACACATGGGTAGCATCACACACTTTGCCAACTTTCAATGTTGCTGATGAGCGCTTGCTACTTGAGAGGGCTCATAAGTGACATTTTTAGTCTTCTTGTACAGTTTTAATCCCTAGGGCTTTCCCTGTTTATGATATGCGAGCAAATGATTTTGATTGATTCAAGATAAATAGATTTGAAACGAGTGAAACCTACCATATGAGGGGGACTCATTTAATATGAAAAACGATAAATTATTATTATAAATCAGAGTGATGAATCTGTAATGAAAAAAAATCAACAATGCGAAGAGCCTATAATCTTTGAGCATCTAGGTCATTAAAGCGCGTTAAAAATGCATTTTCAATTTGTTGTGTAGAGGAGGGGTGTAAACGAAGATCATCGGGTGAAATATTATTGGGAGAGCCAAAATAGCGAAGGGCTTCTTCTGTATTAAATCCAGCAAATGTGATGGCTTCATGATATGCCGCAATACGATCGGCTTGTTTAATTTTTTTTAAAAGTTTTTGAGAAAGATCAACGGGAAGAGAAAAGCGCATGTGGATTGCATCTTGGATGCGCTTTTCAATGCGTTCGTATTGTTTTCCTATGACAGCTTTAAAGGGTGAAATGATATCGCCGATGACATATTCTGGTGCATCATGAAGAAGAGCACAGAGATATTCATTCCGTGGCGACTGTGGAAAAAGTTTTTGAAATATTTGTTCGACCAAAAGTGAATGTTGTGCAACAGAATAGGCATGCTCTCCTCGTGTTTGACCATTCCAACGTGCTACGCGAGCAAGTCCATGAGCGATATCTTCAATTTCAATATCAAAAGGAGAAGGATTGAGAAGATCAAGTCTGCGTCCAGAGAGCATTCTTTGCCAAGCGCGGGCTTCTCCACTTTTTAATAATTCAGCTTTAGCCATGCGTATTTTCTACAGTATTTTCAGGAAAGGTAAAATTCATATTTTTAGCAATATGTATGGTGACAGGAATGTTTTTTACGGTAAAGGGAATGTTATGGTCCATAGCATCTTTGACGTGGTCAATACGCATCAAAGCGAGAGCTTCATTTGTAACACATGTTCCTAAGTGGCCAAGCACTTTTGTTCCTGCTTCAATGCCCGATTGAGGGGGGAGATCACGCTGGCCTTTTACAATCAAGATACGGCGACGTGCTGCACGTCGGTGGTGCATTCGCGAAACAATTTCTTGTCCAATATAACACCCTTTGTTGAAGGCTAATCCATTGATTTGATCGTAATTAATATCATGAGGAAAGATTTTGCCAACTTCATAGTCTTGGCCACTTTCCGCAATTGCATACCGAATACGCAATTGATTCCATGTGTCATAATCTTCTGAAGCCAAAAAAGGAATTTTACCGTAGATTCGTATTATTTTTTCTTGTTCCGGGAAACGTTTATCAACAAAATTTGAATCAAAATTTAAAGTATCTGATTCATTTTTCCAAGAAACTGTAACAAGATCTTGTAAGGGCTGAGTAATTTCTACTTTTTTACGCAGTTTATAGAGCAATAGACGCTTGTAGAGTATATCGGCCAAAGACATCACAATATCGATAAAATAACCATTCTCTCTTTTACCGATAAGAAAATCAGTAAGGACCTTTCCTTGTGGGGATAAGAGGGCTCCAGGGAAAATTTCTTGGGGACTTATTTTTTTGACATCTGTTGTGATCAGGGACTGTAAAAAATCTGTTGCTTCTTCGCCTGTAATTTGAATAATTTTGCGGTTTTTTAAGCAAATGGCATTCTGTTTTTCAATCATGGTTCTTGCCTTTCTGCTCAAAGTTACATAATCGATAAGTGAGCAATATGTAAGGAGCATGGCTATGTTTAAAACATTTGATACAATTTTTAAAGGTGCAACACTTGTGAATCATGATGGAAAAAGCAAGCGTGATATTGGTGTTACAAATGGCCGTATTGCTGAAATTGGCGACCTTACATGTGCTGCGGCTGGTGAGGTGATTGATTGTACAGGGCTTCATATTTTGCCGGGAATTATTGATAGTCAAGTGCATTTTCGTGAGCCAGGCAATGAATATAAGGAGGATTTGGAAAGTGGCTCATATTCTGCTGTGTTAGGAGGGGTTACAGCAGTGTTTGAGATGCCTAATACCAATCCATTGACAACATCAGAAGAAACATTAAGCGATAAGGTTAAGCGCGGATTTCATCGCATGCATTGTGACTTTGCATTTTGGGTTGGAGGAACGCGTGAAAATGCTCATGAACTGTCTGAATTAGAAAGACTTCCTGGTGCCGCTGGAATTAAAGTCTTTATGGGATCTTCTACCGGTGATCTTTTGGTCGATGATGATGAAAGTGTACGTCTTATTTTGCAAAATACACGCCGTCGTGCAGCTTTTCATTCTGAAGATGAGGAAAGGCTTAAAGAGCGTAAAATACTGCGTATTGAAGGGGATACATCTTCACATCCGATTTGGCGTGATGAAATTGCGGCGTTAAAGTGTACGCAGCGTTTGGTAAAAATTGCCCATGAGACAAAAGCACGCATTCATGTGTTACATCTTTCGACAGAAGAAGAAATTGATTTTCTAAAAAAACATAAAGATGTCGCAACAATTGAAGTGACACACCATCATTTGACTCTTACGGCTGATGATTATAAACAGTTTGGTACATTAATTCAAATGAATCCACCTATTCGTGAACCGCGCCACCGTGAAGCTCTTTGGTACGGTGTTCAACAGGGGATTATTGATGTTTTAGGCTCAGATCATGCGCCTCATACCCTTGAGGACAAGCTTCAGTCTTATCCCTCTTCACCTTCAGGAATGACAGGAGTGCAAACAACAGCAGCCATTATGTTGACCCATGTGAATGCAGGAAAAATGTCTCTTGAGCGTTTTGTTGATCTCACGTCACATGGCCCTAGTCGTATTTTTGGTATAAGCTGTAAAGGACGTCTTGCTGTTGGATATGATGCTGATTTGACCATTGTTGATCTTAAGCGAGAAGAAGTCATAACGAATAGCTTAATTGGTTCACGTGCTGGTTGGACTCCTTATGATGGTCAAAAGGTTAAAGGTTGGCCTGTCGGAACTGTTGTCCGTGGTATGCGCGTTATGTGGGAAGGTGAAATTGTCACACCTTCACAAGGAGAGCCTGTTAAATTTATAGAAACTTTAGTGTAAATAGCATCAGATTTATTTTGTTATGCCAAAAACACCATCTTTTATAGAGCGATGATGTGATATAAGGCATATAACACATTGATTTATAATGATAATTCATTGTTTTGCATATTGAATGAGAATTACGAATATAGTAAGATTTTCTTATTCTAAACCCTCTCAGATTGAATCAATTAATATCACTTGCTTGCACGTCATAAGCGGGGCTGGCGTGTGGGTAAAAACTGTATAAGAAAGGATTAAAAAATGACTCTTATGAACCGTCTTAATGCAAGATCTGTCGCAACACCCACGAGCTGGCAAATATAATGATGGTGCTGGCTTGCTACTTCATAAGCGTAAAGATGGCGGTGCTCAATGGCTTTATCATTATACCATTCACGGTCGGCGTCGTGAAATGGGATTGGGTGCCTTAAAACATGTTTCTTTAAAAAAAGCGCGTGAATTGGCAAATCAATGGCGTTCTGTTTTGCATATCAGCCTCCTTAACACGTAAGTGTTTTTTAGTGTGTGATGAATATTCTTCGTTTTTTTGCAGAGTTTCAAAGCACATCACATGGTGGAAAGCTAAGTAAAATGCACGAGCGCTTGGGCTATTTACAAACCAGATTGGATTAAGAGTTTTCATCCTTTGAAAGTGGGGAGGAAGCCAAAGAACGATTTTTTACCAAGGAAAGGCGCTCATAAGAATCAAAGCATATCAAGGCACTCTTCTTCAAAAGTTTCTTTATTTTCAAAAGCAATTTATTGATCTCTTCACTTGTGAGGAGGGCATCATTGATATCACTTAAATTGAAGGAGATGCTTTTTATACAGGTTAGTTGTTATACTGCATGAGAAGATTTTCAGATAAAGCTCTTCCTTCTTGAATATATCTTTGATTGGCTTCAATGGCTGCTTGTGTACAATGATGATAATTTTCTGAGAAAGCACGATAGGCTTCATTAAATGCTTCATAAAAATAAGTGCGTCTTTTGGGAGTCGGGTGTTCTGCTTCAATCAGTGCGTTCATATAGTCGTACCATTGGTTTGTTGGAGGTTCACAAAGATTTTGGAGAGAATGCAATGATCCTAAAATTTCTGCGAGGCGAAGTAATTTTTTCTCATAAGGTGGAGATTGTTGCGCGAAGGTTGGCATTGAAATGACAAGGAGTATTAAAAGAATGATTTTTCTCAATTTATTACGCATTATTGTTTATTACCTTCTTTGAATAAAACTCTGTACAAATAAATAATTGTGTCATCAGAACGATGTTAAAAAATAGGGTTAATTGCGATATTATTCTCAATGATTGATGATAAAATATAGGGCGTAAGGGACAGTAAGGAACCCATTGTGGAATATTGAAAATACTGATGAAGCTTTGTGTGATTAAAATTTTAAGATTTGCTTCCTATCATCTATTTTTCATATAAATATTCTATTACTTATGAAATTTTTTCTAAACTTGTTTTCTTCAAGGAGGGAAAAGCTTTTTATCTATAGAATGTTTTTGTTCAATCAAATAAAAAAGATTGTTTTTATGATAAGTGATTGGATAGAGCCTCAATGACAATGAGGGAAGA
Source organism: Bartonella kosoyi (assembly GCF_003606325.2). Classification (NCBI taxonomy): domain Bacteria; kingdom Pseudomonadati; phylum Pseudomonadota; class Alphaproteobacteria; order Hyphomicrobiales; family Bartonellaceae; genus Bartonella; species Bartonella kosoyi. The sequence continues at coordinate 1,273,921 of NZ_CP031843.2, forward strand.
AGAATTGACGAGAGGGTAAAAGTTTTTAGTCTAAACTGCATAATGCGATAATTTGAGATAAGAGGACATCTAAGGGAGCGGTGCGTAATATCTCCACGGAGTATAATGATGAAAGAGTTGCGATTTTATAATACGCTGACACGTAAAAAAGAAAATTTTATACCAATAGATCCGACAAGAGTACGTCTTTATGTTTGTGGCCCAACAGTTTATGATTATGCTCATATAGGAAATGCACGTCCTGTCATTGTTTTTGATGTTTTATTTCGCTTATTGCGTCATGTTTATGGCAAAGATCATGTTCTCTATGCGCGTAATATTACTGATGTCGATGATAAAATTAATGCACGAGCCGCCCACGAATATCCCCATTTGTCACTAAATGATGCTATTCGTCAATTAACAGAACGTACATATTCTCAGTTCCAACAGGATACAATAGCACTTGGTTGTCTATTGCCAACCAGCCAGCCGCGTGCAACCGAGCATTTAGAGGAGATGCGCGCTCTCATCGAAAGATTGCTTGAAAAGGGGCATGCTTATAAAGCAGAAAATCATATATTATTTTCTATAAGCAGCATAAAAAATCCTCCCCATTATGGGGCATTTGCAAATCGTTCTTTAGATGAAATGAGGGCAGGGGCGCGTATCGATGTTGCTGCTTATAAAAGGGAGGAGATGGATTTTGTTTTATGGAAACCTTCTGCGGAAGGAGAGCCAGGTTGGAAATCGCCAGGAGGAATTTCTGTTTTAGGTCGTCCAGGTTGGCATATTGAATGTTCTGCCATGTCAATGGCAAAGTTATTAGCGCCCTATGGTGGTGGTTTAATTTGTGATGATCCGATCGCGAATATTTTTGATATCCATGGTGGTGGACTTGATTTAATTTTTCCTCATCATGAAAATGAAATTGCACAAAGTTGTTCAGCTTTTGGGACGGAGCGAATGGCTAATTTTTGGATGCATAACGGCTTTTTACAAGTTGAAGGTAAAAAGATGTCGAAAAGCTTTGGCAATTTCATAACCATTCATGCTGTTTTAGAAAATGATTTTTTGGAATTTAATGGTGTTTTAGCCGATGAAATGAAGCAAAATTGGGCGGGGTTATCTGCACGTTTTTCAATGCTCCAAACGCATTATCGTGAACCATTAAATTGGACAGTGCAGCGTTTAATACAATCAAGCAGTGAACTGTATCGTTGGTATGAACTGCTTCGCAATAAAAAGAGTATGATGGAAAACAATGAAGCAATTGAGGATACTTTAATAGATGCTCTCAGTGATGATCTTAATACACCAAAAGCATTCACTCTTTTGCGAAAATTTTATAAAGCAGGGGATGCTTGGGCTCTTGCCAATGGGATGAATTTGTTAGGACTATTACGACAAGAATGGATTAAAGAAATAGATTGCCCATTATTTATAAAAAAAACCTCTCTTGATTCAAAATTTATTGATCAGCGCATTGCCGAAAGATTGTGGCTTATCCATAATAAAGAGTGGGAAGCTGCGGATACAATTCGTGATGAGCTTGCAGCCGAGGGGGTTCTCTTAAAAGATAGTAAGGATCCGCAGAGTGGTGAGCGCATAACCGTGTGGGAAATAAAACGATTCTAATTTCTCTATTCCAGCAGTTCTCATAAATTAAAAGGAGAATATAATGGAATTTTTATATCACTATGGATATATCGCGCTTAAGCTGGCTGTAGGTCTTGTTGCTTTCCTATTTATTTTAAGAACGACGGGTCGTGGTAGTCTTAGTCAAATGACGCCGGTTGATTTGGTCAGTAATTTTGTGATGGGAAGTATCATTGGAGGCGTTATTTATAATCAGAGTATTAGCTGCATTCAATTATTGCTTGTTTTACTGATTTGGCAAGCCTTGGTTACCTCTTTTAATTTTTTTTCACGCTATTCAGTTTTTTTTCGTCGTCTCATTGCAGGACGAAATATTGCACTGGTTTTAGATGGGGTCTTTCAAATGGATAAGATTAAGAACTTAGGGATCAGTGTGAATGATTTGATTACAATGTTGCGTACTAAAGGCTGTAGTTTACATGAAGCAGCTTTTGTTTGTTTGGAAACCAATGGTGATTGCACTGTTATTAAAAAGGAAGAGGGAAAGAAATCGACGATTGTCGTAGAAAATGGTGAAATTATTGATGATGGTCTTAAAGAGATTGGTAAGACAAAAAAGTGGCTTCAGGCAGAATTGAAAAAAAAGCATGTAAAAGTTGAAAATTTATTTGCAGCAGAGTGGTATGAGAATACAGATCAAAATAATAAGTTGTATAATGGATTATTTCTTGTTCCTTTTTCAAAAACAGTCTAACTTCAAACAACGAGTAGGTATAGCTTATTGAAAAGCGTAAGAAACTTATAAACAACCACAGGGGGGTGTTTTGCCTTTTTCGTGTGGATGATAGAGAAGTAAGGGCTTTATGAAACGCAATGAAATGACGAAAACTGTATCATCAGATACAGGGACAACTCTACACACACTTTACAATTTATGGCCTTATATGTGGCCGGTGGATCGGCGTGATCTGAAAATACGTGTACTATGGGCAGTATTTTATCTTGTTTTGTCCAAGCTCGTTCTCATATCTGTGCCGTATTTCTTTAAATATTCTACGAATGTGCTTGATACAAGCTTTCAGCTCCCTGAATGGTTTCCGTCCAGTTTGATTATCCCTATCATGCTCGTTTTGGCATACAATGTCGCGCGGATTATGCAGGCTGGATTAAATCAATTACGCGACTCCCTTTTTGCCACTGTTGGTCAATATGCTGTTCGTCAATTAGCTTATAAAACTTTTGTCCATATTCATGAGTTATCTTTACGATTTCATTTAGAGCGCCGAACTGGTGGGCTTTCTCGTGTGATTGAGCGTGGGACAAAAGGAATTGAAGCGATCGTAAGATTTTCAATTCTCAATACCGTACCGACAGTTTTAGAATTTGTATTAACGGCTCTTGTATTTTATATCAACTACGGATGGCATTATCTTCTCATTGTTGTTATAACGGTTTTACTATATACTTTTTTTACCATTAAGGCGAGTGATTGGCGTATTCGCATTCGTCAACAAATGAATACAGCAGATACTGAGGCAAATACGCGCGCTGTTGATTCTCTTTTAAATTTTGAAACGGTCAAATATTTTGGCAATGAAACTCTAGAAGCCGATCGTTTTGATGCTTCTATGGCGGGTTATGAAAAAGCCGCAACAAAGATTTGGACATCATTAAGCTGGCTTAATTTTGGTCAGGCTCTTATCTTTGGTATTGGAATGACGATCATGATGCTAATGTCGGCTTATGAAGTTTTTTATAAGACACAAACTTTAGGAGATTTTGTTTTTATTAATGCCCTTTTAATGCAACTTTCCATTCCACTGAATTTTATTGGTTCAATTTATCGTGATGTTCGACAAGGTTTAACGGATATTGAAGCGATGTTCGATCTTTTAGATGTTCAGAAAGAAATCATTGATAAATTGGATGCTAGACCATTAGAGATAAGCGATGGGACCATTCGTTTTCATCAGGTAAAATTTTCTTATGATTCGACGCGTCAGATTCTCAGAGATATTAATTTTGAAGTTCCTGGAGGAAAAACAGTCGCCATTGTCGGTCCATCGGGTGCAGGAAAATCAACTATTTCTCGGTTACTTTTTCGATTTTATGATGTTGATGCAGGTTCTATCACAATTGACGGGCAGGATATTCGTGACATAACACAAAAAAGTTTGCGTGAAGCGATTGGCATGGTCCCACAAGATACAGTGTTATTTAATGATACAATTGCCTATAATATTCGCTATGGGTGCCCAAATGCGACAGATGAAGAGGTGTACAAAGCTGCTGAAATGGCACAAATATCAAAATTTATTGAGATATTACCGGAAGGTTTTCAATCTATGGTAGGAGAGCGTGGTCTCAAATTATCAGGGGGTGAAAAACAGCGTGTGGCTATTGCACGGACACTCTTAAAAGCCCCCCCACTTCTTATTCTAGATGAAGCGACAGCAGCTCTTGATACGGCAACGGAACAGGAAATTCAACAAGCATTGGATATTGTAAGTCGTGGACGTACAACATTGATTATTGCACATCGTCTTTCTACGGTTATCAATGCTGATGAAATTTTGGTTCTTAAAAGCGGTCGTATTATTGAAAATGGGACGCATACAGAGCTCTTACGAAAGAAAGGTCTCTATGCTTCAATGTGGAATAAGCAGCTTGAAGCATCGCAAGCTGAAGAAAAATTACGTAAAATGCGTGAAGAAGATGAAACGGGTATTGTTAATCGTAAAAAATAAGGTGGGCAAAATGTAATCTCTATCTTTATATGGAGTGATTGATAAAATACATAAAAGCAAGAGGAACAAAAAGATTTATTGCTTGTTTAAGTTTACGATGAATAGGAAATGATATGAGTATTCTACAATCTGTCCATAATAGCTTTGTCCCGATTCATAAAGAAGGCTATCCTTTTATTGTAGCATTTTTTGTTATTTCGCTCATTCTTGGTTGGATATGGAGTCCGTTGTTTTGGTGTGGTCTTGTTCTCACGGTGTGGTGTATATACTTTTTTCGTGATCCAGATCGTGTGATCCCTTTGAATCCAAATTGGGTTATGTCGCCTGCAGATGGGCGTATTTCATTTGTAGAATCATGTGTTCCACCTGAAGAATTAGGCTTAGGGAAAGATGAAATGGTTCGTATTTCCATTTTTATGGACGTCTTTTCATGCCATATCAACCGTATTCCTATCAGTGGTACAGTAGAGTCTATTGTTTATCATCCAGGTAGGTTTACCAATGCGGAGTTTGATAAGGCTAGTCAGTTTAATGAGCGGAATGGGGTGGTCATTGAGAGCAAGCATGGTAAAATTGCTATCGTACAAATAGCAGGGATGTTTGCTCGTAGGATTGTTTGTTGGTCAAAAGAAAATGATGCTGTTATCACGGGAGAGCGATTTGGGTTGATTCGTTTTGGTTCTCGCCTTGATATTTATATACCAACTGAAATGAAATTGCGTGTTGCGGTTGGACAGACAGCCATCGCTGGAGAGACAGTTTTAGGGTCTTTTGATGATAAGAGTGCTACAACGGATTTCAGATACGATTAGGGCCACCCAATGAAAAATTTTTCGCCATTTTCTTCATTCAATCCTGAGGGGCAGCATGATGATATTGCAAGTCGGCGACGTTCATCGACCTCAATGCGCTATGTTATTCCCAATATCATTACTATTTTGGCAATTTGCGCAGGGATGAGCAGCATTCGTTTAGCTTTTGAGAATCGCTATGAGGCTGCTATTTTAATGGTGCTTTTGGCTGCAGTTCTAGATGGTGCTGATGGTCGCATTGCACGTTTAATAGATGGGAGTTCATCTTTCGGGGCACAGATGGACTCTCTTGCTGATATTGTCAATTTTGGTGTTACCCCTGCGCTTATTGTTTATTCTTTTATTTTGAATCAAGCACACCACATTGGTTGGGTTGCAGCTCTTGTTTATTGTGTTGCTTGTTGTTTGCGATTAGCGCGTTTTAATGTGATGTTGGATAATGCTGATATCCCACAATGGCAGAAAAGTTATTTTGTTGGTGTTCCTGCACCTGCAGGAGCGTTACTCCTTTTATTACCTACCTATTTAGGTGCTCTTGGTTTGGTCCCCAATTGGGGGTGGGCATTGTTTTTTAGTCTTTATACAGTCATTATCGCTTTTCTTTTGATTAGTCGCCTACCAGTGTGGAATGCAAAGACAATTGATCAAAACTTGAGGCGTGATATCGTTATACCCTGCATGTTGGTCATTGTTATTTATGTCGGTTTTCTTGCGACTTACACATGGAAAACTTTATTGATTACAGCTGTTAGCTATATGATTTTTCTCCCCTGTAGTTTCGTTGCTTATAATAAACGGGCCGCTTTAGAAGAGAAAAAGGCTGATGCTAAAAAAGCTAGCCAAGAATCATAAACTGCTTCATTCTTTTGTTAAGAAGTGCAGGAAAGAGAGAGATTGGTCTATTTACATTTCAGATGATATCAATGAGGGGCATAATAATCCACAAACCGATTTTCACGGACATTAAAGAGTTTTCCAGTTTCCTTTAAATCAGGTGAGAGCAAATGGACTATTTTTTTTGCAACCTCTTGTGGTGAGGGGAGCGTTTCTGGATCTTCACCAGGCATAGCTTCAGCGCGCATAGCTGTACGTGTGGCTCCAGGGTTGACACAATTAATCTTAATAGGAGTTTGTTTGAGTTCTTCTGCCCAACAACGAGCAATCATTTCTAAAGCCGCTTTAGAGGCTGCATAAGCCCCCCAGAAAGAGCGTGCAACATGAGCAACGCTTGAGGATAACAAGATGGCTCGTCCAGCGTCAGATTCACGTAATAAAGGCTCAACAGCTTTTATTAAGCGCCATTGGCTGAAAAGATTGATTTGAAAGACATCTTCAAAGACCGTATTTTCTATATGCGCTATTGGTGAGAGTGTTCCAAGGATTCCTGCATTTGCAACGATAATATCGAGTTTTTTCCAGCGATTGGCAATTGAGAGTGCAAGAGCATCGATGTTTTCCATATGATGTAAATCGAGCGGAACGAGGGTAGCAAGAGCCCCTTTTTTTCGGATTTGATTGTCCAATTCAGTCAGTCCGCTGACTGTTCGTGCAAGAGCAATAATATGAGCACCGCGTGCAGCAAGCTCGAGAGCTAAATAATATCCAATTCCTCTTGATGCACCAGTAACAAGTGCGATACGCCCATGGAGACTAAAGTCACGTTTTGTCATCATTAATCTCTTGTTTTAAGGACAGATGATTGATGAATTTTGGAGAGGTTTTCTTGATCAACCAGATGCGTAGGATAATATCCAGTAAAATAATGGTCAGTAAATTGTGGATCGGCGTTATTTCGTTTTTCTCCTGCTACAGCAAGATATAATCCATCTGTTGAAAGAAATTCTAAAGAGTCTGCTCCAATAAAATTGCACATAGATTTTAAATCTGGATATTGATTCGCTAAAAGGCTTTCGGCTTTAGGTGTATCAATGCCATAAAAGTCAGGATAGAAAATCATAGGGCTAGAGACGCGCATATGAACTTCTTTTGCTCCTGCATCGCGAAGCATTCGCACAATTTTAAGGGATGTTGTTCCTCGTACAATAGAGTCATCAACCAGAATAACCCGTTTTCCTTCAATCACAGGACGATTTGCCGAATGTTTTAACTTGACGCCAAAAGCGCGAATTTGTTGTGTTGGTTCGATAAAAGTGCGGCCAACATAGTGATTACGAATAATACCAAGCTCGAAGGGAATTCCAATTTCTTGTGCATAGCCAATCGCTGCAGGTGTTCCACCATCAGGAACAGGGACCACAACATCGCCCTCACAAGGGGCTTCCTGTGCTAAACGAATTCCCATATTTTTGCGTGTTGTATAAACGCTACGCCCTCCAACAATTGAGTCCGGTCGGGCAAAATAAACATATTCAAATAAGCAAAGTTTTTCTGGTTTTGTATTTTCTGGTTTTATAATTTTTTTGGTAATTTCCCCATTTTTTTGTATTTCACAGATAATGATTTCTCCATTTTTAACATCACGGACATATTTTGCTCCAATAATATCAAGAGCACACGTTTCAGAACAAAAGATTGGCTTTCCATCAAGTTCTCCCATCACGAGAGGTCTAATTCCTGTTGGATCGCGTGCCGCAATAAGCTTTGTACGTGTGAGTGCTAACATAGCATACCCACCTTCTACTTGCCGAATTGCATCAACAAAACGATCAGAAGAGGATTCATAACGCGAGCGGGCAATAAGATGGAGAAAAACTTCTGAATCTGATGTTGATTGACAGATAGCACCAGAAGCGATGAGTTCACGGCGCAATGTAAGACCATTGGTAAGATTACCATTATGCGCAATAGCAATACCCCCAGCTTTCAATTCAGCAAAAAGGGGTTGAACATTGCGTAATGCCACTTCTCCAGTTGTTGAATAACGGGTATGTCCAATAGCGCGATTCCCTGGTAAGCGTGCAAGTGTTGCGGGGTTTGTATAGTGATCACCAACGAGACCTAAATGCTTTTCTTGATGAAATATTTTATTATGATAAGAAACAATCCCAGCTGCTTCTTGCCCACGATGCTGAAGTGCGTGGAGTCCAAGAGCGGTTAACGTTGCAGCATCTTCATGCCCAAGAATACCAAAAACCCCACATTCTTCATGAAGGGTATCATCATCTAATGAAAATTCTTGGCAGGAAATATCGCTTTTTATCATCATATTCTTTCAGTTGTGATATGGAAGAATCATCCATATCACATTTTACATCATTTAGTTCTCTTTCCGCATGAAAAGCTATTCTCCATTTTTAAGAAGCGTTTTTTCATGAGGTTGTTTCTTATTCGTATGTTTATCGCTGTCTTTAAACAAATTTTCTGCCTTTTCGAGAACAGATCCAAGATCTTTTGGAAGTATTTCCCAAACTTTTTGTCCCAGTGAATCCAAAATAGGCCTTGTTTTGGCATTTTTTAACCAGTCTGCTTGGTGCTCGGGTTTAATAAGTGCATTAATCAGCAACATACCGATGACCATAATCAGTAAACCGCGAAGTGCTCCAAAAATAAAACCAATAGTACGGTCAAGGATACCAACTCGACTATCAATAATAAAATCGGAGATTTTCATGGTAATAATCGAAGTAATAATGAGAACAACAATAAAAATTGTGACCAATGTTGTGATCAATGCAATCATTTTATTAGAGAGATATTGTTCAAAGAAAGGTAAGACAGGCTTGAATAAAAACAGTGTCGTAACAGCTGCAATTGCCCAAGAAACCAACGATAATACTTCACGTGAAAATCCTCGAAGCATAGCAAGAAAAGCGGACAACAGGATGACTACTACGACAATTCCATCAAGGATTGTTATGATCATTTGTTTGTTCCTTATACATAAAGTTGTGTTCTTTAAATCTGTGTGCAAATATATTTTTGTTAGGTCATTTTTTATTCTTATAGCAAGGATATTTTATATTTTATAGCGTTTTTTCTATATTATCCTGCCTGTGGTGTAGACCATTTTTTACTTGTGGTAAGCGTGGCAACGAGTTCGGGAAGGTCGGAGAAAGTTTTTTGTTGAAAATTAAGCGACTTCATCATTTCGGTTGTTGTCGTAGGGTGAAATGCCCCTTGAAAGCCGAGTTTTTTTGCCTCATTGATGCGTTGTGCTGAATGTGCAACAGCGCGTGTCGCTCCTGAAAGACTAACTTCACCAAAATATACATAATCCGTTGGCAAAGGGATATTGGCAAGAGAAGAGACCAAAGCAGCAGCTACAGCTAAATCAGCAGCAGGCTCTGATATACGATATCCACCTGCCACGTTCAGATAGACATCATGCTGTCCAAAACGAATGCCACAATGGGCTTCTAAAACGGCGAGAATCATAGAAAGACGATTTCCATCCCATCCGACAACCGCACGTCGTGGTGTTCCAAGAGAAGAAGGAGCAACAAGCGCTTGAATTTCTACCAATATCGGGCGTGTTCCTTCCATACCGGCGAAAACAGCAGCACCTGGTGCTTTTTCATTGCGTTCCCCTAGAAACAATTCGGATGGATTAATCACTTCGCGTAATCCTTTATCAGACATTTCAAAGACACCAATTTCATCTGTTGGTCCGAAGCGATTTTTTACAGTTCTAAGAATGCGATAATGATGCCCTCCTTCACCCTCAAAATAGAGAACGCCATCAACCATATGTTCAACGACCCGAGGGCCAGCAATTTGTCCATCTTTTGTCACATGACCAACAAGAACAACAGCAGCGCCTGTTTTCTTGGCAAAGCGTATCATAGCTTGAGCACCAATACGGACTTGTGTGACAGTGCCCGGTGCTGAATCTGCTATATCTGACCATAGGGTTTGAATCGAATCGATAATCACCATATCAAGGTTTTTATGCTCGCTTAAGGTTGCTAGAATATCTTCAACATTGGTTTCAGCAGCAAGTTTCACCTCTGTATTATGAGCGCCAAGCCTTTGCGCGCGCAGACAAATTTGCGCAATAGCCTCTTCACCTGAGACATAGATAACATTATGCCCTTTGCGTGATAAAGCCGCAGCTGTTTGTGTGAGCAATGTTGACTTTCCGATACCGGGGTCACCCCCAACAAGGAGTGCTGATCCACGGACAAAGCCCCCACCAGTAACACGATCAAGTTCAGCAATACCAGAATGAATACGTGGAGCATCTTGGAGATTTCCGGAAAGAGATGTAAGGGCGACGATGCGTCCTTTACGCGTATTCTGCTTAGGACCACTTCCTATGCCACCATCTATATTTTCTTCAACAAGAGAATTCCATTCTCCACAGGCGCTACATTTCCCGGCCCAACGAGAATGGACGGTTCCACAATTTTGACAGATAAATTGAATACGGTTCCGTACCATGGTGATTTAACCGATTTGTTCTGGAAGATAATTGCTATCTGCCAGATCACTAAAGCGTGTGAAATCAGATTGAAAGGCAAGGGATATGATTCCTGTCGGACCATGACGCTGTTTTGCAACAATGACATCAGCTTTCCCCATAATTTTATCCATTTCATCTTGCCATTTTTGATGTTCCAAAGTACCTAATTTGGGTTCTTCATTTTTGAAATAATATTCTTCACGATAGACAAAAAGGACGATGTCGGCATCTTGCTCGATAGAACCAGATTCACGTAAGTCAGAGAGTTGTGGACGTTTATCCGTTCTATTTTCGACTTGACGTGAGAGTTGAGAGAGAGCGATAATAGGAACATTCAATTCTTTCGCTAATGCTTTTAACCCTGTGGTAATTTCTGTAATTTCTTGAACACGATTTTCAGATGAACGCTTTGAGCTACTTGTCATGAGTTGGATATAATCAATAAACAAGACATCCAAGCCATGTTGTCGCTTGAGGCGCCGAGCACGGGCAGCCAGTTGCGTAATTGATATTCCCCCAGTTTGATCAATATAAAGGGGGGCTTTTTGGAGCTGGTTCACTGCACGGATGATTTTTGAAAATTGTTCATCTGAAATGTTCCCCCGTCGAATATCAGAAGAAGAGACTTCTGTTTGTTCAGAAATAATACGTGTTGCAAGCTGCTCTGAGGACATTTCAAGTGAGAAGAACCCAACAACGCCGCCCTCATTGTCTTGGATATTACCATTATGATTATAAGCATTGGCAATATTAAAGGCAATGTTGGTTGCTAGTGAAGTTTTACCCATACCGGGGCGTCCCGCAAGGATAATTAAGTCAGATGCTTGTAATCCCCCCATTTTTTCATCAAGTGTTTTAATATGGGTAGCTATCCCCGATAATTGTGAAGAACGCTGTTTCGCAGCACTTGCCATATCCAGTGCTTTTTTTACAGCCTCGTTAAAATTTTCAAATCCGCCTCCATATTTCCCTTTTTCTGCTAGCTCAAATAACTGATTTTCAATAGTTTCAATTTGTTTGGAAGGCGAAAACTCTACAGGAGCATCAAAGGCTGTATTGACAACTTCAGTTCCAAGATTAATCAAAGAACGACGGATAAAAAGATCATAAATAACGCGTCCATAATCTTCAGCGTTAATAATGGTGACTGCTTCTTTGGCTAAGCGAACAACATACTGGTAGACAGTAATATCTCCAATTTTCTCTTCCATTTGGATATAAGGCTTGATCGTAACCGGATCTACAAGTTTTCCTGTTTTAATAAGGTGAGATAAAACAGCATAAATCTTTTGATGCAACGGTTCAAAAAAATGTTCTGGCTTTAGAAAATCCGAAACGCGGTCGAGAGAATCATTGTTGATAAAGATAGCACCAAGTAATGCCTGTTCAGCTTCAATATTATGTGGAAGTTGCCGAAAAGAAGGGGAAGCTTCTTTTTTCGAAGAGCTGATATTAACAACGCTAGTTTCTTCCATAAACTTTTCCCACTAAAACTCCAAGTCTAGCGACTTTAGGCAATAAATTGAAAATCTTACATTAAAAGAATAGAGCTACAAAGCTTCATTTTAAGTTAAAATCATATCATTTTTAAAAACTTTCTTCTCACTGCTCATTTATCATTCGCGTATTATTTATATAGCATCTATTTCGTGTGTTTTATTTTTATAATATATGATTTTAAGTGGTAGTTTCAGCACTCTAAATCGAAATACTTTGAAATTATGTGATTTTAAAATTCTAATACTGGTGTAAGTAGAATGACTTCTTTATAAGTGGAATCATTGTAGATCACGCGACGATATCATTAACTTACCGCTCATGCAAAATTCACTCTTAAGGGTAGAGCTTTAAATTATTTTTGCTTTTATGCTGGAGAAGCAAAAGCATTTCTCCTTATTGCTGTTATTATTTTTGGTATGGGATGTTCTTATATGCCATATCTCCAATTTTTCATAAAAATTAGTTCTTTACATATAAAAACCATAAAATACTCAGCTTTAAGGCATGAGTATTTTATGACCAATATTTTAAATAGAATCAAATATATAAAACAGAAAGCAAAAGAAGCAATTAAGCTTCTTGATGAGCATTTTTTATATCGTTGTCATTAATTTTTTCTGCCAACAATTCTTCCTGATTTTCTTCTAATATTTCTTCTTGAATATCATATATTTTTTCAGCAGAAGTAAGCGTTTCACCTTCTGCTTGGCGTTGTGCTTCACTGGTAGAGCGTGCAACGTTAATAACCACAGAAATTTGAACTTCAGGATGGAGGCTAAGAGTAATCGTATGAAGACCGATCATTTTTATTGGATGATTAAGTTCAATTTGATTTCGCCCAATAGAGAATCCTTCATGTGTTATGATTTCAGCAATATCACGCGTTGACACAGATCCATAAAGTTGTCCTGTTTCACCAGCAGAACGAACAGCAATAAATGATTGACCATCAAGTTTTTCAGCAATTTTTTGTGCTTCACTTTTGCGTTCAAGATTACGTGCTTCAAGTTGTGCGCGTTGGATCTCAAAATGTTTTTTATTTTCTTCATTTGCGCGTAAAGCTTTCCCTTGAGGCAAGAGAAAATTACGTGCATAACCATCTTTCACTGAGACAATATCACCCATCTGACCAAGACGAGGAATGCGCTCAAGTAGAATAATATCCATAGTTTTTCCTTTCGAACAAATAAATTTAGGGAAGTTTTTTGTGTGATTGAAAGTTGTATTGAATAGCAGCCCAAATGCCCATCAAAAGCATCATACAAGAAACAGGTAGGAAAAAAACGACAGTTAAAATAGCAATATAAACAAAGGAAAGTATAATAACCCGACCGCTAACCCCTTTTGTAATATTATGAAGATATGCTAGACCACTAATTGATATGATAACAGTATAGGCAGAGCTAAAGACAAGTGTCCCCAAATGAAGAGAATCGTTCAATTCAGCCATTGAGGCGATGGAAACAAGGATGAAAATGACAATTCCAGAAATTGGAAGGCGAAGAGTTTTGCTCCAGTCATCTCGAGGTCTTTTCAGCCACTTCATATATTGGGCTGTTATCATTGAAAAGTAAAGATTACCAATGAGAAAAATCAAACTATAAAATACCAAAGCGATAGCTGCTAAAGTTGCAGCATGTGCCATTAAAAATTCACTAAAATTAAGCATATTAGCTTCTTGTAATGATGGCAATTGTTTTAAAGTTTGTGCGATGTTTTCAATGATTTTTTTTGCAATGAGAGGAGTATTTGAACTGGCTTTCACATAGAGTCCAATGAAGGTGACTATAAGAGCAATAAAGTTAGTTAAATGAAAAATAACGGATGATAATGGGTACCATATTAATGTGTTTTCTTGTTGCGCTGGTCGTGCTAATCCAAGAAGCCAAGAGGCATAAACAGCAGGAAGAAAAAATAACAGCATAAGCCCAAGAGCAATATAGATGTCCGTGGCAATGAAAAGAACAACAGTCGCACTTATCAAAGCAACGAAGCTGGCAAATGTTCCTTGACCGAACGCAACAATAAAGATTGGCAATGAAAAAAAACAGCCAAGAAAAAAAGAAAAAAAGGGAGCGATATTGGCAACACTGATGATTGCCATGCCTATCACAACAGCAAACAATCCCGCCAAAACACCAGTTAATATCTCATCAGTACGATTTTTTTTCATTTGTCGCTGTCCTGCTTTTTGCAGTTAGAGGCATGTTGATACCTCAACTTTTACATTTAATAGCTTAGCATAGAATACAATAAGCTATTTTTCTAAACCCTATAAGAAAAGCAACTGGAGAATTTCTCCAGTTGCAAAGTATCTTGATCGTTTACTTTATAACGTATGGAAGTAAGCCTAAAAAGCGAGCGCGTTTGATAGCATTAGCTAATTCACGCTGTTTTTTCTGACTAACAGCCGT